>DASPNA010000079.1:0-165215 GCA_035626775.1 Thermoanaerobaculia bacterium
CGGACTGGGCATCTGCGGCCGCGACGAAACGGAGTACGGCTACGCGTGGTACGGCCACGACGGCGGCATGCCGGGCGGCGCTTCGCGCATGAAGATCGTGCCGTCGCGCGGCATGGTCGTCGTGGCGCTCTCGAATGGCCGCCAGCAGCTCACGTACGACATCGTCGATGAGATTCTCGACGTCGCGCTGCCGGAATACAGGGAAAAGCGGCGCAACGATCCGTCGCTCCGTCCCGGCGGCCCTTCCCCCGCATCGACCCTGCGCGAGAAAATCAGCGGCCACTGGCGCGGTGAGATCGTGACCGTCTCGAGCGCAACACCGTTGACGCTTTCGATCGATGCATCGGCCGCGCGCATGAAAGTCGGCGACCAGCCCGAATGCGTCCTCGAGGAACTACGGTTCGGCGAGTCGACCTTCGAAGGCGGATGCCGCGCCGCGCTGCCGCTGGACGATCTGCCGAACGAGCCATATGAGGTCTGGCTCGAAGTCGACCTGCGCGATGGCGCGCTCGGCGGAACGCTTTCCGCGTACACGCCGCCGCCGCTCTACCACTTCCTTCTGCCCGCCTACGTGCGGCTGCAGCGCGACTGAGCTCGCAAAACGGCCCGACGGCCCGGTCAACCTCCAATCGCGGACGGCTCATCGGCGCGCTGGAACGCGTGCTGCTGTTCGCGGTGGTCATCGCCGGCAGCTACGAGGCACCCGGATTCATCGTCGCGGCGAAAGGCCTGGTCCGTTCGCGCGAGTCCCGGGACAACAGCGACATGACGGAGTACTTCCTGATCGGCCAGCGTTCTGGTCGCACTCGCCACCGGATCCCTCGCAAAAGCTGTGTTCAAGGCGTACTGGTGACGGATGCGCCGTCTCGTTTTCCATCGCGGCGGGCGCGACGTGTGGCACAACCGTCGAACTCCATCCGTTTGCGAACGCGGCCGCGGTCACCAGCACGATCAGCACGAGCTTCAGCAAATGCTTCTGCACCTTCCCGAGCGCCGTACGCGGAATCGAATCGACCTTCACGAATTTGCGCGGGACCTTGAACGACGCGAGTTGTTCGCGGCAGATGCGGTCGAGCGCACTCTCGTCGAAATCACCGACGATGTACGCGATAGGAACCTCGCCACGCACCGCGTCCTCGACACCTGCCACGGCCGCTTCGCTGACGCCCGGTTGTTCGAGCAGCAATTCCTCGATCTCGCGCGGATAGATGTTGAAACCGCCGGAGATGATGACGTCGGACTTGCGGCCGAGAAGGGTGATGTAGCCGCCGGGGTCACGGGAGGCGAGGTCGCCGGTGCGAAAGAATCCGTCCGCCGTGAATGCACTCGCCGTCGCCTCGGCACGCCGCCAGTAGCCGGAGAAGACATTCGGTCCGCGCACGAGCAACTGGCCCTCCTCGATACGAATCGACACGCCCGGCAGCGGAAAACCAACCGTCCCGGCGCGCCGCTCGCCCACGTACGGATTCGACGTGTTCATGAACGTCTCGGTCATGCCGTAGCGTTCGAGGATGGTGTGCCCGAACAGCTCGCGGAACTGCTCCAGCACGTGCGCGGGGAGCGGCGCGGAGCCGCTGACGAAGAGCCGCATCGACGCGCCAATCGCACGCGCTTCCTCGGGCCGCGTGTCGAGCAGGCGCACGTACATCGTCGGGACGCCGAAGAACAACGTCGGCGCGAACGCGCGCAGCTCCTGAACGGTGGTTCGGTGATTGAAACGCTCGGCCAGCCGCATGCGGCAGCCGCTGAGAAGCCAGGTGTGCAGTCCGTTCCCGAGCGCGTGAATGTGAAACAGCGGCAGCGCGAGAAAGAACCGATCGCGATCCGAGATCTGCCAGCAACTGACGAGATTCACGGCGTTCGCGGCGAAGTTGTCGTGCGTGAGCACCGCGCCTTTCGACGCGCCGGTCGTACCGGATGTGTAGATGATCGCCGCGGGCGTGGAACCATCGAGATCGCTGGAGCGACGGGCTCTCAGCCCGTCGTCGGGCTCGGCGGGCTGAGAGCCCGCCGCTCCAGTGAATGACGCGAGATTCTCGGCCGTGATCACCGCACGCGGTTCCGCATCGCCGACGATGTGCGCCACTTCGCGTTCCCGGTAGAGCACGTTGATCGGCACGAAGATCACCCCGAGCTTCACGCATGCGAGATAGAGATCGATCAACTCGATGCGATTCGCGAGCTGCACGCAAAGCCGGTCGCCCTTGACAAAGCCCTTCGCCCGCAACGCATCGGCCATCCGATTGCTGCGGCGCTCGACGTCGCCGAACGTGTACTCACCGCCGTCCCACTCCAGCGCAACGTCGTCCTCACGCAACTTCAGCGACAAGTCGAAGAGATGAAGGAGATGCACGCGAGTATCATCATTCCATTGGAGGGCTACATGGCCAAAGGACAGGACAAACGGAAAGAAACGAAGAAGCCGAAGAAGGACAAGAAGTAAGCCGGAGAGACGAGTCTTCAGAGTCTTAGAGGCTTAGAGTCTTAGAGGACGCACGTGGCACCGACCCTCTACGACTCTAAGGCTCTAAGACTCTAAGACTCCCCCATGGACGCCTTCCAGGACGCCCGAGCCGAGGTCCACACCGCCGCCCGCCGCATGTGGGAAGCGGGACTCGTGACCGGCTCCTCCGGCAACGTCAGTCGTCGCGTCGATGCGGCGCACGTCGCCATCACGCCCACTTCCGTCCCGTACCACGAGCTCACCGCGGACGAGATCGTGATCGTCGAGCTCGAGAGCGGCGGAGCCGTCGCCTCGATTCGAGAGCCTTCGTACGAACTCCCGATGCATCTCGCGATCTATCGTTCGCGGCCGGACGTCGGCGCGATCGTGCACACGCACGCGCCGTTCGTCACCACGCTTTCCGTGTTGCGGCGGTCGCTTCCGCCGCTGCTCGACGAGATGGTCGTGTCGCTCGGCGGCCAGATCGAAGTTGCGGACTACGCGTTCACCGGCACCGACGCCGTCGGCATCAACGTGCTGCGCGCGCTCGGCGATCGCGCGGGCGTGCTGCTGGCGAATCACGGCAACGTCTGCATCGGCCGCGATCTCGCGCACGCGCTGCATGCGGCGATCGCCATGGAAGCGGGCGCGCGCGTCTACGTGCAGGCGCTGCAGCTCGGCGTCCCCGTGGCGCTCCCGGAAGATTCGGTCGCGGCCGGGCGTCGTCTGCACGACGCCCGGAAGTGAGCGTTACCGCGGAAGCATCGGATTGCCGCGCTCCTGCAGCGGGTACCCGAGGTTACGCCAGGCGGTGAGACCGCCGAAGAGAGCGGCGACTTTGGTGTAGCCATGATTCTTCAGGATGAGCGCCGCACCGGCGCTCGTTTCTTCGTTGGGTCACGTACAGTACGCGACGATCTCCTTGTCCTTCGGCAGCCGGTCGAGATTTGCCTCGATGCTGGCCATGGGGATGTTGATCGCGCCGGGGATGTGCGAGCCCTCGAACGAGTTGGCGTCGCGCGTATCCACGACCACCACATTGCCGCTCTTCATCCGGTCCCGCAAATCCTCGGCGGACATGCGCTGCACTTCACCCCTGTCGCCTTGCGGCGGCGCTTGCGTCGAGGTGACGATGTCGCCGGTCGCCGAGATGTTCGGAGCGGGCGGGGTAACGGGAGGCACGAACGCCGTGGTGTCGACCGTCGCCGTCGGCGCGGAAGCGGTTTCCACGGTGTCCATGACGCTCGGTGGACTGGCGGGCCTGTCGACGGTGCGCGTGAGCGCCCACGCGACGAGTCCCGCGACGAGCACGGCGCCGAGCGCGAGCGCGGCGAGCGTTCCCTTCGATGAGGTTTCCTGGGTCGGGGTATGTCGTTGTTTCGCCATTGCCCGACGATCCTACAGTGCCGCAACTGCCGCGAGCAACCGCCGCACCTCCTCCTCCGTCGTGTAACACGCGCATCCGACACGCAGCAGGCTCTGGATGCCGAAGCGTTCGCAAACGGTCGTCGCATAAAAGTCACCGCTGCTCGCGAAGATCGCTTCCTCGACGAGTCTGCGTGCGACGTCATCCGCATCCATCCCCTCAACCGTGAACGAAACCGTCGGCGTGCGCGGCTGCGACGGCGGCGGCCCGTACACCCGCACGCGCGGCAGCGCCTTCAGCCCGTCCCACAGGATTTGCGTGAGCTGCAAGCCCGCCTCGTGCAGCGAGGTGAACGCCTGCGCGAGGCGCTCACGCCGCGTACCGGCGCTGCCGCCCAGCGACGCGAGGAAGTCGATCGTAGCGGCGATGCCCGCGATCCCTTCGTGATTCTGCGTTCCGGTCTCGACGCGTTCCGGCGCGCGATCGGGTGCCGGAAGGAGCTTCGGAAACGGCAGCGTATCGAGCAGCTCGTGCCGCCCCCACAGGATGCCCGCGTGCGGTCCGTAGAACTTGTACGACGAGCACGCGAGAAAATCGCAGCCGATGGCGTGTGCGTCGATGAGCTCATGCGGCGCGAGATGCACCGCGTCGACGAAAAAGTAGACGCCGGCATCGCGTGCGATCTTCGCAACGCGGCGGAGGTCGTTGATCGTCCCGATCGCATTCGACGCTGCGCCCACCGCGATCAACTTCGTGTTGTCGGTGATCAGTGACGCGAGATGTTCGTAGTCGAGCTGACCCGAATCGCAATCCATACGCGCAGTACGAATGGTGATGCCGCGGTCGAACATCAGCGCCTGCCACGGCGCGACGTTCGCGTGATGATCGAGCTCGGTGACGATGACTTCGTCGCCTTTGCTCCACGTGCGGCCGAGCGTGCGCGCGAGATGAAACGTGAGCGTGGTCATGTTCGCGCCGAACACCACCTCCGCGGCGCGCGCGTTGAGCAGGTCCGCGACGGCCTCGCGCGCACCAGTGATGATCGCGTCCGTCTCCGCGCTGGTCGGATACGGCCAGTGCGTATTCGCGTTGTGATGAAACAGATAGTCCGTCATCGCCTCGGCCACGAGGCGCGGCACCTGCGTCCCTCCGGGCGCATCGAAGTACGCGACCGGCTTCCCGTTGTGCAGGCGTTCCAGCGCGGGAAACTGCGAGCGGATCTGTTCTGGATTCATGAGGCGCGCATTGTAGTTGCGGAGTGCGGCAGGGATTCGCTGCCGCACTCCATAGCTCATTCCTGCCTCAGCGCGACCACCAAGTCGAGCTTCGTCGCGCGGCGCGCTGGAATGTAGCTCGCCAGCAGCGCGACGCCGAGGAGCATCACGGCGACGCCGGCGAAGGTCGGCAAGTCCGTCGCGCTGACGCCGAACAGCAACGCGGACATCGCGCGCGTCAGAAGAAACGCGGCGGCCAGGCCGACCGCGACTCCAGTCGCCACGAGCCGAGCGCCCTCACCAACGATCAATCTCAGGATGTCCGCGGCGTGAGCGCCGAGGGACATGCGGATGCCGATCTCGTGAGTGCGTTGCGAGACGAAATACGCCATGACGCCGTAAATCCCCATCGCGGCGAGCAGCAACGCGGCCGACGCGAAGAGCGTCAGCAGCGTCATGGAGAAGCGCCGGCGGGCCATCGAGTCGGCGACGAGGCTCTCCAGCGTGCGGATGCCCGTTACCGGTTGATCCTTGTCCAGCGCGAGCAGGCGGCTGGTCGCTGCATCCGCCATCCGTTCGGCATGCGGAGAGCGCAGGATGAGATTCATCGCGAAGAACGGCTCCTGCAGATAAGGCTCGTAGATCTGCGGCTTCGCGTCGGTGTCGAGGCCGTACTGCTTGACGTCGCCGGCGACGCCGACGATCTCGCGCCAGACCTCCGTGCCGTTCGTGACGTAGATGCGCCTGCCGATCGGATCGACGCTGGGAAAGTACGTGCGCGCCATGGTCTCGTTGATGATGGCCACGCGCGGCGCGCCATCGCGGTCTCGATCGGTGAACGCGCGGCCGCGGTTGATCGGCACGCGCATGGCGCGGAAGTAATCGGCGCTGATGACGTAGTGATTCGCGGTGGGCAGCCGGCTCTCATCGCCGATCGGTTGTCCATCGATCGCGAATCCGTAGTTCGTGTCGCTGCCGAAGGGCAACGGCGAAACGACCGCCGCCGACTCGACGCCCGGCAGCGCGGAGACTTCGCGCACCGCGTATTCGGCGAACCTCGCCTTCTGCGCGTCATCCGGGTATCGCACGCGCGAAAGCGAGAGGTTCATCGTGAGCACGTTCTTCGCGTCGAATCCGGGCTGTACGTCGCGCAACTTCGTGAAGCTGCGGATGAGCAGTCCGGCAGCCACGAGCAGCACGAGTGCGAGTCCGACTTCGGCGACGACGAGAATCTTGCGCAACTGCGTACGCCTCGTGCCGCCGGTCGTTCCGCGCGCGCCGTCCTTGAGCGCGTCGGTCGTCTCGGATCCGGCGAGTTGCAGCGCCGGCGCAAGTCCGAAGATGACGCCGGTGAGGATCGAGGCGAGCAGCGTAAAGCCGAGCACGCGCGCATCGATCGAGACGTCTTTGATCGCCGGCAGCGTATCGGCCGCGAATCGCCCGAGCACGCGCACTCCGGCAATGGCGAACAACAGGCCGAGCGCGCCGCCGGTCACCGCGAGAAGCAGGCTCTCGGTCAGGAGCTGTCGCACGATGCGACCGCGACTCGCGCCGAGTGCGACGCGAATGGCCACTTCGCGCGAACGCGACGTCGCCCGCGCGAGCAGGAGATTCGTGACGTTGACGCATGCGATCAGCAGGACGAAGAACACCGCGGCCGAAAGCACGGCCAGCGGCGTGCGCAGCGACCCGACCAGATCCTCCTGCCACGCGACCACTTTCGTGCTCCAGCCGCCGTTCGTGTTGGGCAGCTCGCGCGCGAGCGCCTGCGCGATGGCATTCATCTCCGCCTGCGCGCTCTCGATCGGCGTGCCGCTCCTGAGCCGCGCCAGCACGGTCAGGTAGTGCGAGCCATGCCTCGTCCGATCCTTGGCCGTGAATCCAAGCGGCACCCACACTTGCGTCGTCTCCGATGGGAAGCGGAAGCTCGGCGGCATCACGCCGACGATCGTGTAGACGTTGTCGCTGAGCGTGACGGTGCGGCCGACGATGCGCGGATCGCCGCCGAAGCGCTGCTGCCACATCGAGTGACTGAGCAGCAGCACGCGATCGCGGCCCGATTCTTCTTCGTCGACAGAAAACGTGCGTCCGAGCGCTGGTTTCACGCGCAGCAGGGCAAAGAGGTTCGCGGAGACGCGTGATGCTTCGAGCTGCTCCGGCCGCGCGCCGCCGGTGAGGACGAGCGGCCGGCCGGCGCTGTGATACGCCGCCACCCGCTCGAACGAGCGCGTGCTCGCGCGCCACCGCGTGAAGTTGCCTGGCGAGACCGGAAACCGTTCGAGCTCCGGCGGCTTCGAGTCATGGATGCGCACGAGCTGCTCCGCCTCGTCATACGGGAGCGGCCGCAACAGGACTGAGTTGACGATGCTGAAGATGGCCGTATTCGCGCCGATGCCGAGCATCAACGCCGAAATCGCGATGAGCGTGAAGGCCGGCTTCTTCACCATCATCGCGAAGCCGTATCGAAGGTCCTGCAGCAGGATTTTCATTGCGCTCGCCATTGTAAGCATCTGGAGCAAGCGGCTTTGGTATCCTCCGCGACCAAATGGCCGAACAGTCCCTCCGCGACGTACGCATCGAAAAAAGACAGCTCCTCGAGCGGGAGGGAGTGCAGGTCCATCCGGAGCGTTTCGAGCGCACGCACACGCTGCGCGAAACGATGAGTCTCGCGCCCGGCACGCGCGTGCGCGCCGCGGGCCGCGTCGGGCAGTTGCGCAAGTTCGGCAAGCTCACCTTCGCCACGCTGGAAGACTTCGAGGGTCACATTCAGCTCGCGCTGTTGCGCGACGAGCTCGATGCCGATCCCGAAGCCAGCAGAAAGAAATACGAGCTGTTTTCCAAAGGCATCGATCGCTGGGATTTCATCGGCGTCGACGGCGAGATGTATTTCACCGACAAGGGCGAGCTCACCATCCGCGTCAAACACTGGACGCTCCTCGGCAAGACGCTGCAGCCGCCGCCGAACAAGTATCAGGGCGTCAAGGACATCGAGACGAACTGGCGCAAGCGTTATCTCGATCTGGTCTCGAACGAGGAAACGCGCGCGCGCTTCCGCGTGCGCACGAAGGTCGTCAATGCATTGCGCGATTTCCTGAATCGCAACGGCTTCGACGAGGTCGAAACGCCGATCCTCAATACGCAGCAGTCGGGCGCGCTGGCGCGGCCGTTCTACACGCATCACAACGCGCTCGACATCGATCTGGTGCTGCGCATCGCGCCGGAGACGTATCTCAAGCGCCTCATCGTCGGCGGTTATGACCGGGTCTATGAATTCGCGCGTTGCTTTCGCAATGAAGGGCTGGCCGCGTCGCACCTCCAGGAATTCACGATGCTGGAGTTTTACGCGGCCTACTGGAACTACGAAGACAACATGGCCTTCACCGAGGCCATGCTGAAGTTCGCGATTAGAGAGGCTGCAGGGACGCTACAGATCCGGCGCGGCGAGCACGTCATCGATTTCGACCAGCCGTGGCCGCGCATCCGCCTGCGCGACATCATCCTCGAGAACAGCGCCATCGACATCGACGTCCATCGCGACGCCGACTCGCTGCGCAAGGCGATCTTCGCGGCGAAGATCGAGCTCGACAATCCCGACGCGGGCCGGGGCAGTCTCATCGATCAGCTTTACAAGCGCACGGCGCGGCCGAAACTGATCCAGCCGACGTTCATCGTCGGACATCCGGTCGATCTCTCGCCTCTCGCGCGCCGCAGCGATACGAATCCCGACGCCGTCGATCGCTTCCAGCTCGTGGTCGACACGTGGGAAGTGATCAACGCGTACTCCGAGCTCGTCGATCCGCTCGATCAGCGCCGGCGCTTTGAAGAGCAGGCGGAGCTGCGGAAGAAGGGCGACGACGAGGCGATGCCGGTCGACGAGGATTACCTGACCGCGATGGAGTTCGGCATGCCGCCGATCTCGGGTTGGGGCATGGGCATCGATCGCTTCGTGGCGCTGCTGACCGAGGCGCCGAACCTGCGCGATGTGGTTTGGTTTCCGCTCATGCGGCCGGTTGGGGATGACGAGGAAGAGTCTGGAGCGACGGGCTCTCAGCCCGTCGAATAGTTTGAAGAATATGACCAGCGAACAGACTCTCGCCGAATTCCGCGCCGAGCTCGCCGCGGCCGAGACGCCCGAGCAGCTCCGGGAACTGCGCACGAAGTTCCTCGGCAAGAAGAGCTACGTCAGAACCGCCCTGAAGTCGCTCGGTGCGATGCCGGCCGAGGAGCGGCCGCGGTTTGCGAAAGAGATCAACGACGCGGCGCAGGCCATCGAGCAGGCGCTCGATGAAGCTGACGCGCGCATCGCGGAGATTGCGGCCGCAAAACAGATCGAAAGCGAATGGCAGGATCTGACGCTCCCCGGCATCGCGCAGGAGCGCGGCGCGACGCATCCGCTTACGCAGGTGCACAAGAAAGCGATGGACGTCATGCGCCGCCTCGGCTTCACGCTCGAGGAAGGGCCGGACATCGAGACGCCCTATTACAACTTCGACGCGCTCAACATCCCGGAGAACCATCCCGCGCGCGACATGCAGGACACGTTCTGGCTGCCCGACAATCACCTGCTGCGCTCGCACACCACCACCGTGCAGGCGCGCGTGCTGGAACGCCATCCGCCGCTGCCAATCAAAGTCGTGGCCGCCGGTCGCGTCTATCGCAATGAAGCGGTCGACGCGACGCACCTGGCGATGTTCCATCAGTTCGAAGGCATCTGGGTCGAGGAAGGCCTCACGTACGGCGATCTCAAAGGCACGCTCCTCGAGATCGCGAAATCTATTTACGGTGATAACCACGAGTTCCGCTTCAAGCCGAAGTACTACCCGTACACCGAGCCCTCCGTCGGCATGGACATGCAGTGCACGGTCTGTTTCGCGAAGGACGAACACTGCCCCGCATGCCGCGGCGCCGGCTGGATCACCATCCTCGGCTCCGGAATGATCCATCCGAAAGTCTTCATCGAGTTCGGCTACGACCACACGAAGCTGAGCGGCATCGCGTTCGGCATCGGCACGACGCGCATCGCCGCGCAGGCCGCGGGACTCACCGCGCTGAAGCCGCTGTACGAACAGGACCTGCGCGTGCACCGCAATATCCACCGAGGTGGGATGTGAAGTTCCTGCTGGAACAGTTGCGGGCGCACATCGACATGCCGGCGTCCGCGCGCGAGGCGCGCGAGTTGCTCGATGACGTCGGCGTCGAAGTGAAGTCCGTCGACACGACTGACGTCGGCACCGTCTTCAACTGCGAGCTGCTTGCGAATCGCGGCGATCACTACTGCTACCAGGGCGTGGCGCGCGAAGTGCGCGGCCGCACCGGCGATGCGCTGCACTACCAGAAACTGCACAAGCTTCAAGTGCAGGATGCCGATGAAACGCGCATCCGGATCGAGTCGCCGCTCTGCCTCGTCTTCACGCTCACGGAGCTCTTCCGGGATGAGACGCGCAAGCCGCTGCCATCGGAAGTGATCGCACCGTTGATCGCGGCGGACGTGCATTCGATCAGCGCACCGGTGGACGCGTCGAACCTCACGAACTTCGACATCGGCCAGCCTTCGCACGCGTACGACGCGGACACGATCGATGGACCGATCACCATTCGACTCTCGCGCAAGGGCGAAAAGGCGTGGATGCTCTTCACGCCCGGACCGGTGGAGATTCCCGAAGGAATGCTCGTCATCGCCGACGACTCCAAGATCCTCGGCATCGCCGGCGTGATCGGCTGCGTGGAAACAGGCATCACCGAGAAAACGAAGCGCATCCTGCTCGAAGCGGCCTGCTTCGATCCGGTGGCGGTGCGCATCGCCTCGCGGCAGTTGAATCAGGCCACCGATGCGGCCGCGCGCTTCATGCGTGGCGGCGATCCGACGTTGCCGCTCATCGGCGCGGCCCGCGTCGCGCATCTGCTCGAACAGCATGCGGGCTATCGCGTGGGCACGTCGTACATCGCGGGCGACTGGCAGGACCCGCAGCGCAAGATCGACGTCGACGTCGCGAAAACGAATCGCTTCGTCGGAACCGACTTGTCTGAGCTCGCGATGGCGGAAAGACTCACTCGATATGGCTTTACCGTCGAGCCATCTGGAGCGGCGGGCTCTCAGCCCGCCGAGGCCGAAGGCCGACGGGCTCAGAGCCCGTCGCTCCAGGTGATCGTCCCGCCGCATCGCTTGTGGGACGTGCACTTTGAATCCGACATCGCCGAAGAGGTGCTCAAGTCGGTCGGCTACAACAACACGCCGATCACGCTGCCGCCCGTCGAGATGGGCGCGCTGCCGAGTCACGCGGAGAACGTCGCGGAACGCGTGAACGAAATCTTCGTCGCGGAAGGCTTCTACGAAATCTTCACCGACAGCTTCTACGGACCGGGCGTCCGCGAGCGCCTCGGCCTCACCGAAAACGATCCGCTGTACGCGCACGTCGAGATGCAGAACTCGATCGAGCGCAGCTACTCGCTGATGCGCAACAACACCATCGCGCAGGCGCTGGACGCGCTCGCGGCGAACGTGAACAACAAGCTCGCGAACATCAAGATGTACGAGTGGGCGCGCGTCTATCTCCCCGACCTCAGCGAGAAGGCGATCCTGTGGGCGCTCGCGAATGGCCGCGATCGCGGACCGTTCTGGGGCGATAAAGGCCGCCCGGCCGATACGATCTATCTCAAAGGGATCGTCGAGCAGTTGCGGCTCGAGCTGCGCATCGACCTGACGCTCGGCGCGGCGGACGGCCATCGCCTGCAGCGCTTCTTCCATCCCGGACGTTGTTCCGGCGTATGGCTCGACAGCGCGCTGGTGGGCATCTTCGGCGAGTTGCATCCGCTGCTCTTGCAGCGCTTCGACATCAAGCGCCAGCGGCCGGTGTATCTCGAGATCGAAACCGCGGTGCTGCTCGCGAAACCGCGTCCGCGCGTCTACAGCGATCCGCCGTCGCGGCAAGCGGTGGTGCGCAACGTGGCGTACGCGATCCCGGCGGGCATCGCCGCCGCGGCGATCCGCGATGCACTCGCGTCGGCAGCGCCGCCATTCCTTCGCGAGATCCGCATCGTCGACGTATACGAGATGCCGAACGATCCGCGCCAGTCGCGCGCGGTCACGTTCGAGATCGAGTACCTCTCCGACGAGGCGCTGACGGGCGACACGATCAACGCGGCGACGGAAGCGATGATGGCCGCGGTGGCGCGGGAGTACGGAGAGAAGGGCGTGACGTTGAGAGCGTAGTGCGACTCTCGATCCTCCTGCTCCTGACCGCGGCACTTTCCCTCGACGCACAAACGATTCGCGGCCGCGTCGTCGACGCCGCTGCCAGGCCGGTCGTGGGCGCGCGCATTCAGGTCGCACTTGCCGAGCGTACTTCGCTCGATTTCGCGGACGCTCCGAGCGTCACAACCTCGGATGACGGGCGCTACGAGATCGCCGCTCCGCCGTTCGAGCGAAGCGAGCGCGCGTCGCTCGTGGTGAGCCTCGCCGCGCACGCGGCGGTGCGGTCCGCACCGTTCACGTTCGGCAGTGGTGCACACACGATCGACGTGACGCTGCCACGTTTCGAAAGCGTAACCGTGCGCGTGCACGACGCGAATGACAAGCCGCTGAAGGATGCGCGCATCGCGTTCGCGTCGATCGATGAAACGGCTGGACTCCGCTCTCCCACGCAACTTGTCACCGAGCGATTCGAACATCTTTTCGTGCGCACCGGTGACGATGGCATCGCGACCGTATACCTCACGCCCGGCACGTGGGACTTTGCCGTGAAATCGGATGGACATCTGGCCGCCACCGTCGTCGAACGCGAGATCAAAGATCCGACGACGCTGGCCGTGAAACTCGAGCCCGCGTTCGCGATCCGCGGCCGCGTCCATCGCAACGAGATCCCCGTCGCCGACGCGCAAGTGTTCATACTCAACGGCGAGCGGCAACCGATCGCCATCGACGCAAACGGCAAGTTCGAAATCCCCGACCTCGCCCCCGGCAAATACACGCTCCGGATCATGAAGTCCGCCGAGTTGGTGGATCACAAGGTCGAAGCGAAAGCTCCCTCGACCATCGACGTCGCGCTGCCGGCTGCCGGTACGCTGCGCGCGCGCATCGTCGACGCCGAGACACGCGAGCCGGTACGCGAGTTCGTCTTGACGATCGACGAGGACACGCGACACGGCGAGTCGAGGAATGACGGCGTGGTGGCGTTGACGCTTTCCGCGGGTGTTTATCGCGTCGCCGCCACTGCCGTCGGTTACACACCTGCCGAGGCGATCGAAGTGGAGGTCAGCGAGAAGGAGCCGGCGGACGTCGTGATCGCTCTCGATCGCGGCATCTCGATCAGCGGCCGCGTCACCGACGAGCATGGCGATCCGGTTGCGGATGCGGCCATCTTTTTCGAGCGCACCGAGCGGCGGCGCAGCTCGTATCGCGTCGGTCCGAACAACGCCGTCACCGCCGCGGACGGCTCCTTCACGGTCACCGGCCTCACTCCGGGCACCATCACCGCCACCGTGCGCAAGGAAGGCTTCGTGCCATTCATGAAGCCGATCGAGGTCGCATCGCTGACCACGCTCGATGTGCAGCTCGTGCGCGGCATGACCATCGAAGGAATCGTGCGGCGCGGCGGCAAACCCGCTTCCGGCGTACAGATCGACGCGAGCACGCCAGCCCTCGGCGGTACGCATCAGTCCACGGTGTCCGATGCGAATGGCCGCTTCGTGCTGAGCGGGCTCGTGGCCGCGCGCTACACCGTGAGCGCCTTCACCGAGGAGGCGAATGCCCAGGTGCGCGACGTCGATCCGACGAAAACGAGCGAGCTCGTACTATCGCTCGATCCGAAACCGGCGGGCGTGCTGTACGGCATCGTGAGCGGCCTCCCGGCGAACCTCAGCGGCGCGAAAATCACGCGCCGAGCCATCTTCATCGAAGCGCAGGATCGCGGCGTCGAGGGGATGATCGGCGACGACGGAAGCTATCGCATCGACGAAGTGCCGCTCGGCAAGGTGTACGTGACCGCGCACCTCGAATCGACAAGCGGTGGCCGGTCGTCCGCTCGAAAGCAAGTCGAGCTGATCGCCGGACAAGCGGTGCGCGTCGACCTGGAGCTCGGCGGATCAGTCATCGTGCGTGGCCGTGTGACGCTCGATGCGCAACCGCTCGCTGGAGTCCAGGTCGTATTCGCGGGCGTGAGCGGCATCGCCGGCTCCGCGAAGTCGCGCGCCGATGGCGGCTACGAGGTTGCACTGGCCGAGACCGGCCGCTATCAGGTCTTTGCGCACGCCGAGTCGGTGAGCAACGGCATCCTGCAGCTCGTGCGCGAGATTCGCGGCGGGGAGACCATCGATCTCGAGCTGCGCGAGCAAGCCATCGAAGGAACGGTCACTGATGCGGTGACCCACGAGCCGCTTTCCGGCGTCTTCGTCTCGCTCATGCCGGAGCAGACCATGCCGAACTACTACGGCGGCGAGGCGATCACCGATGCCAACGGCCGCTTCCGCCTGCTGACCGCGGCGATGGGCGCGTATCGCGTCATCGCCTGGGCTCGCGGATACGCGCATCGCGCGCTGCCGCTCCAACTCGGCCGCGGCACGACGCCGCCGATCGCGTTGGAGCTCGTGACGACGAGCGAGTTGCGCGTGCGCGTGCTCGATGCAAGGAACGGCACACCGCTCGGCGCGCACATCGAGATCGAAGGCGTGCCCGTGCGTCTCGACCGCGAGCCGGATGGCGTGACGCTCGCAGGCTCCCTTGCGCCCGGCCGGTATCGGATGAAGGTAGTCGCGGCGGGCTACGAGGATCGCGTGATGGATGTGACGGCGCCGGGAAGCGTCGAGGTGAGGATGGAGTGAGCAGTGGAAGGCCGGCCGCGCCCGACCTGATCCGCGTCCGGCCGCGCGCGTTCACGAGCTACATCAGCCGCGGCCGCAGCGTGCTGGCCACGACGCTCGACGGACTGATTCCCGAGGGCGATTCGCGCGGGCTCTTCGTGCACGAGACGCGGCTGCTTTCGCGCTGGCGTTACCTGATCGACGAAGAAGCGCCCGAGCCCACGGCGCTGTCTTCGGTGCGGCAGCATCACTGGCTCGGCTACTACGTCATGGCGGCGCCCGGCGTGACGCGCCCGCCCAAGGATCAGGGCAGCGGCCTCGTGCCGTTCACGTCGCAGATTCCGCTCGAGTTGCGCGTCACCCGCGTGATCGATGGCGGACTCCACGAGGACATCGATCTGACGAACTACACGAATGAAGGGTCGTCATTCACCTTCGCGATCGAAGTCGACGCCGACTTTGTCGACCCCGCGGACATCGAACGACAGCTATGGAGTGCGGCAGCGCCAGCTGCCGCTTTCAACAGCGGCAGCGAAAGCTGCCGCACGCTGACATTCGACTACCACGCCCAACACGGCGCACTGTCCCTCCATCGCGCGATCGAAATCGAGATCGCAAACGCGACCACCGCGGCCAAGTACATCAACGGCCGACTCGAATTCGAAGTCGCACTCGAGCCCCACCAGCAATGGCACGCCTGCATTCGCATGACCCCGGTCATCGACGGCATGCGACTCCCGCCGCCCCACGCCTGTTATGGCATCGACGCTCCGCACGATGAGCACCTGACGACATTCATGACCGAGGGCACGCAGTTCGAGAGTCCCGTGGCGGGGACGATGACGGCCGATGTACTCGCCACCCTCGAACAGGCGCGCGCCGATCTCGCCGCGTTGCGCCTGTACGATCTCGACCGCGGTCCGCGCGCGTGGACCGTCGCGGCGGGGCTGCCGTTGTATGTCTCGCTGTACGGCCGCGACACGCTCACTGCCGGCTGGCAGGCGGCGCTGCTCGGACCGGAGATCATGAGCGGCACGCTGCCGGTGCTCGCCGAACTGCAGGGCACGCGCGAAGACGACGGGCGCGACGAGCAGCCCGGCAAGATGCTGCACGAGGCGCACACCGGACCGCTGTCGATGCTCGAATTCAATCCGCGCCGCCGCGGCTACAGCTCCATCACCACCTCGGGACTCTATCCATTCATCGCCGCGGACCTGTGGCACTGGACGGCGGACAAGGACCTGGTCCGTCCGCTCATCGAGCCCGCGCTGCGCGCGCTGCAATGGCTCGATCGCTACGGCGACATCGACGGCGACGGCTTCTACGAATACAAAACGCGCTCGCCGATGGGACCGCGCCATCACGCGTGGAAGGACTCGCCGGACGCGATCGTGTACGAGGACGGCACACTCGTCGAGCCGCCCATCGCGACCTCTGAAGAGCAGGCCTTCGTCTACGTCGCGAAGCTGCACTTCGCCGGAACGCTGTGGGCGTTCGGCGAGCACGACCTCGCCAAGCGGTTGTATCGCGAAGCCTCGGAGCTGAAGAAGCGTTTCAACGAAACGTTCTGGATCGAGGAGGACGGCTTCTACGCGATGGCTCTCGATGCCGAGAAACGTCCCATCCGCTCCATCGGCTCGAATGCGGGTCACTGCATCGCCGCCGCGATCGCGGATGCGTCGCTCGTGAGACGCACCGCCGATCGTCTCTTCGCGCCCGATCTGTTCAGCGGCTGGGGCATCCGCACACTCTCCTCCGACCATCCGCGCTACAACCCCTACAGCTATCACCTCGGCTCGATCTGGCCGGTCGAGCACGGAACGTTCGCGCTCGGCTTCATGCGCTACGGTTTGCATGAACGCGTGGAGCAGATCGCGCGCGCGCAGTTCGAAGCCGCGTCGATCTTCGAGTTCCATCGGCTACCGGAGCTCTTCGGCGGACATCCGCGCGATGAACGACATCCCTTCCCCGCGATCTATCCCGGCGCGAACTCTCCGCAAGCGTGGTCGTCGTCATCGGTCTTCTCGCTGCTGCAGGCGATGCTCGGCCTCTACCCGTACGCGCCTCTCTCGATGCTCGTCGTCGATCCGCATCTGCCGGAATGGCTGCCGGAGATCACGCTGCGCGATCTGCGCGTCGGCAAGGCGCGCGTGACGATCCGCTTCAAGCGCCGCAAGGATGGGCGCACCTCGTATCGCATCGTCGAGCAGCACGGAAAGCTGTATGTCGTGCGGCAGGCCACGCCGTGGTCGCTCACTTCACAACCGATCGAACGTTTGCGCGACGCGCTCGAGAGTCTGCTGCCGCGACACTAGTGGTACTCCCCTAGGAGGAACTTCATGAACCAACAGGTCGTCGTCATCACCGGAGCTTCCGCAGGCATCGGCCGCGCCACCGCGCGGATGTTCGCGGCACGAGGTGCACGCATCGGCCTCATCGCGCGCAACGCCGAGGCGCTCGAAGCCGCGCGCTCGGAAGTCGAAGCGCGCGGCGGAAAAGCGATCGTCGTGGTCGCCGACGTCGCCGATGCGGATGCCATCGAGCGCTCGGCGCAGACGATCGAAGACGAGCTCGGGCCGATCGACGTGTGGGTGAACAACGCCATGGCCTCCGTGCTGGGGCCGGTGAAAGAGCTCTCTGCTGACGAGTTCCGCCGCGTCACGGAAGTCACGTATCTCGGCATCGTGCACGGCACGCTCTCCGCGCTGCGGCGCATGCTGCCGCGCGATCGCGGAGTGATCGTGCAGGTCGGCTCGACGCTCGCGTATCGAGGCATCCCGCTACAGGCACCGTATTGCGCGGCGAAGCACGCGGTGCAGGGTTTTCACGAGTCGCTGCGATCAGAACTGCTCCACGACGGCAGCAACGTGCGCGTGTGCATGGTGAATCTGCCGGCGGTGAACACGCCGCAGTTCCGCTGGCTGCGCAGTCACATGCCGCGCAAGGCGCAGCCGTTCGGCACGATCTTCGAGCCAGAAGTGGCGGCGCGCGCGATCGTGTGGGCGTCCGACCATCCG
Source organism: Thermoanaerobaculia bacterium (assembly GCA_035626775.1). GTDB lineage: Bacteria > Acidobacteriota > Thermoanaerobaculia > Gp7-AA8 > Gp7-AA8 > QHVT01. The sequence continues at coordinate 17,836 of DASPNA010000079.1, forward strand.
CGCCGCGAGCTGAACGTGGGATGGGGAACCTCGCAGGCCATCATTGCCAACGCCTTCGCCCCCGGCCTTCTCGACCGCTACCTCGGCCGCATCGGCTTCGACGCGCAACAAGGCGATGAACCCGAGGAGGAAGGCCGCGCCGACAATCTTTTCGCGCCTGTTCCTGGCGATGCCGGCGCGCACGGAGTCTTCAGCGATCGCGCGAAGGGCACCAGCCCGCAACTGTGGGCGAACACGCATCGTGGCGTGATCGGATTGCTCGCGATCGGGGGGCTGATCGGTTTGCTTACATCAGGGTCGGGTAAGCGTTCGTGATTTCGATGCGGACCGGAACGCCCAGGAGCTTCCGCACTTCGGGGAGTTTCGCCTTCGCCGCTTCCGCGTCTTTCGCATCGGGCGCGTAAACATCGAGAACGATCTCGCCGGTGCGCTCGTCGGTGCCCAGGCCGGCGAGCGTCGGGTAGATGCGCTCGAGCGCGTCCGTGTTCGCGGTCATCGCGTTGACCAACTCGTCGATGGTTGCCTTCGCTCCGGTCTCGAATACGACCGGCAATCGGCTGCCGCCAAGCTTGTGCTCTTGCGACGCGACCGGCTTCGTGCCCGTGAGCAGCACGCGTACGCGATAGACCGGCTGATGCTCGATCGCGATTCCGGCGAGCCGCGCCTTGTGCGTTCTGCGAAGCTGTCCGATCAGCCCGCCCATCTCGCTCTGGATGCGCAGCCGCCGGATCGCCTCTTCGTGACTCACACCCTGATCGCGCGCGTACGAACGCGCGTCGGCGGCAATCGCCTCATCGCCAGTCTGGACGCGCGGCGGCTGCGCGGCGAGCGCGGTGGCGAGAAACGCGATGATGAGCAAGCGGATCATGCGATGACGAAACGCATGAACGAGCCCGTGATTTCCCCGCCGAGGAATGCGCGGTTGTTGTGGAGGGTGATGACCACACGCTCCGTGCTCCAACTCGTCCACGCCACGCCTCAGCTCGAAGGCGCAGGGATGCTCGTGACGCGCCCCTTCCCGACGGCGCGTCTCGATCACATCGATCCGTTTCTGCTGCTCGATCGAATGGGTCCCGCGACACATGGGCCGGGCGAGGCGAAGGGCGCGCCCGATCATCCGCATCGCGGATTCGAGACCGTCACGTACATCCTCGAGGGAGCGGTCGAGCACGGCGACTCGCAGGGCAATCGCGGCCGCATCGGCCCGGGCGACGTGCAATGGATGACCGCCGGCTCCGGCGTGATTCACTCCGAGATGCCCTCGGAAGAGCTGCTTCGCAACGGCGGCCGTATGCACGGATTCCAACTGTGGGTCAACCTGCCGCGCCGCGACAAGATGATGAAACCGCGCTACCAGGAGTTGCGTGCATCCGACATTCCGACCGCGACGAGCGCGGACGGCAACGTGACCGTCACGGTGATCGCGGGCGAGTCGCTCGGAGTCGACGCGACGATCGATACGCGCACTCCGATCCTCTATCTGCACGTGCGTCTCGGTGCCGGTGCGCGTTTCACGCAGCCGGTGCCGGCGACGTTCAACGCGTTCGCGTTCGTGATCGGCGGCGAAGCAACGTTCGGCGATCGCGTCGCGCGCGAGAACGATATAGTTCTCTTCGACCGCAACGGCGACGAGGTGTCGATGACGTCGCAGAGCGGAGCGGAGCTTCTGCTCATCGGCGGCGTTCCGCTCAACGAGCCGGTCGCGCGCTACGGGCCGTTCGTGATGAACACCGTCGGAGAGATTCGCCAGGCGATGATCGACTACCAGAGCGGCCGCTTCGGCGAGATCGCGTGACGAGAGCTACTCGCCCAGCTTCGCCTTCAGCTCGTCGAGCGCCGCGGTGAGCGCCGATACCTGCTCCTCGAGTCGCTGCACGCGTGCGCTCAATGGCTCGCCGCGAACCTCGTGTTGTGGCGCATCCGGCTCCGGCGCGGACTCCACGATCGCGCCGCCGGCCGTGTGCGCCCACCGCCCTTCCTTCTGACCGGGACGGCGCGGCAGCTCGCGCACGAGCGGCTCGCTGTGCGCGCTCATGTCGCGCAGCACATCCTCCACCTCGGTCACGCTCTCGAAGGACTGCAACCGATCGCTGCGGCCGCGCAGCTCGCCGGACGTCTGCGGACCGCGCAGGAAGAGCAGCGTGAGCAACGCCTTTTCGGAGCGCTTGAGATGCCAGACGTTGTCGAGATTGTGATCGAAGCGGACGGCGCGGCCGCCCATCACGCGCCACACCAGCTTCTCATCCTGCAGGCGGCCGAGCGCACGCTGCACTTCCTGCTCGCTCAGCTCCATCACCGGCTCGCGATTCGATTTCTGATTGCATGCCGCCACGAGCGCGTTGAGCGTGAGCGGATAGTACTCAGGCGTGGCGAGCTGCTTCTCCATCAGGGAGCCGAGGACGCGGAGCTCGATGGGATCCAGCGTGCGGGGAATGCGCGTGCGCTGCTTGCCGCTCGTGTCGAGCGTGGGGATGAACGTCATATTCTCAGTCTAGTACGAGCATCGATCGCGAGGTCGAATTGAAAATTTCAGAACACCGGTTCGGCGGCCTCGCGCGTCGCGCCAAAAAAGTTGTCGGCGCGCATCGCTACCTTGCGCGAGAGCGCCATGAACGTGGTCATCTTCCCGCCGAAGACATTGATCACATTTCCGCTGCGCACCACGCGCGAGTCGCGGCCGATCGCGCTCGGATTGCTCGCGCGGCCGACCAGCGGACGCACGCCTGCGAATGCCGAGGCCACGTCGCGGCGCGAGAGTGGCGCGCGGAAGTAGCGGTTGTAGCGCGCGAGCAGATACTCGATCTCTTCCTCCGAGGCGCGCACGCGGTCGAGCGGCTCGCGCTGCACCACCTCTGTCGTCCCGACCAGCGTCGTCTCCTTCCACGGCAGCACGAAGAAGACGCGTCGATCGCTCGTCGACTGCAACAGCAATCCCGTATCGCTGACCCGGTGCGTCAGCACGACGTGCGAACCGCGCACGAGCGACAGGACATATCGCGCACGCAGATGATTCGTGCGCAGCAGTTCGTTCATCCACGGACCGGCCGCGTTCACGATGAGGTCGAATCGCGACTCGTCGCCGTGATTCGTGCGCACGATCCAGTGATCTCCGTCACGCTCGAGCGCATCGACGCGCGTCTGCTCGCGTACGGCTGCGCCGTCGCGAATCGCGGCGCGCGCGACCGCGCGAACGAGCGCGAAGTCGTCGACCTGCGCGTCCCAGTATGAGAATCCGCCGCGCAACCCTTCGCGCGTCACCGGCGCACGCGACGCGATCTCCTCCGCCGTCAACGATCGGTGACGGTCGAGATTTGCGTCTCGCGCAAGCAGGTCGTACAGGACGAGACCCGTCCGGATCACGGCGCGGCTGCGCGGGCTGTCTTCGTAAACCGGGAGCATGATCTCCAGCGGCTTCACCAGATCGCGCGCGTGTTGCAGCAACCAGGTACGCTCGCGCAGGGACTCACGGACGAGGCCGACGTGCATCCGCTCGAGGTAGCGCAGGCCGCCGTGGATCATCTTTGTCGTCGCCGAAGAGGTTTGCGCGCCGCAGGTTCCCTTCTCGAACAGGACGACCTCGTAGCGGCGCCGGACCAGCTCCCAGGCGATGCCGCAACCATTGATTCCACCGCCGATTACGGCGATCCGATTTCCCACCATTCGATTGTGCCGGACCAGCACGGATGTTGCCACCGGACGGGGCTGGCAAACGGTTCGCAAGGACCGCTCCACGATGACGGCAGCGGCGCAATTCGCAGAAGTTACACCAGACGCAAAAGGCGATATTGCCGTCATGCTCACCGGCGGCGGCGCGCGGGCTGCGTACCAGGTCGGACTGATCAAAGGACTGGCCACGCATTTCCCCGATCTGCGCATCCGGATCATCACCGGCGCGTCGGCCGGCGCGATCAACGCGATCTATCTCGCGGCGCGCCAGGGCACGCTGATGGAGAAGGCGCGGCGCCTCGAGCAGATGTGGTGCGAGCTCAATTGCGACTCGATCTTTCAGTTCGACTGGAAGGCGTTTCTCCCGTTCCGCGCCGCACTTGCATCGGTGCTGTCGAAGAAGAGCCGCTTCACGCGCTCGCGCGCGCACGCTCTCGTCGATACGACGCCGCTGCGCAACCTGCTGTGCCGCATCCTCAGCACCACCAGTTCGCAGTCGATCCCCGGAATCGAGGAGAACATCCGCTCCGGCGATCTCACCGCGGTCGCGTTGATGACGCTCGATTATTCGACCGGCCAGACCGTGCGCTGGGTGCAGGGGCGCAACTTCGATGTCTATGAAGGGCCGAATCGCCGCACGGTGCTGACGCGGTTCACCGTCGATCACGTCCTCGCCTCGGCTGCATTGCCGTTCGTGTTTCCTGCGGTGCGCATCGGCAACGCGTATCACGGCGACGGCGGCATCCGCATGGCCGCACCGCTCTCGCCCGCCGTCCACCTCGGCGCGCACCGCATCATCGCCATGTCCACCGGCTACCTGCGTCCGCCCGACGAGGCTTCGGTGGCGGTCGTGAGCGGCTATCCGCCCGCCGCGCAGATCCTCTCGCAGCTCGTGAATGCCATCTTCCTCGACGGTATCGAAGAGGACGTCGCGCGCATGGAGCGGATGAACGAACTGCTGCGCAAGATGGCGCCGCACGAGCGCGACGGTCTCAAGCCGATCGACCTGCTCGTGCTCCGCCCCTCGATCGACCTCGGCAAACTCTCCAGCGACTACGAACGCTTCCTGCCGCGCAAGGTCAAGCTGCTCGTGCGCGCGATGGGCGTGAAGGAGACGGAGTCGCCCGACTTCATCTCGCTGCTCTTGTTCGAGCCGACGTTCACGCGCCGCATCATCGAGCTCGGCGAGGCGGACGTCGCCGCACGACTCCCCGAGATCCGTGCGTTCCTCGGCGAAGACGTGCCGCAACTCGTGGCGGCACGCTGACGTCCTTCGGGACAGAAGGCCACCGGCGCTCCGCTTATAATCCGCGCGCAATGGCGCTGATTCATCTCGAGCTGCTCGGTGACTTTCGTCTGAAGGACGAGTCCGGCGCGCTCATCACGATCTCCGCGAAGAAGTCGCAGGCCATGCTCGCCTATCTCGGCGTCAAGCCCTCGGCGCTGGTATCGCGCGACAAGATGGCCGGTCTCCTCTGGAGCAGCACGGCGCCGGAACAGGCACGGCAGAGTCTGCGACAGACGCTCTCGACGCTGCGCCGCGAGCTCGCGCAGGTCTCCGACAAGAAGATCCTCGTCGAGGAAGGCGACTTTCTCTCGCTCGACGCGTCGATGGTGCACGTCGATGTCGTCGAGCTGGAGTCGCTCATCGCCGCCGGTACGCCCGAGGCGCTCGATCCGGCGACGCGGTTGTACGAGGGAGATTTCCTCGACGGCTTTCAGATCGACGAAGAGCGCTTCGACCAGTGGGTGATCGCCGAGCGCGATCGCCTGCATCGCCTGGCGTTGCGCGCGCACGCGACCCTGGTCGAACAGTTGTCGCGCGTCGACGCGCTCGACGAAGCGATCGCGGTCGCGCAGCGCGCGTTGCGCATCGATCCGCTGCAGGAGTCGATGCACCGCACGCTGATGCAGCTCTACTCGCGCAGCGGCGATCTGCTCAACGCCCTGCAGCAGTACGACGTATGCGCGAAGATCCTGCGCCGCGAGCTCGACGTCGAGCCGGACGCGGAAACGAAGAATGTGCACCACGAGATCCTGCAGCTTCGCAAGAAGCGAAACACGACGGTCACTCCCGAGCGCGACGCGCGCAAGACGGTGCTGATCGTCGAAGACAACCTGCTCAACCGCGAGCTCACCAACGCGGTGCTGAAGACAGCCGGCTATCACGTACTGACCGCGAAGGACGGCGCCGAGGCGCTGATGCTGATGGGGCGCGAGCACGTCGACCTGATGCTGCTCGACATCGACCTCCCGTACATCGACGGCCACAAAGTGCTGCAGGCATTGCACGAGCAGAACATTCACGTGCCGACGATCTTCGTGTCGGGCCTCCCCGGCGATGATCCCGAGGTGAAGGCGTTCGACATCGGCGCCGCGGATTTCATCCGCAAGCCGGTGAAGAACTCGGTGCTGCTGGCGCGAGTCGCGAAGGTGCTGAAGTAGAGGTCACTCTGGAGCGACGGGCTCTCAGCCCGTCGCTCCAGACGGTCTCAGTCGCAAACCAGCGACGTCGCCGTGCCTCCGCATCGCGTCTTCGCGCGGCCGTTGCGGTCGCGGATCTCGAACGTCCAACCTTCGGCCCCCGGCGTTGCGGTGATGAAGCCGAAGTCGTCGTCCGCGGTGAAGTTCTTGATCACGCGTGGGCCGACACTCAGGCCCGGCGCGTTCGTCGGAGCCTTGTCGAGCGCGGTGCCGCCGTTGCCGGCCACGATCAGCGGCACGCCGTTGTCGGTGAACGAGATCATCTCGAGCATGTGGATATGACCCGTGAGCAGCAACGAAACGGCGGACGTCGTGCTGCCCGCCTGCTGCCACGCCCCCCACAGCGTTTCCGTCACCGGATCGCCGAGGTCGTCGGCCCAGATCGGGTGATGCATCATCAGCCACGTGTTTGCCGGCGCGTTCGCGAGTAGCGCCAGTTGTCCCGCCAGGATGGGCACCTGCTGCTCGCTCGACTCCTGCACGGACGACGAGTCCATCACCGTCACGTTGAGCGCTCCCGCGCTCACGCGATACGGCGGCGTGAACTGAAGGTTCGACATGCACGTCGCGTTGTTTTCCCAGACGTAATTTCGCGGTTCGAGAAAACGCACCCACCCCTCGGCGGCGCGGCCGCACATCTCGTGGTTGCCGCGCACCACGATCCACGGTGCGTTGCGCAACAGAGGGTCCGCCGGAGTGAAGAAATCGGCGTTCCAGCGCGACCAGTCGTAGAACGTGTTCTTGCTGCACGTACCACTCTTGTCGCACGTGGCCGCCTCGCGATAGTAGTAGTCGCCGACGTGCAGCACGATGTCCGGATCCCACGCCGCGATCGACGCGGCCACGGCCGCGAATGGCCACTTCTTCGGATCGCTGCAGTCCTGCACGGGTGAGCCGCCTTTGCGGCGACAGCCGGTGTCGCCGACGATAGCTACTTTCTCGGCGCGGCCAAGCTTCGCGACGGGCAACGCGTGACCGCCGATGGACGCACTCCGGGCATCGCCAGGAATGGCCGCTTCGCACACGCGCACGTCGTAGTTCTTCGCCGGCTCCGCATGCACGCGCATGCGCGTGCGACGGCGGTCGATATCGATCTCCGGGCACTCGCCGCCGTTGGTCACGATCGTCCGCGCAAGCGCTCCGTCCGGACCATATTCGAGCCACGCCGGATCGGCCGCCCCGGCATTCGCGACGCACACGAGGAGCACGAACGTTGCGGCAAAAAGCCGCGCTTGCCACGTTTTCCGCATGTCCATACATTGGCTCCTATGGGCACCCGAAGCAAGAGTAAAGAGGACCGCGTTCTCGTCGTCGAGGACAACCCCGCCATCTGCCACGAGCTCGAGGCGCAGTTCAACTGCGACTGCGCAACCGACGGTTGGGACGCCATCGGGAAGCTCGAGACCGAGGAGTACGCGGCGATCGTGATCGACGCCGACGTGCCGCATTCGACCGGCTACGGGGTGCTCACGTATCTCCGCGAGGAAGTCGGCGGCGAGCTCCCGAATGTGATTTTCATGACCAGCGGGGAGCCGGACACAATCCGCCGCCGCGTCGGCACGACGCTGAACGTGATCAGCAAGGCGAACGCGGTCGACGCGGTGTCGCGCGTCCTCGCATAGTCGCACACGACCGGACCGCATTGGTTGGCCCAGCCTCGGCGACACAGTGTCGTTATTCGGAGAGGAGTGTCGCGGAGGCTTGGCCAACCAGCGGGTCCGGGCCCGCGGCCCGGCCGCCGGAGGCCTCCCGGTCGGCCACGACACGCAGGATCGCAGCGGCGCTGCGTGCCACATCGTCTTCGCTGGTCGCCCAGTTCGAGAACGAAATGCGCATCGCGGCGACGCCCTGCCAGGTCGTGCCGCCAAGCCAGCACGTGCCTTCCTCCTGCACGCCCGCGATCACGGAACGCGTGACTTCATCGTCGTTGCCAAAGCGCACCAGTACCTGATTCAGCACGACGTCGTTGAGGATCTCGACGCGTGGATCGCGGCGCAACAGCTCGGCCATCTGCCGCGCGTTTGCGCAGTTCCTGTCGATCATCGCCTCGATGCCGGAGCGTCCGAGCGTGCGAATCGCGGCGTACACCGGAACACCGCGGCCGCGACGCGAAAACTCCGGCACCCAGTCGACCGCATCGCGCTCCACGCCGCGCGTCTGCACGAGATACGCGGCCGTCGACGTCATCGACGCGCGATGATCCTCGGGATGGCGCGTGATCACGATGCCGGAGTCATACGGGACATTCAGCCACTTGTGCGCGTCGGTCGCCCATGAATCGGCGAGCTCGATGCCGTCGGCGAGCGGCTGCAACGCGCGGCTTGTGCGCGCCCAGAGTCCGAACGCGCCATCCACATGCAGCCATGCCCCATGCTCCCGCGCCGCCTCGGCGATCTCGCGCAACGGATCGAACGCGCCGGTGTTCACGTTGCCGGCCTGCGCGCAGATGATGATCGGCCCGTGCAGATTGTCGAGCAGACGGCGCAGACGGTCGGCGCGCATGCGGCCCTGGTTATCCGTCTCGACGCGCAGCAGCGCGCGGGTGCCGAAGCCAAGGTAGCGCATGGCGACGTCGACGGTGATGTGTGCCTCGCCGCTGGTGATGAGGTGAATGCGCGGCGCGCCGGCCAGACCGTCGGATTCGACGTCCCATCCGGCGCGGCGCAGCACGCCGTGACGCGCGGCGGCGAGGCCGGTGAAGTGCGCCATCTGGCAGCCGGTGACGAAACCGAGGCTGGAGGTGCGCGGGAGATCGAAGAGATCGAGCAGCCATTCGCGCGCGATGTCTTCGATGACCGACATGATCGGCGACGTCGCGTAGATGCCGGGATTCTGATCCCACGTGGTGGTCAGCCAATCCGCCGCGAGCGCGACCGGGAGGCTGCCGCCGATGACGAAGCCGAAGTAGCGCGGGCCGGCGCTGGCCATGGTGCCGCGAATCCCCTGCGCTGCTAGTGCGTCGAGCACGGCGCCGGCGTCCTCGCCGTCGGCGCGCAAGGGCGCGCGCAACGCCGCGAGCAATTCATCGCGCGTCGCCTGCGCTCCGACGTGGCGCTCCGGCGCTGCTTCGAGGTACGCGGCGGCGTGTTCGTGGGCACGGCGGAGAAGCGCTTCGTCGAGGATGCGATGATTCATGGTCCGAACCATAGTGTTACACTCCTGCGCGGTCAAGTATGACAATTACGTTATGACAATCTGGTTACCGAGACTGCCGGAAACATCCGATCCGATCTACAGCCGCATCGCGGACGCGCTGGAGCGCGATCTGCGCGGCGGCGTGCTCATGCCGGGCAGCCGCCTGCCCACGCATCGCGAGCTGGCCAGGAGTCTGCGCATCACGCCGGTGACGGTGACGCGCGCGTATGCCGAGGCGATGCGGCGCGGGTTGGTGGAGTCGACGACGGGACGGGGAACGTTTGCCCGCGCCATGACGCGGCGCGAGGCCGTGCCCGCGAACGAGATCGATCTGGCCACGAACATCGTGACCGTGCCGCTCCCCTCTCCGTCGCGCGTGCTGCTCGAGCGCGCCGGCGACGTGCTCACGTCCTCGACGTACGCCTCCGGCGCGGGCAGCGAGCGCCATCGCGCGGCGGGCGCCGCGTGGATCGGCCGCGACACCGATCCGTCGCGCGTAATCGTGACCGCGGGAACGCAGCACGCGTTGTTCCTCGCGTTCGCCGCGACGACGCGCCCAGGCGACACGGTGTTCGCCGAGGAGCTCACCTATCACGGCGCGAAGGCTGTCGCGACGTTGTTGAACGTGCGGCTCATACCGCTGCCGATGGATCGTTACGGCATCGTGCCCGATGCACTCGCGCGCGCATGTCGCGCACGCGCCGCGGCGAAAGTTCTTTACACGGTGCCGTCGTTGCACAATCCCACCGGAATCGTCGTGCCGGAGACGCGCCGCCGCGAGCTGGCGGCCGTGGCGAACAAGCACGGCCTCACCATCATCGAGGACGACGTCTGCGGCTTTCTGCTGGAGAAAACACCGCCACCGCTCGCCGCGTTCGCCCCCGACCGCACCATCTTCCTCACCGGCCTCGGCAAATCGCTCACGCCCGCGATGCGCGTCGGCTATCTGACGGCGCCCGCGGCGTTGCTCGAGCGTGCGCAGGCGGCGCTGGCGTCGACGATCCTGTTCGCGTCGCCCGTGCTCGGTGAGCTCGCCGCGACGTGGATCGAAGACGGCACGGCCGCGCGCGTGGCCGCGCAGAAACGTGCGGAGGTCGCGCTTCGGAATCGCGCGGCGCGGCGGATTCTGTCGCGCGTGTCGGGCGATGTCCGTTCCCCGCACTTGTGGGTGGAGCTGCCGAAGCGATGGTCGCCGGACGCGTTCGCGGAGGAAGCCCGCAGGCGGCGGGTGCGCGTGGCAGCGGCATCGTCGTTCGCGGTGGGAAAGAGCGTGCCGCGCGCGATCCGCGTGAGCGTCGGCGCGCCCGCGACGATCGCGGAGCTCGAACAGGCGCTGCACGTGCTGGCCGGCATCGGCGAGCAGCGGCGCGAGGAGCCGGTCGTGTGAGGGTGGTCATCACGAGCGACCGTGCGCGCATGGACATCGCACTGATTCACGCATTCCTGTCGCAGGATTCGTATTGGGCGAAGAACGTTCCGCGCGAAGTCGTGGAGCGCGCCATTGCACACTCGCTTTGTTTCGGTGCGTTTGATGGCGGCGAGCAGGTCGGCTTCGCGCGCGTGATCACCGATTACGCGACGTTCGCATATCTCGCCGACGTGTTCGTCGTGCTGTCGCATCGCGGACGCGGGATCGGCAAACGGATCATGGAGGCGATCGGTGCGCATCCCGATCTGCGGGGGCTGCGGCGATGGCATCTTGTGACGCGCGACGCGCATGGGCTGTACGCGCAGTTCGGATTCACGCCGCTCGACAAGCCGGAGCGGCACATGATGAAGCTGGTCAGCGATCCGTACGGGCGATGAGCGCGGCCAGCGTCGACTTCAGGGTTTCGAGCGGCACCGGCTTGCGCAGGACGCCGTCCGGCGGCAGGTCGCCTTTCGGCTGCTCATCGGAGCGCGTGAGCAGGATGACGCGGATGTGCGCGGTCTTCTCCTGCGATTTGAGGAGCTGGCAGAGCTCGCGGCCATCCATCTTCGGCATGATGGCGTCGGCGATGACCACGTCAGGGCGTTCGGCGTACGCGGTGCGCAGCGCTTCGAGACCGTCGCCGGCGCCGAGGATCTCGTAGCCGGCGCGTTCGAGGCTGAGGCGGGCGTTGTTGCGGAGCTCGGCGTCGGGATGGACGATGAGCACGCGAGGACGCTTCGACCGCTGATGTTCCTCGTCGTATTTTTTCTGCAGCGCGGCGAGGCGCGCGGTCAGGCTGCGAATTTCGGCGCGTGCCTCCTCCCTCTCCTCCACCGCCTTGCCGAGATCCGACTCATGATCCTCGGCTAGATGCGCGACGATCGTCGACAGCTTCGTGTCGAAATCGGCGTTCGCCGTGCGCAACGCGGCTTCCGCTTCGGCGTGCGCGGCCGCGACTTCCGCGAGCGACTGCTCGAGCTCATCGATGCGCGTGCGGAGCGTGGCCGCGTCGAGCTCGAGCCGCTCGCGAAGCGCGCGTTCCTGCGCGACCTGGTGGTAGGCGGATTCTTCGGTCTCGCTGCGCGCGAGCTCGAGCTCGGTGACACGCGCGACGAGGGAGGAGGTTTCTTCGCGAGTGGCGACGAGCTCGCGCGCGATGACATCGGCACGTTCGCGAACTTCGACTGCCTCGCGCGCATGCGTTTCGGCAACGTCACGTGCAGCGGCAAGATCGCGCGCGATCGCGTCCACAGCTGCATCGCGTTCCGCGCGTGCCGCGGCGAGCTCACGTTCACTGGCAGCGGACTGGGCGCCGAGTTGATCGCGGAGTGCGGTGACTTCTTGCGCGGTGACAGCGACGCGAGTCTGAGCCTCGGCGAGATGACGCGCCTTCGCAGCGGCCTCTCCGCGCGCAGCGGCCAGTTCGCCCACGGTCGTCTCGAGCTCCGATCGCGTTGCATCGCGTTCGGCGCGTGCGGCGGCAAGCTCGCGTTCATTGGCAGTGGACTGGGCGCGGAGTTGATCGCGGAGTGCGGCGAGCTCCTGCGCGGCCACATCGGCGCGCGTGTGAGCCTCGCCTAGATGATGTGCCTTCGCGGCGGCTTCTCCACGCGCAGCGGCCAGTTCGCCCACGGTCGTCTCGAGCTCCGATCGCATTGCGTCGCGTTCCGCGCGCGCGGCGGCGAGCTCTCGCGCATTCGCCTCCGCCTGCTCATTCGAGACCGCGACGTCGCGCGTTGCGCTCTCGGCGAGCTCCCGTGCCGCATCGCGTTCCGCGCGCGCGGCGGCGAGCTCGCGTTGGGCCGCATCACGATCCGCGCGTACCGACGCCAGGTCGCGCGCGGTGGCGTCGGCGTATTCGCGCGCGGTCGCGAGCGACTGCGCCGCCGACTCGCGTTCGCGCAGTTCCTGCCGCAGTGCGTCGAGCGCGTGCAGCACTTCCGTGTTGTCGGGCGCGGCCAGCAGCGGCTGCACGAGGCGCGGGAAGACGACTTCGGCGGCAGGCACGGGGACGGAGCGATGGCGCGCGCGGACGACACCTCGCACGATGCCCAGCACGACGACCACGGCCAGCGCGGCGACGAGCGGCACGAGCAGCGTGCGCGAGAACGTCATCGGTCGCGGCAGAAAGAGGAGCGCGTAGAACGCAATCGCGCCGGCGGCGCCGAGTGCGCCGAGGATGGCGCCGTCGAGCCAGGTGATGAGGGCGATGGCGGCGAGGTACAGATACAGCGGTTCGTACCGCGGCACGGAGCCGGCGATCACTTCATTGAGGCCAGTGGCGATGATGAGGATCGCGGCCGCGCGCAGGGCTGCGTGGATGCCCACAGAAGTCGATGATACGCCGGAAAAATGGCGGCGCCGTGAGGCGCCGCCATTCCGGTGTCAGGTCAGGGGACGGTGATCGTGGCGGTGCTGCTGTTCGCGACGCCGCACGTGCCGGTCACGCGAACCCAGTAGGTGTACGTGCCTTTGCCGAGGCGCGGGGTCGTGTATTCGAACTGCGTGGCGCCGCTGATCGGCGTGGCAGTGCTGGGCGACGTGCCGCGATACCACTGATACGTCAATCCAACGCCACTCGCCGTCACCGACAACTTCGTGGTCGTGTTCCTCGGGATCGACTTGCTCTGCGGATGCTGCGTGATCGTGGTCGACGGATTCACGGTGACGCTCCTCGCCGCGCTCTGTGCCGAGCAGCCGCTCGCGTTCGTGACGATCACGCTGTAGTTGTTGGTGCTGGTGACATTGATCGAGCGCGTGGTGGCGCCGTTCGACCAGAGATACGACGCGAAACCATCGGGTGCGGTGAGCGTCACCGAACCGCCGGCGCAGAATGTCGTTGGGCCGGAGACCGCGATCTGCGGCGTGCTCGGGTTCGCGCTCTGCGTCACGACGGTCGCCGCGCTGGTCTTGCTGCAACCGTTCGCGTACGTGACGATCACGCTGTAGTTGCCCGGTGTACTCACGCTGATCGACTGCGAGGTCTGGCCATTCGACCAGAGCCACGACGCACCGCCGCTCGCGGTGAGCGTGACCTTGCCGCCGGTGCAGAACGACGCCGAGCCCGCGGGCGAGATCGTCGCAGGCGGCGCCGGTTTCACCGTGACGCTCTGCGATGCGCTGGCGGTGCAGCCGTTCGCGTTCGTGACGGTCACGGTGTAATTGCCGGTCGAGGTGACGTCGATTGAAGGCGACGTCGAGCCGTTCGACCAGACATAGGACACGCCGCCGCTCGCAGTCAGCGTGACGGTGCCGCCCTCGCAGAACGTCGTGGAGCCCGAGGGAGTGATCGTGGCGGCCGGAAGCGCATGCACGGTGACGGTCTTCACGGGTGACGTCGAGGTGCATCCGTTCGCGTCGGTGACCCTGACGAAGTATTCGCCGGATGACGTCACATCGATCGACGGCGACGTCGAGCCATTCGACCAGAGATACGACACGCCGCTGCTGGCAGTCAGCGTGACGGAGCCGCCCGCGCAGAACTGCGTCGCGCCGGACTCGGTGATCGATGGAGGCGTGGCCGTGTTGACCGTTACGGTCGTCGCGGAAGACGTCGCGCTGCAGCCATTCGCGTTCGTCACGATAACGGTGTAGTCGCCTGACGTGGTCACGTCGATCGACTGCGAGGTCGCGCCGTTCGACCACAGCCAGGACGCACCGTCGCTGGCGCTGAGCGTGACCGAACCTCCGGTGCAGAATGTCGTGTCACCGGATGCGGTGATCGTTGCGGCCGGTGGCGCGTGGACCGTCACCGTCGTCGGCGAAGAAGTCGCAGTGCAACCTTCCGCATTCGTGACGATGACGCTGTATTCGCCGGGCGTCGTGACGTCGATGGACTGGGACGTCGCGCCGTTGGACCACGACCACGACGCGCCGCTGCTCGCGGTGAGCGTGACCGAGCCACCTTCGCAGAACGTTGTGTCACCGGATGGGGTGATGGTCGCGGCCGGTGCGGGTGTGATCGCAACGGTCACCGGATCCGAGTACGGGCTGCCGCAGCCGCTGGAGTGTTTGTAATACCTGGCCGTGTACGAGCCGCCCGCGGAGACGGTGATGGAGCGCGTGTTGGCGCCGTTCGACCATTGGTATGAGTAGTCCGCCGGCGCTTCGGCAACGGTCAGCGTAACCGAACCGCCCGGGCAGAAACTGGTCGGACCGTCCGGTGTGACGACCGGTGTGACCGGACGCTCGACCGGACGATCGTAGTGCGCGGTGGTCGAGCAGCCGACAGCGTTCGTGATCACGACGTCGAGACCGACCGTCGTCGCATCCGGCGCCGGCTGGTAGGTCACGCGCGCGTCCGAGGCGCTGCCGACGATCGAGCCGTTGGTCACTGTCCACAGATACGTCGTGGCCGCGGGCTGACTGTTGATCTGCCAGTACCCCGTGCCGTTCCAGCACGCGGGCGCGCTTCCCGTGACGCTGTTGGTGCTCGGTTTCGGATGGACGGTGACCGTGACGGGAGCGGAGTCGGCGGTGCAGAAGGACGCGTTGTAACCGCGATAGACAAACGTCCACGTACCGACGTTGCGGATGACGAGAGGTTGCTCGGTCGAGTAGAGAACTCCGTCGCGGTACCAGCCGCCGTAGCCGCCGTAGCTTCCCTCACCCGTCAGCGCGACGCTGCCGCCTTCGCAGAACGTGGTCGGACCGCTGGTGGCGATCGACGGCGTCGGCAGCGGATCGACGGCGACGTTCGTCGCGGACGACGTCGTGCTGCAGCCACTCGCGTTCGCAACCGTCACGCTGTAGCTGCCCGACTCGTTAACGACGATCGACGGTGACGTCGCGCCGTTCGACCAGAGCCACGACGCGCCATTGCTCGCGGTGAGCGTGACGGAGCCGCCTTCGCAGAATGTCGTTGCGCCCGACGGGGTGATCGTTGCGGCCGGTGTGGGATTGACGGTGACGGTCGTCGCGCTCGAGATGGCGCTGCAACTTTCGGTGCTCGTCACGGTGACGCTGTAGTTGCCGGATGCATTCACGACGATCGACTGCGACGTGGCACCGTTCGACCAGAGCCACGACGCGCCATTGCTCGCGGTGAGCGTGACGGAGCCGCCGGCGCAGAACGTGGTGTCGCCGGATGCAGTGATCGTCGCGGCGGGCGTCGGATTCACGGTAACGGTCGTCGCATCAGACGTTGCGCTGCAACCGGCGGCACTGCTGACGGTGACGTGATAGCTGCCGGATGCGTTCACGACGATCGATTGCGAGGTCGCGCCGTTGGACCACAGCCACGACGCGCCGTTGCTCGCCGTGAGTGTGACGTTGCCGCCTTCGCAGAACGACGTTGCGCCGGAGGCGGTGATCGTCGCGGCCGGCATGGGATTGACGGTGACGGTGGTCGCGCTCGAGGTGGCGCTGCAACCTTCCGCAGTCATGACGGTGACGCTGTAGTTCCCCGATGCGTTGACGAGAATCGACTGCGTCGTCGCGCCGTTGGACCAGAGCCACGACGCGCCGTTGCTCGCGGTGAGCGTCACGGAGCCGCCTTCGCAGAACGTCGTATCGCCGGATGCGGTGATCGCGGCGACTGGAGTCGGATTGACGACGACATTCGTAGCGGACGACGTCGCGCTGCAGCCGGCGGCGCTGGTGACGGTGACGCTGTAATCGCCGGATGCGTTCACGACGATCGACTGTGACGTCGCGCCGTTGGACCACAGCCAGGACGCGCCATCGCTCGCGGTGAGCGTGACGCTGCCGCCTTCGCAGAAGGTCGTCGCGCCGGACGCGTCGATCGCCGCGAAGGGCGTCGAATTCACGGTGATGCTCGTCGCGGACGAGATGCTGCTGCAACCCGCGGCGTTCGTGACCGTCACGCTGTAGTCACCGGATGTGTTGACGACGATCGATTGCGACGTCGCGCCGTTGGACCAGAGCCACGACGCGCCGTCGCTGGCCGTCAGCGTGACGCTGCCGCCTTCGCAGAAGGTGGTCTCACCCGATGCAGCGATCGTGGCGACCGGCGTCGGATTCACGACGACATTCGTAGCGGACGACGTCGCTCCGCAACCGGCGGCGCTGGTAACCGTGACGCTGTAGTCGCCGGAGGTGTTGACGACGATCGATTGGGTCGTCGCGCCGTTGGACCAGAGCCACGACGCGCCATTGCTCGCCGTGAGCGTGACGGAGTCGCCTTCGCAGAACGTCGTCGCGCCCGAGGCGGTGATCGTGGCGACGGGCGTCGGATTCACGGTAACGCTCGTCGCGGACGATGTGGCGCTGCAACCCGCGGCATTCGTGACAATCACGCCGTAGTCATCGGATGCATTGACGACGATCGACTGCGTGGTCGCGCCGTTGGACCAGAGCCACGACGCGCCGTTGCTGGCCGTGAGCGTGACTGAGCCGCCTTCGCAGAACGTCGTCGCGCCGGATGCCGTGATCGTCGCAACCGGAACTTCATTGACGGTGACCGCGGTTGCGGACGATGTCGCGCTGCAGCCGTTCGCGTTCGTGACCGTGACGCTGTAGCTGCCGGAGTCGGTGACGTCGATCGACTGCGTGGTTGCGCCGTTCGACCACGAGTACGTCAGGCCCGCCGGTGCGCTCAACGTGACGGAACCGCCAGCGCAGAACGTGGCCGGGCCGGAGGCCGTCACGTCCGTCGAAGGCAACGCGTGAATGGCGACGCTCGCGGAGCTCGTGACTTCGCACCCTGCGTTCGCGATCGTGACCGTCAGCGTCACCGGCGCGGTGCCGCTCGGCGTGAACGTCACGTTCGGAGTGTTCGCGGACGAAAGCTGGCCGTTCGTGATCGTCCACGCGTACGTCGCGCCGGGACCCGCATCGGCGACACTCGCCGAGCCGTTCTGACCTTCGCACAATGCCGGCGCCGTGGTGATGCTGGCGTCGGGTGTCGGCAGCACGGTGTAAGTCGTACCGCTGCTCGTCGCTTCGCAGCCGAGCTCGTCCCGCACCATCGCGTAGACGTAGCCGGATGCGGTCGGATGGATCGTGAGCGTCGACGACGTTGCGCCGGCAATCGGCGTGTACGGGTTGTCGTACCACTGATACGTATAGCCCGCGCCGCCGCCGGCTGATGCGCTGAGCGTGATCGCGCCGCTCGTGCAGACCGTGGTGCGATCGGCGCTGACGGACACTTCGACGCGGCGCGCTTCGACCGCAACCGGCGCGGCCGCGAGCGAGCAGCCATCGCCGAAGCTGGCGGTGACACCGTAGCTGCCGGACTCCGACACCGTAATCGACTGCGTCGTCGCTCCGTTCGTCCAGAGCCACGAGGTGCCGCCGTTCGCGGTCAGAGTCACGCTGTCGCCTTCGCAGAATGACGTCGGACCATTCGCGTCGATCGACACGGAGCGCATCGTCACCGCGACCGGTGCCGACTCCGGCATCGTGCAGCCGTTGTTCGTCGTGATGACGGTGAATGTTCCCGGCTCGGTGACGACGATCGACTGCGTCGTGGCGCCGTTGGACCAGAGCCACGACGTGCCGTCGTTCGCAGTGAGCGTCGCGCTGCTGCCGATGCCGCACAGCGCGAGTGCGTCATTCGTGGTGATCGACGAGATGCCGGTGGTCACGACGAGCGGATCGGAGAGCGGCGACTCGCACACGCCGTTGCGCACGCGCACGGTGTACGAGCCTGGCTCGGTGACCACGATCGACTGCGTCGTCGCGCCGTTGGACCACGTCCACGCATCCGCATCGGGTGCGGTCAGCGTGACGCTGCCGCCCGCGGGACAGAGCTCCGTGCCTGTCGATGCGATCACCGGCTTCGCCGGAATCGCGCCGTAATTCACGACGACCGACGACGTCGTCGCGCAGCCGGCCGCCGACGTCACGGTCACGCCGTAGGTGCCGGAGGTCGTCACGTCGATCGTCGCCGTGGTAGCGCCGGTCGACCATGCGTAGGTGTACGACGCATCGAGCGCCATCGCCACGAGGCGAATGCGCGGCGTGCCGCACGCATCGATGACGTCGCCATTGCGCAGGATCGTGCCCGTGCTGCCTTCGTCGTAAATCTGCGACGAGTGAATGCCCGCCGTCGGATACGGATGCACGGCCACGGTCACGGGCGACGAGTTGCTCGTGCAACCGGCCGCGGATGTGACTGCGACACTGAAGGTGCCGCTCGCGGAAACCGTGATGTCAGGAGTGGTCGCGCCGTTGGACCAGAGATACGACGCGCCCGAAGTCTGCGCGACGGACAGCGTCACGCTGCCGCCAATGCAGAACGACGTCGGACCGGAGGCGCTGATCGTCGCAGCAGGCAGAGGCTCGACCGTCACTGTCGTCGCGGTGCTGGTCGTCGAGCAGCCGGCCGCATTCGTCACCGCGACCGAGTAGCCGCCGCTCTGCGTCGCCACGATCGACTGCGTCGTCGCACCGTTCGACCACAACCAGGACGCGCCCTCACTAGCCGTGAGCGTAACCGAGCCGCCCTCGCAGAACGTGGTCGCACCCGATGCGGTGATCGTCGCCGCGGGCAGCGCATTTACCGTCACCAGCGTTGGCGTCGAGGTCGTGCTGCAGCCATCTGCATTCGTGGTGGTGACCGAATATGAGCCCGAGGTGTTCACCACGATCGAGCGCGCGGTCGCGCTGTTCGACCACGAATACGTCAACCCTTCGGGTGCCGTGAGCGTGACGCTGCCGCCTTCGCAGAAGTTCGTCGGGCCGTCGGCGGTGATCTCCGCGCTCGGCGCCGGATTCACGGTGACGACGACCGATTCGCTGTTTCTCTTGCACGAGCCGGAGTAGGTCAGCTCGCAGGTGTACGTGCCGCCCTGCGTGACGTTCACCGACCGCGTCATGGCGCCGTTCGACCAGAGGTATGACGTCGCCGATGCAGCCGTGAGCGTCACGCTGCCGCCTTCGCAGAACGTGGTCGGACCGCTCTTCGTGACGGTGGTCGACGGGCCGAAGTTCTGTTCGACCCACACATACAGCGAAGTGGCCGAGCAGCCGAGGCTCGTCGTTTCGGTGACGCGATACCAGTTGCTCGTGGCCGGAGTCATCGACGCGCCGGTCGCGCCATTGCTCCAGACGTAGGTCGACGTCGGATTCGGATTGACGACGACCGCGCGCGCCGGTTGGCAACTCGTGTATTGCGCTTGCGCCTGCGGTGTGGGATCGGGGTTCGCACCGATGGTCAGCTCGGGCGACAACTTCGTGCACGTGTTGCCCTGCCAAACCCTCGCGTAGTACGTGCGCCCCTGGAAGCCGTTGACGGAGCAAGTCTGCGCATTCGAGCAGAGCTTGAGCGTAAAGTCCGGCGACCCCTTCTGCATGATGTAGATGTCGTAGTTGCCGCCCGTTCCGCCGCTGCCGCTCGCGGTGATCGTGACCGGCTGTGCGATGCATGCCGACGGCGCCGAGGAGGTGATGTTGGCGACGACCGGCGGACGCACGGTCACGATGCGCTCTTCGCTCACTCGCGGCGAGAAGCCGCAGGACGGCGTGATCGTGCAGACGATGCGGTACGTGCCCGCGCCGGGGAAGTGCGTGCCGTTGATGACGTAGCCGGACCCGGTCTGTCCCGCGATCGGCGTGATGGGGCCGCCGCTGACGGTGCGATAGCCCCACTGCCGCGCATATCCGGGCGGATCGTATGAGCGCGGATACAGCGAGTACGTGCCGCCGCTTCCGCCCTGTCCATCGGCGCAGACCGTACTACCGCCGTTGAGGACCACCGTCGGCGTCGCGGCTGGCGCGGTGGTCACGGTGTGGTAGTACGAGCTCGAGCTCGAGCAGCCATTGAGCGTGCCGCGAACCGAATACGAGTCAGAGAAAGTAGGCGAGACCGTCAGCCAGCGCGTCGTCGAAAGGACCGTCGCGCCGCTTTGCCAGCGATAGGAGTCGTAGCCTGCCGAGGCTTCGAGCGTGATTGGCTCGCCGGGACAACTGGGGTCGTTGCCGGAGATGCGCGTAGCCGTCGGCGCGGGAGGAAGTGCCGAACACGTCACGACGACCGACACATAGGTGATGCTTGTGCCGGCCGGCGACGACGCGTCGAGGCGGAACGTGTACGACCCTTCGAAGTCCGGCGTGAACGTCGGGTTCATGATCGCGGGATCGGAGAACGTCGCCGTCGATCCCGCCGGCCGCGCCGTCACGCTCCACGCGAAAGTAGTGGCGCTGAGCGGCGCCACGCTCAGTTGCCGCGCCACGCCGACCGTTCCGTTCGCCGAGTCGATCTTCGCTTCGTCCGCGATGCTGGGCGTGCCCTTCTTGACGAGGCCGGTGTAGTAGTCCGAGACGAACACAGTCTGCGAGTCGAGCGCGGCGACCGCATTCGGTTGATTGAACTGCGCGGCGTAGCCGGTGCCTTCGCGGTTGCCCGCGCCGCTGACCATGCCGCCGACGGTCGTGACCACACCTGCGGGGGAGATGCGGCGCACCGCGTGGTTCCACGCGTCCGCGACGAAGACCTCACCCGTGTCGGGCGCGACAGCGACGTTGGTCGTGTAGTAGAAGCGCGCCGCGCTGCCGCTGCCGTCGACGTTGCCGTTCGAGCCGGCCAGACCGGCGAACGTGCTGACGCCGCCATCGAGCGTCACTTTGCGAATGGTGCTGTTGTTCTGATCGGCGACGTAGAACGCGTCGGTCCCGTTGAACGCGATGCCCAGCGGGAAGTTGAAGCGCGCCGCGGCTCCGCTCCCATCCGTCGAGCCCGCCGTCGAGCCGGCCACCGTCGTGACGTCGCCATCCGGTTCGACCTTGCGAATGCGATTGTTCCAGGTATCGGCAACCCACAAGTTGCCGGATGGATCGAGCGCAAGGGCCTGCGGACTGTAGAACCTCGCGGCCGCGCCGTTCCCGTCAACCCAACCGGGTGAGCCCGTTGGCGAGCCCGCGATGGTCGTCACATATCCATCGCTGCTGATCCGGCGGATGTTGTGATTGTCCGAAACGTAGATCGTTTCATCACCAGCGACCGCGACGCCCCTCGGTCCCCAGAACCTCGCGACCGAAACGTGGCCGTCCTGGGAGCCTTGGCCGTTGCCGCCGGCGATCACCGCCACCGCGCCGGTGTAAGGATCGAGCCGGCCGACGACATTCGAGGCGCTGTCCGAGAAGTAGAGCTGGCCGCCGCTCGGATAGAAGTTGATCGTCGAATTCACGGCGAACGCAGCGTGGTTCCTGAACGTCAGGAACTGCGCCGCTGCCTGCTGTGCCGCGCCGAGGAAAAGGATTGTGAAGAGAACGACAGCGAGACCTCTCGCCTGTGGCCGCATGAAACCTCCAGCCGCAGGCGCGTGATACGTCCGCGGCTTGTTCTGTTTTCTGATGAAGCGGGGGCTTGGATCGGGGGATTGATGAACCTGGAAGCGGCGCGGAGCGTAACCATTACGTAACTGGAAAACAAGATGCCGGAATGGTGTCTCTCCGGCCTGACCGTCCGGTCGGGATCGGAATCTTTGTCAGGTGTTTGCGTTAGGAAGCCGCGTGACGACCAGACAGACCCGCGAGATCCGGATCGGCAACCTGCGGATCGGCGGCAGCAACCCCATCGCCGTGCAGTCGATGACTGCCACACGCACGCAGGACATCGCCGCGACGATCCGTCAGGTGGAGCTGCTCGAGGCGGCCGGAGCGGACGTGATCCGCATCGCCGTCGACAACCCGAAGGACGTCACGGCGCTCGCCGAGATCCGCGCGGCGCGTCCGAACGCGAACCTCTCCATCGATCTGCAGGAAAACTATCGGCTCGCGGAGAAAGTCGCGCCGTACGTGCAGAAGCTGCGCTACAACCCGGGGCACCTGTACCACATCGAGCGCGACAAGCCGGTGCACGAGAAAGTGGCGTGGCTGGTCGGCATCGCGCGCGAACACGGCTGCGCGATGCGCATCGGCGTCAACGCCGGCTCCGTCGATCCCGACAAGGTCGCGAAGTACGACCGCGACGACAACATCACACCGATGCTCGAATCGGCGCTCGAGCACTGCGCGATGCTCGACGACATTGGCTTCGATCAGTACTGCGTCTCGATCAAGGACTCCGATCCGAACAAGGTCATCGACGCGAACATCCGCTTCGCCGAAGCCCGCCCCGACGTCCCGCTCCACCTCGGCGTCACCGAAGCGGGCATGCCGCCCGACGGCATCATCAAGACGCGCATCGCATTCGAACAGCTGATCACGCGCGGCATCGGCGACACGATCCGCGTCTCGCTCACGTTGCCGTTCGAGCGCAAGGGCGAAGAGATCGCCGTCGGCCGTCAGATCCTCGACGACATCCGCACCGGCCGCTTCCGCTCCGTGCCGCGCTTCGAGCACAAGGGGCTGAACATCATCAGTTGCCCGTCATGCTCGCGTGTGGAGAACGAGGCGTTCATCGACCTCGCGCACAACGTGAAGGAGATGACGGCATATGCGAAAGCACACGACATCACCATCGCGGTGATGGGCTGCCGCGTGAACGGTCCCGGCGAGACCGACGACGCCGATCTCGGCATGTGGTGTGCCCCCAGCTACGTCAACTTGAAAAAAGGGACGGAATCGCTCGGGCACTACACGTACGATGAGATCCTCGGCCGGCTCCGCACCGAGCTCGATCGCCTCATCGAAGAGAAGAAAGCCTCATGAACCAGCGCTTCTACTACGTCGCACTCGCGATCTCCGTGATCATCCTCGACATCTGGACGAAGGCGCTCGTGCTCGCGCGCATCGACCTGCACGAATCGATCACCGTCATTCCGAACTTCTTCCAGCTCGTGCACGTGCGCAACACCGGCGCGGCATTCGGCATCGGCGCGAATGCGTCTTCGCGCATCGTGCCGCTGCTGCTCAACGCGGGCGCGATCGCGGTGTTCTGCGTCGTGGTCGTGTACGCGTTGCGCTCCGCCGTCACCGATCGCCTGCTCCAGACCGGCCTCCACCTCATCCTCGGCGGCGCGATCGGCAATCTGCTCGACCGCTTCCGCTTCGGCTACGTCGTCGACTTCCTCGACGTCTACGTCGGCACGAAACACTGGCCGGCATTCAACGTGGCGGACTCGGCGATCTGCATCGGCATCGCGCTCCTCTTTCTCGACATGAGAAAGAAGCCGGACGAAGTTGCAGCCGCGGAATCCGCGTGACGGAATAGCGTCACGGGCCGTATCTCTTAGACCTGACGATAACGGTTCCTCGGGTTCCTCGGGGTTCCTCGGGTCCCTCGGTAACCACACCGAGGAACCCGAGGAACCCGAGGAACCCGAGGAACCCGAGGATTCCATGTCCAACCAAGACCCGTTGCTGTCCGAAGCCCAGGCCCTGGCCATGCCCTGGCTCGACTCGCCGTTTTTCGCGGCGATGCTCGAGAAGATGGAGCTCGACACCGAGTCAATGCGGCTGGTGCGCGACTTCAGCCAGAACGGCTACGTGATCTTCGATCCGAAGATCCCCAATGCGTGGCTCGACGCCGCGCGCGAGGAAGTGCGCGATTGCTACGACGGGATCAGCAGCGCGTTCTACTCCGACGACAAGCGCGTGCAGGACGCGTGGGTGTTCCGCGATCACGTGCGCAAGATCGCGAACGCGCCGCGCGTGCTGGAAGTGCTGGAGATGTTGTACCGGCGCAAGCCGTTCCCCTTCCAGACGCTCAATTTCCGGCGTGGCTCGGAGCAGAAGACGCACAGCGACATGGCGTACTTCGATTCGATCCCGCATGGCTACATGTGCGGAGTGTGGGTCGCGCTCGAAGACGTCGATGAGACGAACGGACCGCTGCACTATTACCCCGGCAGCCAGAAGCTCCCGACGTTCAACATCCACAATCTCGGGCTCGTCGCAAGCTCCGCGGCTGATCCCCTGCACAACGTCGCGCGCTATGAGCAGTTCGTCGAAGCGCTCATGCCCGCCACGGGACTGCAGCGCCAGGAGCTCCGCATCGAGAAGGGACAGGCGCTGATCTGGGCCGCGAATCTGTATCACGGCGGCTGCCCGATCGTGGATCGCGGACGGACGCGCCACACGCAGGTCACGCACTATTACTTCGACGGCTGCCTGTATTACACGCCGCTCGCGTCCGATCCCGGCATCGGCCGCATCATGCCGCGCAAGATTTATCACGCCGCCGACGGCAGCATCGTCCCGCAGTATTACAACGGGAAGCTGATCGCGAATCCGGGCGAATGGCCGCCGCGCCTCGCGGATGAAATCGAAGAGGTGGCGGCGAGCCCCGCCCTGCCCGAACAACCGAAGCGCAAGTTCGAGTTGCTGCGGCGCGCGTTCGCGGCGTTGCGCGCGTAGTCTCGTACTCCGGCCTTTGCTAATCTACTCGGCATCTTCATCCCTCGCGCAACTCTCGCCGTCGTCCTGACGTGTGCCGCTGCGTTCGCGCAACCACGGATTGACTCTGTCTCGCCGGCCGAGGGCCCCATTTCGGGTGGGACGATGGTCTCCGTCAGAGGAACGGATCTCGGCGCTGCTCAATGGAGAGTAGGTCGCGCCATCATTGCGCCGATATCGCAAACGAGTACCGAAGTGCGGTTGCAGATGCCCGCTCGCGACAGTGGAATTGCGTTATGTGAGCACAGGAGGTTGGTTCACCGGATTCACCATCGACGCGGAAGGCAACTTCTTTTTCAGAACCGACGATCGAATCCGTGCGATTCGCTACGGTGCAGTGCTCGCGCCGCCGGACAGCACCATCGAAGCGTCGGCCAGCGGCTCGCGGATTCGCGTCGTGGTTCGAGAGAAGGACGGCGGCCCCGCTGCCGGCGTCCGGGTCGACTTTCACGCGCCCGAACAAGGCGCATCATGCGTGCTCTCGCCTGCTTTCGGCATCACCGACGCGACTGGAGCGGCAGCGGTGAACTGCTACCCCACGTGTGTCGGTGGGACATACACCGTGACGGCACGTCCGCTGACGGCAACCTCGAACGCTGCTGTGACGCTCACCAATCCGGGTGGTCCCTGCAGGCGGCGGGCGGTCCGGCACTGAAGCCGCCCGTCCTCCCTACACGCTCATCTCGCGCACATCGCCGACGATCAGCTCCGGCTCCGTCATCGACTGCACCTGATCGACCGACACTCCCGGCGCCACTTCCGTCAGGCGCAAACCTTCCGGTGTCACGTCCATCACCGCGTAGTCGGTGATGATGCGGTTCACGCAGCGCACGCCCGTCAGCGGGAGATTGCACGCGTCGAGGATCTTCTTCTCGCCCTTCTTCGTGACGTGCTCCATCGTGACGATGAGTCGCTTCGCGCCGGCGACGAGGTCCATCGCGCCGCCCATCCCCTTCACCATCGCGCCGGGCACCATCCAGTTGGCGATGTCGCCCTGCGCGGAAACCTGCATCGCGCCGAGGATGGAGAGATCGACTTTGCCGCCGCGGATCATGGCGAACGAATCAGCGCTCGAAAAATACGATGCCCCGGGAAGCACGGTCACGGTCTGCTTGCCGGCGTTGATCAGATCGGGGTCGACTTCGTCTTCGGTGGGAAACGGGCCGAGGCCGAGGATCCCGTTTTCCGACTGCAGGATGACCTCCATTCCGGGCGGGATGTTGTTGGCCACGAGCGTCGGCATGCCGATGCCGAGGTTGACGTAGTAGCCATCGCGGAGCTCCTGGGCGGCGCGGCGGACGATCTGTTCGCGGGTCAGTGGCATCGTGGGAAATTATCACGAGACGAGTACCTCGGAGGGGATCGCGCCGAAGTTCAGCCCCTCCGAGGTACTCCGAGGTACTCCGAGGTACTCCGAGGAACTCCGAGGTACTGGTTCCCGCATAATCGCGAGTGTGACCGGACGCGCCGCGCTGCTGCTGCTCCTTGCCGCGTTCGCGGCCGCGGTCCTGATCGTCGATGCGCGCGGAAACTTTCCGCTCGACGATGACTGGGGCGTCGGCCTCACTACGTTCACGCTGGTGCAGACCGGCAGGATTGAATTCACGCCGTTCGCGTCGGCGACCGCGTATCTGCAGTTTCTGTGGGGCGCGCTGTGGGCGCTGATATTCGGCCAGTCGTTCACGGTGCTGCGCGCCTCGACGCTGGCGTTATCCCTCGGCGCGACGTTGATGATGTACGCGCTGCTGCGACAGGCGCAGGTGCGGCGCGAGCTGGCTTTTTTCGGTGCGGCCGCGTTGCTGTTCCATCCGCTCTTCTTCTGGGCCTCGTTCACCTCGATGACGCACGTGCCGTTCGTCTTCACGTCGATCGTCGCGGCGTGGTTCTTCGTCCGCGCGGTGGATGATGAGAATCGCGCCTGGCTCGTGCTCGCGTTCCTCGCGACGGTGCTGTCGTTCTTCACCCGTCAGTTCGCGGTGCTGAACGCGATCGCGCCGCTGATCGTGGCGCTGATGATGCGGCGGAAGAAGCTCGCGATGGTATATGGCGCGGCGCTGATCGTATTCGGCGCGCTGGTCGTGAGCGGCGTGCTGATCGGATCGCAGAAGGAGCTGGTGCTGCACCGGCCGACGCTTACGGGATTGGCGATGCGCGCCGTGCACTACGTCTTTTTCAACTGGCAGAGCGCGGCGTTGTTCTTCGCGGCGCCGCTGCTGCTCGTGCTGCTGTCGCGCGGCCGGCCGCGAATGTCCCGCGTGGCACTCGTCATTTGCGCGATCGTGTTTGCGGCAGTGGCGTGGCGAATGACGGTGCACGTGGGCATGCCGCTCCCCTACATGAACTCCGGCAACGTCTTCACCGACTTCGGCCTCGGACCACCGACGCTGCGCGACGTCTTCACGTTTCGCATGCGCCATCCCTTTGCGTTGCCGTGGCTCGTGAAAGTGGTGCTCATGATCGTCACCACGATCGGCGCCGCGATCGCCGCTTCACTCGCCGTCGCATCGTTGCATAAGGGCTCGCCGCTGCTTCACTACGCAGCGGTGTATCTCGTGTGCGCGACATGCTTCGCCGCCGGGATGTCGATTCACTTCGACCGCTATTCGATCGACACTGCGTGGCCGTTCGTCGTGTTGTTGATGTTGATCGCGAACGCGGCGCGCATCACGCGGCCGGCGACGATCGCGGCGACGGCAATGCTCGCAACCACGATCGTCTTTGCGGTCGGCGGCACGGCTGAATACCTCGCATGGAATCGCGCGCGTTGGGAGGCGTACGCGTTTCTGCGCGCGAACGGAGTGACGCTCGAGCAGATGGACGGCGGTTACGAGATCAACGCGCTGCTCGCGCTGCGCGAAGGGCGAAAGGAGCTCGGCAAACGCGGCGTCGGCGTCATCGACGACCGATACATCCTCACGTTCAACCGCGACGTGCGCGGATACGAGCTGCTGCGCGCGTTCCGCTATCCGCGATGGTTCGGTCTCAGCGAAGGCGCGGTGCATGCGCAACGTCGCCGCAGTTGATCGCGTCGCGCAAGCGCATCGCCTCGGGGCAGCGCATCTGCGCGTACCAGCCAAGCACGATCGAGAATACGAGCACGGACGCGAAGACCCAGAACGTCGCCGCGAATACCGAGCCCACCCATCCCACACCGGCGATCCGTTTCGTACGCCGCGCCAATGCCGCCGCGAGTAACGCCTCGAACGCGGCCTCGGCGAGGATCGCCGGCGCGGTGTAGATCAGATAGCCGCCGACGATGATGAAGAGTGTGGCAAGCAGGCCGATCACGATCACCCCGACGCAGCCATCGGCATCGCCCACGTCGAGCCACAGAGCGCTGCCATCCGTCGAGGAGGGGACCTTCATCGGCGCCGCCACGGCGTCACCGCCGTCTTCCCATCCTCCGCTCGCGCCGCCGCCGCCAAATTCACCACCTCCGCCGAGCTCGGTCGTCCACTCGATGCGCTCCGCGTTGCGACCGATCAATTCGAACGCGTCCACATCGGGCCCGCCCGCGTCCGTCCGGCAGACGAACCAGATCCACAAACGGATCAGCGCGAGGAACACCAGGTATGCCGCGCACACGGCGACCGCGTAGCGCCACGGGAGCACGTCCACGCCGAGCTTCATCAGCGCCCACGTCGCGACCAGCCCCGCGCCGAACGTCACCGCGACGATGACGAACATGTGCAGCCGGAGCCAGTGGCGGTCCTGGAGCCACTCCCGAACCGCGGCGCGAGTCAGTTTCTTCTTGCGAAGACGCTTCAACTAAGTCTTGCGGACGGTGCGCTGCTCGATGCGCTTCACGCGCGGCGCGACGATCATCCGATGCACGAAGATCCCCGGCGTATGGATGCAATCGGGATCCAGCTCGCCCGGCTCCACTAACTCCTCCACCTCAGCGATGCAGATCTTTCCCGCCGTCGCGGCCATCGGATTGAAGTTGCGCGCACTCTTGCGGTAGACGAGGTTGCCGAGGCGATCGCCGCGCCAGGCGGCGACGAGCGCGAAGTCGCCGACGATGCCGCGCTCGAGGACGTACATGCGGCCGTCGAACTCGCGCGTTTCCTTCCGCTCCGCGACCAGCGTGCCGAAGCCTGCGGGCGTATAGAACGCGGGGATGCCTGCGCCGCCCGCGCGCATCCGTTCGGCAAGCGTTCCCTGCGGCGCGAACTCCACCTCCAACTCGCCCGCGAGGTACTGCCGCTCGAACTCCGCGTTCTCGCCGACGTACGACGAGACCATCTTGCGGATCTGCTTCGTGCGCAGCAGGAGGCCAAGGCCCCAGTCGTCGACGCCGGCATTGTTGGAGACGCAGGTCAGATCCTTCACGCCCGACTTCACGAGCGCGTTGATCAGATTCTCCGGAATGCCGCAGAGACCGAAGCCGCCGACCACGAGCGTCGAGCCATCGGCGATGTCCTGGATTGCCTCGTCAGCGGAGGAAACGACCTTGTTGATCATCGCGCGGGAAGATATCAGAGGTAGGGATCCGGTTCGGGAAGCGTAGCCGTCTAGATCGGAGGACCGCTAGTCGAGGTCATAGTGAATGCGTTCGATGCGGATTCGACGAACGCCGCGCAGTTTCACGTTCGTGACGCGGACGGACTCCAGTTCCGAAGCCATCTGGCCCAGTCACCGCGCGCCGGTGCAACCGCGCGCGGGTGCCTGCGTATTAGTCAGTCATGAAAAAGACCCCGTTGTTCGCGCTGGCGCTGGTGTTGTGGGGCGGAGTCGCGTCCGCCGATGGAATCTCGATCTCGCTGAGCTCGGAAGACTCGCGGACCACGATGGGACCGCGGCGCAATGTGCGGGACGCGCGGCTGGCCATCCAGACGCGCGATCGCTCCACGGTGCTCCTGCTGACGGATTCCGTCATCGCGATTCAGTTGACGGACGCGACACTGGCGAAGATGGAGCCGGAAGATGACAAGACCGGTTTCCTGGAAGAGCTTCTCGCGGCGGGTGTGCGTGTTGCGATCGGGAAATCAGTCGAGGTGCCGATCGCGAGCATTCGCAGCATCGACTACCGCGATGGCGCGCTGCACATCGTCAGCGATCAGAACAAGCCGGTGTTCACGAACGTGAAAGTGAACGGGACGGACGTGCTACGCGACTTCTCGCGCGCCGACGCCGAGCGTTTCATGAAGGCCTTCCGCGCGCGGCGTTAGTGCGCCAGGCCGGCTGCTGACCAATACCACCAGCACGTCGAGCACGATGTAGAGAACGCCGACTCCAGCGGGCGGATTGGCGGATCGCAGGCCGACATACGGCACGATCTCCGCCCACTGCCAGTTGCCGTTCGCCGTGCCTGCCCACTCGAGCAACATCGTGTAGGTGAAGCACGCCGACAATAGAACGGCGTTCCGCGAACGAAACAGCAATGTCAGCGCGGCGAGCCACCACAGCAAACCCCACGTGTCGCCGAACGCGATGACGCTGACGATCGCGATCAGTGAACCGGCGGTCATCACGAACAACGTGATGGTCCGCGCCCGCCGTTGAACGACCGGCTGCAACGCTGTCTCAGCGGCGAGCAGGTAAAAGACACCATGTCCCGGAAAAACGTAGAGCGGGATCACGGCGTGGCGATACGAGTAGAGTCCCCATCCGATGGACAGCACGAGCTCGCCGGCAGTAGCGATGATCACAGCGCACGCGATCTGTCGCCCATCGACCTGCGAACGCCGAGCGAAGTAGACGAGGAATATCGCAGTAGTCGCGCCGAGGAGCAACTGCGGCACGAGGCCGTCGCGGTCACTGATGAGAACGACGGCCAGCAACACGGCGCACGCGCCGACGAAGAGAATGAATTGACGATGCACTAGTGCGTATGCGTGTGCGCGTGATCGTGGTCGTGGTGGTGAGGATGATCGTGATCGTGCGTGTGCCCGGCCAGGCCGGACTGCAACTGATCGACGACCTGACGCGCCAGCTCCTTGAACGCCATCGACGCCGCCGCGGACGGGTCGGACGCGACGATCGGTTCGCCGGTATCGCCGCCGACGACGACACGCGGATCGAGGGGCACTTCGCCGAGGAACGGGACGCCGAGCATCTCGGCGGTCTTGCGGCCGCCGCCGTGTCCGAAGATCTCTTCGCGCTCGCCGCAGTGGCGGCAGATGTAGTAGCTCATGTTCTCGACGATGCCGAGGACGGGCACGTTCACTTTGCGGAACATCGCCAGACCTTTGCGCGCGTCGATGAGCGCGACGTCCTGCGGAGTGGTGACTACGACCGCGCCGGTGAGGCCCGCCTTCTGCGTGAGCGTGAGTTGCGCGTCTCCGGTGCCGGGCGGGAGATCGATGACGAGGAAGTCGAGCACGCCCCACTTCACGTCGGTCAGGAACTGATCGATGGCTTTCATCACCATCGGCCCGCGCCAGATCACCGGCGTATCCGCCTCGGTGATCAGCCCGAGCGACATGGTCTTGATGCCGTGGCGCTCCATCGGGACGATCTTCTCGTCGTGCTCGTCGATCTGCGGACGGCCTTCGATGCCGAGCATCATCTGCTGCGAAGGACCGTAGATGTCGGCATCCAGCAGGCCGACGGTGAAGCCGAGCGACCGAAGCGACAACGCGAGGTTCGTGGAGACGGTGGACTTGCCGACGCCGCCTTTACCGGATGCGACGGCGATGCGGTACTTCACGCCTTCGAGCGCGTTCGGCCCGGCCGCGCCGCCGGAGGTCGCGCCGCCGGTTTTCGCGCCGATCTCGAGATTCACGCGCACATCGCGCACGCCTTCGACGGCGCGCGCGGCTGCTTCGGCATCGCGCGCGATCTGCTGGCCGACGGCCGGGTTCTCGGTCTGGAAATGAATCGTGAAGGACACGTTGCCGCCGTCGACGACGACGTCGCGGACGAATCCGAACGAGACGATGTCGCGCGAAAGGCCGGGAAACTTGACCTTCTTCAGCGCGTCAAGGATTTGTTCCTGTGTTGGCATTCTCTCTCTCCTGTTGCAGCCATCGTTCGTGCGACTCGCGAATGATCGGGATGGCTTCATCGGAGGATCCGACGACCTTGATCACGTCGAAGTCTGTGGGACTGACCAGGCCGCGCTCGAGCATCGAACCCTGCAGCCACTCGATCAATCCGGGCCACATTGTACCGACCAGGATGAGCGGATGCTCTTTCATGTGCTTCACCTGCAGAAGCTGCCAGACCATGAAGAGCTCCAGCGCCGTGCCGATGCCGCCGGGCATGACGATGAACGCGGAAGAGAGACGGATGAAGTGGTGCAGCCGCGAGAAGAAGGTGCGGTGCCGGAAGACTTTGTCCACGAAGGGATTGGCCGCTTCTTCGGTCGGTAGATGGATGGCCAGTCCGAACGAGCGCGTGTTCGCGTTCTGCCCTTCACGCGCGCCGGAGTTCGCCGCTTCCATGAGGCCGGGGCCGCCGCCGGTGACGATGTCGATCCCGATCCGGGCCAGCTCCGAGCTGAGCTTCTTGACCTCTTCGTAGATCGGATCGCCGCGCCGGATGCGCGAGCTGCCGAAGATCGAGACGCGATAATGCTCGACGCGCTCCGGCTGGATCTGGTCGAGATCGTTGATCGTTTCCCAGAGCTGGTAGATCGCTTTGTCGAGGATGTGTGTCGGATCGGCCGCGGGTCGCTTCTTCGCCGCCTGCGTCGCGCGCAGCTCCTCGAGCTCGGGAGTGGTGGTTTTACTGTTGCGTTTGTTCATCGCTGACATCGCCAGCGAGGAGAATGCCACTACTTCGCGGTAATCCACACCTCTTTCGAGAACTCCCGCAGCTTCGCCTCCGCCGCCCGCGCCTCTGCTTCCGAATCAAAACGGACGCGGACGCGGTACACCGGGCCTTTGTCCGTCGAGCCGCGCTCGACGTAGGCGGTGTTGAAGCCGCGGTTGATGATGCGCACGGCCAGTGCTTCCGCGACCTTCTGGTCGGATGTCGACAGAAGCTGCGCGAGGTGCGGCACGGCCGGTACGGCTTGCTGGAGCGACGGGCTCTCGGCCCGTGGGCTCTCTTCGACGGGCTGAGAGCCCGTAGCTCCAGATTCAGTCGCCAGGGGTGCTTCCTCAGCGATGACAGGCGCCGTGGTTTCCGTTGCCGGCGCGGCGGTCTCGGTCGCGGGCTCTTCGAAATCATCCGCCGCGACGCCGAGCTCCACGATCTCGCCGGCATTCTTCTTCGGAATCAACGCCGCTTCGGAAACGACCGGCGTTTCCTTGCGCACGACCAGGCGCTCATCGGCCTGTCCTTTTCCGAGCATGAGGCCGAACGCGAACGATGCGGCCAGCGAGAGCAGCAGCAGCACGAACGCGACGAATGCCTGTCCGGCCGTGAGTGAGATTTCGTAATGCGACTGATCGTCGACAGCGTGGTGTTCTTCCATCCCGTCCATCCTTCCCCCGAACATCACTGTCTGGCGGCCGCTGGAGGAGCGGCTGCGTTCCAGTTTGTGTGATAAACGACGCCGTTGTCAAAGTAGATCGCGGCTGCGCCCGCGTCCGCTTTGGGGTAGATCCAGACCGCGTAGACGCGGTTGTTCTGCACGACCTGCTTGATCCAGTCCTCGCGCGGCAGGCCGATCAGCCGCTGCACGGCGTCTTCTTTCATCCCCTGCTTGATGTTCGCGAACGCGGTCATCGACACGAACCGCTTCTCGCTTGCGAACTCGATGCGCTGTTTCGCATCGGCATTGTCCGGCTGGAGCTCCAGTGCTTCGCGATAGAGATCGAGCGCGCGCTCGTAGCGCGAAAGCACCGTCAGATATTCGTCGCCGAGGATGATCTTCTCGCGGGCGAGGAGGGCGGCGGCGCGCGGATCGCCGGTGCGCTGGTAGTACTCGTTCACCTTGTCGCGGAAGACGTTGTACGTCGGCTCGAGCTTCTTCAGATTGTCGAGTGCGAGCTCGATGCGCTCTTTCCTCGTGGCCGTCGCGGCCGGCTTCCTCTGCCCGGCGCGCACCGTCTCGAGCCACTGATAGTCAGCGGTGATCAGGCTCCACTCGCGATCGTTCGGCTGGGTGGGCGGACCCGCGGGCGCGCAGGCGAAAGCGGTCAGGAGCAGGATCAGGAGAGATTTGCGCATCGTGTCATTCGGACGCAGTCAAGCCGCGCACCATCGGGTAACTCGATCGTGGTCCGCTCGATTTCCTCGTAACCGCACGCGCGGTACAGCGGCACGCCCGGGAGCGTGGCCATGAGCTCGAACGTTTTGAATCCGGCCTGCACGGCATCGGCTTCCGACGCTTCGAGGATGAGGCGGCCCAGACCGCGGCGGGCCTGCGTGGGATCGACGAACATCGCACGGATGCGCGCCGCGTCTTTCGCGGGATCGAGCCGTTCCACTTTGCCGTGTTGCGACTGAGGACCGCTGAAGAGCTTCGCGCGCGAGCTCCAGCCGCCGCATGCGACGAGCCTCCCCTCTTCCTCGATCACGAAGTACGTGCCGTCGTCGATGAGCTGCGGGTCGGCGACCGCGATGAAGCGCACCGCGCTCGCGATCTGTTGCGCGTCGTAGTACTGCGCGCCGAGGCTGGCCATCGAGGCGCGCATGACGCGCTCGATCTCGGGCACGTCCGCGGCAGTGGCCTTGCGAATCATCGCCGCAGCGAATCCGCGAGACGCACCACCGCGGCCTCGAGCGGCTGCCCGCCGAACTCCGTCTTCACTTCGACCACCCAGCCGTACAGCAGCTCATTACACACGCTCTGCACGACCCGCGCGTGATCGCTCGAGCCGGAGGCGAACAGGTTGTTGAGGAGCTGATCGAAGTCGAGGCGCGCCTCGTTCACGAAGCTCATGCCGGAGAGGTACGGCATGTTTTCCGGCGAGAGGTGGCGCACGACGCGGTACTCGACGAAGTCGTAGACGTGATCGCCGATCTTCTGGAACACGGCGTTGAAGATCTGCTGGAAGATGCCGTTGTACCGCTCGACCAATCCTTCCAGCTCGTACTCCGATTCCTCGGCCGCGCGCTTTTCGTCGACCGCCGTGATCTCCGCGTCCTGAATCAGGTTCACGGCCAGCAAGCCCCAGATGGTGCGGAAGGTTTCGAAGTTCGAAAGATACGTGCGCGCGCACACCTGCTCGATGGTCTGCGGTTCATTGAGCAGCGAGAGGATGTGATTCTCTTCGTCGCTCAGCTCGAGTTGGAAGGTCCGTGTGTCGGCGCCCGCGACCTGCTGCAATACGCGGTCGACGCGGCCGACGCCGCGCGTAATCAGCGACCAGTATTCGATGCTGCGCACGCCGTCGAGAATCAATCGCTCCGTCGACAATGCGAGCGACACGATGCCCTCCGGAAACTCGCTCGTGAATTCAATGGTGTAGGCGCCATTGCGATAGGTCATCGCATCGAGCACGATCGCGTTTGCCTGCCGCTCCGCCGCGCGCGTGAGCTCGTCCGGCTTCAGGTATCCGAGCTCCACGAGCAACGCACCGATGCGCCGCGCGATCACGAGCTGCTCCATCGCGCTGTTGTATTGCTGGATGTTGAGCTCGCCCATCCGCAGCAGGGTCTCGGCGAGTCCCATGTCGGGATCGGTGCTCGTGGCGAAGACGATGCGGCCGTCGAGGAAGTAGATGGTGTCGCTGCGGCCGCCCGCATCGAGCGAGAGCATGGCCGTTTCATTGGAGCGGACGATGGTGCGCACGAGGTCGGGAACGGTGGTTTCGCTCAGCTCACCGGAGATGGACAGGTTGTCGGACATGCGGCGGGACATTCTAAGACCGACCGGGGGGCCTCCGGGCCGGTCCTAGCGATCCAGCAGCTTGCGAACGACCTGCTTCGCGTACGACCGCGCCTCCTCGGGCGCGATCTCGCCGCGGAACACGGCTTCGCGGGTTTGCTCGAGCGCCTGGGCGACGTGGGGACCGCCGGGAACTTCGAGATCCGTCCCGCGCAGCGGCAGCTTGAACTTCTCGTAATCGCGATATCGCTGGATGTGCAGCGTCTCTTCGGGAACTTCGGATGCGATAACGGTGAGCATCTCCGGCGACACGCTGCGATAGATGCGGAAACGATCGCGCTCCCCGTCCGCGGCGCCGAGTGCTTCCTCCAGACGCGGAACGTCGTTCGCGATCTCGACGACGGCGCGGGCACGCTTCTGGGAGAAACCGGAGCCTTCGAAGTCGATCGGGGAAGCGTCGCCGCGCAACAGCGCGCCGGTGAAGAGGACGTAGCGATCGAGATCGGGACTCTGCTCGAGCTGCGCGCGAATGGCTTCCAGCCGTGGCAACAAATCGTCCGAGCGGCGATCGCCGAACAGCACCGCCAGCGCGCCGCGCGAGGCGAGATCGGCGAGGATCGCGGGCGCTTCCGCTTCATCCATCGCGAGGAACAGCTCGCGCCAGATCCGTTCCTTGGAAATCGTGCCGAGCGCTCCCGCCTCGATCGCCGCACGCATCAGCGCCGCGGTATGCGGATCGAGCGTGAAGCCGAGTCTTGCGGCTAGGCGCGCGGCGCGGAAGATGCGCGTCGGATCGTCGATGAAGCTGTAGTCATGCAGCACGCGCACGACGCGGTCTTCGATGTCCTGCTGCCCTCGGGCGGGATCGTGTGTGGAACCGTTGGTGAGATCGAACGCGATGGCGTTGATCGAAAAATCGCGGCGCAGCAGATCGTCCTTCAGGCGGCCCGCGGTGACGGCCGGAAGCGCGCCCGGCTTGCGGTAGCGCTCCTTGCGCGCGGTGGTGATGTCGATCTCCGGATAACCGCTCGACGTGACCTTGTACGTGAGGAATTGGGGGAACGAGCGCACGCGTCCTTCGACGCGTTTCGCGAGCGCGCGCGCCAGAGTGGACGCGCCGTCTTCTAGCGTCAGATCGACGTCGACGGCCGGGCGGCCGAGGAGGATGTCGCGGACCGGACCGCCAACCAGGAACGGGTGGCAATCTTTCTCCGCGGCCACTTCCCGCACCAGGTCGATCGTGCGCCTTTGCGCGCTGGAAAGGTCGTTCAGGACGTTCATCGGATCGTTTCGTAGAGGCGCGTCAGAATACGAACTCTCTGTCTCGAGCGGAACTTCGAGACCGTCTGCCGTGCCGCAAATTGCCTGCTCTCAGCGACCTCTTTTTTGAAGAGGGCGGCTAGTATCGCATGAGTCATCTCGTTCGGATCGCGCGGCGGTGCGAGGAGGCCGGTGCGGCCTTGCTCGAGACGCAAGACATTGATCGGCGTCCTCGTCGCAACTACCGGCAAACCAACGACTAACGCCTCCGCGACGAAGCCGTCGAAGTCATCGGGTTCTACGGCGGGATCGACCCACACGTCTACGCTGGCGAGAGAGTCGGGCGCCGGCGGCTCGCGGAAGATCTGCCATTCGACGTCATCGCGGAAACGATGGATGCGCGCGAGCGTCTGCTCCGTGCTGTTGCGCACGGAAGGACGATCGAACGAGCCGATGATTTTCGTCGACCCCTCATCCGCCCTTCGGGCACCTTCTCCCCTCGTCGAGGGGAGAAGGCTACCAGGGGTGCGTCCCTCTGTAGCCTTCTCCCCTCGACGAGGGGAGAAGGTGCCGAAGGCGGATGAGGGGTCGGCGAAGTAACGGTCCTCCACGGCTTCTGGCAGCGGCTCGCCGGCAAGCGGCGACACGACGAAACGTGGCTCCACGGGCCTGCGCCACGTCCAGCGCCGCTTCGCGAGATCGGCCGAGGCGATATACGGAATCGGGAATCGCACGAAGGCGGCTGAAGGCAAAGCGCCACTCGCGTAGACATGCGCGACGTCGGCATGCGCGTCGTTGATCGCATCGATCGGAACGACGATCACCTCGTGGCGATCGGCGAGCGCAGCGTGATCCGCGCGCTGCGATTTCCGCTCGTATGCGGAGGCGCTTTCGAGAACGATCTGCGCGATGCGCATGAGCGGTATTACAGCGCAGAACCGGCCGGTCGTACGGTTCCGGAGAATTCGGGCTGTACAATGAATGAGTTACGCGCATGATGAACGCCGGCATCTACTCGGACCGTGGCGACCTCATCGAAGGGTTGCGCGGGAAGTGTCCGGGCTGGACCTTCGTCGATGGCGGCGCCGAACGCAATGCCTGTCGCGTGGCCATCGTCGATGTCGGAACCGAGCGCCCATCCGGCAAGAGCGTCGTGCGGGTGATGTTGTTGGCTGGCCACGATGGCGCTGGTGTCGAACGCCGGCATGGCGAGCTGTCGGTCGATCGCGAGGTGTTCCTCCGCACGCCATGCGACTACCTCGCATTCGCCGGCGATCTCGCCGATGCGGCCGTGCACGCAGCACAGCTCGAACAGGAAACAGCGTACCTGCGGCAGATCCACGAGCTGATGACGATGGTGGATGCCGAGGCGGTGTCGGAGCGGATTACGACGACGGTGCTGGGAATCCTGGGGCTGCCGCACGGCACGCTCTTCCTGCACGACCCGCGGCTCGAACGCTATGTCGTCAGTTACAGCAACGATCCGGGACATCGCGAGACGAACGAGTTTCTGCCGGGAGTTCCACCGGACATCCTGCAGAAGGCGCTCGCGTCGCCGGAGCTCTTCGCGGTGTCGCGTGATGCGCGCGGCTACGGCATGATCATCATGCCGCTGAAGGTGCGCGAGGACCTGCTTGCGGTCATCAAGGTGCCGCTGGCGCCGGCGGACACGATGTGGGAAGAAACGACGGCGACGGTGACGAAGTATCTCGAAGCCGTCGCGCAGGTACTGAGCAACATCTATCAACTGACGCGCAGCCGCGATCTGGCCATGCGCGACGACCTGACGAAGGCCTACAACCGCCGCTTCTTCGAGACGTATCTCGATGAAGAGATCGAGCGCTCGCGCCGCTACGGAACGCTGTTCAGCATCATCTTCCTCGACCTCGACGATCTGAAGACGGTGAACAATTTCTACGGTCACCTGAGCGGCTCGCGCACGCTGCAGGAAGTGGCGAAGCGGATCCTGAGCGCGGTACGCGGCATCGACAAGGTGGTGCGCTTCGGCGGCGACGAGTTCTGCGTGATCCTGCCGCAGACCGATCAGGAGCAGGCCGTGGCGGTGGCGAATCGCATCGCACGCGCGATGTCCTCCAGCGCCCTGCACATCGACTCGAACGTCAACGTCTCGATCACCGCCAGCTTCGGCATCGCCACGTATCCGACGCACGCGATGTCGAAGGAAGGGCTGATCCGCGAGGCCGACGCGGCGATGTATCGCGTGAAGTCGAGCACGAAGAACGCGGTGGGGCTCGCGACAGTCGAGGACGCCACGCGTCCGCTGCGCTGAGCGTAGAATCGGGCAATGGAGAACCACCGGGAGGCCTCCGGCGGCCGGGCCCAACGGGCCCGGACCCGATTTGGTTGGCCCAGCCTCCGCGACACGGTGTTGATTCTTGCGACTCTTTGTCGCGGAGGCTGGGGCAACCAACGGGGTCCGGGGCCGGTGGCCCCGGCCGCCGGAGGCCTCCTGGTCGTTCTCCTCTGCGCCACGACAGCGCTCGCGCAGCATGACATCTCGCAGGTGGAGCCGGCGCCGCCGGACACGCAGATCTCCACGCCCATCCCGATGAAGCGCGCGTGGAAAAAGTACGACATCCCCGACCTCGCCGGCGCGAAGCAGGCCATCGGCTCGCAGCTCATCGATGGGCGGCTGCGCAAGCCGCTGCTCGACTTCATCACGGCGCAGAACATGATCGAGCAGCGCATCTCCGTCTTCGAAGGTGGCCTCGTGATCGTGAAGATGACCGGCGCATCGACGATCAACAAGAAACTATTGATCCCCGAGGATGCGCTGAAGTCGTATGTGGCGGCGGCGTCGGTGGAGGCGTTGAGCGCCGTCGATCAGCAAGCGCTCGCACTCCCCGATCCTCGGAGCCGCTCGCTGTTGCGCGTGTACGACGCCGGCGGAAAATTTGTCGAGCGTACGTTCAATCCGACACGCGTCCTCCCCAAAACGCTCAACGATCAGATCGCGCCGTTGCGCGATCTCCTGCGCGCTGTGTCCGAAGATCGCGAAGTGACTTCGAGCGTCGCGGGATATGAGCCGAAATCGGGCGATGAGCTCGTGTCGGACGATCAGCAGCTCTATCGCGTGATTCGCGTGGTCGAAGGCTCCGACGTCGTCGAGCTCAAATGCCTGACCGCCCCCACCACGGTTTTCGTGGCGAAGAAAGACCTGCATTTGTATTTCGTGGGGCGCCGCGCCGAGTGATTCGTGTAATCGCCGGCACCCTCCGTGGCCGCCGCATCCCCGTCCCCAAAGACCTCGTCCGCCCCACCTCGGAGCGGGCGCGGCAGGCATTCTTCGACATCGTCGGCGCGCGGATCCAGGACGCGCGCTTCCTCGATCTCTTTGCAGGCAGCGGGATTTTCTCGTTCGAGGCCGTTTCGCGAGGCGCAAAAGAATCGGTGGCTCTCGACAACTCCCGGCGGCATACTGCGGCCATCGAAAAATTCGCCCGCGACCTCGATGCTCCCATCCGTACAGTCACCGCCGACGTGTTCGTGGGGATTAAGCGTCTCGGCGGCGAGGTTTTCGACGTGATCTATGCGGACCCGCCTTACGCGTACGCGCAGTACGACGATCTCCTGATGGCGATCGACACCACGCTGACGTTTGCGCCGGAAAGCATCATCGCCATCGAGCACCGGCGGCGCACCGAGCCATTCACGGCAACGCCCACACGACTCCAGTTCCACCGCCGCGCCGAGTACGGCGAGGTGTGGATCAGCTTCTTCAACGCATCCTGAGGTTTCATGGCCGACCAGAAGACATCGATTGAACTGACGCTCGACGAACAACGGACCCACACCCTCTTCGGCAACCACGACGAGAACCTGCGCACGATCGAAGACGCGTTCGACGTCAAGATCTCCTCGCGCGGAAACGAGATCTTCGTGGCTGGCTCGCCCGCCAACATGGCCGCCGTGCAGAAGATTCTCGAGGAGCTGCAGGGACTCATCGAGCAGGGTTACCCGCTGAAGAAGTCGGACGTGCAGACGAGCGTGCGCGTGATGCGCGACAAGCCGCTCACGAACCTGGTGGAGTTCTTCACCGACGACACCATCGGCCACGCCGTGCGCCGCGTCGTCTCGCCGCGCAACATGGCCCAGAAGCTTTATCTGCAGGCCATCAACGACAACGACATCGTGTTCGGCGTCGGACCGGCCGGCACCGGCAAGACGTATCTCGCCGTCGCCGCCGCCGCCGCGTCGCTCAACGACAAGCAGATCAAGCGCATCGTCCTCTGCCGCCCGGCCGTCGAAGCCGGCGAGCGCCTCGGCTTCCTCCCCGGCGACATCGCGGAGAAGATCAATCCGTACCTGCGCCCGCTCTACGACTCGCTGTACGACATCATCGGCTTCGAGAAAGTGGAGAAGCTGATGGAGCGCAGCGTGATCGAGATCGCGCCGCTCGCGTTCATGCGCGGCCGCACGCTCAACGACGCGTTCATCATCCTCGACGAAGCGCAGAACACCACCCCCGAGCAAATGAAGATGTTCCTCACCCGCCTCGGCTTCGGCTCGAAGGCGGTGGTCACCGGCGACATCACGCAGGTCGATCTGCCCGACGGCAAGAAGTCGGGACTGCGCGAAGTGCGCCGCATTCTCGACGGCGTGGAAGGGCTGAAGTTCTTCGACTTCAGCGACCGCGACGTCGTCCGCCATCCGCTCGTGGCGAAGATCGTCACGGCGTACGACAAGGTGGATCGCGAGAAAGCGGCAGCGGAGGCGCAGGCCGCTTCGTGACCAATATCGAGGTGACGGGGATCGCGATACCCCGCTTCAGCAAACGCGAAATCGCTTCGTTCACGCGGCAGGTACTGCTCGCGCTCGAGAAGCTGGACCACCTCGAGGAAGAGATTACCGAAGTGACGATCGCGTTCATCGACGACGACGCGATGACGGAGCTCAATCAGAAGTTCCGCAAGAAGGCGAAGACGACGGACGTGCTCACGTTCCCCGCTGATGACTCCTACAACGAGCCCTCCGCAACCGGCCGCCCCCTCGGCGACATCGTGATCTCGGTCGATCAGGCGCGACGTCAGGCGGCGGACGAAAAACACTCACTCGCGACGGAGGTTCGCTACCTGGTCCTGCACGGCGTGTTGCATGCGCTCGGCTACGACCACGAGACCGACAAGGGCGAGATGAACGCGCTCGAAGAGCAGGT
The DNA here is from genome assembly GCA_035626775.1 of Thermoanaerobaculia bacterium. Lineage (GTDB taxonomy): Bacteria > Acidobacteriota > Thermoanaerobaculia > Gp7-AA8 > Gp7-AA8 > QHVT01. Next base: position 59,875 of record DASPNA010000079.1, read on the forward strand.
GCGGGCGGGTGTGGGTTTGGCGTAGGGTCGACGGCCCCTCACCCGGCCTTCGGCCACCCTCTCCCCGCTGCCGCGGGGCGAGGGCTACATAGGTAGCCTTCTCCCCTCGGCGAGGGGAGAAGGTGCCGAAGGCGGATGAGGGGTCCGCCGCCTAATGCGCGGCGCGTCTGCGGGCGTAGAACGCACGCGCTTTCGCGCGTGATCCGCATACGCGCATCTCGCACCAGCGGCGATTGTGCCGGCGGCTCTCGTCGACGAACAACCAAAGACAGTTGTCGTTCGAACAACGACGAACGTTCGCCATCGCGTCGCTGGTCATGAGATTCGCCGCCTCCCAGGCGATCCACCACAGCGGCGCGTCGGCATGGTTCGGCTCGCGCAACGTCCACTTGCCGCGGCGCACGATCAACTGGCGGAGCGCCGGCGCAAGGAACGCGGCGAAGTCCGATTCACCCCGGCGCGTGAGAAACAGGCGATGCAGCGTGGCGCGGAGTTGCAAGGCCTTGCGCAGCACGCGCGCGTTGCGGCCTTTACCGACCGGCACTCCGGCGGCGCGGCACCACGCGAGGAAATCGTCGTACGTGCGAAGGCGCTCTTCGGCGCCGTCGCCCCAACTGACGGTATTCACGAAATCGAGCGGCCGCGAGCCGCCGATGAATTCGAACGCGCTCATCGCACGCTCCGGAAAAACTCGCGCATGTCTTCGGCGAGCAGCTCCGGCTCCTCGAACGCCGCGAAGTGTCCGCCGCGCGGCATGTCGGTCCAGCGCGCGACATTGCACGAGCGCTCCGCGAATTCGCGAGGCGGATGATCGATGTCGGCCGGGAACATCGCGAACGCGCAGGGCACGCGCACGCGATCGTCGGGACCGAACGGCCGCGGCGAGTGCGCGCGGTCGAAATACAGACGAATCGAAGAGTTGATCGTTTCGGTGACCCAGTACAGCGTGATCTTCGTGAGCAGCTCGTCCTTCGTGAATCGCCGCTCGACGTCACCGCCGCAATCGCTCCACGACCGCAGCTTCTCGAGGATCCACGCGGCCAGTCCCGCCGGTGAATCGTTGAGCGCGTAGCCAAGCGTCTGCGGCTTCGTGGCCTGGATGTAGTCGTACGCGCCTTCCCGCGCCATCCAGTGATCCTCCTCCGCGCGAAATTGGCGCTCGGCTTCCGTCAACGGCGCGGAACCTTCGCCGAGCCAGGGCGGCGGAACGTCGGAGAGATGGATGGCGGCGACGTGCGCGGAGTGATCGAGGCCGAGGAGCGTGGTGATGGTGGCGCCGATGTCGGCGCCGCGGGCGAAGAAGTGCGGGTAGCCGAGAACGTCGGTCATCAGTTTCGCCCACAGCTCGGCGGTGCGCGTGCGCGTCATCAGCTTCGATGGCTTGTCGGAGTAGCCGCAGCCAGGCAACGATGGCACGATCACGTCGAAGCCCATATCGGTGAGCAGCGGAATGATCCTGGTCATCTCCACGAATGAGCTCGGCCAGCCGTGCGTGATGATCAGCGGCAGCGCGTTCGGCTGGCTGCTCCGCTCGTGAATGAAATGCACGCCGAATCCATCGACGTCAGCGCGAAAGTGGGCGAAACGGTGCAGCTCGCGCTCGCGGGCGCGCCAGTCGAACCGCTCGATCCAGTAGCGGACCAGCTCGCGCAGATACGGCCCATGTGTGCCGTGCAGCCAGGGGTCGGCATCGGGATCGTCGGGCCAGCGCGTGCGACGCAGACGGGCCTGGAGATCGTCGATGACCGTGTCGGGCGTGTAACCGGTAAATCGCTGCATACCGGTGAGAATAGCAGGAGCGCTAGAATATGGCCATGCCTCGCGCGAAGCGGTTTCCCGACGACGTCGTCACAGCGATCGACAAAAGCAAGATCCTCGGCATCCGCGCCGGGACTGAGCCGCATCGCGTCATCGGCATCTGGGCTGTGGTCGTGCAGAAGCGCGTCTTCGTCCGCTCGTGGAGCATCAAGCCGCGCAGTTGGTACCGCAAGTTCCTCGAAGAGCCGCGCGGCATCATTCAGATCGGCAATCGCGAGCTCCCCGTGCGTGCGGTGCATACGCGCAGCGAGCAGCTCAAAGACGCTGTCGACCGCGCGTACGCCGGGAAATACAACACGCCCGCGTCGCGCAAATACGTGAAGGACCTTTGCGGTCAGAAGTCGAAAGACACCACCACCGAGCTGGTCCCCCTCCAATGATGCTCACCCGCTCGATCATCAACCGCATCCGGTACGTGCTCGAGGACCTCTTCCCGCCGTTCCTGCGCGACAGTGGGCTGTTCTACGCGCTCATGCATGTGGTGTTGCGCGGCCGAACGCGGCACTTCGTCTCGTTCCGTCCGCGCAGTCCCTACATGTCGGCGCGCGAGTACGACGAGTTCTACCGCGAATACACACCGCTGCTCGACAAGACCGACCTCAATGAGGCGTGCATCGCACGCATCCGGCGCGAAGTGGAAGGCGAGCGCGCGCTCGATGTCGGCTGCGGCCGCGGCTACTTTGCCGGACTGCTGGCCAGCGAGACCGCGACGCGGATCACCGCGGTCGACTTTCAGGTCGCGCCTGCGCTTCGCGGTCGTTATCCGAACGTGAAGTTCGTGCAGGGCACAATCGAGCGGCTCCCGTTCCGCGACGCGCAATTCGACACCGTCATCTGCGCCCACACTCTCGAGCACATCCTCGGTTTCGAGAATGCCGTCGCGGAGCTGCGCCGAGTCTGCGCGAAGAAGTTGATCCTGGTCGTGCCGCGCGAGCGCGAGTACAAGTACTCGTTCAACCTGCATGTCCACTTCTTCCCGTACGAGCATTCGCTGCTCAATCGATTGCATCCGTTGCCGCCCGTGCACGCATGCGAGGTCGTCGACGGCGATCTCCTCTACATCGAAGACCGCGCCTTGTAGCCCTCGCCCCGTGCGCATCGAAACGCAAGGGACGCACGCCTCATCCGCCTTCGGCACTTTCTCCCCCCGCGGAAGGGAGAAGGCGACCCGCCACGCACGCGCTCAGGCTTTGCGAACGACGACGATGTCCTGAAACTCGTCGCTGGCGTAATGGCGCCAATTGCCCGGCTCGATCAACCGGTCGCGCCAGGATGCGATCGGAAGGAACTCGTCGATCATCTCGGGAGCGAATGCGATCGCCCAATCGGGATCGCTCTCGCTGAGCAGGCGGTAGCTCCCGCGATCGACGCTGAAGTTCAACGTCACGTCTCTCAGATCTTTTTCGGCGAAAAAGAACGACGCCACCAGCGTGCCGCCCGGACGCAACACCCGATGCGCCTCGGCGATGTAGTTGCGCACGCCGTCCAGCGTCATATGCGTGAACACCGACATCGCGAACGCGAAATCGAATGACGCATCGGGATACGGAAAATGGAACTCGGATGGATCGACTCCGCCGCGGCCGTAGTGCGTATTCGAAACGCGCGCGTGCGAGAAACGAAAGTTGGGATGTGCGGGAGTGATGTTGCGCCGGCACCAGCGCACCCACGAGCGAGTGACGTCGAAGCCTTCGTACGATCCTTCACGCGACATGTATTCGGTCAGCGGAATGGCCACGCGTCCGATGCCGGAACCGATATCCAGCACGCGATCGCCGGGCTGCAGCCCGTGACGGATCAGCAGCTTCCGGCTGGCCGCGCCGATCGAGCGGAAGTCGCCATGACCGACGTCGCCGCGCAACCGCAGGGGCGGTAGACCCTTCTCTGTCTTGCCGGTGATGAAGAGGCGCAGATCGATGTACGCGGCACGGAGATAGGCGCGAAGCTCGGACGTCGTCATCGCTTACGTCAGCGCGATGATGTCGTCGCGCCAGAGCTTGTAGAAGATCAGCATCGCGTCCGTCTCACGGATCGGCGAGATCTTGATCAGCGAACCGATGTCCCACTGCCCGTTGATGCGAGAGAGGATGAAGCCCTCGTTCGGCGTGAAGTTCATCTGCGTGATCTCTTCGATGGTCCGCGCGACGCGCGGGACTTTCGTATCGAGCAATCCCTGATTGCGCAGCTCGCCGAGGATGACCGTTTCGGCGCCTTTGATGGCGGCGCGGACTTTCGGATGGTTCGGATCGAGATTCTGCGCGGCGCGCAGCAGGCGCTGCGTCTTCTCGAAGTCGCGCACGCGCAACGCCGCCTGCGCCGCGTTGAGCAGCGAGACGATCTCGTCATCCTCATTGAAGTCGCGTCGCGGCTCGACGCCGGTGGCCGCGGCCACGACCGTTTCCTCGGCGATCTTGGCCATCTTCTGCGTGCCCGGCTCGACGAGCTTCACCGCGCCGTGCCGCACCAGCGCGGAGACTGTCGACGACACCGTGAACGCGGATGACCGGCTCTCCAGCACGATCTCGGCGATGGTGCGGCGGCCGTCGATCGCGCGCACGATGGGCTCCTCCACTTCCTCGAGATCCGCCGCGTCGATCTCCTTGATCGGCACCGGAATCACCGCTTCGTTCGGGATGGTCTCGCGGATGCGCGACCATTCATCGACGCGCCGCGTGCCTTCCATGATGATGCCGGTGACGTCGACCTGCAGCGGGATCATCTCCATCTGCGGCAGCTCGTCGTCGATGAAGTAGAACTCGCCGTCGTTCCAGAGAAAGATGTCGTAGATCTCTTCTTCCGCTTTGAGGCGCATCAGCCGCTGCAGATCGGACTCGGCGATGACGTCGATCATCACCAGGATCTTGCCGAGCAGAATGCGCGACTGCACCTGCACTTCCATCGCCTTCTTCAGTTCCGGCTCGGTGAGATAGCCGTGGCTCATCAGGAACTGGCCGAGGTATTCGCGGGGATCGTTGGAGGCGGAGGAAATGACGCGGCCGCGGCGGAAAAAGATCTTCTTTTCCACCCGCTTGTTCGTGATGACGAGGGTCCCGGTTTTCTGCCCCAGGCTCAGCCACTGGAGGAGGTCACCCGGGAGCATCGTCTGGAGGTTTCCGGAGAGGCCCATGACGTCGAAAGGAGCGCGATTATACCTGCGCGGGTCCGGGCGCTTCGGTGAGGAAAAATGAACGGCGGCCTCGCGGCCGCCGTTCATTTTCGTACTGCTTTGAAAGCGAGTTCAGCGCACCGCGCGACGCCGTCCCTGTGACACGACGACCGTGTCGGTGGCCGTGCTGGTGTTGCCCGACGCATCCGTCGTTTCAATCGTGATCGTGTACACGCGATCGACGCCCTTCGAGCGCTCGGCGCGCAGATCGACGGTGAGCGGTCCGGTGATCTTCCAATCGATCGGGGTGTCGCCGTCGCCCGTACCCTGGGTCGGCTGATTCGAAGAGACGGAGATGATGCGCGACACCGGATTCGGATCGACCGCGTCGACCGCGACCACGGTCACCGTCACCTTGACCATCTTGTGATCGGGCGGCCAGAGCACGCCGGGGTTCGCCGAAACGCTGATGATCTGCGGCGGGATCGAATCCACCACCGTGACGTTGAACGAACCGTTCGACGAGTTGCCTGCAGCATCCGTCGCGGAGCACGACACCAACGTCGTGCCGAGACCGAAGGTCGAGCCCGATGCGGGTGAGCATTGCACTGCAACGTTGCCGTCGACGACATCCGTTGCCGACGTCACAAAGTCGACCTCGGCGCCCGCGGCGCTCGTCGCTTCGGCTGTGAAGTCGCCCGGCAGGGAGAGCACCGGCGGTCTCGTGTCGCGCACCGTGACCTTGAAGCTGCCCGAGTCCGAGCCGCTGGCGTTCGTGGCGGTGCAGTTGACAACCGTTTCGCCGAGCGCGAAGAGCGAGCCGGAAGCGGGCGTGCAGACGACGACGCCGTCGTTCGTCGCAGTCGCCTCGAACGTAACCACGGCGCCGTTTGCGGACGTCGCTTCCTTGATGATGTCGCCGGGCACGTTCAGGACCGGAGGCGGCGCGGAGAGATCGCGCACGGTGACGCGGAACGATTTCGTGTCGAAGCCGGTGAGATTTCTCGCGGTGCAGGTAACGAGGGTCGAGCCCGGGTAGAACTCGTTGCCGAAGTAGTCGCACGTGATCGTCGCGCCGTTCGTGGCGAACAGCTCGAAGTCGACGACCACGACGCCGCCGAGCGGCGAGTCGACGGTGATGTCGGCCGGAACGGTCAACACGGGCGCGCCGCCCGGACGCTTGACGCGGAATGTGTTTCCGCCGACGTTGAAGCTCAGGTCCGTCGCGTAGCAGACCACTTCGGTCGTGCCGTCGAGAAACGTCGTGCCCGATTCCGGTGTGCACGTCACCGGCAACGGCCCGTCGATATTGTCGACAGCAGAGGTTTCGAACCGCACGATGGAATCGGTTGCCTCGAAGTCCTCCGGCACCGTCACCACGGGAGCGGTCGTGTCGGCGACGAAGATCAGGATCTGCGCCATGCTCGTGCCGAACGAGTTCGTCGCCAGGCACTCCACGGTCGAGGGACCCATCGGGAACTGCCTGCCCGACGCGGGCGAACATGCGACCGGAACCGGATCGCCGTTCGGATTCTGCGCGGTAACGTCGAAGTTCACGATCGCGCCATCCGCACTGGTCGCTTCTTCGAAGAGGAACTCCGGAAAGGTGATGAGCGGCGGACTGTCTTGCGGCTGATCGAGCACGAAGAACGACACGGGGCCGTGCGTCTGCTGAGTCTGTCCGTCCACCGAGGTGATGACGGACAGCGCGTACTCGCCGGCCACGAATGCGACCTCGAACGGTACGAACGAGAACACCTGGTCGAGGGGGTGGTTTTCGTGGCCGTCAATGGCGCCTGATCCTTCGATCACGATGTTTCCACCCGGCCCATCGAAGACGACGAGCGTCACGGACGTATCGCTGACAAAGAGATCGTTCCCGTAAATCGTGATGAATTGCTCCGCCTCTCCGAACTGAACCGTCGTCGGAGAAACGCGCACGATGTCTGCCGACGCCGAAAGCGGAAACAGGCAGACAGCTATCGCCACAAGCAAAGCAAATTTGGAGTGCATGGCGGGCAGTATGGACCCGAAAGTTGTCTTTCGCCAAGCAACAATTCGGGCAAGTGATTAAATACGCGCCTTCATGAGCGATCCCTTGCGGCCGCCTGTCTACTCGCAGCACGACCTCGAACAACGCGATTTCGACGCCTCTCGCGATCTCGGCGACGCGGGCAAATTTCCGTTTACGCGCGGGCCACAGGCGTCGATGTATCGCGGTAAGTTGTGGACAATGCGGCAGTACGCCGGCTTTTCGACAGCCGCAGAGTCGAACCGCCGCTATCGTTATTTGCTGGAACGCGGGACGACCGGGCTGTCGGTGGCGTTCGACCTGCCGACACAGATCGGCATGGATTCCGACGACGCACTCGCGCGCGGCGAGGTCGGCAAAGTGGGCGTGGCCATCGACTCGATCGCCGACATGGAGACGCTGCTCGAGGCGATCCCGCTCGACAAGGTCTCGATCTCCATGACCATCAACGCGCCCGCGTCGATCCTCCTTTCGCTGCTGCTCGTCGTCGCGGAACGCCGCGGCACGGATTGGTCGAAACTTTCCGGCACGATTCAGAACGATATCCTCAAGGAGTACGCGGCGCGCGGAACGTACATCTTTCCGCCGAAGCCGTCGCTGCGCGTCGTGACCGACATCTTCGAGTTCTGCGCGCAGAGGGTTCCGCGCTGGAACACGATCTCGGTCTCCGGCTATCACATCCGCGAAGCGGGATCGACGGCCGTGCAGGAAGTCGCATTCACGCTCGCAAACGGTCTGCAGTATGTGCAGTCGGCGGTCGAGCGCGGTCTCGACGTCGACTCGTTCGCGCCGCGCATCTCGTTTTTCTTCAACGCGCACAACGATTTCATCGAGGAAGTCGCGAAGTTCCGCGCGGCGCGCAAGCTGTGGGCGAAGTTGATGACGGAACGTTACGCGCCGAAGGATCCGCGGTCGGTCGCGCTGCGATTCCACGCGCAAACCGCCGGCTCGACGCTCACCGCGCAACAGCCCGAGAACAACGTGGTCCGCGTTGCCTATCAAGCGATGGCCGCCGTCCTCGGCGGCTGTCAATCGCTGCACACGAACAGCCGCGATGAAGCGCTCGCGCTGCCGACCGAAGACTCAGTGAAGATCGCGCTGCGCACGCAGCAGATCCTCGCGCACGAAAGCGGAGTGGCTGCGATCGTCGATCCGCTCGCGGGCTCGTACGCGGTGGAAGCGCTCACCCTCGACATCGAGCGCGAGGCCCGTGCGCTCATCGAAAAGATCGACACGCTCGGCGGCGCGACCGCTGCAATCGAGTCAGGCTTCATGCAGCACGAGATCGGCGAGTCGGCGTATCGCGCGCAACGCGCGCTCGAAGAGAAGAGTGCCATCGTGGTCGGCGTGAATGAATTCGTCGACGGCGAGAAGAGCACACTCCCGACGATGGTGATCGATGAGAGCGTCGAGCGCGATCAGGTGGCGCGGCTCCAGGCGTTCCGCGCATCCCGCAGGCGCGATTGGCAGGGCGCGCTCACCGCGCTCGATGAAGCCGCACGTTCGTCGAACAATCTGATGCCGTTCATCGTCGACGCGGTGCGCAATGAGTGCACGATCGGCGAGATCGTGTCGACGCTGAAGCGGACGTTCGGCGAACATACGGAGCAGGGGTTCTGACCATCTGGAGCGACGGGCTCTCAGCCCGTCGGTTCATCATGTCGACGGGCTGAGAGCCCGTCGCTCCCGATCGGCGCTGCGCATCATCTCGACGAAGCGCATCGCCAGCGCGGCATCGAACTGGGCGCCCGCGGCAGAAGTAATCAACGCCAGCGCGTTTTCCGGCGGCTCGGGCGGCTGATACGAGTCAGGATCGGTCATCGACACCCACGCGTCGCAGAGTTGCAGGATGCGCGAGAGCAGCGGGATTTCTTCGCCGCTCAGCTCGTGCGGATACCCGCGGCCGTCGACGCGCTCGTGATGGCAGAGCACTGCGCGGGCAATCTCGCTGCCGAGGAGCGGCTCGACCATGGCGGCGCTGACGGCGGGATGTTCGCGCAGAAACCCGAGCTCCTCGGGCGTCAGATCGCGCTTGCGATAGAGCCGGTCGTAATCGAGCAGGCGCATCCCGGCGTCATGCACCATCCCGACGATGCGCGCGGCATCTGCTTCGGCGGGACTGACCGCGAGATAGCGCGCGAACGATTCGCACAACTTCGCCACCGCGTCGCTGTGACGGCGCAACTCCGGATATTTCGCGAACTGCGGCTCGACGAGTTTTTCCGCGATGCGCAACTGCAGCGATGCCGCCGCACCGCGCTGCATCGACTGTTCGATGACGAGCTGCAGATGCGCGTGCAGCACAGCCAGCAACTCGTGCGCGGTGCGATCGGGAGCGCCACCGAATGCGACGGTGAGATAGAGCCCGCGCACCGAGCCGACTGTGACCGGCGCGGTGAACACCTTCTGCACGTCCGCGCCGCCGACAGGCGCGCCGGCTGTTCCGAACGGCGTGAGCACCGCGGTGCGCGTGACGCCGCCCGACTCGCCGCGCTTGCTCAGCCACACCGTGAGCTTCGATTGCAGCACATTCTTCGCTTCGTCCGTGAGCGACGAGTGCGCGGAGATTTCCTGGATGCCGCCGTTCGCGCCGAGGGCGGAGAACATCGCGGCGGTTGCGCCGGGGATGAGGAGGATCGAGCGCAATACCTCGCGCGCCGCGGCGACTTCGTTCTCGCTGATGATCTCGGGCGTGGTCGCGGCCATGATGCCGCTGGCAATCGAGCGCGCGTCGATGACGAGTGTCGCAAGGCGCGGCACGTGCGCGCGCAGTTGCGACGGCGGTGCCGGAGGCGTCGCACCGGCCGGCACGACCGGCGTCAGCGGCACCGGCGGAACGACAGGCGCAGCAGCGGGAGCGGGTGCGGCCGCTGCAGGAGCGGCATCGGCGCTCATGTACGTGCCGCTCGGAGTCGTCCCCTGCTGGATGACGCTGTGTTTCCCGCTGTCTCTCGACAGTGTGATGAAACGATGTCCGAAGATCGGCTTGTCGGCCAGCAGCTCCACCATGCGATCGGCGATGTGCTGGGCCTTCGGAATGTCCGCCTTGTCGAACGGCTGCCGGGCGGCCTTGTCGCGCATGTCGATGATGCCGACCAGTTTTCCGCGCACGTACAGCGGCGCGGCGAGCAGGCGGTCGGTCGACGATTCGAACAGCAGCTCCGAGAACCGCGGCTCGGCGGCGACGCCGTTGACGAAGAACGCGTTGCGACCGCGGCCGCAGCGATCGATGAGCGGATCGTTGTGATCCGCCTCCGCGCGTATACCGCTCTTCCAGCCGAACTGCGTGATCAGCTCGAAGCGGCTGTTGCCGTCGAAGAGATACAGAGCCGCTTTCGTCGCGCGGATCTCGACCGCGCAATCGTAGAGGTCTCTTTCAACTTCGGCTGAAGCGCCTCCACGTCCGGATGCACGGCGTGATTGTACGGGACGAAATCTACGCGCTCAGCTCGCGGAGCTTGTCGATGATCTCGGTCTCGGTAGGAAAACGCCCCTCTTGCATTTTCGAAAAGAGAGTCTCGTTCTCGACGCTGACGACGAAGATGCCGCCGCTGCCGCGCACGAGATCACTCTCGAGGCCGAGGTCATTCCGGATTTTGGCCGCCAGACTGGAGGCACGAGGGAGGTAGTTTCAAACTCCGCAGTAATCGATTCGAACGCGCACGATGGTCCTTATTGAGTCTCGACGAGAACGGCGGTGACGTTGTCGAGGCCGCCCCGTTCATTCGCCGCGTCGATCAATTGCCGGCAGGCCTTCTCGAGGTCGCCGGTGCTGCTGGTGACGACGCGCAGGATCTCACTTTCAGGGACCATGCCCGTGAGGCCGTCCGAGCAGAGCAGGAACACGTCGCCTGCCTTCGCTTCGATCTCCGACGCATCGGGCGTGACCTGCAACGCGCCGCCGAGCGCGCGCGTGATCACGTTGCGCAACGGATGTTTCTCCGCTTCGGCTTCCGTGAGCATGCCGGCCTGCACCTGTTCGAAGACCCAGGAGTGATCGTTGGTGATGCGTGAGAGCTGCCCGTCGCGAATCATGTACGCGCGCGAGTCGCCGACATGCGCGACCGACACCGTGTCGTCATCGGCCATGCATGCCACGATGGTCGTGCCCATGCCTCGCAGCCGTGCGTCCTTGCGCATCGCCTCCAGCACGCGCGTGTTGGCCATGCGCACCGCCGCCATCAGACGATTCGTGGAACGCTTGAAATGCTCGTCGTACGCGTGCGGCCAGGTGCCGTCGTCTTCTTTCGTGTGCAGGATGAACTCGGTGATCGAGTCGACCGCGATGCGCGAGGCGATCTCGCCCGCGGCGTGACCGCCCATGCCGTCGGCGACGAGAAAGAGCATGGCCTGATCTTCGACGAGGAAGGCATCCTCATTGTGCTGCCGTTGCCGTCCGACGTGCGTCAGTCCGTATGCCTTGACGTTCATGAGCGTCAGCGCTTCCCGAAGATCGAGAAGCCGCCTTTACCCGCCTCCTTCGACTCACGCAGCTCGGCCAGCGCCATCTGCGCTTCGCTGTTCGAGGCATCCCACTTGAGCGTCTCTTCGAAATAGCGCTCCGCTTTCGCGGAGAGGCCGGCGCGCTTGCACAACATGCCGGCGTCCTTGAGGTAGATCGGATTCATCGGCTCGCGCTGCACCGCGGTCTCGATGGCCTGCACCGCCTGGCGCGTGAAGCCGGTCAGGCGCGACGCGGCCATGGCCAGGTAATGGAACGCCTTCGCGTCCTGCGGGTTGTGCTTGGCGGCCATGTCGAAGTTTTCGTATGCGCCGCGCATGTCGCCGTCTTTGTAAGCCTTGACGCCCTTGGCGATGTAGGCCTTTGCGACCTGTGCGAAATCGGCCGGACCGCGCGCACCGCCGCCGACGAGCTGCTCGTCATGCTGCTTCCGCTTGGCGGGATTGGTCAGGACGTTCACCGCTTCGGTCAGCACCTGAAACTTCCGCTCTGCCTCCGCCTTGTCCTCACCGCGATAGCGGTCGGGATGGTTCTCCCGGGCCAACGTCCGGAACCTGTCGCGGATCTCCTGGTCGGTGGCCGACCGCTCGACGCCCAGAATCTCGTAGTAGTTGACCTTCATTTTTTCTGGGTGCGAATGAGGTACTGCTTTTTGGCCATTTCCCGGACGATCTGCTGGACGCCGCGGTCGTCCTTCAACTGTTTCAAATCGCGCAAGGTTAAACGATTGATGAACGGCAGGACAACCCCTACCGGCGTCTTCGGATTGCGGCACAGCGTCAACATGATGTTGTACTTGCTGGTCCAGTCGCGGCGATTGCCGAGGAGGCGCAGCACTTCGGGCTCGACGTTGCGCATGGAGGCGATGTTCTCGGCTTCCTGCTCGGTCATGCGCGGGTTGCGCATCACGGCGGTGCAGATCAGTTTATTGCGGTCGCGGATGAGCAGCATGCGCGCCGTGCGGTCGCCGCGATACGCGATCATCACCTTTTCCGCAACGGTCATGAACTGGAGGCGCGTCCAGAGCGCGGCCTTCTTCGGATCGTTCTGCTCGCTCAGCGTGAGGTCGACCAGCGACTTGGCCGGGACCGGCTCAGCCGGCTCCGCCTTCGCGCTATCGAGCAGGTCGGCGATCGCCTCGAGCGGCGCATCGATCAGCTCCGGACCGTCTTCGAGGTTCTCGAGATCGATCCGCGCCTTCTTCTCGAAGAACTCTTCCTTCGTTTCCAGCGCACGCCGCCGCGCGTCGGAGGAGAGCGCCGGATTCTCGAGCAGCGCTTCGAGAATTTCGGGAGCGCGGATGATGCGCGCCTGATTGATGACGATCACTTCCTGCACGCGCGCGTCGGCGTGGCGCGCGAGGTCGGCGATCGCCGAGTCGCTCACCGAACGATTCCGGATCAGCGCTTCGATCACGGCGCCGTCATAGGAGTAATTGAGGAGGCGGAACAGATGCTCGGGCGCGATCTGCTCGTTCGAGGCGTAGTCGAGCATCGCGCGCGAAGGAATATCGGATAGTGAGGAGCGCGCATAGCCGGCGATTTCTTCATCGTCACCTGCGGCCAGATACAGGAACACGCCGATCAGCTCGTCCTGCTCGAGTGGCAGAAAGCCGCGCGCGATCGTGGCCACGACGTCGCGCGGATACGCGCCGCTCTCGATCATGTCCATGACCGCGCTCGCGGTCATTGCGCCTGGTGCGGTGGTGGTCATGACTGCGTCTGCGGAGCGGTTTCGCCGGCGGCGCGGATCTTCGCGAGCGCGTCGCGGTCGAAGACACGATTTCGAATCACTTCGCCATCTTCGCCGAGCGGCGGGACATCGGCTCCGTTGAGCGTCAGCTTGAGACCGGCGGCATTGCCGATATTGCGGAAGTGGAACGCTTCGCTGGCCTCGAACGTATGCCGCTCGCCGCGCGTCAGCACCTCGCTCACGACGTTCTTGCCGTCGGCGTCGAGCACGACCCAGGAGTTGTCGAGCACTTCGACGGCCAGACGCAGTTTCGAGTCATCCGGTGGCGCCGGCGGAGGCGGAACGACCGGGGCAACCGCACTCGTCGTCACCGGCGTCACCGCCTCTGGTGCCGCTTCCGGATCGGCGCGCCGATTCTGCACCGCCCACCACGCCACCGCGGCGAGCAATCCCGCGATGATCAGCGACGCGAAGATGTTGCGATCGACGCGCGCGTAGACGGGAGGGATGCCGCGTTTGCGCGGCGGCTTCGGACTGATGTCGCGCACCGGTGTGACCGGATACTTCTCGACCTGCGGCGGCTTTTCGATGCGATCGTCGTTCGCCGCCGCGAAGTTGTAGCGATTGACCATGTCCTCGGAGTTGAGGCCGACGTAGCGCGAGTATTCGCGGACGAATCCGCGCGTGAACACGGGCGCGGGAAGGGTGCGGTGGTCGTTGCGCTCCAGCGCCTCGAGAAATCGCTTGCTGATCTTCGTGGCGTCGGCAATTTCCTTCAGGGAAATGCCGCGAATTTCGCGCTCGCGCCGAAGTTCTTCGCCGAACGAGGCGAGCTCGGAAGCGCCTCCCTGCCCCTGAGGCTCCTGATCAGGCATCCGGTCCGCCATTGTAGTCAATCACTTCCGTACCGGCTGAAAAAAGCCGCGGCTGCAAGCGCTCGATGCAGCGCCGCACATAGACCGTGGTGTTCGGGTTCGAGTGAATGCTGCGCAGATCTCTGCGCGAGAGGTAGCGAAGCTGGCGGGCGGCCGCCGATCGCGGCGTGTCGGGATTGAGCACCAGCGCCTTGCGCACCGCGTACCGATACGACCAGTGCATGTCCTCGGCGATCATGCGCAGTTGCTCGGGCGTCGCGCGATGCGACGCGATGAGCGCGAGCAGGTCGTCCTCGCGCAGACGCTTGTTGACGAGCAGCGACTCGAAGACCTTCGGGTGCGGGTCGTAGAGGAACACTTTCACGAGCGCGGAGCTGCATCGCCGGGCGGAGCTCACCTTCTCGCCGAGCGTGAGCTTCTCGACGCGCGCGAGCAGTTGCGTATCGACCGCTCTTCGCACCGGCGCCGGCACCTGGACATCGACCGACAGATTCAGGAGATCCGGCCAGTAAAGATAGTGAACGAGCTTTGCCGCGTGCGCCTGCGGTGTCTGCCGGTGCGCAACGAGGCGCACGCGCACGGAGTGAAATCCGGTGACGCGCGGCACCTGCGCGATCTTGCCGAGGATCTGCGGGGTGACGTTGGGGTTGTCGAGAATGGCGAGCGCTTCGTCTTCATTGAGGACGGATGCATTGACCGAGACGAACTCGGCGAGCTCTTCACGGGAGAGCTGCTTGAGCGAGCGCACGCTGGCGGGAATCATCGCGTTGCATTTTCGCCCTCTCGCCGGAGGGGGCGGAAGTCTTCCTAACGCGGTCAACGGTCATTTTCTTCGGCCATATAATCCGCGGCCCGAGATGCCCGAGAGTCCTCGACGTTTCCTGACGGTGCTGTGGGTCCTGGTCGTAGCCATCCTGCTCGTCACGCCGCTGGTGATGGTGCCGTACAGCTTCGACGTCTTCCGCACGCCCAAGGACGCCGTTTTCGTCAGTCTCTCCCTGTTGCTGATCGCAGCGTTAGCCGGTGGCGCGTTGCTGAGCGACGATGCCGCGCGGCTGCTCCGGATGCGAGCTCCGATTGTTTTCGTGGCGCTCGCCGCTCCCCTCTGGACCGCGGTCGTCACGCTGACCTCGATGCGGCCGGGCGTGAGTCTCTACAAACCGCTCACCGTCGTCTGCTGTTCGGCGTTCGTGGTCGCGACGTTGTTGACCGTGAAGGGGCGTCACTTCTCCGCACTGATGGTCGTGCTGGCGCCTGCCGCGGTGAATTCGTTGCTGGCAACGGTGCAGTCGACAGGGGTCTGGCAGCCGTGGGCGATCGATCCGCGCATTCCGTTTCGCCTGCGCACGACCGGATTGATCGGGAATCCGAACGATCTCGGGACCTATCTCACGCTGCCTGCTCTTGCGGCGTTCGCGGCGGCGATCGCGTGGCCGCGGCGCAAGTGGATGTACGGCGTCGCGGTTCTCTTTCTGATCGGGATCGCTTCCGCGCAGTCGGTCACACCCGTCGTTGCCGCGGTCGCGGGATTGTTCGTGATGGCGGTGACGAGCACCACGCGGCGGCTGCGCTATGCGACGTTCGGAGCGTTGGCAGCACTCATCGTGATTGCCGCGGTGCATCCCGCGAGCAGAACTCGTTTCGCGCGGCTGTTCGAGAGCGCGGCGATCGGCCGTCTGCCTGAGCTGACCTCGATGCGCGTCGTTCCCGCCGCGACCGCGTGGAGAATGTTTCTCGACCGGCCGCTCGTCGGCGTGGGGCCGGGCGGGTTTTCGGCGCTCTACATGACCGCGAAGCTCGAGACGGACGCGGCGTACCCGCAGTGGATCCGCGTCGGGGCCGACTCCTTCTCGCAAGTCCACAACGATCATCTGCAGGTGCTTGCCGAGACGGGCCTTCCCGGCTATGCGATCTTCATCGCGGCGCTGGGGTTGCTCGGAGCGATCACGTTCCGTCGCGGCGAAGTGGCAGATGAGCGCGTGCGATTCGCGCGCACGTTCGCGTTTCCGGCGGCGGTGAGCTTCGCGATGCTCACGCTCGCGCAGTTCCCGTTGCAGCTCACCGCACCGATGGTCCCCGCGCTCTACCTCGGCGCACTCTGTTTCGCATGGACGGCCGGCGATGAAAGCGTTTAGGGTCGTGCTCGCTGTGCTTCTGCTCGGCGCGGCCATCGCGGTGATCGAGCGCGCGATGGTGCCGCTCGTGCGCTGCAATCTCGCAAAGGGCGCCATCAATCGGACCGTGCGGCGGTTCCATCGCATCGGCGACGAGTACCAGCGCTTCAACATGGCCCGGAGGAACCTCGTTCGGTGTGACGAATGCCTGGCCGCTTTCCCCAACGACTATCAGATGCACCTGTTGCGCGCCGCGAATCTGCGCATCCTCGGCAGGTACGATGAAGCCGTGCGCACGTTCGAGCATGCGCTGACGTTGACCGAGCGGGCGGAGATTTACGCGCAACTCGGCGAAGTGGAGATCGAACGCGGTAACGTCGAGGCCGCGCGCCGCGCGCTGCTGAAGGCGGCCACGTTCAACATTGAACACGTGATGACGGTCGATCAGCCGATGCGCGACGAAATCTATACGGCGGTCTACGCGCGGATCGACCGGCTGAAGGCGGCAAAACACGGACAAGCATCGCCGAGTCAGTGAGTTGAGCGCCGTCGGCGTCACCGCTGGCTAAATCTCGAAAAAGACTCTCATCCGCGCGAAACTGTGAGAAATCGCACATTCGCGCTCCAGGAAATCCGTATACTCTCTCCCTCGTACCCAAATCGGAGAGTTTCGCAGGGGCCGTCACTTCGGCGGCCGCATTGATCGACAGGGATCCAAACTTCAGGAGGACTTTTAGATGAACCGCAGGTTTCTCATTTACTCGCTCGTGACAATTATGTTCCTTGCCATGACGACCATGGCGTACGGCCAGGCAACGCGTACGTGGGTCTCTGGCGTTGGTGACGACGTCAATCCCTGCAGCCGCACGGCTCCCTGCAAAACGTTCGCCGGTGCCATCAGCAAGACGGCCAAAGACGGTGAGATCAGCGTCCTCGATCCGGGCGGCTTCGGCACGATCACGATCACCAAGTCGATCACGATCAACGGCACGCATGGCCAGGGCTATGGCTCGATCCTCGCCGCGCTTGCGCCGCAGGGCGTGCTCGTCAACATCACCGATGTGAACGACGTGCGCAAAGCGGTCCGCCTGAACGCGCTGCACATCAACGGTGCCAGCACGGGCACTCGCGGTGTCCGCATCCTCGCCGCGAACCACGTGTTCATCAACGACACGATCATCGATGGTTTCACGACCCACGGCGTCGACATGAACCTGACCGGCACGACCGCGCAAGTCTTTCTCACCGACACCCAGATCCGTCTGACCAACGTCGGCGTCCGCGTGACGACCACCGCGGGCTCCGCGCTGGCCGTCATGAACAACGTGAAGATCGAGAACATGGCCTCGCACGGCGTCGAGATCGGCACAAATGGCTTCATGACGGTGAAGGACTCATCCATCACCCGCTGCACCGGCTCGGGTATCTTCGCTTCCGGCAACGGCCAAGGCACGTTCATCAACACCCTCATTGCGCACAACGCCGCAGCTGGCGTCAACGCGAACGGTGCGACTTCGTCGATTCGCCTGATCGGCAACTCAATCATCCAGAACGGCCCGAGCATCTTAATCACTGGCGGCGCCACGGTTGCGTCCGACGGCCAGAACCGTCTGTTCGGCAACGGCGCGGGCGCAGCGCCGAACGCAGCGATCACGCTCCAGTAATCAACGTCTACTGCATTTCCAAAGCTCCTCGCGCGACGGCGCGAGGAGCTTTTTTGTCTTCGAGCGACAACGCAAGGCTCACTGACGCGAAGGAGATCGCTAGCGTCGAACCGGACAGGTGGACCGTGACGGGCTCGTCCGCTGAGATCACGTAGCCAAACAGCGCCGGCGACTTCGTTTCGAGCACGAGCACGCGGTTGCGCCGCTTCTCGCCGAAACGTTCCGAGTACCAGCCCTCACCCTCAGACAGCATCGCGCCGAACGGAGCGATGTTCGGCGGCGTCGCATCGGGATGGAGATGGATGAAGCTGCGCGCGACATGCGCGGGCGGCCCTTCGATGCGATCGACGATCACCCATATCCGCTCACGATGCAGCGTGATGATCGTGCGGTGATGGATGACCGGCGCGTAGCGGTCGTGCTCGCCCGCGATCGCGGTGAGCTGCGGCGTGTCGGTCCAGACGACGTCGCGCGGACGCGCGCGGCGGCCGACGCGAAAGCTGCCCCACATCTCCGACTGATCGCGCCCGTCGATCTCGACGGTGTTGTGCGCGGCGGTGGAACGGAACCAATTGCGCCACTCCCCTTCCGCGTACTCGAACACTCCGGAGTCGACGATGATCGGCTTGCGGCCGATGGTCAGCTCGTACGAGAACATGTCCGCGTGTGCGTGCGCCGGGAGATAGTCGGGACAGACGCGGCCGAAATCGGCGATGAGGAAGTCGCCGCGCTCGTCGTTGCGGGTGACGAAAAATCCGGATTGGGCGAGCTGAAGCGACGGGCTCTCAGGCCGTCGAACGCGGCCGACGGGCGGAGAGCCCGCCGTTCCAGGATCCAGCGTTGTGTCCTTGATGAGTGGGAGCCGGCCGTCCGGCGGCGTGATCGCCGCGAGAAACGCGCGCATGTTCGCAACGGCGGTCGTGAGCCACGGCTCGTGAACGTAGGTCGCTACGTCTTCGAGCACGTTCATCATGCGCACGTGATATCCCGGCGTGCGCTCGAAGTGGCCGCCATCGGCGAGCACCTGTTCGGGAACTTCTTCGCGCAAGATGCGGATGCCGAGGTCGCGCCACGCGGCGTGATCGAAGAACACGCCTGCGCGGACGAGCGCACGTGCGTTCTCGAGCAGATGATTGCCGCGCACGTCGCGCTCGAGATGACGCGCGAGAAAATCCGCCTGCGCGTAGATGCTCGCGCGGATCTCTTCGTCGTCGCCGAATGCGAGCAATGCCTCGCACCAGTTCACAATGCGCAACGAGACGGTGTAAGGATGCCACCCGTCGCCGCCGAGCCTGCGGTTCGCCGCGATCCACGATTTCGCGAGCTCGCGAAACACGTGAGGCTCGAGCTCGCGTGCGTAGTCGAACTGATGCAGGTGATAGCGCCAGAGCTGCGGCACATCCGGCGCGTCCCACTTCGGACGCACTCGCGTCTCGCGCAGAAACGTGAAGCGACCCTGCGCGATCTCGCGTCCGCGGTCGCTCGGTGCAAGATCGCGCCAGAGCGGCTGATGCGGAGCGATCGGCGGCGCGGCCGCGACGACAGGCGCCTTCGCGTTCGCGACGCGCCACCATTGGCGCTCCGCCATGCGCACGGCGCGCGTGGCGATCTGGCGAGCCGACAGATGCCGAACCGTTTCGAGGAAACGGTTCATCGCCGCAACAGTTCGTCCGCGATGCGCTCGGACGCGCGGCCATCCCACAGCGGCGGAATGGAGCCCTGTTTACGCGGCGCGCGCATCATTTCGCGAAGCAGTCGCAGGTCGTCGCCGATGAGCATGTTCGTGCCGCTGCTCACAGTGACCGGCCGCTCGGTGTTCTCGCGCAGCGTCAGGCATGGGATGCCGAGGTAGGTGGTCTCTTCCTGCACGCCACCGGAGTCGGTGACGACGATCTCCGCGCGCTCCTGCAGCGAGAGGAAATCGAGATAGCCGAGCGGCTCGACGACGATCATCGTCCCGGGAAACGCAAATCCGGCGCGCCGCACCGACTCGCGCGTGCGCGGATGAATCGGAAAGACGACCGGCAGCTCGCGGCTGATCTCCGCGAGTACTTCGAGCAGCTTGACGAGCTTGTTCACGTCGTCGACGTTCGACGGACGATGCAGTGTCACGAGCGCGAAGCGATCGAGCTGCGGTATCGGGGCACGTTCGCGCGCAACGGGCAGCAAGCGCACGAGCGTGTCGATCATGACGTTGCCGACGAAACGCACGCGCTCGCTCGGAATCCCCTCCGACTGCAGATTCACATCCGCATCTTCCGACGTCGTGAACAACAGATCCGCAAGCTGATCGGTGATGATGCGGTTGATCTCCTCCGGCATCGTCCGGTCGCGCGAGCGCAGTCCCGCTTCGACATGCGCGATTGGCACCAGCAGCTTCGCGCAGACCAGGGCGGCGGCGACGGTCGAGTTCACGTCGCCGTACACGAGCACCCAATCCGGACGTTCGGCGTCGATCACCGGCTCGATGCGGATCATCACCTCGCCCGTCTGCACGCCATGCGTTCCGGAGCCGACGTCGAGGTTCACGTCGGGCCGCGGCAGTTGCAGCTCTTCGAAGAAGATGTCCGACATCTTCTCGCTGTAATGCTGGCCGGTATGGACGAGCATCTGCGAGACGCCGCGCGCAGCCAGCGCCGCGTGCACGGGAGCGGCCTTCATGAAGTTCGGGCGCGCTCCGACGACGTGCAGGACTCTCACGCCACCTCGACCGTCGTGCCGTTGCGCAGGCTTTCGTACGCCGCGAGCGTGACTCGCGTCGAGTGCACCAGCTCCTCGAACGGCACGGGGGCCGGCGCCCCGCTCGTCAGATGCCGCGCGATCGCTTCCCACTCGCCGCGATGTCCCTTGTCCTGCCGCAGCCTCGCGCTATCGCGGCGCGACTTGCCGCCTTCCTGAATGTGCAGCGAACGATAGTCGTCGATGCGCGCCGCGATGCCGCCGCCGAACGCTTCGATCGCTTCCTTGCCGAATGCCTTCGCACCATTCGCCGCATAGAAGACAGTGCCGATCGAGCCGCGCTCGAACTCCATCGTCACCGTGAAGTTGTCTTCGCGATATTTCCCCGCGTCGGGCAACGCGCGCGTGGTGACGTGGCGCACGCGATCGCCAGCGAGATCGATCAGCAAATCGATGAAGTGACAACCCTCACCGCGAAGACGTCCGCCGCCTTGTTCCGGATCCTGCGTCCAGTGCTGCGCGTCGATGAACCCTGCGTTGACGCGATACGTGAGCATGAGCGGCGCGCCCGTGCGCCGCAGCGTTTCGCGCAACATCACCGCGAACGGAGCGAAGCGGCGGTTGTAGCCGACCATCACCATCGGCCCCGGCGACATCGCATTGCGCGTCGCGACGATCGTCTCGAGCTCTTCGTTCGTGAGACACAGCGGCTTCTCGACAAACACGTTCTTTCCGGCGCGCAATGCGCCGACGACCTGGCGTGCGTGCGACGAGTGACGCGTGAGAATCGCGACCGTGTTCACACGCTCATCCCTCAGCAGCGCTTCGGAATCGGTCGCGCAATAGGCGAAGCCGAATCGGTCCGCAGCCTTGCGCGCGCTGACGCCTCCACCGCTGCTGATGCCGATCAGCGAAACGTTCGCTGTCGATTTCATCACCGGCAGCAGCGTGCCTGTGGCAAACAAGCCGGCCCCGAGCACGCCCACGTTGATGCTTTCGACGGGCTGAGAGCCTGCCGCTCCAGATGGGCGGCTCTCAGCCCGTCGATTTTCAACGGGCAATCGCCGCGAGAGATCGGGCTCGTTCGAGTAACGCAGCAACACGCCCAGGAATCGCTCGCTGCTGCGCCCCATGATCAGGGCGTACGCGGCGGGCGCATTTTCGATCTCGAAGCGATGCGTGATCAGCGCTTCGACATCGACCGCGCCGCTTGCAATCATCGATGCAAATGAGGCGAGGTTGCGCTTCTCCGTCCAGCGCACGAACTCGTATGGATAGTCGTGACCCTTGTTCTCGTACTCGGCGTCGTAACGCCCCGGGCCGTACGAGCGCGACACGCGGAACTCGAGTTCTTTTTCGAAGTACAACTTGCGAGGCAACCGCGTGCCGACCGCACCAACTGAGATTACGGTGCCGCGTTTCCGCGAGACTTCGCCCGCGAGCTCCACCGGCTGATCGCTCGGCGTGTCGGCGGTGATGAGCACCGCATCGGCCCCGTGTCCACCGGTTGCCATCTCGAGCTGCGCTTTGAATGTCGAGACATCCGTTCCCGCCCAGTGCGCGCCGAGCCGCAACGCGAGCTCCGTTCGATCCGCGGCGATGTCGGTCCCGATCACCGTGCAGCCGGCCGCGCGCAACATCTGTACCGTCAACTGTCCGAGAAGTCCGAGGCCGATGACCGCGACGACCTCGCCGAGACGGACGTTCGCGAGACGGATGCCGTGCAGTGCGATCGCGCCGAGCGTGGAAAAAGCCGCCTGCTCGTACGACACCGTGTCGGGGATCGGCGCCGCGAGATTGCGCGGCACCGAGATCAGTTGCGCGTGCACCGCGAATCCGCCGCCCGCACACGCGACGCGATCGCCGACGCGAAACTCGGTTACATCGCGTCCGACTTCGATCACTTCACCGGCCGCGGAGTAGCCGAGCGCCATCGGTTGGTCGAGGCGGCTGCGCACGGCGTTAATCGTGTCGAGGATGCCGTCGCGGCGCACCTTCTCCAACGTCTGCGCCACCAGGTCCGGACGCGAGCGCGCTTTCTCCAGCAGGTTCTGCTGCGCGAACGTGGCCATGGTCCGTTCCGTCCCGGCGGATACGAGGCTCGCATGCGTGCGCACGAGGATGCCTCCCGCCAGCACCTGCGGCCGCGGCACGTCGATTACCGCCAGCTCGCCCGAATCGACGGATTGAATGAGCTGCTTCATCGTTCGTAAGTGTAGTGCGGCGACTCGATCGTGAGCGGCTGGTTCTCTTCGAGCGCGCGCCTGGTCTCGAGATAGAGCAGGCCCGTTTCCCAGACGTGCTGCGTCGATTGTCCGGGATCGCCGCCGCGCACCATCGCATAACTGCGCAGCACCGTCGCCGCGTGGCCGTGGTCGCGGAACGGGAGTTTGTGGACGCGCTTGCGATCGACGATCTCGACGTCGAGTCTCTGGAAGTCGGTGAGCGTGAGGATCGCGTCGCCCTGATGCGCATGGAAGCGCTCGCGAACACCTTCGAAGGTGTGGCCTTTCGCGGTGAATGCGATCGACGCGACCGTGCCGTCGCCGAAGATGTAGGACACCACGAGATCGTTGTCGGGCACCTCCGCGCGCGCAGGGATGATGCGAATCGGATACCGCGCTTCGGCGGGCACCAGATGCAGCAGGAAGTCGCTCCAGTGGCAGAGGTTTCCGACCACGCGTCCCCCCTCCTCCGGCCGCATGTACCAGTGATCGGGCGCGATGTGATGTCCGACGACGAACCAGTTGTACACGCCGGGCCGCGGCTGCTGCGCGAGCTCGTCCTTCACTTCGTTCGTCAGCACGCTCGCGGGACGATTGAAGCCGAGGTTCACGCGGCCGGGATGGTCGCGCATGGCGGCGCAGAGCTCTTCGAGCTCCTCCCGGTGCACCGCATGCGGCTTCTCGATGTGCACGCTCTTCCCCGCGTGCAACGCCTCAATCGCATAACGCGCGTGCGACGCGTGATTCGAGACGACGTAAACCAGATCGATTGCCGGATCTTCGATGATGCGCTTCGCGTCGTCGGTGTAGTAGTCGGCGTCGTACTCCTGGAACAGCGACGCGGCGCGATGGATGTCGATGTCCATCGTCGCGCGAATCACGTTGCCGAAGTTCCTGCGCAGGTGATGCGCGACGGTGGCGAACGCGAAGTTGCCGCAGCCGAGGAAACCGACGTGGCGGCCGGTGCGATGCTCGCGCGTGGCGGGGAGCGAGGCGAAGCGGCGGCGCATGTGGTACTGCGACTTCACGCGCGCCTTCGTCGACGCGACACCGTAGAGCCGCACGTACCGCGCGGCCTTGCGTACCTTGGTCAGAAGCGGAGTGGAGGTGTAGTCCATGAAAAAGCGCGGAATCCTACCACCGCGCGAGGAATGCAAACGTGCGGTCCGCGCACCGTTCCCACGAGAGCTCCAGGGCCAGCTCGTACGCGCGTTGCGCCTTCGCCGCGCGCAATTCAGGATCGGCGATGAACCCGCGGAGCACGCGCGCGATGTCGTCCGCGTCTTCGGGATCGAAGTAGACGCCGCCGTCCTTGAGGATGTCGGACATCGGCCTGCGATTCGAGCACGCGATCGGAAGACCGGCCGCCATCGCTTCGATGAGGATGTTCGGCATGTTCTCGCACGTGGACGCGAAGACGAACGCGTCGGCGCGCCGCGCGAGCTCGGCCACTTCGTCGTGGCTCACCTCGTCGCGAACGCGCACGGCCGCCCGCTCATCACCCGCGCGCGCGAGCACCGCATCCAGCTTCCGCCGCGCGGGTGGATACGAGGGTCCCACGAGATCGATCGACACGGGCACGCCGTCACGACGCAGCCGCATCACGGCGTCCGCGACCGTCCATTGATGTTTGTACTCGTCGATGAGCGACGTGTAGAGCAGGCGCAGCTCGCCGTCCTGTTTCACGGTTCGCGGCGCCACACGAAAGCGATCGCTCACGCCATGCGGGATCACCTCGGTCCGCACGCGCCGCGGCAGCTTCGGCTCGATCCGCTCGCGCGCAAACTCGCTCACGAAGATCAGGCCATCCGATTTGCGGAACGCGCTGAGCAGTACGAAGTGCAACGCCAGCGCGCGCCAGAAGAGATAGCGCACGCCGTAACGCCGCATTTCGCGCCACTGAAACGGAATCATGTTGCGGCACATGGTCACCGCGGGACGAAACGAGCAGCGTCCGCCGCCCGGATGAAACAGCATGTCGCAACGTCCGCGGGCAAGCCGCGGCAGGCGAAATCGCCGCCACGCCATTCGCCACGGCAGCGAGCGATCGAGCTCGGCAACGTGCTCGAGACGCAGCCAGGGCTGGTCTTTCGGCAAACGGCTCAGCGTCGAGGCGCCGCTCCAGACGATCACTTCGCTCACGCCGTGCCGCGTCGGATCGGCATTGCGCAACAGCTCGACGAGATGGGTGACGCCTCCGCCCGCGCGCAGGTTCGAGGCGTCGATTCCGATTCGCATCAGCGCGTGCCGCGGCCGACGAGATGCCCCGGCCGCGTGATCTCCACGTCGTGCAACCCTGCCCCGTCGAACCAGCGCCGCAACGTCGCTGCGTTCTGCGGGCTGTCATACGCCGGCGAAAGGAGATCGAAGGTGTCGAGGATCGCCCACTCGTTCAACTGCTGTTCGTTCAGCGGATAGACGCCGGCGTAGTTCGACACCGGCACGAAGTGTTTGAGCTTGCGGCCGGCGAGCGGGATCTTCGCGACGGCACGGCTGACCGGGAGCAGCACCGGCACGGCCCGTTCGACGAGCGCGAAGAGCCGGTCGCGCCGCATCCGCTTCGTGATCGGCCGCAGCCAGGTCTTCGGCCACACGAGGTTCATCCACGTTTTCGGATAAAGATCGACCGCGATGCGCCCGCCGTGTTTCAGCGGCGGCACGAGCGAGAGAAACGCGCGCTTGACGTCGGGCGTGTGCTGCAGGACGCCGAGGCAATAGACGAAGTCGAAGGACTCCGGGCGGAAAGGGAGATGGTAGATATCCGCCTGCACGAAGTACGCGTTCGGGAAGTGATTCAGGTTCGCGCGCGCCGCGTCGATCGCCGACGAGTAGTCGACCGCGACTACGCGCGCCCCCATCGAGAGCGACACTTCCGCGAAGCGTCCCGAGCCGCAGCCGACGTCGAGCACGAGCGCGCCCGCCATCGCATCGGCTGACCAGTTCGTCGACGCGACGAAACGCTCGCGCGTGATCGGCACGCCGCTGTAGCTGTCGAGCTGCGTGCGCGGGAAACGGTTCCACTGGAAGCCGAAGCTCGATGCGTAGTTCTCCTGCGGCACGAAGCGCGGGATGAAGCGGACGATCGGATAGTCGCGCGTACACGCGGCGCAGCGCAGCAGGCCCGATTCGACCTCATGCTCCGCTTCGCGTGCATCGATGAGCGCCAGCGCGCCGTGGCAGGAGGGACAAACCAGGATGTCGAGTAGCTCGGGTCGCAAGCGGTCCCTCAGGTTGCAGAGTCGTGGGTCATAGCGTGATGTTGTATTCGCGGCGCCAGAGCTCGAACACGGTCAGCGCGTAAATGCGATGCGAGTAGTTGCCCATGTTGCCGTCGAAGAGGCGGGCGATGGCGTCGCGGTTGAAGATATCGCGATCGGCTTCGGCGAGGACGCCGCGCATGGTCAAGCCCCACTCTCCCGCCAGCCACGCGTCGAGCGGAATCGAAAAGCCCTGCTTGCGCCTGAGGTCCAATTGTTTCGGCAGCAGGCGCCCCGCGAGGTGCCGCAGCAGGATCTTGCGCTCGCGCAGGTTGACCTTGATGTGATCGGGCACGCAGCGGAAGGCAAACTCGATGATCGACGGATCGAGCAGCGGAGCTCGCGTCTCGAGTGACGCGAGCATGCTGGCGCGATCGACCTTCACCAGGATGTCGTCGACCATGTAGCTGCGGAAGTCGATGCGCTGCATCGACTGCAGCAGCGTGTGCCCTCCCGACGCCAGCTCCATCCGCAGCTCCTCGGGTGTCGTACCCGACGACGAATGCGTGGCCAGCATCCGTGCACGCCAGTCTTCATCGAAGAAGAGGCTCGTGCGCGTCAGCGCCTGCGTGCCGTTCATGCCGATGGCCACGAAGTAGTTCCGGCCCCTCGTTCCGACCGGCAGCATGCGCGCGGCACCGCCGAACAATCGGCGCAGCGGAGCCGGCACCAGGCGATGCACCGCATCGATGCGATGGACCCACACGTATTGCGGATAACCGCCGAACAACTCGTCGCCGCCGTCGCCGCCGAGGGCGACTGTCGCGTGTTTCCGAATCAGGCGCGACACGAGATAGGTCGGGATCGCCGAGGAATCGCCGAGTGGTTCGTCGTACTGCCGCACCAGTGCCGGCAGCAACCCGATCGTCGCTTCTTCGGCCGGCAACTCGATGTGCTCGGTGCCGAAGTGCTGCGCGACCATGCGTGCGAACGGCGCTTCGTCGTAGGAGCGGTGGCCGGGAAAGGTGATCGTGAACGTGCGCACTTTCGGCGCGGCCGCGGCGGCCATCGCCGTGACCAGGCTCGAGTCGATGCCGCCGCTGAGGAGCACGCCGATGGGCACGTCGGCGATCATCTGCCGCGACACAGCCTCGCGCAGCAGCTCGTGCAGCTCGTCAGCGAGATCGTCGGCCGTTCGCGAAGCGTTGCGCTCATCGAACTCGGGGAGCTCCCAGTATCGCGAAAGGCGCGCGTTTCCGCTATCGACTTCATAGCGGAGCATGCTGCCGGGCAGCAACTTCGTGACACCGTTGACGATGCACAGATCGCGCGGTACGTAGCCGAACGCGAGGTAATGCTCGAGTGCCTGCACGTTGAGCCTGCGCGGGAATTCGGCAATCGTGAACAGCGCCTTCAGCTCGGACGCGAAGACGATGCGCGTCGGCGTTCTCCACACGAACAGCGGTTTCTCTCCGGCGCGATCGCGTGCGAGGTAAAGCACGCGCTTCGCGTCGTCGTACAGAGACAACGCGAACATGCCGGCGAGATGACGGAGGAAATCGTCAGACCATTCGCGATACGCGGCGAGGATCACCTCGGTATCGCTCGACGTGTGGAACACATGGCCGCGTGACTCGAGCTCGCGCCGGACGTCCTTGAAGTTGTAAATCTCACCGTTGAACGAGACGTGCACCCGTTGCGCAGCATCGGCCATCGGTTGATGGCCGCCGGGCGAGAGGTCGATGATCGACAGCCGCCGCTGCGCGAGACCGACGGTGCCGTCGGCGGAGTACCAGAGGCCGAGGTCGTCGGGACCGCGATGCGTCATCGTGTCGCGCATGCGCGCGAGCGACTCCGGGGCGATCGGTTCACGGCCGGCGAACCCGACGATTCCACACATGTCAGGCCACGACTTCCCGATAGATACGTTCGTATTGCGCGGAAATGTTGCCGATGGACCACTCCGCCACGCGGTGCTGCGCGGCGGCCGCGCGCGCCGCAGATGCTTGCTGATCGTGCAGCGCCATCGCGATTGCGCGCGATAACGCTTCGCGATCTTCGGGCGGCGCGAAAAGCGCCGTGGAGTCGTCGAGGAATGCGCGATGCGCGGGGATGTCGGAGACCACGAGCGGACAACAGGCCGCCGCTGCTTCGATGACGGAGTTCGGGTGTCCCTCGTACCAGCTCGGCGCGACCAGCACGTCGGCGCGTTTCATCAGACCCCAGACGTCTTCGCGAAAACCGGTCAGGCGGATGCGATCGCCGCAGCCGGCCGCGTCGATCAATCTGCGCACTTCCTGCTCGAGCGGCCCGGCTCCGCACAACAAGGCCACGACATCCGCGCTGCGCACGAGCGGCACGAGCGCGCCGATGAGGTTCGGCAGGTTCTTGACTTGTTCGAGCCGCCCGGCGAATAACACCACGCGCGATCCGCCGAAGTGGTCGGCGGCGGGAACGGCCGCCGCGATCTCGTCCATCGCCACTGCATTCGGAACCACGAACTTCCGCACATGCGGGCCGTTCCAGAAGACGCTACCGCCCGGCGAGTTCGCGATGACCGCGTCGGCGTAGCGGCCGAGAATCTTCCGCATGCGGTAGCGCAGCTCTTTCGGATAGTGCGCGCCGCTCGAGCGTTCGCTCGCGATCCAGGGTGTCCGCGTGAGGAGTGCCGCGGTGCCGCCGACAACATCCATCTGGACGAGCCAGGTCTGCACGATGGCCGGCCGGACCTTGCGAATCAGTCGCGCGATGCGCGGCACGATCAAGGGGTCACGCGTTCCGCGGCTGGACATCCAGTGCACCGCCGCGCCCGACGCTTCCAGCCGGCTCAGGTTGATTCCTCCCCGGAAAATGCCTATGTGCACGTCCAGACCCAGCTCGCATTGGCCGGTGGCCAGATACGCGAGCTGCCGCTCCGCGCCGCCGCCGCCCGCGCTCCAGATGAGGTGAAGTACGCGCAATCCGTCGTTCATGCAGGCAGGGGCGTGGAAGCGGAGCGCACGCGGTCGATGACGGGGTAATGCCCGGCGAGCACGCGCGCGCGCAATCCGAGAGCGAGGCCGAGCAGGCCGTAGAGCACTGGCCCGTGATGCATCTGATGGAAGAGACCCATCAGCAGCACCGCGAGCGTCGAGAGAGCGAGCGATTGCGCGAGCATTACGTCGTCCGGCGACAACGCGAACCGCCGTACAAATGTCAGCCCGCGCAGGTGACGCAGGAAAATCACACCGACGAGGGCGACGCAGATCACGCCACCTTCGAACGCCCACGTTTCATAGATGCTGTGCAGGGACATCGGTTCCGCGTAGATCTTCTCGAACAACTTCAGCGTGACCATGTAGCCGGCGCCGAATGGCTGCGCATCCATGATGTTGTCGCGCACGAGATTGGCGAGCGCCACACGGACCGGATCGGTCGGCTCACCGCGGATGTAGACGTCGGCCGTGAGCACGTCCTTGCCGGTGATGCGCGCAAAGAATGTGAAGAGGATGATTCGCGTCCAGCCGATCGAGTACAGGATGGCGCCGACCACAGCCATCGCGATCAGCAATACGGTGGCCCACTTGATGCGCTGCCGGACACTGTGGCCGATCAAAAGAGTGGCCAGTCCGAGGACGATGAAGCTGCTGAAGAGCGGCGCACGGGAACGGCTCAGTAACAGCACGACCAGGCACACCAGCAGAGCGCCGGTGGCAGCCAGTCGCCGCGTACGGCTGACGAGCGCGGTCCAGATGAACGGCAGGGCCGATGGAATGTAAGGAAGCGTCAAGCCACCATAACGCGCCGCATCCGGCGAGGGGCTGTGCGTCAGGATCAGCAGAGGCGCCATCACGAGCGACACCCGCACGAACGAGCCGATGATCGCGTCCGCGGGGTTGTTGCGCGCCGCGATCCAGAACGCGGTGAACACCAGGATGCCCACCGAATCGGCGGCCACCCACCAGCGCGCCTCCGCCACATACTCCGATTTCCCCGCCACGGCGTAGAGATAGGCGAAATAGACGATCAGCGGCGTGAGATCCCATCCCAGGCCACGCAGCTTGAGCGCCGGGATGGCCGCGAGCACTGCGCTGACGACGATCGCGGCACCGGTGCCGATGTACCAGACCTTGTATTTCCAGATGCTCAGGAAAAAAAACAGGAAGATCGCCTCGGTCGCGAGGAGCTGGTAGCGCGCGAGCGGCAGCGTCCCCACGCGCGTAATGAATCGACTGCGCCGCATCATGCCGCCGCGCGAGTGCGCCTCCAGAAATTCTTGAGCTGCGCCAGTCGCCGCGGGCCAAACAATCCCACCAGCGTGATCGCGTACAGGCGTGGCGCGAACGGCGTGATGCGCCCCGCGCGCAACGCGTACCGGACACCGTCCATGCGCCTGCCGGCCATGAAGCTCGACATCGTCGCGTGCGACAACAGAAACCAATACGTGCGCGGCGCGAAACGCCGCATTGCGTCGCCGTGCTTGCGCAGGACCTCACGCGCATCATCCGCTTCGTCGGGCGCGTACCGCAGGTCTCGCTCGGGGGTCGTCACCGTGATGCGATCCGCCACGTCGTGGTGATAGCGGCGCACGACGTCGGTGCACGCCTGCACACGCGACGCGCGGGCGAGATCGAGGTGATACGAACGCTCGGTGGCGTGCGAGTCCGGGTATTGCACGGCCGGGAACGTCGAAGCGCGTGCGCACGGCAGCGTCTCTACTTTGACGGCGACGTCGAGCCAGCGCAGATAGTCCTCGTACTCGAAAATCTCGTCGCGATGCGCCGGGACCGGCGAGATCCCTTCCTCATCGACGCACATGAAACGAAGGCCGCCAATCGACGGATCTGCGGCAATCGCACGACGGTGAATCGCCGCCAGGGCGTCCGGCAGGAGCTCGTCATCGCTGTCGAGAAAGACCAGCCATTCGCCGCGCGCCGCGGCCATGCCTGTATTGCGCGCCGGGCCGCGCCCGCGATTGCGCTCGTGTGCGATCAATCGAATCCGTCGGTCCTTGAACGATCGAATGGCATCGACAGTACCATCCGAGGAGCCGTCGTCGACAACCACCAGTTCGAACGATTCGAAATCCTGTTGCACACAACTGTTGATGGACCGTCCCACGACAGCAGCCCGGTTATAGACCGGCATGATGACGCTGAAGAAGGGACGATCGGTCATAAGACTCCGAGGATGGTCAGCATCTTTTCGTACCGGTGCAGCCAGCGGTGCTCGCGCAGGCAACGCGCGCGTGCGCGCTCGGCGATCGCATCCGCTTCCTCGGGATGCGTGAGATACCAGCGGATCAGTTCCAGCATCTCATCGCGATTGCGATAGCAGATGATTTCGTCTCCGACCACGAAGTGCTGCGCCAGATCGGGATTGAACGAGGTGAGGTACATCCCCCCTCCTGTCCCCGGAATCTCGAAATCGCGTCCTTTGACGTTGGTGAGCGACTCGGAGTATTCAATGCCGCCCATGCCGAGGTTGATGCGGCTGCGATTGAAGATGCTGACGATGTCGGCGGTCCAGCCGGATCCCGGCCATCCCGCGCCGAACGTGGAAACCTTGACGTCATGCTTTTTCAGATAGTCGACGACAGCGATTCGGAAACCATACGCCACGCCCACGAAGCTCACGTCGAGATCGCGTGTGGCCTCTCGTGGCGCGTAGGCGGAGGCGTCAAAACCCTCCGGCATGTACAACGGACGGCCGCCTTCAAGCAGATGCCATTCGCAGGCGATGCGCGCCGAGGTGGCGTAAAGGTCGAATTCTTGGGTAATGTCCACTGCACCGGTACGCCATGACCTCGTCGAGGCCCCGGCCCATCCCTGTTTATCGTCGAGCGACAGATTGACCACTGGCACACCGAATTCTTCCGTAATACGGCGCACGACGAGCGGCGAAATGTCCTGTCCGCCGCCGTAATAGAACACCCAGTCGACCGGCCGACGTGCATGGGCTTCACGAAATGCCGGCAGAATGCGTGCGCTCATTTCCTCGAAGAGGTCGGTGCTTTGCGAGACGCGCGTGTACGAGTAGCCGAGCGATTCGTAATCAAATGTCGTGACCGGTCCGAGCTCGTGCAAATCGGGCATGAGGTGGCGGTGCCACGAGTACAGAGGGACGCAACTGAAAGTGTGAACCTCGCCCATTGTGCGCCGCGCCGGCGCGTAACCGCGCGACGCCAGGCGCTTGCGCACGTCCGCGGCCACGTTTTCTTCCCTGTACACGACACCACGCTCCGCGGCGAGCCTCGCGTAATGTTCGCGGCGCCTGCGATATTCGTCGTGGACGCGCCGGCTGGCGAGCAACGAATACACCTGCGCTACCGGCGGCCAGGTTCGCAGCATATCTTTGACCACGCCCGGCAGTGGTACGGCACGCCGATGCGTCGCGTCTTTCGGATTGGTGGGTTCCATCAGTTGCGGACTCGGGACGCCCAGTCGCTCCGAGTGATGAGCCAATTCGAGTACTGAAAGGTCTCCAGCGCCTGCTCGTAGCGCGCGATGGGTCGTGGTCCATCGGGATAGATCTTGTAGAACGAATACGATGAATTGAGGGAAAGCACGTGTTCCCAGATGTCCTTGAGCAGTACCCGCGCGTCGATGTAGCAGCCGCCGTATTCGAACTGGATGACGCCGATCCTGCCAGCGGCCAGCATGCGCGAAGCGCCGCGCAGCACCGCAAGCTCATGCCCTTCGACGTCGATCTTCATGAAGTCGATCGAATCGATGTTCTGCGTGGCGCTATAGTCGTCGAGAGTGCGCAGCGAAATGACTTCTTCGAACTCCTGCTTCTCTTCAAGCCCGTTGCGATAGTAAAGCGAGTTCGACCCGCGGCCTTCCGCATACACGAACAGCTTCCGCTCTTCCGTCCGTTCGCCCAGACCGAACGGGTTGCGATGCGCATTTGCCGGAAACGACCGGCGCGAGAGCACGGCAAACGTCGGCTGGCTGGGCTCGAAACAGTGATAAGTGGCGTTCGGATTGATCGTCAGGGCGAGGTTGGTCCATTCGCCGACGTTCGCACCGACGTCGAACACGACGCCGCAATGCGGTAGGGCCGCGCGCGCTACGAGCAGCTCGCCGTTCGTCCCGATATCACAGTTATTATCGCCATTGTGCAAATTGACGATCTTGCGAGCGACGCGGAAGGCCAAACCCCTCGTCGGCAGTACTCGCGCCGCGGTCTTACGCAGAACATCAGAAAGGTTGATCATCGGATTCGAATCACGAACGGGCCAACGCAGCCCGCGCCACGTCGCCATGACACCGCGCGCCGCGGGGTGCGGCGATCGCGGCCATTTGCACGAACGCGAACGCGAACTGCCAACGCGCCACCTGCCGCTGCATGCCGATCACCGCCGCCACCCAGCAGATCGATTCGAACGTCCGCAGGAGCGGCACGTACGCCTCGTCCATCCACGCCGCGCTAGGCTATCGCCCGGAACTTGGCCTTGGCCGCCTCGCGCGAAGTGAGGTCAATCGACTTGCAAGGGCTTATGGTGACGCTACCGGCGCCCATCTTGGCGAATCGGTCGTAATACTGAGTACCTGTGTGGTGAACCTCGTCCCGTTCCAACCCATCCATAGCGACGTTTGGCCGTTCGAGGTGTTACGCCAGAACAAGTCGGTGGTTCCACCGCCGTCGTAATCCCCGGCCGCCGCCGGAACCCAGTGCGGCTGCACAGTCGTCGATCGTACTGCGCTGGCTACCGAGGTTCCGTTCATGAACCAGATCGATGTCTCGAGGGTCGACGGATTGAACCAGAACACGTCGCCTTTCGTGTTGCCGTCGATGTCGCCGGAGAGCACCGGTGTCCAGGGCGCGGCGACGGCGGGGCCGAGAACTCGTGTCGCGAATGTGGAACCGTTCCAGTCGAGCCATAACGAAGTCTGTCCGGTCGACGCATTGCGCCAAAAGACGTCACCCCTGCCATCGCCGTCGAAATCGCCGAAAGGTCCGGGCGTCCATGGCATCTGGACGGTCGGCGTGACCGCCGTGCCGCCGGGTAACGCGCCGTTCATGAACCAAATCAGGGTCTCGCCCGTCGAGTTGTTTCGCCAGAAGAGATCGGACATGCCGTCGCCGTTGAAGTCGATGGCGCCGCGCGGAGTCCACGCCGGCGGTACGCTGTTGCTGCGTACCCGCGTCGGGAAGGAGCTGCCGTTCCATCCGAGCCATGCCGAGGTCTCACCCGTGGAAGGGTTGTACCACCAGATATCGGCCCGCCGATCGCCGTCGAAATCACCGATCGGTCCCGCCGTCCACGCCGTTGTGACGGTCGTCGTCTGGATCATGCCGGGAGTGTTCGTGCCGTTCATGAACCAGATCGCGGTCTCGCCGGTCGTACCATTTCGCCAGAACAGATCGGCACGCCCGTCTCCGTTGATGTCATTACGGACCCTGCTCCCGGCACCGGTAGTAGTCACTGTGACGGTCGCCGTATTGCTATTCGCGGAGCCGCACGCATTCGACACGCGCACCCAATATGAGGTCGTTGAACTCGGCGTCACGGTGAGCGTACTGCCGTTCGAGCCCGGAACGGGGTTCGCGGTATTGCCGGAGTTCCCTACGTACCACTGATACGTGAACGGTCCAGTGCCCGTGGCAGTAACGCTCAATGTACGGCTCGTGCCGCTGGTCGTGCTCTGCGACTGCGGCTGCGTCGTGATCAGCGGCGCGGTGCAGACTGGCGTACAAGAACCGCCTGGATACACCGACTGCGCCGCATTCACATCCCACGGCTGGAGCGCGTAGCCAAGGTTGCTGTTCACCGTCGAGTTCATGACCGCGGCGGACGTACATTCCTGCGTGGTCGGATTACAAGCGCCGCCCGTTGCATAGTCCTGATTGGAATGACGCCAGCCCAGGCCGTGTCCGAGCTCGTGCGTCATCGCCGTGGGAAACGAGGCATGGTTTCCGGGATAGCCGTTCTGGAAGACGACGTCCGCGTCACTGATGCTCCACCACGCCTGTCCGGCGAAATTGTGTTGACTGGAGAAAGACAGGAAACAGATGCCGATTGTGCCTGATCCCGTCCAGGAGCCAGAAATGCGGCTCTGCGGATCGTTAAATTCCACGACGTGTACGGAATCGAAATTCGTCGAGGGCGTCGGCGTCTGACCGCCGTAACTCAGGTTGATGACGGAACCACATTCATTCGTCCATGCGGCCAGTGCGTTCTGAATGACCGAGACGCCGCCATCGGCGGTACCGGGGATGTTCTGGTCAGAACGTTTGTGAAAGGTCACGCCGGCGGCCATGTTGGACCACCGCGTCGGCTGACTGGAAACCCAACTCGTATAAGTCGCGCCGGCAAACGGCGCGTTTGGTACCACTCGTCGCTCATCGTCGGGGGGGAACGTCACTTCCGACGCCTCCACCACGTAATCGGCCGCGGCCTCGCGTTTGTGAATGCGTTCGTCGATAAAGCGCAGGAATCCTTCTTCACGGCGCACTTTTTCACGGTGGACCTGTCCGTGCCGATCCCAGCCGATGACGTCTTCCATTTCGCGCACAAGCATGCGGTCGCCTCGGGTCGAGGTCGCGAAACGGAACTTGCCGAGCGTCATGTCCGTGGTTTGCCAGCGGTTGCGATGGTCGCGAGCGAGGAACAGCAGCACGCGCTCGCCTTGAACGAAGTGGGGCGAAGCGGGTACGTACAGTATGCGATCATCCATTTTGCCGCCCAGGCTGACGACGCTCAGGACCTCGGGGCCACGAAACAGTCCCTTCATTGCGCGCTCCAACCGGATTTCATAGACCGTTTCAATCGTGCCGTCGGTCTCCTGAACGTACGATCCTTCCACCGTGCCGATCACGATCGCGCGTGATTTCGCGATCAGTTCGTCATCCTCGGGCACGACGAACGTTGTCGCCTCCGCTCCGCCTGCGAGCAGCAACGCGCCGACAACGATGAATACCGTGGCTTTCATCAGGTCCTCCGGCGGACACCCAATGAAAAGATCGCGCCGCTTTTTTATGGTCGAGAACGGTATACAGCTGGCACGACCTTTTCACACCGGAGGTGCGGAGACCTATTGCCATGCGACGCGTTCTGCTGTCTCTTGCGCTCGTCACCGTCGCCTCGGCTGCCGCCGCACAGGAAGCGACCAACCCGATCCGGCACACGTGGGTCGTGACCTCCTGTGAACGATGGACCTGTGCCGCGGCTGCGCTCATCATGGCGAACGGCGAACCAAATGTCATTGCGCTTCCCACCGGACGCGAAGATCGCCCCTGGCTGGTGCTGCGACGTGTCGAAGAAGGATCCATATTCATCCCCGAAGACGAGCCGTTCACGTGCGAAGTTTTCGAGAGCGTGACGGAAGCGGCGACGAAATTTTCGACGATGCCCTCCTGTCACGGAGCGATTGTGCTGAACGTGCCCGACGGAAGGGCTGTCATCGCGTCGACGGCGAAGTGCGCAAGTGGTGAAAGACGGCGCAGCGTGTCTCATTGAGAGCCCGCAACGGCGGGCGACGCCATCGGCACATGCAATCGATCTGGCGGGATTCACTTCGCGCGTATCTTTGGGCCGGTGCCGTTTCGACGATCCGATCGCGAGTCGTGTGGAGTGACGGCCAGCGCAGAAGCCTGCGCGCGCTGTCGAGCTTGAGCGTCATCGCGTCCGGCGAATGCGATTCCCTGATCATGGATCCAGCGTGGTTACCGCTTGCCGCGCACCACCGCATCGGCCTGAAGGACGGACTCTCATCGAACGCCCACGCGGTGCGCTGAAAACCAGTCGATCGTTTTCATCAATCCTTCATCCATCGAAGTTCCGGCGCGGAAGCCGAACCGCTGCGCCGCTCGCGTCACATCCAGCCTCCGCCGCGGCTGGCCATTGGGCTTCGTCACATCCCATTCGAGGTCGCCTGCGAATCCGGTCTTCGCCGCAATCATTGTGGCCAGGTCGCGGATGGAGATCTCTTCATCGCGACCGAGGTTCACCGGCTCGGCGCCGTCATAAAGCTCGGAGGCGCGCACAATGCCGTCCGCCGCATCTTCGACATAGAGAAACTCGCGCGTCGGCGAACCGTCCCCCCACAGAGTCACCGAGCGCTCCCCTCGTTCCTGCGCGTCGATGAACTTCCGGATCATCGCCGGAATCACGTGACTGGTCTCGAGATCGAAGTTGTCGCGCGGCCCGTAGAGGTTCACCGGCAGGAGATAGACGCCATTGAAGCCGTACTCGTCTCGATACGACTGCAATTGCACGAGCAGCGCTTTTTTCGCAATGCCGTAAGGCGCGTTCGTCTCCTCCGGGTAACCGTTCCAGAGATCGTCTTCGTGAAACGGAACCGGAGTGAATTTCGGGTACGCGCAGATGGTGCCGAGGCAGACGAGCTTCTCGACGCCGGCGCGGCGCGCTTCCTCGATGAGGTGAATGCCCATCACCGCGTTTTCGTAAAAGAATTTCCCGGGATGCACGCGATTCGCGCCGATCCCGCCCACCACCGCCGCTGCGTGAATGACGAGGTTCGGTTTGTGACGGGCGAGGTAGTAGCGAACGGCTTGCGGCTTGCGGAGGTCGAGCTCGGACGCGCGCGGCGCCAGGATGGCCTCCGGCTGCTCGCGCTCCAGTCGCGCGCGGATGAATCCGCCGAGAAATCCCCCGCCGCCTGTGAGAAAAACGCGCCGCGTTTTCCAGAAGTCCGTGCTCATCGCCTCGCACTCAGATGCTGCTCGTCGCGCGCGAGCTCGAGGTCGTGATCGGTCATGAGGACCACCAGCTCTTCGAAGGTCGTGGCTGGCGTCCAGCCCAGCACCTCCCGCGCCTTCGACGCATCCCCCAGCAGCAACTCCACCTCGGTCGGCCTCAAGTAGCGCGGGTCGATCTCGACGAGCACGCGATCGGTACCGCGCTCGACGCCGCGCTCCTGCAGGCCGCTGCCCTGCCACTCGAGCTCGATGCCTGCGCGGCGGAACGAACGCTCGACGAATTCACGAACCGTATGCGTGCTGCCGGTGGCGACGACGTAATCGTCGGGCTGTTCCTGCTGCAGCATTCGCCACATCGCCTCGACGTAATCCTTCGCGTAGCCCCAGTCGCGCTGCGCGTCGAGGTTGCCGAGGTACAGACGGTCCTGCAGGCCGACGACGATGCGTCCGACCGCGCGCGTGATCTTGCGCGACACGAACGTCTCGCCGCGCCGCGGCGACTCGTGATTGAAGAGAATGCCGTTGACCGCATACAGGCCGTACGCCTCGCGATAATTCACCGTCAGCCAGTATGCGTACACCTTGGCCACGCCATAAGGACTGCGCGGATAGAACGGCGTGCGTTCGGTCTGTGGCACTTCGTGGACGCGGCCGAACATTTCCGACGACGAGGCCTGATAGATGCGCGGCCGGATCTGCAATTCGCGAATCGCCTCGAGGAGACGCGCGGCGCCGAGGCCGGTAACTTCACCCGTGTACTCGGGCGTGTCGAACGAGACTTTCACGTGGCTCTGTGCGCCGAGGTTGTAGATCTCGGCGGGATCGACGATGCGCAGGATGCGATTGAGCGACGACGCGTCATTGAGATCGCCGTAGTGGAGGAACAGGCGGACGTCTTCCTCGTGCGGATCCTGGTAGATCGGATCGATGCGCTGCGTATTGAAGGTCGACGACCGGCGCACGATGCCGTGCACCTCGTAGCCTTTCTCCAGCAGCAGCTCGGCCAGATACGAGCCGTCCTGCCCCGTAATGCCTGTGATGAGTGCTCTCTTGCGCGTCATGTCAGCTCACCCGGTAATACTCGCGATACCAGTCCACGAAACGTCCGATGCCTTCGCGCAACGGTGTACGCGGCCGGAATCCAACGCCCTGTTCCAGTTCGGAGACGTCAGCCATGGTCGAGGTAACGTCACCCGGCTGAATGGGCAGGAAGTTCATCTGCGCCTTCTTACCGAGGCATTCCTCGAGCATGGCGATGCAGTCGAGCAGCAGCACGGGCATGTTGTTGCCGATGTTGTACACGCGATACGGCGCCGCGCTGGTGGCGGGATCGGGATCATTGCCGGTCCATTCCGGATTCGGCTGCGCAGGACGATCCGCGACACGCACCACTCCTTCGACGATGTCGTCGACATACGTGAAGTCGCGGATCATCTGTCCGCGGTTGAAGACCGGGATCGGCTCGCCGGCGAGAATGCCGCGCGTGAATTTGAAGAGGGCCATGTCGGGACGGCCCCACGGACCGTACACGGTGAAGAAGCGCAGGCCCGTGACCGGGAGCCGGAACAGATGCGCGTAGGTGTGCGCCATCAGCTCGTTGGCCTTCTTCGTCGCCGCATACAAAGACACGGGGTGATCGACGTTCTGATGTTCGGAGAACGGCTGTTTCGTGTGCGCGCCGTAGACGGAGCTGGACGACGCGAACACGAGATGCTCGACGCCGTGATGCCGGCAACCCTCGAGGATGTTCAGAAATCCGCTGATGTTGCTGTCGGTGTACGCGTGCG
The DNA here is from genome assembly GCA_035626775.1 of Thermoanaerobaculia bacterium. Classification (GTDB taxonomy): domain Bacteria; phylum Acidobacteriota; class Thermoanaerobaculia; order Gp7-AA8; family Gp7-AA8; genus QHVT01. The sequence continues at coordinate 99,172 of DASPNA010000079.1, forward strand.
GATTCTCGAGCGAGTAACGCACGCCGGCCTGCGCTGCGAGATGGATCACCACCTCTGGCTTGACACGCACGAACAGCGCGGCCACGGCGTCGCGATCGGCGATGTCGAGGCGCTCGAACGAGAAGTTCGGATACGCGCGCAATCGCTCCAGCCGCGCGTGCTTGAGCGAGACGTCGTAATAGTCATTGACGTTGTCGACGCCGATGACTTCATCGCCGCGCTCGAGCAGGCGCATCGAGGTGTGGTAGCCGATGAAACCGGCCGCGCCGGTGACGAGGATCTTCATTGCAGACAGGCTTCGCCCCCTTCGGTATACAAACCGACGATTCCGACGATCGAGCTGGTCGCCCGCATGCGTTTCATTCGCTTGCCTGACACCGCGGCGTTTCCGCGGCGTGCCCGGGGCGATTCCGGGCTAAGTCGTTCTTCTCGCCGCCTCGTTCATCCTCACCTCGGCGGTCAATCGTTCGATCTCCGCCGCGATGTCGTCGTATTCGGCGATCTTGCGGCGCAGAAAGGAGTACGTGACGTTGATCTTTTCTTCGATGCCCTTGCGCGTGAGGATGTACGCGTACGCGGACTTGTTCCTGCTGTTCTTGAAGTTGCGCGCCTTGACCAGTCCTTTTTCCATCAGCGCGTGCAGGCAGTAGTTCACCTTGCCGAGACTGATGCCGAGGGCGGAGGCGAGCTCGCGCTGGCTGGCGTCGGGATGATCGGCGAGATGCGTGAGCAGGCGATAACGGACTTCGTCGGTCAGGACGTGGCTCATGCTGCGTTCAACTGTTGAACGCGGATTAGACATGAAGCGCACGGCGCGTTGCAAGCGAGCCCCCGCGCCGGGTGGGGGCCGCCCCTCATCCGCCCTCGCACGGCTAGCGCACGCGGCGCAGGACTTCGCGGTCGAACTCCACCGAGACGGCCTGGCGCAGAAGGCTGATCTGCACGATGAGGCGATCGTGTCCTTTGCCGCGCACGACCACGCCGTGGTATCCGGCGAACGGTCCGCTTTCGATGTGAACGGGCTGCCCGGGCGCGAGCTCGTGATACGTCTTGAGCGACGCGCCGGCGAGCTGCAACTGGCGCAATTGCGCGAGCTCCGCGCCCAGCTCGTGCTGATCGGCGACGTCGATCAGATTGGCCACGACGTTGCTGCGCCACAGCAGATCGCGCTGTGTCGTGGGCGCACGATGGAACACATAGCCCGGGAACAGCGGTAAATGCGACGTCAGCGTCCGACCGCCGCTCCTCCGTTTCGTTTCCGTGAGCGGCAGATAGAACGGGACGCCGCTTTCGGCGAGATGACGCGCCAGGACTTTCTCCTGGCGGCTGCGTACGTGCGCGACTCCCCACGGGAAATCGCCCGCCGCGAGCGTGAACAGGTCCGCGGGCAAAATGTCGATTTCGCGCGGCAGAAGGGGCATGCGGCACGCGCCACTACCGCCGCGTTCCAGCCGATATTCCTTTGATGCGCTCGGCTTGACTGCGCCGGACTGCGCTGCGATGCTGTGCGCCGAATCCAGGAGAGTAAGAGATCTGAATGCCTGAAACGCACCACGAACCGGCGGTAAGCGAGCGCCCGGAGCCGCCCATTACCCTAAGCCATCTGTTCCGTGTTCTCCGCGCGTATCTGCCGGTCATCCTCATCTCGCTGGCCGCAGTCGTGGTCGGATACCTGCTGGTCGCCGTGACCGTCTACGTCCTGGTGCCGTCGCAGCGAGTGACGACGCTTTCGTTCCGCCTCGAATTCGAGGGAGCCGAGCGCGGCGAATATCCGAACGGTACGAAATTCTCGAGCGCGGAGATCCTCTCCACGCCGGTCCTGCTGAAGGTCTACAAGAACAACGATCTGTCGCGGTTCACGACATTCACCAAGTTCGCGAACTCGATGTTCGTGCTCGAGTCGAACGCGGCGCAGGAAGCGCTGGCGCGCGACTACCAGGCGCGCCTGAGCGATCCGCGACTGACGAGCGTCGACCGCGAGCGCATCCAGCGCGAGTACGAACTGAAACTGGAGAGCCTCAGCAAGGATCAGTACGCCCTGCACTACCTGCACAAGGGACGCAGGGACGTCATCCCCAACGTGCTGATCCGCAAGGTGCTGCACGACACGCTGAAGGAGTGGACCCAGTTTGCGGCGAACGAGAAACACGTGCTGCTGGTTCGCGTGCCGGTGCTCTCGCCGGACATGGTGCAGACCTCGCGCATCGAAGACGGCAATCCGGTCATGGCCGCGGAGATCCTTCGCGCGAAGATCCTGCGCATCATGTCCAACATCCATCAACTGCGTCTGTTGCCGGCAGCGGAACTGATCCGGTCGAAGACGGAGGCGTTGTCGCTCAACGACATCCAGATCCGCCTCGACGACATCGTCCGTTTCCGGCTCGAGCCGCTCGTGCACTCGATCTCCGCCTCCGGTTTCGACGACCGCATCAACACGATCCGGTTTCTGGAGACGCAGCTCGCCTACGACGAGCGGTTGCTCAACGCGCAGAAGCAGATCGCCGAGGCGTCCCAGAAGACGATGATGATGTACAGCAACGGGCGGATCGACGAACCGGGCAGGACGATCGACGGGCGAACGCCGGCCGCGCAACGCGAGGACAACAACGCCACCCGTCCCGAGACGGTGATGCCGCAGCTCAGCGAGACGTTCATCGATCGCCTGATCCAGATCACCTCACGCTCCGCGGACCACGATTTCCGCCAGAAGTTCGCGCAGGAGTACCGCCGCGAAGCAGTGGCGGTGGTGCCGCTCGAACAGGCCGTTTCGTACGACCGCGCGGTGCTCGACCTCGTCCGGCGCGGCGGAGCCGGCGGCAACATCACGCGCGAGGCCGTGGAGAGTCAGATCAACGCCACGCGCGAGGAAGTCCGCCGCCTGGTCGTCGAGATCCGCGAGATCTACGAGTCGCTCTCCGCGAACCTCAACCCCTCGACGGCGCTCATGACCGTGACCGGCTCGACGTCGCGCGTCGAGCGCACCATCAGCATCAAACGCCTCGGCCTCTACGGCCTGCTGACCATGCTGCTCTCGCTGCCGGTGATCATCTTCTCGTGCCTCATCCACAACCGCGTGCGCGAAGAGGAAGAGTCGGAGGAAGCGTAAACGTCAGCGCTTGCGGAGCGCGAACCGCCATACTCCCGCGACCAGCGCGCCGAACACGAAGCCGCCGACATGCGCCCACCAGGCGATGCCGGCGACTTCCTGCACGCGCCGCGCGGACTCGAGTGAAAGGAAGCCGTTGAAGAACTGCATGCCGAACCACACCGGCAGGAAGACCACGGCGGGAATCTCGGCCATCGCCCAGTAAACGACCAGCGGGAAGAGCGTGACGATGCGCGCCTGCGGGCGCAGCACGAGAAACGCGCCGAGCAATCCGGCGATGCTTCCCGACGCGCCGATCGACGGAATCGTCGACTGCGGAAAAAGCACGGTGTGAGCGAGACTGCCCGCCGCACCGCACGCAAGATAGAAGAGGAAGTAGCGCAGGTGTCCCATCACCTCTTCGATCGCATCGCCGAAGACCCACAGATAGATCATGTTGCCGGCGAGGTGTACGAAGCCGCCATGCAGAAAGAGCGACGTCACCAGCGTGATCGCTACTTCCCACGGGCGGTAATGAAACGCGCCCGGATCGACGAGCCGCGCGGGGATGTAGCCGAACGTGAGGATGATCCGCTCGGTCATCGAGCCCATGAGGAGCTGCGCGAGGAAGAAGGTCGCGTTCGCGACCACGAGCGTGCGATTCACCACCGGCACGCGATGGCGCTCGAGGGTGTGCCGGAGGGGAATCATGCCCGTTGCGGGTCCGCGCGCCGCACGCGAACAGTCGCAGAGTCGCAGAGTCGCAGAGTCTCAGAGGGTAGGGGGCTGCGGTCACGCCAATGGCCTGAAATCCGTCTGAGACTCTGCGACTCTGCGACTCTGCGACTCGTCATCGCAGTGCCGTCTCAATCTCTCGCACGACTGCCCGGATCTGCTCCTCCTTCAGCTCGGGGAAGATCGGAATGGCCAGCGTCGATTCGGCGGCGAGCTCGGACTCCGGATAGCGGTCCTGCGCGCCCGGGACGTCCTTGAAGCACTCCTGCTGCGGAAGCGTCAGCGGGTAATACACCTCGCAACCGATGGCGGCGCTCTTGAGCTGCTCCATCACGCGATCGCGCGTTGCGCGTCCGTCCGCGAAACGGATGATGAACTGGTTGTAGATGTGACGGCGGCGCTGCAGTTCCTCCGGCAGGATCACGCGATCTCCAACGCCCGCCGCCGCAAACTCGCGGCGATAGATGTCGGCATTCCGGCGGCGTCCCTCATGCCACGACTCGAGCAACGGCAGTTTGATGTGCAGCATCGCCGCCTGCAGCGCGTCGATGCGGAAGTTGCCACCCACCGCGTGATGAAAGTACTTCGGCCGCATGCCGTGTACGCGGTAGTCGATGAGTTTCAGCGCCAGCGCATCATCGTTCGTCGTGATCGCACCGGCATCGCCGAATGCGCCGAGGTTTTTCGAGGGGAAGAAGGAGAAGCAGCCGATCGTGCCGATGGTGCCGGCGCGGCGGCCGTTGTATTCCGACCCCACCGCCTGCGCCGCATCTTCGATCACCGGAATGCCGCGTGCACTTGCGATCGCCAGAATCTCATCCATCGGCGCGCATTGTCCGTACAGATGCACCGGCATGATCGCTTTCGTGCGCGGCGTGATTTTTTCCTCGATGCGGCGCGGGTCGATGTTGTAGTCCACGAGGTCGATGTCGACGAACACCGGCACCGCGCCGAGTCGCGACACGACACCCGCCGTCGCGAAAAAGGAGTACGCGGGAACGATCACCTCATCCCCCACTCCGACATCGAGCACCATCAATGCTTCCAGCAGCGCGTCAGTTCCCGACGAAACGCCCACGGCATGTCTGGTCTGGCAATACGCCGCGAAGTCGCGCTCGAAGTCGTCGACGCGTTTGCCGAGGATGAAGAGCTGCGATTCATAGATCTCCGCGGTCACGCGCAAGGCTTCGTCGCGGATGGCGGCATACTGCTGTTTGAGGTCCAGTAGAGGAATGGCCATGACGGCGCGAATCATAGCCCGGGAGCCGTTTTGGACGCCCGGCGCAGCGCAGCCGTATCACGAACGCCTCATAAGCTTCATTTCCATCCACAATAATCGTTCTCCATTTTCGTTGGACAATTTCAGATCAGCCTCCGTATCTCCGGCCAACGAAACGCAGTACGACCTGAGGAGGCAACACATGAAGTTCCGGAATCTCATCGCTGCCGCAACCGTGGCGGCACTCACCGTCACCGCGCACGCGGCCACCATCATCGTTCCGGCCGCGGGCACCGGCGCCGGCGCCAACAACAGCCACTGGCAGAGCGAGCTCACGCTGCACAACGCCGCTCCGCGCGCCGTTCCCCTGTCCATCTCGTTCGTTCGCGGCACGACCGTCTTCGGTCCGGCGAACGTGGTGCTGCCGGCGCGCAAGACTGAATCGACCGCCGACATCGTCAAGAACCAGTTCGGCCTGAACAGCGCCACCGGCGCGATCGTCATCGGCGTCGCCGATCGTGAAGCGCGCAGCCTGGCGGTCACCTCGCGCACGTTCAACGTCTCGGCGAATGGCGAATTCGGCCAGGACATCCCGGCGGTCGACGCCACCGATGCGCTGCGCACCGGCGACATCGCCGCGCTCAACGGAGCGTCCGACATCGCCACCACGCGCTTCAACTTCGGCGTGTATGTGAGCGACGCGGCGAGCATCGATTGGGAGCTCGTCCGCGCCGACGGCACCGTCGCGGCGACGAAGAACGTGACTTACACCACCAACTCGCACGCGCAGTACAACAGCGGCATCGAAACCCTTCTCGGCGCCGAGCCGCAGGACAACGACACCGTCCATGCGCACGTGAAGAGCGGCCGCGCGATCTTCTACGGCAGCGTGATCAACGCGACTGGTGACCCGTCCTTCGTCCCAGGCATTCGCACGCGCGAGGACATCACCATCAACTTCACCGGCGTCGATCTCGACGAGAACGGCTCGATCGACGTACGCGACAACGACGGCGACGGCGTGCTCGACACGCCGGTGCGGATCACGCGCTCGCTCTTCCCGAACTACTTCAACGTGATCGCTGAGGGCGAGTTCGGCGAAGCCGTGACGCTCGAGCTCGTGTCGGCTCCCGGCCACACGGAGCTCCTCGATGGAAACACGCTGATCGTCATCGCCGGCGCCGACGTGACCGGCAACTCGGGCGAGATCGTGCTGAAAGCGACGTTCGAGGGATCCTCGCAGTTCATCACCATCCCCTTGGCGTTCCGCTAGAAGCGGTCCCTCGGGTTTCTCGGAGTTCCTCGGGTCCCTCGGAGTGGCGCCACCACCCCGAGGAACTCCGAGGAACCCGAGGAACCCGAGGAACTACCCGAACTTGACTTTCGCGAACCTGCGCTTCCCCACCTTCAGCAGGTACGTCTTCCCGGCCGTGGCTTCGAGCGTGTGACGCGTCGTCTCGACCTTCACCTCGTCGACCAGCACGCCACCTTGAGCGATCAGACGCTGCGCGTCCTTGTTGCTCTCGGCGAGCTTCGCGGACGTGATCACCTTGGTCAGCAACTGCGGCTCGTCACTCGCGGGCAACGTCGTTTCCTCGATGTCGGTTGGAGCCTGACGTTCGCTGAACACGCGCCGGAACTCCATCTCCGCCGACTCGGCCGCGGCCTCGTCGTGAAAGTCGCGGATGATCGACTTCGCCAGCGTCTTCTTCGCTTCCATCGGATGCACTTGGCCGGACTCGACGCGCTGGCGTTGCTCGGCCACCCGGGCCGGCGTGAGATCGGTGCAGAGCAGGTAGTACTTCCACATCAGGTCATCGGAGATCGACATGACCTTGCCGAAGATCGAGCCTGGTTCTTCATCGATGCCGATGTAATTGCCGAGCGACTTCGACATCTTCTCGACGCCGTCCAGTCCTTCGAGCAGCGGCATCGTCAGTACGACCTGTGGCTCCTGCCCGTACTCGCGCATGAGATCGCGTCCGACGAGCAGGTTGAAAAGCTGATCGGTGCCGCCCATCTCCACGTCGCATTTCAGTGCGACCGAGTCGTACCCTTGCGACAGCGGATAGAGCAGCTCGTGCAGCGCGATTGGCTGGTGTGCGTCGAAGCGCTTGCGGAAGTCGTCGCGCTCGAGGATCCGCGCGAGCGTGTACTTGGCGGCGAGCTTGATCATCCCTTCGGCGCCGAGCGCGCCGAGCCATTCCGAGTTGAAACGCACCTCCGTCGTTTCCGGATCGAGGATCTTGAAGACCTGGCGACGGTACGTTTCGGCGTTCGCCATGATCTCTTCGCGCGACAGCGCCGGCCGCGTCGCCTTCTTGCCGGTCGGATCGCCGATCATCCCGGTGAAGTCGCCGATCAGAAACACCACGCGATGTCCGAACTGCTGGAAGTGCCGCATCCTGCGGATCACAACCGTGTGGCCGAGGTGAATGTCGGGCGCGGTGGGGTCGAAACCGACTTTGACCGTGAGCGGTTTGCCGCGCGAGATCTTCGCCTTGAGATCGTTCTTCTCGATCAGATCGACCGAGCCCTTGGCGAGATATTCGAGTTGTTCGTCGAGGGTCATGGCGCGGGATTCTAACGTTCAGCGCCGCAGCCATTGCTGAAACATCAGCAGCCGCCACAACACCGGTTCGTGTCCCGGCACCGGGCCGTCGTTCCACACGTGCTGCAGCGTCGCCGGATCGAGCCAGCCTTCGTCCGCGATGCGGCGCGCGTCGATCAGCGACGCGGCCCACTCGCGCAGCGGCCCCGCGAGCCACGCATCGATCGGCAAACCGAAACCCTGCTTGTCGCGATCAACCATCTCGGCCGGCAGGAACTTGCGCAGCAGCTTTCGCAGGATCCACTTCCCGCGCGTGCCGCGAATCTTCATCGACAGCGGCAGCGACCACGCCAGCTCGACGACACGGTGATCGAGCATCGGCTCGCGCACTTCCAGGCTCACGGCCATGCTCGCGCGGTCGACTTTCGCAAGGATGTCGTCGGGCAGATAGCTGATCGCGTCGAGGTACATCATCAGCGTGGCCGGATCGTCGAGGCGCGGCCAGCGGTTGCGCGCCGTGAGCTGTGCCGGCCGCGATTGCGCGCCGATGACGAGGATCATTTCCGCCGCGACCTGCTGTTGGAAAAGCGTGAGCGGATCGTCGATGACGAGCGCGTCGCCAAGGCCGCGCAATCGCGCGCTGAAGTTCTGGCGCGAGGGGAAGCGCGATACGGCGCGCAGCATCTGACCGAGAGGCCGCCGCAGCGAACGCGGCACACGCGCGACGCGATCGGTGACGCGGCGGCCGAGGAAGTAGCGGTGATAGCCGCCGAACAGCTCGTCGGCGCCGTCGCCGGAGAGCGCTACTGTCACGTGCTGCCGCGCCATGCGCGACACGAGATAGGTCGGAATCGCGGATGAGTCGCCGAGCGGTTCGTCGTACAGCGTCGCGATCAGCGGCACGAGATTCAGCGCTTCTTTCGCATCGATGATCGCTTCGGTGTGGCGGGTGCCGAGGTGCCGGGCGATGGCGGCGGCGAAGGGGGCTTCGCTCGGCATGCCGGCGAAACCGATGGTGAACGTCGACACCGTTCCGACTTCGCGCATCATCAACGCAGCGATCAGCGGCGAGTCGATGCCGCCGGATAAAAACAAGCCCAACGGCACGTCGGAGATCAGTCGCAGACGGACGGAGTCCGCGAGCAGCGCTTCGATCTCCGCCACCGCATCGTCCTCATTGCCCCGAAACTGGTCCGCGTTTCCTTCGGCGACGCGCGGCGCATCCCAGTACGTGCGCGATTGCGTCGCGCCGATGGCGCTGAACGTGACGATCGTTCCCGGCATCAACTTGGCGATGCCGGCATAGATCGAGTACGGCGCGGGCACGTAGCCGAAGCGGACGTAGAGCGCGAGCGCACCACGATCGATTTCTGTTTCGCCGAGCGCTTTCAGTTCCGACGCGAACGTCACGCCTTCGGCTGTCGCCCGGTAGTACAGCGGCTTCACGCCCATGCGATCGCGGACGAGAGACAGCGTGCGTTCGACGCGGTCCCAGAGCGCGAACGCGAACATGCCGATGAAACGCTGCACCGCTGCATCGAGACCCCATTCCTCGATGCACGCCAGCATCACTTCCGTATCTGAGTGTCCGCGATAGTCGCGCGGTCCGAGCTCGTCGGCGAGCCGGCGATGGTTGTACACCTCGCCGTTGAACACGAGCACGTAGCGGCCGCTCGCGGACACCATCGGCTGCGCGCCCGCGTGCGAGAGATCGACGATGGACAGCCTGCGGAAGCCGAGCGCGATGCCGGCATCGGCGTCGGTGAAGACGCCTTCGTCATCGGGACCGCGATGCCGGAGCGCATCGGCCATCTGCAGCGCGCGCGACCGCAGCGATTCCCCGTTGCCGCCTGCGAAGTCCCACACTCCGGCGATGCCGCACATGGAGCGGCGCTCAGGACGGGAGCGGGCCCCAGAGCAACGTCAGGTCGATCTCGATGTCGGCGAGTGGCTCGATCCGCGCGGTCGGTTCCTCTCCGAAGGTACCGAGGAGAAACCATCCCGCACCCTCCAGTCGAAACGCCTCGATCGTCTGCTGCTCCGGTTCCACGATCCACATGTATTGCACGTCGGCGCGAGCATAGAGCGGCATTTTCTTCAGCCGGTCGATCCGGCCATTCGATGGGGACGTGACCTCGCAGACCCAGTCCGGCGAAATCGAGAAGATGTGGTTCTTCGGGATCTCCGGCATCCGCTCCTTACGCCATCCGGCGAGGTCCGGAACGAGCACGTTTCTGCCGAGATGAAGCTCCGGCTCATCGAGGATCCACCATCCGCCGGGACCGTTGACGCCGAGTTGAAACGGCGGAAGGAAAAGGCCACCCAATACCGATGCTGCAAGCGTGTGCGGTCCTGCCGGTCGCGGCGAAGCGTACAACTCCCCATCGATCAACTCCCCGACCATGTTCTCGGGCAGCCGGATCAGATCCTCGTACGTCGCATGCTCGCGTACTCGTGCGGCCATCGCTCCATTATAGTTCCCGGCGATGAAGCACCTCGCGCTCGCACTTCTTCTTGCCACCAGCGTCCTCGGGACCGAGCGGACCGACATGCGCGTCGACATCCTCATCACCGGCGGCACGGTCGTGACGATGGCGGGACCGAACATCGAGCGCGGTTCCGTGGCGATCCTCGACGGCGCGATCCTCGATGTCGGTCCGTCGTCGGACATCGACCGCAAGTACACGGCGAAGACAGTCATCCGCGCGGGCGGACACGCGGTCGTCCCGGGCTTCGTCAACGCGCACACGCACGTGCCGATGACGCTGTTCCGCGGCATCGCCGACGACCGCGAGCTGATGGACTGGCTGACGAACTTCATCTTCCCCGCCGAAGCGAAGAACGTCGATCGCGAGTTCGTGAAGTGGGGCACGCGCCTGGCCGCGGCCGAGATGATCCGCTCCGGCACCACCACGTTCGCGGACATGTATTACTTCGAGTCCGACATCGCGCGCGAAACGAAAGCCGCCGGCCTGCGCGGCGTCCTCGGCGAAACGCTCATCGACTTTCCCGCGCCCGACAACAAGACGTGGGACGCGATGATCGCGTACATGCGCGACTACGCGCGGCAGTGGAAAGGCGACCGCCTGATCACGCCCGCGTTTGCGCCACACGCGCCGTACACGGTCTCGAAGGAGCACCTGCAGCAGGTGCGCGCGTTGGCGACGGAGCTCGGCATCCCGATCCTGATCCACGTCAGCGAGACGAAGGACGAGTTGCGCCAGGTTGCCGAAAAGCAGAATGGCATGACCCCCGGTGCCTATCTCGACTCGATCGGTTTCCTCGGCGACGACGTCGTCGCCGCGCACGGCGTGCATCTCACCGCGGATGAGCTGCGCACGTTCGCCGCGCGCAAAACCGGCGTGGCGCATTGTCCGGAATCGAACCAGATGCTCGCCTCGGGCGTCGCGCCCGTCGTGGACATGATCAAGGCGGGCATGGAAGTCGGTCTCGGCACCGACGGTCCCGCCGGGTCGAACAACAACCTGGACATGCTCGAGGAGATGGCCAGCGCCGCGCGATTGCAGAAAGTGATGCGCGGCGATCCGCAGGCCATCAGCGCGCGCGAAGTGCTCCGCCTCGGCACCATCGGCGGCGCGCAGGTCCTCGGCCTCGCCGACAAGATTGGCACGCTCGAGCGCGGCAAACGCGCGGACGTCGTGATCATCGATCTGCACCAGACGAAAACGCAGCCGGTGTACTCGGTCGAATCGGCGATCGTCTACGCGGCGTCGGGCAATTCCGTCGTGACGACGATCGTCGATGGCAAGATCCTGATGCGCCATGGAAAAGTACTGACGGTCGACGAAGACGAGACGATGGCGAAAGCGAGGGAGTATCGCGACAAGGTGCTCGCGAGCCTGAAGAAATAGCGCGACGTGCCGCGATCCATGCGTCGATCTCTTCCCCTTCTTCTTCTCGCTCTCCTTTCGTGTGCTCCCGCGACGCCACCACCCGCGGCGGTACCGGGGCAGGCGCAACTCGCGGCCAACGCGACCGCGCGGCGCGTCGTGCTGATGTCGTTCGACGGACTCGGCGCCGATGCGCTCGCGCGGCAACAGAACCTGCCGGCGTTCGAGCGGCTCGCGCGCGAAGGTGCTTCGGCGCGCGTGATCAACGTCAACCCCACACTCACCGCACCGACGCATGTCGCGATGCTTACCGGCGCCGATCCGCAACGGACCGGCATCGTGTCGAACCGCTTTCATCTGCGCGGCACGCCCGTCGAGGAGACGGCGCGCGGGATGATGCTGGATCCCGACGTGGAATCGCTGGTCGAAGCTGCGCGCCGGCAGGGAAAACGCGTCGGCGCAGTTTCGTTTCCAACGATCGACAACAAGACGCCGCGACGCACCACGGACTTTGGATTCGCATGGACAATGCCGCTCGTGCCGGCGCGCATCGTCAATCTGAAACGCGGGGACTTCAAGCGCGAATGGGTGCCACCGGGGTGGACCGATCGTCCGCAGCGACGCCGCTCGTACAGTCCGATCCAGCGCGCGCGTGTCGAGTGGGGCTTCCGTCTCGACGTTTTCCTCGTCGCGTACGACACGACCGACGATTCGCGCGAGAACTACGACGCCTACTTTGTCGAAGCGGGCGAGAGTGAGATCACGCCGGACGCGCGCGGATGGTTCGCGCTCTCCGCGCAATCAGCGGATGGGCTGCGCGGATCGTGGTCGAAGTTCTTGCGCACATCGCCGTCGCTCGACGTGACCATTTACTGGGGTGCGATCTCGCGCAACGAGGCCTGGCCGGAATCGTTTCGCGCGATGCTCGACAACGAGGTTGGCTTCTGGCCCGGCGAGCCCGATGATGATCTCGCGAGCGACACAGCCACGTTCATCGAGCAGATGGACCGGCTCGCCGATTTCTACACGCGCGCGCAGACGACCACCATCGCGCGCGAGAGATTCGATCTTCTCCTGATGTACCACGCCGGGATCGATCAAGCCTCCCACCAATTCCTCGGCACACCGGACGGTGATGCTGTGATCCGCGCGGCGTTCGTGTCGGCGGATCGCGCGGTGGCCGCGATCGCGGAAGCGCTCGACCCCGATGATGCGCTCGTCATCACCGGCGATCACGGACTGCTGCCGGCTACGCGAGAGGTGCGGATCAACGCGCTCCTCGCCGAGCGTGGATTCGCGCCGCGCTGGCGTGCATACACGTCGGGCGTATTGGCGCATCTGTATCGTTTCGATGGCGATGACGATTCTGATGCGGTCGCAGCGATGCTCGAGAACACCGGCATGTTCGAGCGCGTTGAGAAGAAGAGTGCAACGTCGCATCGCAACTCCGGTGACATCATCGCGTGGGGCTTTCCCGATGTCGCGTTACTCGCGGACGACATCACGGCGAGGGATGCGGGCCAGCACGGCGCGTTGAACACGCATCGCGAGCTCCACCCACCGCTGTTCGCGATCGGCCGCGGCGTGCGTGCCGGAGTGCTGGGTGAGACCGCGCAGACGGAGATCGCACGATTCGTCGCGGAACTGTTAGGAATTGAATTGGGCCGATCTGGAGCGACGGGCTCTTAGCCCGTCGAATTGCGCGTCGACGGGCTGAGAGCCCGTCGCTCCAGACGGCTGGAATTGCGCTAGTACTCGTCGTAAATCTGCGGAAACTTCCAGCGCGCCTCGCGCAGCTCTTCCTCGATGATCTCCTGCTCCGGCGCATCCGCGAGCTGCGGCGCGTCCCAGTTCGCCATCCACATCGGGTTCATGTACGGCAACACCGCGAGGTGCTGGAGACGATAGGGAAGACCGCGCGCTTCCATCCGTTCGTTCAGGTACGCAACGACGTCTTTAGAGGTGGGGATGTTCATTCGATGTCCAGCTCTTTCATCTTCGACGTAAGCGCGCGCGGGGAGATGCCGAGGAGCTCGGCGGCGGCGTTTCGGGAGGGGGTGCGGGCGAGTGCGTCGACGATCTTCATGCGCTCGATGATGCGGGTCGCGCGCCCGGTAGCGTCGTCGAGTGTGCCGGTGAGATCGAGCGCCTCGCGCAATCCGTCGGCGGCCGCGGTGGTCGTCGGCAGCGCGAGATCGCGCGGCTCGATCGTGTCGTGGTCGCAGAGGATGGCCGCGCGCTCGATGTAGTTCTGCAGCTCCCGAATGTTCCCCGGCCAGTCGTACGCGCGCAGCAGCGTGCGCGCTTCGTCGCTGATGCGCAGTCCCGGACGGGCCAGCTCACGCGCGAAACGCTGCAGAAAAAAGTCGATCAGCGCATCGATGTCTTCGCGCCGCGCGCGCAGCGGCGGAATGGTCACCGGAAACACGTTGACGCGGAAGTAGAGGTCGTCGCGGAACGTGCCGCGCTTTACAGCCTCTTCGAGATTGCGGTTGGTCGCACAGATGATGCGCACGTCGGCCTCGATGGAGACGTTGCCGCCGATGCGCTCGAAGCGGCGCTCCTGCAACACGCGCAACACTTTCGATTGCACCGCGATGTCGAGCTCCCCGATCTCGTCGAGGAAGATCGTGCCGGTGTCAGCCAGCTCGAACTTGCCGAGCTGCCGCGCGCTCGCGCCGGTGAATGAGCCCTTCTCGTGGCCGAACAGCTCGTTCTCGATGAGCGTGGCCGGAATGGCCGCGCAGTTGAGCGCGACGAACGGGCGGTCGCGGCGCGGCGAGAGTTGATGAATCGCGCGCGCGAAGAGCTCCTTCCCGGTTCCCGATTCGCCCTGCAAAAGAACGGTCGAATCGGTGGGCGCCACGCGCTGGATCGCATGCGAGACTTCCACGATGCGCGGCGAATCGCCGACGATCGCGGGCAGTCGATACTGCTTCTGAAACTCTTCCTTCAGCAGCAGGTTTTCGTGGCGCAGCTCGCGATGCTCGCGGCAGCGGCGCAGCACGATCGACAGATGATCGAGATCGACCGGCTTCTGCACGAAGTCATGCGCGCCGAGCTTCATCGCCTCGACCGCGTTCTCGATGGTGCCGAACGCCGTCATGACGATCACGGGACAATCGGGATCGCTCTCCCTTGCCTGCCGCAACACGGTGATCCCGTCCGCGCCAGGCAAGCGGAGGTCGGTGAGCACGGCCACGTAGCGCCGTCCTTCCGCGAGCCAGCGCGTCGCGAGCGTGCCGGTCGACGCAACCTCCGCTTCGAAGCCATCCGCGAGAACGGCCTCACGCAGCATGTGCGCGAGCGATTCCTTGTCTTCGACGATGAGGACGCGTTTCATGGTCAGAGACCAAAATACGCGCGAATGCGCGAAAGCATCGACGCGTGATCATCGGGCGAGGCGACGCGGCGCGAGTCGAGCTTGTTCTGCCGCTCCATGACTTTCGCGGAGATCGCCGTGGCGAGATCGGGGATCTCGTGCATGAACGGCTGCAGCGCGTCGCGTGCAATCTCGAGCACGACGACGTCCGTGAGCGCGATGACATCCGCCGTGCGCCGCTCGCCCGTGAGCAGCGCCATCTCGCCGAATGAATCACCAGGGCCGAGCCGCGCAACTTCCGAGTCGTCCACGCGCACCGATACATTGCCGTCGTGAACGATGAACATCGAGTCGCCCTGCGCGCCGTGATTGAGGATCGTCTCGCCGCTCGAATACACGTGCACGCGCGAAGCGTCGGCGATCTTCTGCTGCACGTCGCGCGAGATCGGGGAGAGGATGTCGACGCGAGACAGACGACGCCGGATCGTGCCCGGCTCCGGCTGCAGCCGCTGCGCCGGCGGCGCATAGCGATGCATGGCGCGGATCGGTTCGCCGAGGGCGATGCCGTTGCGCCGCAGCGCGTACCAGACCGCTTTGCGGATGTCCGCGTCGATGCGATCGCGTTGCGAGTAGTCGGCGGTGAAGTATTTGATCTCGTACGTGAGCTGCCCTTCGACGAACCCGGCCAGGCGCGCGATACACGGCATCTCCTGCACGACCCCTTCGACGTGCGACGCGGCCTGGACGAGGATCGCGATCACGTTCGCGGGTGCGACATTCGCGTCGATGTTCAACGGCAGCACGCGCGCGTTGAAGTTGTTGCGCGGATAGACCTCCAGCCGGTCACGCGCGAGCATCGAGTTCGGCACGACGACGAGGTTGTTGTTGAACGTGCGCAGCCGTGTGCCGCGCCAGCGTACCGCTTCGACGATGCCGAAGTGTTCGCCGGAGCGAATGACGTCGCCGGGCGTGAAGCTGTTCTCGAGGTGGAGCGCGATGCCGGCAAAGAGGTTGCCGAGGGTTTCCTGCAGCGCGAGACCGAGCACCGCCGCGACGATGGTGCCCGTCGCGAGGAAGCCGGTGACGCTGCGATTGAAGATCAACGACACGGCGGATGCGAAGGCCAGCGTGTAGAGAACGATCGAGACGATCTCGCGCAACAGCGTCGGCGCGCTGACTTTGCCGCGCCGCGGCGTGAGCACGTCGAACGCGAGCAGGTCGATGAGGCGCACCGCGAACAACGTCAGCGGCACGCACGCGAGGAAGAGCAGGATGCGCAGCAGCGTCGCCGCCTTCTCCGTGTCTGCACCGGCCGCGGTCATGAGCGACGGGTTCTGTCGCAGGACCCCGTACATCCCCAACAGGATTCCGCCGAGGAAGAGAGGGAAGAAGAGCCGCGACCAGCGCTTCACTGCGCCCGGCTCCGCTTTCGCTCCCGCGTGAAGCGCACGAGATCGCGGATGCCCACGATCAGATGCAGCAGACCGACCCCCGACACGAAACCACGCACGAATGGATTATCGGCGATCATCCCTACGCCGAGGTTGCCGTGCAGCAGCGGATTCAGCGTCCAGATCGTCGTCCAGGGCACGATGAGGAAGAACAACCCCGCCTCCAGACAATAGAGGGCAAAGAAAAGCGGGACGGACATTCGCGCCGGATTGTATGAGAAACGGCGGGGACCCCTCATCCGCCTTCGGCACCTTCTCCCCTCGCTGAGGGGAGAAGGTTACCTCGGGTTCGTTTATTGGTCGCGCTTGATGCGGCCGCCGCCCTCGCGATTGCCGCTGCTGCCGCTGGATCGCGTCGAGCTGCCGGTGTTACTCGGCGGCGGCGGCGGCGGAGTGGCGCGCGGTGTCTCGCGCGACCCGCTGCTGCTGCGGCCGCTGGCCGAGCTGCGATCGCGGACCGTCGACGAGCGATCACGCTCTTTGCTGCCGGCGCTGCTGTTCTTGTCCGTGCTGCTCTCGCGCGGAACCACGCGAGCACCGACGCTGCGGTCGATCACGCGAGCCGGTACGTCGTTCGTCGAGCTGCCGGTCGTGCTGCCGCTAGAGGGTGTCTCGCGCTCCGTGTTGCGAATGCGACGGCGCCACGAGCTGGTGTCGCGCGGCGAACGCTCGCCGGTCGACGGTGCCGTCGAGGGTTGCGTGGACGAACCGCCGCGATCACCAGCGCGGTCGCGCCAGGTATTCGTATCGCGGCCGCTGCCAGTGCTCGTGCCACCGCTGATCGGCGCAACCGAGCCGCCGCCGATGGGAGCCACGCTGCCGCGGCCGATCGGAGCGATGCTACCGACGGGACGCGACGACGGACCGCTGGCGACTGCACCCGAAGCGCCATCGCGCGGACGTGCAATGCGGTCGCGAATGTTGCCGCCGACGTCGGGATCGCGGCGCACGAACGGCGTGAGGTCGGTCGGAGGCGCGCCGGTCTCGCGGCCAGTCAGGCGTCCGTCGAGACCGCGGCGCTTGATCGCATCCGCCGGATCGCGCAGCTCTTCACGCGTCATGCGTCCGCCGCCGCCGGCGATGGTCGCGTAACCATCGGGATGGCGAGCGAGACGCTGCTTGATGAGGTCCGTCTTCAACGCCGCGTGATCGACGCGGTTCGAGATCAGCACGCCTGAATCGACGAACGTCCACGGACGGAGATCGAAATCGTTCGTGCGCACGCGGCCGTACCAGCCGAAGCCATGCGACCAGCCGCGGTTGCGATACGGGTTGTA
Organism: Thermoanaerobaculia bacterium; assembly: GCA_035626775.1. Taxonomy (GTDB): domain Bacteria; phylum Acidobacteriota; class Thermoanaerobaculia; order Gp7-AA8; family Gp7-AA8; genus QHVT01. Next base: position 116,663 of record DASPNA010000079.1, read on the forward strand.
CGCCCAGCTGTAGTACGAGCGATGGCAATCCCACCAACCCGCCGGCGCCCAGCCGACGTAGCTCGGGCCGTACATCCAGTAAACCCATGCAGGCGAGTAACCGTAGCCCGGCACCCACACCCAGCCGTAGCCCGGATCGTGTGCCCACCGGCCGTAGTGATACGGACCCCAGCCCCACGGATCGTACGAGACCCAGGTCAGCGAGCCATGACGGCTGTGATGCCAGTAGCCGTGATAGTACGGGCGCCAGCCAACGCTGACGAAGGGACGCCACGACCAGCCGATTCCCGACACCATGACCCAGCGGCCATAGGAGTCGAGATCGTCGGTCCAGTAGCCGAGGCGGCGGTCGACGTATTGATTCTCATAGCTGCCGAAGCGTTCGGCGCGCTTGAGGAACCAGCGCTCGAAGTCATCGGCCGCGGTGCGCTGATCTCCGATGAGATCGAACACGCCGGAATCGTCGATGGTGGCCGTTTCACCTTCGCGCAAACGCGTGGCGCGCGTCGGCGTGCGCACTTCGACGGTGCCATCGAACACGGTCACGCGATCGTTCCCGCGCGAATCGGTCTCGACCGAATACACGCCTTCGCGATCGGCAACGTAGCTGGCGTTGTCGGTGTCGAGGCGAACGTGCTCGCGTCCGATGTCGGTGCGATGCACGCCGACTTTGCCGTAGCGGAGCTCGATGACGGTCTCGTTCGACTCGCCCTCGTAGCTGTCGAGGATCGAGCGCAGACGCAGCGCGGTGGTGCGGTCGACGCCGAGGATGTTGCCGTCGGAGAGACGGATCTCGGCGCGGCCGCGGCGGGCGGTGATCACTTCGTCGCCCGGGAAGACCGGCAGATTGCGATGCGCTTCGATCTCGCGGCTGTCGTCACCCGATTTGACGACCGTCCCGCCATCGTCATACGAGATGTACGACTGGTGCTTCTCCTCGGCAGAAGCAACCGCGGCGATCAGGACTGTGAGAAGAATGGGAAGGAAGGCTTTTTTCATTGGGGCTTCTCCTGCAACCACTGCGCTCCGGTTGCGGTCCATGTGCCACGTACGGATGAGTATTCCGCGCGTGTTTTCAATCGCTTAGCTGTTGGGCGCGACAGGCTCGTGTCCTGATTCGGGGAAGCGGCGTCCTGAAATAGTGGCGCTGTGCCGCGGAAGTGGGCCAACGCAAATCGGGTCCGGACCCGTTAGGCCCGGCCGCCGGAGGCCCCTGGTCGTGCTCACGTCCCGTACGACAGCCGCGTTGCGAGAATGTCCGGTAACCCTGCCCGCAGGATCGTCGACTGCGTCTTCCCGATGTCGTACTCGACGCGGAAAAACTGCACGGACGGCTTGTCCGTGTCGATGATGATGCACGACGCGTTCGGGTTGCGATCGCGCGGCTGGCCGACCGAGCCGGGGTTGATCAGGTAGCGCAGTCCCTTGTCGAGACGCACATTCGCGTCTTCGCGCACCGCGAAGCCGCTCACGTTCATGTCCGGATCGATCGAGAACACGGCCGGCAGATGCGTGTGGCCGAAGAGGATGAAGCGCGCCGAATAGAGCGCGAGGATCTGCGCCGCGTGATGCACGTTGAAGACGTACTCGTCTTCGTCGTATGGCGAGCCGTGGCAGAGCATCGCTTCGTGATGCATGCGCGGGCCGACGGTGAGGTCGCGCAGGAACCTGCGATTCGGCGCGCTGAGACGTTCGCGCGTCCAGAGCGCGGCGGCTTTCGCGGCGTGATTGAAGCCTTCCGCGTCGTCGAGTCCCGCGGCCACGCGATCGTGATTGCCGCGGATGTAGACCTTCTTCCCTTTCAGGGTGCGCATCGTGTCGAGCACCTGATTGGGTTGCGCGCCGTAGCCGACGAAATCGCCGAGGCAGATGACGGAGTCGAACTTTTTCCTGCGGACGCGCGTGAGCACCGCGCGCAAGGCTTCCGCGTTCGCGTGCAGATCGCTGACGACAAGCGCTCTCATCGTGCCGACCTCCACGTCGAGCGGCGCGCGGATTCGAGCACGCTGCGCGGCAGCTCGAGCATCAGTTTCTCGGCGATCTGCGCGGGCGTGTCTTCCTCGCGAACGTCGATGGAGAGATCGGACATGCGGTAGTAGCGGATGCGATTCGCGTAGAGCTCGTGCGTCGCGACGTCGTCGGTGAAAAGCGGGCGATCGGCGGCCTTGTCGCCGACGCGCGCGCGCAGCAGCGCGTATGGCGCGGAGAGATAGACCGACAGTCCTTCCGACTGGATGAACTGCACGTTCTCATCGAACGTGAACGTGCCTCCGCCGGTGGCGATCACGGCGCCTTCGAGATGCTTCGTGGAGCGAAGCACGTCGCGCTCGCGCTTGCGAAAGTACGCCTCGCCGCGCTGCGCGAAAATCTCCTTGATCGACATTTTCTCCGCGGCTTCGATCAGCTCGTCGAGATCGAAGAACGGCGCGTCGATGCGGGCGGCGAGCTCACGCCCCACGGTCGTCTTTCCCGAGCCCATGAACCCGACGAGGTAGATCTTCATGCTGAAGGTCTATGAGGGTAGCACGCCCCCTCACCCGGCCTTCGGCCACCCTCGCCCCGCTGCCGCGGGACGAGGGCTGCAAGGCGCGCTCGTGGCGAGTAGCCTTCAGCCCTCCGCGAGGGGAGAAGGTGCCAAAGGCCGATGAGGGGCCCGGCGCTCACGTTACAACGTGAAGGTGTCCATGAACCGCGTGGAGATGTCGCCGCGGATGAACTTCTCGTTGTTGAGGATCGCGCGGTGGAGCGGGAGCGTGGTCTTCACGCCTTCGACCACGAACTGCTCCAGCGCGCGCCGGCCGCGGGCAATCGTGTCGAGGCGGTCCTTGCCGCGCACGATGAGCTTCGCGAGCAGCGAGTCGTAGTGAGGCGGGACCACGTAGTCGCGATAGATGTGCGTATCGACGCGCACACCCGGACCGCCGGGCAGATGCAGCTCGCGAATCTTTCCGGGATTCGGCGCGAAGGTCACCGGATCCTCGGCGTTGATGCGGAACTCCATTGCGTGTCCGCGCAGGTGGAACTCGCCCATCGGCACCGACAGCCTCTCGCCCGCCGCCACGCGGATCTGTTCCTTCACCAGATCGATTCCCGTCACTTCCTCGGTCACCGGATGCTCGACCTGGATGCGCGTGTTCATCTCCATGAAATAGAACTCGCCGTCCTGGAAGAGGAACTCGATCGTGCCGGCATTGACGTAGTTCACGGCCTCGCACAAACGGATCGCGGCCTCGCCCATGCGCCCGCGGATGTCATCGTTCAGCGCCGGCGACGGCGATTCTTCGATGAGCTTCTGATGGCGGCGCTGGATCGAGCATTCTCGTTCGCCGAGGTGCACGGTGCGGCCGTATGTGTCGGCGAAGACCTGGATCTCGATGTGGCGCGGGCGCTCGAGATACTTCTCGAGATAGACCGATCCGTCGCCGAATGCGCGCTCGGCTTCATTGCGGGCGGTGTCGAACTGCATCTGCAGCTCGCTCTCTTCCCAGCAGATGCGCATGCCGCGGCCGCCGCCGCCGGCGGCGGCCTTGAGGATCACCGGGAAGCCGATCGTACGCGCGACGTCCGCGGCTTCCTCGGCGGACGTGATCGCGCCTTCGCTGCCCGGGATGATCGGCACGCCGGCGTTCTTCGCGGTCTCTCGCGCGCGCGCCTTGTCGCCCATGCGGCGGATCGCCTCGGGCGGAGGTCCGATGAACGTCAGGTTGCACTCGCCGACGATCTCCGCGAAATGCGCGTTCTCGGAGAGGAAACCGTAGCCGGGATGAATGGCGTCGGCGCCGGTGATCTCGGCGGCGGCGATGATGCTGGAGATGCTGAGGTAACTCTGCTTCGAGACCGCGGGGCCGATGCAGACATCGTCATCGGCGTAGCGCACGTGCAGCGAGTCGCGGTCGGCCTCGGAGTGCACGGCCACCGTCTTGATGCCCATCTCCTTGCACGCCGCGATGACGCGCAGGGCGATCTCGCCGCGGTTGGCTATCAGAATTTTCGAAAACATGAGGGGAAGCTACGCCTTCACGGCGAAGAGTTTTTCGCCGTACTCCACAGGCTGGCCGTTCGACGGATACATCGTGACGATGACACCGTCGACGTCCGACTCGATCTCGTTCATCAGCTTCATCGCCTCGATGATGCAGAGGACCTGTCCTTTCGAGACCCTGTCGCCGACGTTGACGAACGGACTCGCTTCGGGATTCGGCGAGCGATAGTACGTCCCCACGATCGGCGACGTGATGATGTGCAGTCCCGCCTCGATCGCTTCTTCGGCGCGCTTGCGCTCCTCCGCTTTTTCCGCGGCGGTGGGTGGCGCAGCAGGAGCTGCGGGAGCGGGAGCGGACGCATGATAGACGGCGCTCTCATTGTGCGTGGACGAGGCGGGCGTGCTCTTGCCTTCGATGCGGACCTTCGTGCCGGCCTGCTCGACCTCGACGCTGCCGATGCCGCTCTCGGCCACCTTGTCGATCAACTCGAGAATCTCTTTGAAATTCAACGTATCCCTCTCAGACCAACTTGTGCGACCCGCTCACCCGGGGCGACCTCAGACCAACTCATCGCGAAGCAGGAACTTCGCCTTCGACAGCTCGAATCGCGCGCGCCCGTAATTGCCGTCGGGTTGCAGCACGAAGAGGATGTAGTACTCGGGTGTGACGAGCGAGAGGAAGGTGATGTACCTCTCGGTGACGAGCGCGAACTGCAGGACCTCGCCTGTATCGAGCTCGGTGTCGGCGTGACGGATCGACTTCACGAAGCCGCCGAACTCGGCGCCGAGGGCATCGAGTGGAACGCGGCCGGCACCGACGGTTTCGACGGCGATGCCATCGAGGCCGATGAGACTGGCCGCGATCGCGCCGTCGACGCGTTGCACGAGACCCGAGAGCACGTCTCTAAACACCGCCCACCTCTCTCCGCGAAACTCTGCCGAGCCAGCGTTCCAGCGCCGCTACTTTCGGATTCACGCGCGGCACGATGGCGTCGAGCTTCCCGCGCACTTCCGCATTTTCGGGATCGCGCGCGAGGATGTTCTCGTAGATGTGGCGCGCCTCTTCGACGAGTCCCTGTTTCACGTAGAGATCGGCCATCGTCGCGGTGTTCGCCGCATCTTCGCTTGCGATGTCCGGAATCGTTTCCTCGGTCTCGAAGATCGGCGCCGCCACTTCCGCGGCGAGCGGCGCGGACTCGATGTGCATGCCGATCGGCGCCTCGACCGTCATGGCAGCCGCGGTGAACGTATCCACCGGCTCTTCGAACGGACTCTCTTCGTGCTCGAGCGACATCGGCTCGGCGTCTGCCGTGACTTCTTCGATGCGCGCTTCTTCTTCCAGCGAGCGCGCGGCTTCGGCGAACGGAGGCATCGTGCGATCGAACGGCGATTCCTCTTCTTCGAATGGCACGTCACTGGAGGGATGGGCTCTCAGGCCGTCGGATTCAACGACGACGGGCTGAGAGCCCATCGCTCCAGAAGCGTAAGCAGGCGTCGGCGAGGTTTCTTCGAACGGAGACTCGGCGACAGGCTCGGGCTCAGGTTCGGCGATGGGAGGAGGTGCGAGCTCGCGCTGGATGCGCTCGATCACGGCGTTCAGTTCCTCATCCGCCGGAAGCAGCGCGTGGACGAGCTTGTATTTCTTGATCGCTTCGACCTTGTCGCCGAGCGCGAGGTAGGCATCGGCGAGGATGCGCGCTGCGACGACGTTTCCGGGATCGAGTTGCAACGCGCGGTTCAACGCCTCGACTGCACCGGCGTCGTTCCTCTGCTCGCGCAGCGTGCGACCGAGGCTCACCCATGCGGCGAGATACGTCGGATACACCTGCAGTCCGGAGCGAAGGACCTGCTCGGACTCATCGACGTACCCCGCTTTGCGCAGTTCCTCGGCGAGCTGATAGAAGAGACGGCTCTTCGGATCCGTCTTGAGCTTGAAACGCAGCTCCTCGAGTTTTGCGGTCGTCGCCGGCTGGGCCATTCGCGGAACCTGAATTCTTTCTTACAACGGGGCGAGGTGCAACCGCACCAGACACGAACCGCCCCGCGCAAGGCGGGGCGGCTCGGGATCAAACACGTGAGACAACCTTATGGAACGTCGATCGTGCTGTTCACACACACGCTGATCGTCGGAATCGTCGGCGAGTTCGTCGTGAACGTGACCGTCGCACTCTGCGGTGTATCGGCCGCCGGCACAGGCGTATCCGGCGGATTGAAGGCGACCGTGAACGTCCGCGTGCTTCCACCTGGGATGTTCGTCGCAGTCGTTGGTGTCACCGTAAAGCTCGACGCATTCGGGCCAGTGACCGAGACACCGGTGATGTTCAGCGCCTGCGAGTTCGGACGATTCGTAATGTCGATGTCGGCAAACGTCGTCGCTCCCGTCGGGCCTGTGGGAGCCGGTGCCGCGCAGCCTCCCGCTTCAGGATCGATATCGCTGACCGTTCCCTCGGGCGGCGCCAGACACGGATTCGTGAGTGGGTTCGGAGTCACGACGACGGTCGTATTCGCGGTGCACGCAGTAGCAATGTTCGTGAAGGTGATCGGAACCTCGGCGGGGCCGAACTGCGTACCCTGCAGACCGCCCGGCGTCACTTCGCAGGCAATCGTCGGGAACGTGAATCCCGTGAGCGGCAGCGTCACTTCGAAGTTCTGCAAGCCCGCGCCGGCCGTGATCCGGTCCGGAGTCGGAATGATCGTCCGGCCGTTGATGGTGAAGCGGATGTCCGCAATGCCGAGCGCCCCGACACCAGGATCGCGTACGACCACGGTGACCTGTTCGCCCGGCTGACCTGACTCGACGGAGGTAATCAGCGGCGTCACCGGCACATAGGTGAAGATCTCGTCGGTGAACGTCTCCGTATCACCGTTGTTCACGTTGACCACGCGGACGCCACCGCTGCCACCCGAACATGCGGACGGCAGACCAGCAGTGCGCGCGAGAATGCGCGAGCCCGTGACCTGCAGAACCGTCGCGCGAATACCCGCGATGGTGACATCGACGGGCGCGAGGAAGCCGATGCCATCGATGACGACGTCGGTGCCGCCAGTCGCCGGTCCGGTGAGCGGACGGAACGACGTGATGTCGATCGCGGCGACGAAACGGAATGCCTCGGAAAGGGTGACCTCGGTCTGCGAATTGATGTTGCGAACCGTGACCGCGACGGGGCCCGTGAACGTGCCCGATCCGTTCGGAGTCGTGTCGCGCGCCGCAGGCGTCTCCACGATGATTTGTCCGAACTCGACAAGGATCACGCGCGCCTCGGCGGAGCCGAACAGCACCTGCACCGGCGCCTGGAATCCATCGCCGAACAACGTGACGCGCGTGCCGCCGGTCACGGGACCCGAATTCGGCGACGCGGTGGTGATGCGTGGCGTGAGCTGCTCGTTGCGGAACGTGAACGCGTCCGCGAACGTCGCGCGCTGTTCCGTCGCCGTGCCGGCCTGCGTGAGCACGATGAGGTCGGCGACGAGCTGCTGGCCCGCGCCGAGGTTGACGCTCGGCGTCAACACTTCGATGCGTGTGTCGGTGACGGAAACGACGAATGCCTCGATCGGCTGCGCGGCTCCGGTGTCGAACAGCACGCGCACCGGCTCCTTGAAGTTCTTGCCAATGATTGCGATGCGCTCGCCGCCGGAGGGGATGCCGATGGCCGGCGTGACCTGTGTGATCGACGGCGCCGTAGTTGTCGGCGGCGGAATGGTCGGACTGACTCTGTAGAGGACGTCCACCGTGCGGCTCACGCTGCCGACAGTAGCCTGTACGCGAATGGAGCCGGCGACCGTGGAGCGAAGCTCGACTGTCGCGGCACCGTTGGTCGTGGTGCGAAGGACCGACGTCACGATCTCTGTTGCGGAGAACGAACCACCGGTCGCCGCGAACTCGACGGCCGTGCCGTTCGGCGCGGGCTGTCCGTCAATCGTGACCACCGCGGTGATCGTGACGATGGAGTCGACGACCGGATTCGCGTTCGAGGCAGTGAGCGTCACGTTGACGCCCGTCTGCGGCGTACCGGTGCCGCCACCACCACCCGTGCCGCCACCGACTGGAGGCGCGGTGGGCGATTCGCCCTTACAAGCGGCGAACAGGAAAAGAAGCGCGACCAGCGCCATCCACGATTTCTGCTGTCTCATTGCCTTCATCGTCAGCCCCCTGAGCAACCCGGCACACGGTGCGTACCGCGCTGCTTAGTCGCACCCTCCACAGCCAAAGCAGAACTCGAGCGGAAATGCGGTCGAGTCGGAAACATTGTCGCCGGCCAGCGTTTCGCCGAAGACTTCGAGGATCACTTCCATGCGCACGAACGGGCGCAGCGTCTCCGCGTCGCGGCCGCCGTTCTGCGGCCGCAGCGCGGCGAACGGAGCCTGCGTGAGCGCGTCCGCTTCGACGACGGTGAAGTTGGAGGTCCCGCTGCTGCCGACGCCGATCAGCGTGTCGAGCGACCGGACGAACGAGGGCGGCACGATCGTTCCGCCGTCCGTACGACGATACGAGACGCGGTAGCGCTGCACGCGAACCTGCAGGAAGTCGCCGGTGGCATTCTCGTTCTTCCGAATCACCTGCATGTTGATGGTGCCGACTTCTTCATCGCAGTCCGGATCGGTCGTGGCCGGGTCGATGTCGAGCAGCGTGAGATTCTGGTTGTTCGTGACGACCAGCTCGACCGGAGCGGCGTTATTGGTCAGTTCGGTGCTGCAGCTCAGCACGGCCAGAGAAGCCAGCGCCACCGCCGCGAGAGTCAGTCGGTTCTTCATGATGTTCATTCGCGCCCTCCCAGGCTCAGCCTCTCACGATCCGGGGCGTGATGAAGATGAGCAACTCATCGTGCGACGTGGTGATGTCCCGGCTCTTGAAGAGGTTTCCGATGATCGGGATATTGTGCACGTAAGGCACGCGCGATTGCGCGTCGCCGTCCCTGCTCTGGAAAATGCCCGCGATGACCGCCGTGCCGCCGTCGCGCACCATCAGGCGCGTCTTGGCCTGACGCGTGGTGAGCGGCGTACCGGCCGCGCCAGCGATCGTGAGACCGGTGGCCGGCTCGTTCTTCTGCACCGAGATGTCCATGATCACCGTCCCCGCCTCGGTGATCTGCGGCGTCACCTGGAGGCTGAGCGTCGCATCGAGGTACTGGACGGTGGTCGTGAAGTTGATGCGGGTCTGGTACGGGATCTGGAAGCCGCTCGTGATCTGCGCGGCCTGGTTGTCCTGCGTGGTCACACGCGGTGCGGAAACGACCTTCGCGTAGCCTTGCGTCTCGGCGGCGCTCAGCGCGAGATCGAGATCGAACGTGCCGAGCACGTCGAAGAGAGTCAGCGAGAGGACGTTGTCGCCGAGGGCGAAGTCGAACGGACCGCCTTCGAAGCCGATGCGGTTCGGGAACACGAGACCGGTGCCGGTACCAAGCGCCGGATCGAGATCGCCGCTGAAGCCCCACGTGAACCCGTACTGCTGCGTGAACGTGCGCAGACTCTCCACGATGCGCGCTTCGATCATCACCTGGCGCGACGGGATGTCGACGGTGGTGATGAGGTTCTGCATCGTCCGGAGATACTCCGGGATCTCGCTCACGATGAGCTGGTTGGTACGGGGGTCGACGATGATGCGCGCGCGCGGCGAGGCGATGTCGCGCAGCAGCGTCTGCAGCTCGCCGGCTCGCGCGTACGACAGCTTGAAGCTGAGCGTGGTCAGCGGAACGCCGAGCCGCGCTTCTTCTTCGAGCCGCCGCGAGGCTGCCGCCTCCGCGGCGATGCGCTCGACGGTGCCGATGCGCATCACGTTACCTTCGAGTGAGAACGTGAGGTTGTTCTGGCGCAGGATGATGTCGAGCGCCTGATCCCACGGCACGTCCACGAAGTCGACCGTGACTGAGCCACCGACTCCGGGATCGATGGCCATGTTCAGGCCGGTGAGATCGGCGAACGTGCGCAGCACGTCTTTGATGTCGGCGTCTTTGAGCGTGAGCGAGATCGGCTCGCCGTTGAACACGCGCTGGGTTCCGCTCAGGTTCCGCGAGCTGCTGAGAATCTGTCCCTGCGCGAGCGGCAACTGCGGCGTGTTCTGCGTCTGTGCTTCGCCGAACACGTCTTCGCGCGTCGGCGGCTGCTGCACCGGGGCCTGATCGGCGGCGGGGGTGATGCGCGAGCGCGCGCCCTTCGAGGCCGGCTCCGGAACTTTCCACGTGGTCTTCGGAGCCGAGGAACGCTCGTTCGAGATCACGGGACGCGGCGCGACGTTCTCGGCGATGACCGGGACCTGCGAGGGGATGTCGGCCGGCACCGGCTTCACGACCGGCTTGTCGATCGGTTTTTCAACGATCGTCGGGGCGACCACCGGTGTTGGTGCAGGAGTAGTCTGCGCGACCTGCACGGGCGCTGCTGCTTCAGTGGACGCGATGGCGGCGGGACCGAATGCAACACGCACTTCATCGCCGACCGCGACGATGTCGTAATCGGTCTTGTGCGCGAGATCGACGACCACGCGCGCGACGGTGGGCTGGAACTGCGCGATGCGCACGCGCTGCACGACGTCGTCATCGACGGCGACGCTGTTCTTCGACGCGGCGTTCTTCACGCCTTCGAGATCGATGACCAGGCGCGACGGGCTTTCGAGGCGGAAGGCTTTGTATTTGAGTTGACCGTCGCCCGCGATGCGGACTTCCACGCGATCGCCGGCTTTCGCCGCGCTGATGTTGCGGACGGCTTTCGCGCGCGGAAGCAGAACTTCCTCCGCGACCGGGACCGGCGCGGTGACAGGCACCTCGACCGGATCAGCAATCGTTTCGACAGTCGGCACCGGATCGGCGATCGCGATGGCCGCGGGCGCCGGTTGTTCGAGCGGCGTCACCGTCGGGAGCACTTCGACCTGCGGCGCGGTCGAGGATGCGGTTTCGATCGGAATCGCGCTGGCGGGAATGGTGACGATGACGGCCTTCTCGATGGCCATCACTTCCGGCATGAGCGATTCGGAGAGACGGAACGTGACACGGGTGAGACGGCTGCCCATCTCGACGACTTCTTCGGCGGCGAGAGAAGCCACGGCGGGCGGGAGTGTCGCAGGAATGATGACCGCGGCGTCGCGGCCGGTGTCGGTGAGATCGACCACGAAGACGCCCGGCGACGGGCTGTAGGAGGTGTACGCCGGCGCACCATTGGTGCGCAGCATGACGCGGGATCCGTCGATCTCGATGGCGCTGAGAGCGATCGCACTGACGGCCGGCGCGCTGGCAGCTTGCTTGTCCGCTTTGCGCGAGCCGAAGATGCCGGCCTCCGCGGCGCCGACTCCCAGCACGAGCACGCCGGCAATCGCCAGGATTCGCTTGGCTCTTTCCATACTTGCCACCTTCACCATCTCGCCCTCCACTCGCCCATGAATCTGCACGCGCTCACCGCCTGGTCGTTCCCGGTACCAGATCCTTCACGACCTCGCGATAGCGCTCGATGCGAGTCGGATCGTTGACTTCCTGCCGGAACACTACCGAAGTCGCCGTGATCCGCACGACTTCGCCGTCGAGAACCTTCTGGCCTACGCGCAAGGAGTAGCCTTTGTTGTCGGGTGCATTGACCATCGCCGTGTAGCCCTGACGCGTGCGGAAGATGCCCTGCAGCTTCAGCTCGTCGATGAGGAAGCCGGGAAGTCCCTCCGGCCGCTGGCTCGCGTCGAGACGCGGCGTCGGGCCGATCAGCGAACGAAACGGATCGCGGCGGCCCTGCGGGTCGTACCGGTACGTGTCGCCGGTCTCCGGCTCATCGAGGATGTCTTCGAGGCTTTTCTGTACGTCCTGCGTGGCCGCGGTCGTGTCGGTGGCGGTCTGAGCGCGCAGCGCGACGCTGGCCAGCGTCGCTGCAACGACGAATGAGACCCCGACGAACGCGTGCTTCATCGTCTTCATCATCTTACGCACCGCCCGGCTTCGCTTCGCCGGCCGGAGCTTCTTCCTTCGGCTCGACGTAAACGAATGTCTTGGCCACGAAGTTGGCCGAAAGCGTCCGCGACTCCTGGCTTCCGAGCGCGCGCATCGAGATCGATTCCACGTTCATGATGCGCGAGAAGTTCCCGAGCTTGTTGAACAGGATCGCCAGGTCGTGATAGCGGCCGTCGAGCGCCACGGAGATCGGCCACTCGGCGTACGGATCGCTCGCGGCCGGAGAGCCGAGCGGCGGGAACGACAGCCTGCGCAGCGTGAACTCGCCCGCGTCGACGAGCGACTTGACCTTCTTGATGATCTCTTCGGTGTTACGCGTGGAAGGAAGGATGCGGCGGAGTTTCTCGAGCTCGAGCTCGAGCCGTTTGACCTCTTCGCGGAACTGCGGAAGCTTGCGCTCCGCCGCGCGGCCTTTGGAGATCTTCTGATCGAGTTCCGCAATCTGCGCATCCGCCGACTCGATGCGCGACCTCAGGTCCTTCACGGAGAGACTCTCGGCGCCATACAGAATGGCTCCGGCGAGAGCCACGCCGACGGCCGCGCCCACCCACCATGGTTTGTCGTCGAGTGTGATTGCCATCGCGCGCTCCTACTGCGTCCCTGCCGTCGTGGTCGTGGTGCCGGTGGCATCGGTCGTCGTTGCCGTTCCCGCCGCGGGAACGGGCGTCTTCGGCGCGTACGTGAACGCGAAGTTCATGTCGAATCCGTACACCAGCGGGGTCGTCGAGACCTGCGTCACCGCGCCGACGCTCGGTTCTTCGAAGAACGGATCGTTCTTGACGTTCTCGATGAAGAGCGCGATCGCGTTCGGATTCAGTCCGCGGCCGCTCAGCGAGATGCGGCCCGAGTTGATGTCCATCGCGTCGAGCCACACCAGGTCCGGGAGATCGCGGCTGATCTGGTCCATGATCCGGACCGGACCCTTCTGGTTCTGCTTGAGCTGGTTGATGAGGTCGATGCGCTGCTGGAGGCTGTCCTTCCGGCGCTGGTACTGCTCGACCTCTTTGATGATGCTTTCGAGCTTCTGCGCCTCGATCGTGCGCTCGGCGACGATGGCCTCACGCTGCGCGAGCTCGCGCTTGTGCCAGTACCAGTAGCCGAGCGCGGCCAGCGCGCCGAGGATGAGAAACGCGAGGACAAGGATGTTGTTGATCTGGGTTCCGCCGGGCGCACCCGCCACCGCCATCGCCGGTTGCGGAGCTGCCGCCGCTCCCCGGACCGCCCGCCCTTCCCGCACCAGATTGATCTTGATCAAGCGTCCCCCAACTTCCTCATGGCAAGGCCGACGGCGATCGCCATGCTCGGCGCAATCTCCGCCAGTTCCTCAGGATGGAACTGGCTCTCATCTACCGTGATCTTGCGGAACGGGTCGATGATCGACACCGAGATGCCGAACTTTTCGCGAAGAATGGCGTCGAGGTTCAGCACGCCTGAGCCGCCGCCGGCGAGCACGATCTCGTCGACGCGCTCGGCGCCCGACGTGGCCGTGAAGAAGTCGAGGGTCTTGCGGAGCTCGCCCGCGAAGTCCTCCGAGACAGAGTTCAGGATGGGGATGACTTGCTGGACCGTGAAGTCGCCGACCGGAGTGCCACGCTTCAGGTCCTCGGCCTGATCGAACGAGAGGCTCAGCTCGCGCTGGATCGCGTCCGTGTACTGGTTCCCGCCGAAGGTGATGTCGCGCCAAAACATCGAGGTCCCGCCCGACAGCACGTTGACGTTGGTGACCGAGGCGCCGACGTTGACGAGCGCGAGGACCTTGCCGTCCTCCATCTCGTAGTTCACCTCGTAGCAGTTCTGCAGCGCGAAAGCGTCGACGTCGACGAGCACCGGCAGCTTGCCGGCGCGGCTGATCACCGAGGTGTAGTCGTTGATCTTCTCCTTCTTCACGGCGACGAGGATCACGTCGATGTTGTCGCCGCTGCCGGGTCCGGTCAGCGGAACGTAATCGAGGTTCACGTCGTTGATGTCGAAGGGGATGTACTGCTCCGCTTCCCACTGGATCGACTCGGCCAGTTCCTCGGGCGACATCGAGGGGAGCGTGATCTTTTTGATGATGACGGAGTGGCCCGAAAGCGACGTAGCGTAATTGGAATTCTTGACGCTTTGGTCGCTGTTCAGCCGCTGGATCGTGTCGACCACCATGGACGAATCCATGATGGAACCGTCGACGATGGCCTCCGGCGAAAGCCGCTCGCTGCCGAGCTTCACGAGCGAGTAGTTCCCGCCCTTCTTCTCCTTCAGCTCGACGAGCTTGATCGCTGAGGAGCCGATATCAAGGCCAACGACATTTTTGCTCTTTGAGAAGAACACCGCTCACCCCATCCATCTCACACTCACTTCTCACAGGCTCCGGCCGGATGTAGAAAGGTGAAGCGAAATTACAACGATTAATTTCTAGTGTCAACTCTACAGGATTCGATAAGTGGAACGATGACGCACATTTGCACGCGGGTGAAGCCCCCCGATGCTTGCGCCGATTCGAGCCGGTGATTACAATCCACGCCTTTCGCGTTATTTGAGGGAGTCAACATGGCCAAGATGTGCGAAGTGTGTGGGAAGGCGCCCGTGTTCGGAAACCGGGTCAGCCACGCCCACAACGTCTCCAGCCGCCGCTGGATGCCGAACCTGCAGAGTGTCCGCGTCATGGTGGGCTCGGCGGTGAAGCGGATGCAGGTGTGCACCCGCTGCATCCGTTCCGGGTCGATCAAGAAGGCGGCCCGCTAGTTTCATGGAGGACGGGCGTCCGCGCCTGTCCTCCACCACCCTCGCCCGGGTCCTCTCCATCGCGGGCCATCCCTTCCTCCTCGTCCCCGTGATGGTTGCGGTGGCGAGCCGCAACTGGAAGTGGACGGCGATCGTCGCGGCGGGAACCGTGCTTCCGCTGCTCGCGATCACGATCCGCAACGTGCGCCGCGGCGTCTGGAGCGATCACGACGTTTCGCATCGCGGTGAGCGCGGCGGCTTCTACCGCATCGCGTTGCCGCTCGTCGCCATGACGACCGTCGCTGGCTACTTTCTCGGCGCGAGTCCCGGACTCATGCGCGGCCTCATCGCCGCTGTGGCCATGCTTGCCCTCGGCGCGATCGGCAACCGCTTCCTGAAGATCTCGCTGCACACGATGACGGCGGCGTACTTCGCCGTCGTGCTCGCGAAGATCTATCCGCTGGCGGCGCCGGCGCTCATGGCATTCGTCGCCGCGATCTGCTGGTCGCGGCGCAAGCTCGAGCGTCACACCTGGACCGAGATCGCGGTTGGCTTGCTGATCGGCGCCGCCGCGGCGGTGTTCGCCGTTTCGGGGTAGGATTTTCCCTCGGGCGTGCGCATTGCACGCCCTTTTTTTGCGAATGTGTCTGTTAGGCGCGGGCGGTATCGCCGCGGCAATTGGATCGGTCGCGACGAAGGTGGATCGGAAACCATGAACCCCCGCGTGCTCGTGGTCGAAGACGACCCGACTATCCGTGCGCTCCTCACGATCGCGCTGCGGCGGGAAGGTGTCTCTGTCGACGGCGTCGGCGACGGCATCGCCGCACTCGACCGCATGGTGCTTCTTCGCTACGACGTGCTGGTCGTCGATCTCATGATGCCGCGGATGGACGGCTTCACGTTCCTGGACGCGCTGGGAAAACTTCCGCTCGAGCCGCGCCCGATCGTGTTCGTCATGAGCGCGTTCGACGATTCTGTCTTCGGCAAGCTCGACCCGTCGATCGTGCACGGGCTGCTGCGCAAGCCGTTCGACATCGAAGGCGTGGCGGCGACCATTCGCGATTCCGCCGTGCTGTTTCAGGAACACTTCGCCCCGTTCATCCCCGCGCAGGAACGAAGAGTTCCGACACCGCCCCGCGCCGCCGAACCGCCGCTGCGCGTGCTGGTCGTCGAGGACGATCCCGACTACCGCGCCTGGATCGTCGCCCTCACCCGGCGCCTCGGCTGCTCGGTCGACAGCGCACGCGACGGCGCCGCCGCGCTGGAGAACCTCGACCGCAATCCCTACGACATCGCCGTCATCGATCAGGACATGCCGCGCATGACCGGCGTCGAGTTGATCGGCCACATCCGCGCCGCCGAAAACACGTCCACGCTCTACACGCTGATGCTGACCGCGCGCGACGACATGGAAGCGAAGCTCCAGGCGCTTGGCGCCGGCTTCGACGATTTCCTCGGCAAGGCATCTTCCGAAGCGGAGATCGTCGCGAAGCTCGGCGTGGCACGCCGCATCGCATCGCGCCAGCGCAATCTCGATGCGACCGTGCGCGAGCTGCGCGGCCTCGCCACGCGCGATGAGCTCACCGGCGTGTTCAACCGGCGCGTGTTCATCGCCGAGACCGAACGGATGCTGTCGCGTGGCGCGGCGCTCAGCGTCGTGCTGTTCGACCTCGACGACTTCAAGCAGGTCAACGATACGTACGGTCACCTCGCCGGCGACCGCGTGCTGCGCGACGTCGGCGCGGTGTTTCACCGCAACACGCGCCCCGAGGATCTGATCGCGCGGTATGGCGGCGACGAGTTCGTGATGATCGTGGCCGATCTCGACGTCAGTCACATCGAAGGATTGGCGAACCGCCTCGTGCGCGAGGTCCACGCGCTGCAATGGGCGGCGGCCGGGACCGCGGAGCCGTTCACGATCGGCATGACCATCGGCATCGCGTCGTCGCGTTTACTGGCCGAGCCGACGGTCGCGCAACTCCTCGACGCCGCGGACCGGGATCTCTACAAGAACAAGTGGATCCGCGCGCATCCGAACGAGCGCCTCGAGTTGTACGAATATCCGGCGGCGGAACGCGCGATCAATCTCGTGCTGCCGACGCCCGAGCCGGACGAAAAGTCCGATGAGGCGAAGAACAAAGCGCAGTAGCGCCGCGGCGGTCGTCCCGCTCACTGTGCTGCGATCCGGTCCGTACTCATACGCCTTACTCTCGTGCGACGACGAACTGCAGCGGCTCCAGAGTCACGCTCGGCAAAAACCCGGCCTCCGCTTTTGGAGGCATGTAGGTGGCGCCGATCTGGTGCTTGCCCGGCTTCAGGCTGCTGGTCGTGAGCGTCGCCCGACCGAAGGCGTCAAGCCTGACCGGGTATCCGAGCCTTGATCCGTCCAGCGTGAACTGCACCGTGCCTGCCCCTCGTTCCTTCGCCGGCGCAATCCGTTCGCCGGTCTTCTTCCGTTTGACGATCGCCACAAAGGTGACTTTTTCGCCGGCTGTGGAAGAATCTTTGTCGGAATGGATCTCCGTTCGCGTTGCCCCCTGATCGAGCATCTGGCTTTGCAGGTAAGTCTTCGCGAAACCCGGTTCGCCGGTCAGAGCGACATCGAACGCGCAGTTTTCTCGATCATTCCTGTTCGTGACCTGCCGGCATAGCCTCTGCGCCACATTTCTGGCGATGGGCTTGACCGGCGGACGGCCTGGGATGTTGCAGCTCGTCGCGCCTTGCCGCGGCCAGTCTTTGTCCGTGAAGTTTTCGGTCGACATGCCAGGCGCGTAGTCGAACAGGCTCGTCGATTTATTGACGCGCCACGCGTTCGCGAACTTTCGATTCAAAGCGTCATATCGCGCCGCTTCGGAGGCGGGACGCGGACCGATCGACGATCCGTCCGGCAGCCTCGGCAACCAACTGCCGGATGGAATGAACCCCATGACGCCTTCCGTCGCAGGCGTATTCATGATGCTCACATTGACATACCAGGTGTTCTGCGATCCCCACCAGCCGGGGACGGCCATTAAGCTCGTACCGTCTGCGAACTCGATCTCGATTCCGCCGCCGACGCTCGAACTGGCGACGCGCGCGCCTGACCCGAGAGAAACACTTTGCACGGCGTCGAGGTCGATGAGAGCTCCATCGACGCGCAGCTCCATACCTGCCGGACTCGCATCGCCGGTCAGACTGGGCTGGTAGGTCACCCGGCGTCCGGAGACGCGAGCCGCGACCGCCGTGTTGACACTGACGCAGGTGGCAAGCCCCGTGTGCGCATTATGGACGGGCGGCGCAGAAGGCACAGGAGTCTGGCGGGCCTGAATTTCCATATCGCCGTCGCGCAGAAGGGTGAACTCGCCGGCGCTTTGGAAGTCATAATTCTCACCGCTGACTGTAGTGATGTGGGGGTCGCCATTGTCCGCGCCGTCATAGACGGCTCGATCGTTCGATAGAACGAGGTCATCGATGACCACGCGTCCATTCGAAGAACCCCAGGAGGGACCGACATTCAGGCGAATGGCGACGACATTGCCGAGATTGAGGCCTGACCCATTATTGAGGAAATCGGTCAACCGAATCCGGATCGTCTCCATCTCATTGTGCCAGCCGCCACCGCGTTGATAGGGCTGCTCCAGGCCGCCCCCGAAGGCTCCGATATTGATCGAGCTCGTTGCCGAGCCGGAGTCCCGCAAAGTCACTGTGAAAGTCAGGTCCGCAGCCAGGGCCAGCGTATGGGGATGTTGGGTCCCCTGCGCCCCTCGCAGAGATAGAAACAGGTTGTCCGTCAGATCCCGCTCTCCGACGGGCACTTCCCACTCGTAGAATTTATCCGTCCCCGTCCAATCGAACACGACGCCGCGGCTCGTGTCGCTATAGACGAATCCTGTCGCGCCTTGCGTCGCGCCGTTGAAGGGATCGGTCGGAGCCCAGGCGAAGTCGAAGTTGTTGTCATCCAACCGATCCTCGGAGAGATTGTCGACGTCGAATGTTACGCTTCCGCCGATGCTGCTCAGATTGGTCGCGGGCTGCGTTTGATAATTGTCGATCACCACCGTGCCGCCGGAGGAGGCATCGTAATATTCATGCGTGACGACGACGCAACTGCCCGTGGGCGCGCCGATCGGCCGGAACGTTTCGTACTGGCGCGTCAGGAAATCGATCGAAGGGATATTGTCGTCGACGTAACGCTTGATCAGAGGCAGGAAGTGGCCGAGCTCGATCAAATGCGTGCTGGTCTCGCCGATGGAGCACGGGCCGAAGAAATCGGGAAATACGCCGCCATTATGAAACCAGCCGTGCCCGGTCCCCTGCACGGTCGTCGACTGGCGATGTCCGACCGCCCGTTCGACCAGGTGATAGGTCTGACAGACGTCGCAGCCAGCCGAGCCATCGACGTCGGAATCCCCCGAGGCGGTCCAGAGGTGATAATTGGCGTCATGAGGATTGGCGACGGCTGTGCCTTCAAAGTCGGTCGGCAGCATGCTGCTGATCAGCTTGATGTCGTTCTTGTCATAATTGACGGGGACATAGGTGGCGTCGAAGAGGCGGTCATAGGCGATCGCGACGCCTTCGGCGCCGCGGCTGTGTCCGATCCAGACGATCTTGTTGGCGTCGAGATGTCCGGTCAGACGCCGCCTCCGGGGATCGTTCCCGCCGCAACCTCGGCGATGAACGCATCCGTGTGCCCCAGAGTCGTCGTCGAAGCGTTGATCGGTCCAGGCCCCGTGTTGTTGGAGTGGCTCATGACGATGTAGCCGTATGACGCCAGATGGTTGCCGATATGGTCGTACCACTCATAGTCATGGCCGTTGCCATGGCCGATGACGATCAAAGGCAACTGGCCGAGCGTCGAGATATTGGTCGGAAAAAACAGGTTTTCCGCCAGGTGCGCCGCGGGGAGACCGAAACCGCCAGCTACTGAGTACTCCAACTCCGTGACGGCGAGAGGGCCGGCCGTGGTCGTATCGTGAACGATGTAGAAGCCGGCCTCATTGTTGCGCCCGTCGATATAGTCGTTTCCGTCCAGAAACCCGTTTTGATTGCAATCGAGGACGACGTCGTATCCGACGCCCAGGTCCGTGCCGGCGGCGGCGCTCAACTCAGAAGGCGTTGTAACCTGAAATGTATTGGTCTGAATATTCACTCCGCCGAAGGTCTGTGTCTGCATTCCGCCGGTAGTCACGTCGGTCAGCGTCGTGTCGGCGTTCCAGCCCAAGGTCTTTTTCGCGGCGACGACATAGATATCGCATGTCTGGCCGGCGATCGCCGGAAAGCGTGTCGGATCGATGGCCACGTGTACTGCGCTGTTGGCGTTGATCGCCTTCACATATTCGAAGTGAGGATAAGCCGTCAGCACGTTGCCGGCGAGCTCCGTCTTGGTGACCGCCGCGTACGCCGGCGCCGCGGCCAGGAAGGCGGCAAGAACGACGCAAGAAGCGATGGACTTTCGAATGGAGCTTTCAATCGCGAACATGATCATTCCCTCTATTGCGTTATCGCGGAACGTTTGAACCGGCCCTCGGCAGACGCCAGGCCTCGGCGAGATTTTTCTCGTCCGGCGAATATTTCAGGACGAGGTCTGCAGCGGCCCCCCGCAGTAGCGCCGCCAAATCATCGACTTCTATGGCTTGGCGCCGTGCACGATCGATCCTGTCCCGGCCGAAGGCCTTGATTCCGGCCCTGTTGGCGAGAGCCCTCTCGGCTTTGATGATTTCAGGCGTAACGCGCTCGGGCAATTGCGGGCGCCCAAACCAGATGGGTGCCACGGCCAGATCGACCTGGCCCGGTATGATTCCGATGACATATCCCGAGCGATGGCCCTGGCTCAGCCGCTGTACCGTTTGATCGCCTGCATAAAGGACAGGCTCGAAGGTGTCGCGGGGCACGACATATTTCGGATCGACCCTCAGCACGACGAGCAGTCCGGCTTTCACGAGCAGCCGGTCTCGAAGCCAGTCATGGCGGTATCCAACCTTCAGCCGGAACGGCTGAATCTCGACGATATCGATCACCGGGGATGGCGTCGCCGGCACACGGCGCTGTGCGAAAGCTGCATCGGACGATACGTTGTCTGCAACGGCCCGAGGTTTCGCCGCGGTGGTGTTCTGCCCGTAACAGGCCGAGGCTGCGGCGAGCGAGCAGATAAACCACAATGCACCAAGTAATCCGGTGAGCTCGGGGCGACGTGAGGTTGGCTTCAATAGTGAGTTGGTTTTGGCCGGCATCACAGTCCTCCATGCGAAACGGTATCTACCCCAGAGCGCGTCGCCATGAATGGGTAGTGACGCGGGGTGAAGAAGCGTTACAACGAATGTCAAACGGCAGCGGCTTTGCCGTTCACAGAGCGATAAATTGAACGGCTGCGCGAAACGTCCGCTGAAGTCGGCGAGCTGCAGACGGTATCGATCGGTGGCTTACCGATGCACGTGTTTGCGCAAGGAGGCGCCGGCTGCTACTGATCTGACCTGGCGCGCCGACGCCTTCGCGCGAGTCGGACTGTCCGCCGTCGAAGACATCGAGCATGTCCTTGCCCGCCTGCGCGCACGTGGCGCTGGACTCGAACTGAGCTCTATCGGTCCGCGCTCAACTGCATGCGCGCGAAGCGCCGCATGTCAGTTGCAGCGCGGGCAGGCACCGACGCCGTCAGGCCGTCGCGTGACGGATGTTGTACTTCCGATCCACCCGCAGCACCCCATCCACCGCCGACAACGACCGCGTCACCTTCTCGAGATGCTTGAGATCCGCGATCTCCAGCACCAGCTCGACCGACGCTTTGCCGTCGTTCGAGCGCGTCTCCATCTGGCGGATGTTCGTCTTCATGTTCGCGATCGCGGAGACGACGCGGGCCAGGATGCCCTGGCGGTCCTCCATCACGATCTCGAGCTCCACCTGGAACTGCGACTGGCGCGAATCCGACCATTCCACGCCGATCTCGCGGTCCGCGTTGAACATCAGGTTCTTCACATTCGGGCAGTTCGAGCTGTGCACTGCCACGCCTTTGCCGCGCGTCACGTAGCCGACGATCGGCTCGCCCGGCAGCGGATTGCAGCACTTGGCGAGATACGTGAGCAGGTCGTCATAACCTTTGACCTTGATCGTCGCCGATGACGAGAACGGGAAGAAGCGGCGGACGGCTTGTCCGAGGACGCCGGTGGTTTCGACGGGGGCGGGACCTTTTTCCTTCTGGTCGTCGGTGACGAATCTCTCGACGATGGACCGGGCCTGGATCTTTCCGTAGCCGACGTCGGCGTAAAGATCGTCGATGCGCGGCAGTCCGTGCTCGCTCAGCACACCGTCGAGCGCGTTCTCCGCGATCAACTTCCGCCACTGCACCTTGTAGCGTTTCGCTTCGCGCTCGATCAGCTTCCGTCCGAGCTCGATGGAACGATGTTTCTGCTCGGCGTTCAGCCAGTGCCGGATCTTGTGCTTCGCGCGCGAGGTCGCGACCATGTTGATCCACTCGCGGCTGGGCGTCTGATTCGGGCCGGTGAGGATCTCCAGGATGTCGCCGTTCTTGAGCTGTGTCTTCAGGGGCACGAGCTTGCCGTTCACGCGCGCGCCGACGCAGTGATTGCCGACGTCCGTGTGAATGCGATACGCGAAGTCGAGCGGCGTCGCGCCGCGAGGGAACGCGAACACATCCCCTTTCGGCGTGAAGGTGTAGACCTCGTCCGGGTAGAGATCGATCTTCAGCGAGTTGAGGAAAACGCGCGGGTCCTTGATCTCGTGCTGCCACTCCACGAGCTGCCGCAGCCAGAGGAAGTTCGTGTCGTCGGGATGCGCGCCGATGCGTCCTTCCTTGTACTTCCAGTGCGCCGCGATGCCCTGTTCGGCGATCAGGTCCATCTCGCGCGTGCGGATCTGCACCTCGAACGGCTGCCCCTTTTCCGCCACGACCGTGGTGTGCAGCGACTGGTAGAAGTTCGGCTTGGGCATGGCGATGTAGTCTTTGATCCGGCCCGGCACCGGGCGCCACATCTGATGAATGATGCCGAGGGCGGCGTAGCAGTCCTTGACGGACGGGGTGATGATGCGGAAGGCCAGGTAGTCGTAGAGCTGGCCGATGTCGATGTCCTGGCGGCGCAGCTTCGACCAGATCGAATACATCGACTTCACGCGGCCGTGCACGTCGCCTTCGATCTCGTTCTCGGTGAGCTTCTGTTCGAGCGTGACTTTGATGCGCTGGACGACGTCGCCGGACAACGCCATCTTCTCTTCCACCGCCCGCCTGAGCTCCTCGGACTCGCGCGCATGCAGGAACTGGAACGAGAGATCCTCGAGCTCGTGCTTGATGCGGCCCATGCCCAGGCGGTTGGCGATGGGGGCGTAGATCTCCATCGTTTCCTTCGCCACCGCCAGCCGTTTCTCCTCGGGGAGGAACTGCAGCGTGCGCATGTTGTGCAGCCGGTCGGCGAGCTTGACCAGCACCACGCGCAGGTCGGAGACCATGGCCAGCAGCATCTTGCGGAACGTCTCGGCCTGTTGCTCTTCCTTCGAGACGTACGCGTAGCGCGAGATCTTCGTGACGCCGTCGACGAGCTCCGCCACCTGATCGCCGAAGATCTCCTGCAGTGTTTCCTTGGTGGTGAGCGTGTCTTCGAGAACGTCGTGCAGCAGGCCGACCGCGATCGAGGTCTCGTCGAGGCGCATGTCCGCGAGGATGTAGGCGACGTTCAGCGGGTGGATGAGATACGGCTCACCCGAGCTGCGGATCTGGCCGCGGTGCTCGCGCGCTGAGAAGATGTAGGCCTTCTGCAGCAGCTCTTCGTCGAAGTCGGGCCGGTACGACTCGACTTTGTCGAGGATGTCCTCGAACCGTATCATCAGCCCGATCTTACGATCGGAATTGAGAATTGAGAATTGTGAATTGAGAATGGTCGGCGAATCCCCGGTCAATTCTCAATTCCCCATTCTCAATTCTCAATTCGCGGCGGGTGTCACCGCCGCGCTAGGCACGCGTCGTGCTCCGCCCCGCAATTGCCGAAGCCAGCAGCCGGCGCGTCGCCGGACCTGGTGCCGGGTCAGGAAAAAGGAGGTTTCTTCCGTGTCCAAGTCGAAATCAGTGTTGTACGTCGTTGCCCTTTTGGTCGTCTTCGCGGCCATCCCCGCCCTCGCGGGTCCGGTCCCGTCGAAGACTGCCGTCAACCAGAGCCTCGAGTCGCGTGATGCCGACCTCACGCTCGTCCGCGAAGTCGCGGCCAACGAGCAGGTCGCTGCCGTTCTCGCCGCGAACGGCTTCACCCAGGAAGAGGTGAATCAGCGCCTCGCGCAGATGTCCTCGCAGGATCTGCAGCAGCTCTCGCAGAACCTCGAGCAGCTCCAGCCGGCGGGCCTGACCCGTCAGGAGTGGATCTGGATCGGCATCGGCGCGCTGGCCGCACTCATCCTCGTCATCGCACTCGCGGACTGATGCAGAATCCCGGCGCTCGAAGCGGCTTCGGGCCGAAAGGGCGGGTGCCTCGTGCGCTCGCCCTTTTGTTGCCCGCTCTTCTCTTCAACGCGTGCGTCTACTGGACGCCGATGTCGCGGCGTCCCTCGACCAACGCGGACGTCATCCCCGACGTTCCGATGCAGAAGTGGGACATCAAGTCGTGCGGCGCCGGCTCTCTCTCGGCGGTCCTGCAGCACCACGGCGATCCGACCACGATGGACGAGTGGCAGGCCGCGCTCCCGAAGACGCGCGGCGGCGTGATGTCGATCGATCTCGTCCTCGCCGCGCGGCAGAAGGGGTTCGACGCGGAGCTGGTCACCGGCGATGCCGCGCTGATCGAGGCGGAAGTGCGCGACGGGCGTCCCGTGATCCTGATGCTGCAAGTCATCCAATACCCCGGTAAGTCGCTCGACTTTTTCCACTACATCGTCATCGACGGCTACGACCCGATGAAGAACCTGTTCCGCACGCAGTTCGGCGACGGCAAGGCGCGCTGGGCGCCGATGTCGCGCATGGCCCTGGCGTGGAAGAAGACGAAGAACGCCACGATCCTGATTCGCCCGCGCGATCCGAATACCGAAGCAATCCGCACGGCGGTGCGGCTCGAGGAAGAAGGCAAGTACGCGCTCGCGGCGCACACGTATCGCGAGATCCTCCAGCGCAATCCCAAATCCGTCCTCGCCTGGACCAACCTCGGCAACGCAGAAATGCGCAGCGGCCGCCGCGCGGCCGCCGAAGAGGCGTTCCGGAAAGCGCTCGAGCTCGAACCCGATTCTGCCGACACGCTGAACAATCTCGCGTGGCTCTTGTACGAGGACAAACGGATGGAGGAGGCGGAGCCGCTCGCGCGCAAAGCAGTGATCACGAAGGCGCCCGATCCATGGCTGCGCCTCGACACGCTCGCGCGCATCCTCGCCGCGCGCGGCGCATGCGATGAAGCGGCGATGACGTTCCGCAACGCGATCGCGGCGGTGCCGCCCGCGCAGACCGAAGCGCGAAAGGATCTCGAAGCGGCCGCGAGTAACATCGCGTCGTGTTCTCCAAACGCGTCCTCTGGAACGCCCCCGTCAATGAACTGACGTGCGAGCGCCGCAAACGCGGCGAGCTGCTCGACCTCACCGAAACGAATCCCACGCGCGCCGGCATCGCGTATCCGCAGGGGGAGCTCGCGGATGCGCTCGCGCGCGGCGCATACGCTTCGTACGATCCCGATCCGCGCGGATTGCGTTCCGCGCGCGAAGCGCTCGCTATCGAGTTGCAATGCGATCCCGACGACCTGCTGCTGACGTCGTCGACGAGCGAGGCGTATTCGTTCCTCTTCAAGCTGCTCGCCGATCCGGGTGATGTTGTGCTCACCGCGACGCCGTCGTATCCGCTGCTCGAACATCTCGCGCAGCTCGAGTTGGTGCAACTGCGCACCTTCGCGATGGAGTTTCATCGCCGCTGGGAGCTGCATCTGGAACGACGGGCTCTCAGCCCGTCGAACACACGCGCGATCGTGGTCATCAATCCAAACAACCCCACCGGCTCGTTCGTCACACCCCAGGAGCAGGACGCGCTCGCCGAGCACGGCGTGCCGATCATCTCGGACGAGGTGTTCCTCCCCTACCCACTCGAAGGCAACGGCACCACCTTCGTCCGGGACGACATCCTCACCTTCACCCTCGGCGGCCTCTCGAAGTCGGCGGGCCTGCCGCACTTCAAGCTCGCATGGATCCGCGTGAGCGGACCCGGAAAACGCGAAGCGCTCGAGGCGCTGGAGTTGATCGCCGACAACTTTCTCTCGGTCGCAACGCCGGTCCAGACCGCGCTGCCGGAGTTGTTGCGCATTGCCTCTCGCATTCGCGAGGCGATCTCCGCACGCACGCGAGCGAACCTCGCCACGCTGCATCGCACGTTCGAGTCCGTTCCGTCGGCGCGCGTGTTGCCGGTCGAAGGCGGCTGGTCCGCCGTGATCCGCCTCCCTCGCACCCATGAGGACGACCTCGCGCTCGCGTTGCTCGATCGCGGTGTGCTCGTCCAACCAGGATACTTTTTCGACTTCGAAAGCGAAGGACATATCGTCGTGTCGCTGCTGACGGCCGAGGATGTGTTCGCGGCCGGCGTGGAAAGACTGAAATGAAACATCACTGGACCCTCGATCCCGCGATCGCCTATCTCAATCACGGTTCCTTCGGCGCCACGCCGCGCGTCGTGCTCGATCTGCAATCTCAACTGCGCGCGCAGATGGAGCGCGAGCCGGTGCGTTTCTTCGTGCGCGAGCTCGAGCCGCTGCTCGATCAGGCGCGCGCGGCGCTCGCTTCGTTCATCGGCGCCGACGCGGCCGGCATCGCGTTCGTGCCGAATGCGACGACCGGTGTGAACGCGGTGTTGCGCTCGCTCGATCTCGACAAGTTCGACGAGTTGCTGGTCACGACGCACGAGTACAACGCCAGCCGCAACGCGCTCGAATACGTCGCGGGACTTTCCGGCGCGAAGGTGGTGGTCGTCGACGTACCGTTCCCGATCGACTCCGCCGAGGTGGTCATCGAGCGGGTGCTGGAAAGAGTCACGGATCGCACGCGATTGCTCCTCATCGATCACATCACCAGCCAGACCGCGTTGATCATGCCGGTCGAGCGAATCGTGAAGGAGCTCGCGTCGCGCGGCGTCGACACGCTTGTGGACGGCGCGCATGCGGCCGGTTTTCTGCCGCTCGATCTGAACGCGATCGGCGCCGCGTACTACACCGGCAATCTGCACAAGTGGGTCTGCGCGCCGAAAGGCGCGGCGTTTCTGTACGTGCGCGAGAATCGCCGCCGCTCGGTACGCCCGGTCGTGATCAGCCATGGTGCGAATGCCACTCGCACCGATCGCAGCCGGTTCCATCTGGAGTTCGATTGGCCCGGCACTGTCGATCCGACGCCGTGGTTGTGCGTACCCGCGTCGCTCGAGTTCATGGACTCGCACGGCGGCTGGCCGGATGTGATGCGCCGCAATCGCGCGCTCGCACTCCTCGCGCGCGACGTGCTCTCCGACGCCCTCGACATCGCACCGCCGGCGCCGGACGAGATGCTCGGCGCGATGGCCGCGTTCCCGCTTCCGGCCGGCGATCCCGATCCGCAGAAGCTCTTCTTCGGCGATCCGCTGCAGGACCGCTTGCTGATCGAGCATCAGATCGAAGTTCCGATCGTGCCGTGGCCCGCGGCGCCGCAGCGCGTGCTTCGCGTCAGCGCGCAGCTTTACAACGAGCTCAACGAGTACGAGAAACTCGCGACCGCTCTGCGCACCGAGCTTGCACTTCCGCTGCGCGAAAGGAGTACTGCATGAAGATCAGAATTGCGGCGATCGCGCTGCTTTGCATTGCGCTCATGGCGTGCGGCGGCGAGAACCAGACCGGACAGCCCGAGACCGATACCACCGGCACCGCACAATCCATCCAGCAAACCGGCACCGCCTCGGCCACGACCACCGGCGAGTCCGGAGGCACGTTGTCCTCGATGACGAACGAGGACAAGGAGTTCGTTACCAAAGCGGGCATGGCCGGGCTCGCGGAAGTCGCGCACGCAAACCTCGCGCTGCAGAAAGCGGCGAGCGCCGACGTGAAGACCTTCGCACAGCGCATGGTCACCGATCACTCGAAAGCAAACGCGGAGCTCGCGCAACTGGCCACGACGAAAGGTCTCGCGCTGCCGACGGAACTGGCCGGCGAGCATCAGCAAACCCACGAACATCTGTCGGGCCTGAGCGGCGCGGAGTTCGACAAGATGTACATGACGCACATGGTCACCGATCACGAAAAGGCCGTCGCCGATTTCGACAAGGCCTCGACGTCGTCCACGGACGCGGATCTGAAAGCGTGGGCAGGAAAGACGCTGCCAACGCTGCAGGATCATCTGCGTCAGGCAAAAGAAGTAGCTGGGAAGGTGTAGACGGGTTCCTCGGGTTCCTCGGGTTCCTCGGGTTCCTCGGGTTCCTCGGAGTTCCTCGGGGGAGCAACCCCTCCGAGGGACCCGAGGAACCCGAGGAACCGTTACCTCACTCCTTCATCGCCACGAACACCGACTCCGGCACCAACCCCAGCCACGGATCGCTGCTCGGTGTCTGGAACAACTCGTCGTACACGCGCTCGTTCAGCGATTGCAGATCGGTCACTTCGCCGCGCGCGAACCATTCGTGGACGCGGCGATGCAAATCGTATTCATTCGTCTGCGTATCGCTGGCGACGGTGCGGCGAAGGTTGTCGAGTAGCGCGTCCGTGAGTGTCTGCTTGGTGCGCATCAGCGCGAGCGTGCTTTCGCTGAAGCGCACTTCATCGCTTTCCGCGCGAGCCACGGGCAGCGTGCGCGCCACGTCGACGCCGCCGCGTTGCAGTTGCCGCATCATCGGGATCTCGATTGCGGCCTTGCTCCTGGCCTGTTGTTGCGCGATCCACACCGGCTGCTGTCCCGAGTACTGTGCGCGGCTGATGCCGAGCTCGATCGCGCGCGCGTTCGTCTCTCCGAAACGGAGCTGGTGATACTGCTGCAGCTTCATGGCGCGACGCGGACCCGCGACCTCGCGATCCAACTGCACCCACTCTTCGAGCCGCTCGCGAAACGCGTCCGGCGAATAGAGCCCGGGCAGCATGTCCAGCACCGCGCCGTCGCTCGACAGCAGGTAGTGCGCGCTGTTGCCGGTGATGGTCTGCCGGATCACGCGTCCGTCGCCCATCTCGATCGTCACCAGCGGCACCGGCCGCACGGAGTGCCAATGCAGCACGTAGTCCTCGCGCATGATCCGCGCGATGGTGTCATCCGAATACAAGAGCGTCCGGAAGAAGCGGCTGTTCGCGCAGCTCAGCTCTTCGTCGAGGCGACCGAGCAGGTGCAACGAGAGGACCGGACGACCGAGCCAGCGTGCCTTTTCCTTCGCCTGCTCGAGATCGGTGTACCAGTAGAGGCGCGACGCGTGACAGTCCTTCTGCGCGCACACCCGATCGAGCGCTTTCTGCAGCTCGGCGCGAGCGTCCGGCGCCGCCTCGCTCCAGCGCTTGTGCAACTCGTCGACGCTCGCCTGTCCGTGCGCGCGCAAGTCGGCAACGGAGACGTCGTCCGCTGAAACCGCGCTCCAGCCGGCGACGAGCATGATGGTGGTGAGAAGTGTGATGCTCATTTTCTTTTTCATGAACATCAACGTGCGGCGCGTCGCGCGCGTTGTCCGTCTAAGGTTTGTAAAAAGCCGGCAGGTAGACGCGCACGCTCGCGCCGCCGCCGTCGGCGGTCATCGCGCGCACCGCGCCCCCATGTCCGCGCACGATGCGATCGACGAGAAAGAGTCCCAGTCCGAGTCCGGCGGGCGCGTTCGTCGATGCAGCGCGACGGAACGCGCGCGGCTCGCGGAACCACTCCTCGGCGATGCCCGGACCGCGATCGGTCACCGTAATCGCCACTCCTCCCTGCTCCGGCGCGACGTCGACGGAGATGCTGCGATCGGGCACGTCACGCGAGTATTTCTCTGCGTTGTCGACGAGGTTGTCGACCACGTGATGGATCGCATCCGGATCGAACTCCACGTCCGGTAAGTCATCCGCCACGCGCAGATGGATCGGACAACTCGCCGCTTCCATCTGCGGCCGCAAACGATCGACGCATTCTTCAACGGCGGGGCCGATCTCGCCGAGGCGTGGATGGAGCGTGAACGAGCCGCGCTCGATGCGTGTGACTTCGAGGACGTTCGCGACGACACGGCCGAGGCGTTCGGTCTGCGAGGCCAGCTCGCGCGCATACCGCTCGCGATTGCGAGGATCGTTCTCATCGGCGATCAGGTCGCTGTACAGCCGCAGCGATGCGAGCGGCGTGCGCAGCTCATGCGCGGCGGTGGCGGCGAAACGCGTGCGATCGGTGGCGAGCTTCTCCGCGCTCCACATCGTCCAGATCACGCCGAGCACCACGACCATCAACACGACCAGCACCGCGGCGAACGTCTGCTGGAAGCGTCGCCAATCTTCCTCGCGTGTCGCCGCCAGGTCGCGTGGCAGCTTCACGCTCCAGCCGGTAGTGCCGACGCGTGTTCCTTCACCGTCACCTCGCCGCACGATCGCACCATCGATCGATGTGCGTTCTGCGACTTGCGTGAGCAGTCCCTGCGTGAGCATGCCCGCCGGCGTGTGCACGACGCGCAGCGCGACGAGACGCGGCTTGCCGCTCATGTCGAGCGTGCGCCATTCGAGGTCGCTGGTGAGGATCTCGACCGGCGGCGCCGATGACGACGGCGCCGCCGGCACGGCCTTGTTCTGCTTCAACTGCTGATACAGGACATTCGAGTTGACGTTCTGCGCGAACGCCGACGGATCGAGCGTCTGAATCGACGCCTGTTGCGATCCCCGCCGCTGCATCTCTTCGCGCGCGAGCGCGTTGCGCTGCGCATCCAGCCGCGCAATCTCTGCCCGCCGCGCCTCCGCCTGCGCCTCGGCCAACCGCATCTCGAGTCGCGCGATGCGCGCGGCGGTCGCGGCCGCGGCGTTCGCTTCCGCCTGGACCTGAGTACGCAACAGCTCAGCCGCAGCGCGAATCTCACTCGCCGATGACGCGATGAGCGACTGCAGCGCGCGTTGCCGCACGGCGTCGGGGGCGTTGAGCTCGCGCAGTTCGTCATTCAGTGTCGGCAGCGTGACGCGGTCGCGCGCGTCGAGTTGAAAGTACGCAACGACGAGCGGGTGCACGGGACCGTTCGCCAGCGGCGACGGCGTCACCGACAGTCCCTGCGACGCACCTTTCGGCTCGTGGTAGAGGTTCTGATAGTGAAAATAAGGCCGCTGCGATTCAGTGCGGCGCAACGTCTCCAGCCGTTCCGCGAGGCTGCCGGCCACATTGCGCTCGCGATCGCCTGACTTGCGTACCATCTGCTGCGACCTCAGCGTCCGCTCCGCGTCGAATGCGCGTTGCGTGGAGACGTACCACGCGGTGCAGAGACCGCCGACACCGAAAAGCAGCACGGCGGCGGCGAGCGGCACGCGCGGGGAGCGCCTCATGTCTCGCCCCACGCGTAGCCGACGCCTTTCACGGTCACGACGATGCGCGGCTCGGATGGATGGCGTTCGATCTTCTGGCGCAGGTTGGCGATGGTCATGTCGACCGTGCGCGTCTCGATCTCATCGCTCGCCCCCCAAACCGTTTGCAGCAACTCCGCGCGCGTGACGGCGCGTTGCCGGTGGCGGTGCAGCCAGCGCAGGATGCCGGCCTCCCGTGCGGTGAGCGCGACGGCGGCTCCGTCGCGTTGCATTTCGCAGCGGCCGAGGTCGAGGATGCAGCCGTCGATTTCGACGCGTTCGGCGTCGGCGGGTGCGATGGCCGCACGCCGGCGCAGCGCCTCGATGCGTGCGAGGAGCTCGCGCGTGCCGAACGGTTTCGTCAGGTAATCGTCGGCGCCGGCGTCGAGTCCGGCCACGCGTTCTTCTTCCGAGCCGCGCGCGGTGAGGATCAGGATCGGCAACGCCGGCCGCGCCATGCGCAGGCGCCGCGCGACCTCCACTCCATCGAGACGCGGCAGCGTGAGATCGAGGAGCACCATGTCGATGTCCGCGCTCACACCGCGCTCGGCGCCGCTCACGCCGTCGCCAACTGCTTCGACCGTGAAGCCGCGGCGCGTCAGCAGATCGATGAGCGCGTCGCGCAGCGAACGTTCGTCTTCGACGATGAGGATGCGCACGCGAATATCGTACGCCGCGTGGCGGCGGGAGTCTTTTACGCGGCTTTTACAGCGTCCTATGTCGCCTTCTCCCCTCCGCAGAGGGGAGAAGGTGCGCGAAGCGCGGATGAGGGGTTCGTTTGCGCACGCGACGCCCCTCATCCGGCCTTCGGCCACCTTCTCCCCGTGCGGCGGGGAGAAGGTTACGGGGGCGTCTTACTGGGCGTTCACATCCGCGGTCCGGAATCCCACCAGATGCGAGACCGGATCCATCACGCCGATCGCGATGCGCGTCGGGCCACGCCACACTTCGATGCCCGTCTTGAACCGATAGTTGATCGTCTTCCGCTTCTTGTACTCGTCCGCGGAGATCACCACGTCCTGGCGATGACGCCCGGTCGTGGCGAACGGCCGTTCCAGTCCGGCGACCGAGTGGTGGATGTCGAGCGCGGCGGCGTACTTGCCGTTGTCCGCGCGGATGAACGTCATGGTCTCGAGCGGAATCACGACGTCGATCGGAATGGTGACGGTCGAGCCCTTCCGCTTCGGCTTCCCGGTCTCGAGCGAGATGCGCAGTTCATTCACGTTGCGAGGGAAAAGCAGCGTGGAGGCGACGAGGTCGCCCATCTCGCGCGCCGCCGAACGCTCGATGACTTCGGTGCGCGTGCGCACCGTCAGCTCGGGACGATCGCGCACCTGCACGGTCACGCGGCGCGGCTTGTTCTCTTCGCCGGTGGCGCGATACGCCATCGAGTAGTAAACGCTGAGGTCCGTGGCCACCTGACGGAACACGTCGTCGATCGTGGCCGCACCGCGAGACCAGCGCCCGCCGGTGCGTTCGCTGAGCGATCGCAGCGTCTGCGCCTGATAGTGCATGCGCTCGCCGTGCGCTTCGCGCTCCACGATCGGCTGTGAACGCGCCTGTGCGTCGCTGCCTCGCGCGCGAAGTTTTTCCGCGCCCGTTTGGATGCGTGGGATTGCAGCGTTGAACGACAGCTCGGGCTCGAGTGCGTAGATGGTCACGCCGTTCGCCGCGGCGGTGCGTCCCAGCTCGTCGATGAGCGGGTTGAGATCCTCGCCGGTCTGGCCCCAGTCGTCCACCGGACGTTCCGCGCCGATCCGGCCGAACGGATCCATTACGTCGCGTCCCGGAATGGACGGAATGCCTTCGGTGAGGAGCACGAGCACTTTACGGCCCTCGACGCCGGCCATCGATGCGATCAGCGCGCGCAATTGCGAGAGGCGCTGCTCGACGCGCTCTCGCTCGCTCTGGATGTATTCGCGCCGCGCGTAGCGCGCCTCGCCTTCTTCGCGCGCGTTGTCCATCCGGCTCCTGGATGCATGCGAACCGGTGAGGCGCAGCTTGCACGACTCGATTGCTTCCGTCAGTACCTCTCGCGCGGCCGCTCGGTTCGTGGTGAACGGTTGCGGCATTCGTTTCGCGCCGATGGGGCGGACGACCGCGATGAGATCGTTTTCTTCGAGCTGCTCGATGAGCGTGTTCGCGTCGCGGATGAGCGACTCGCGTATGGGCTTGCGCAGCGACATGTCGTCGACGAAGAAGATGAAACGGCGCGGCGATTCCGGCTCCGGCTCCTCGTCGTCGACGGGCTGAGAGCCCGTCGTTTCAGATGGGGTTGTGTCGTAGACAGAGAAATTCGTGATGTTCTGCGGCGCGCCGTTCTCGAGAACGATGAAATCGTCTTTCGTCAGTCCACGAACCGGCTCGCCCTTGGCGTCGGTGACGACGGCGTCGAGGTTGTGCAGGCGCAGCTCGAACGTTTCGATGTACGGCTGTTGCGCGAACGCAACCGCCGCTGCGAAAACCGCGATGCACCAGGCTGGTTTCATAGGCTCGTCTTGAAGTTGATGCTGAGATTGAAGATGACGTCGACCGGTTTGTTGTCGTGATAGGCAGGAGTGAACGTCCATTGCGACACGGCCAGCAGCGCCGCACCGTTCAGCTCCGGGAACGGCGACTGTTCGATCACTCGCAGACTGCGAATACAACCCGTGCTCGAGATGACCGCTTCGAGAACGACGAACACGTTGCGGTTCGCGCCCATCGATCGCCGCGCGACGTCCGGGAAATTCGGCTCCATTCGTTTTTTCACTTTCGGCGGCTGCACCTCACCGCCGACGCGGAACATCCCCAACGTCGCGTTCTCCGGAGGACGTTCGTCGAGGCAGAGCGAGGCGCGATCGGCATGTGCGAGGAGCACGGGGCCGTTGAACCCGCTCTGCAGCGAGGTATTCGTGGCGAGCGACAGATGTAGCAACGTCTCGAGCGCGCGTTTGCACGCGGACGACGTGGACACCGGCTCGAGGTCGAGCGTTTTCACGCGGCCGGCTTGATCGACGCTCGCCGTCGCGACACCGATCCACGTACCGCGGCACCGCGCACCACTCACGATTGCGTCCGCCAGTCCCGGCGGTAACAGCTCGGGAAGGTTGAAGGCAGGCGGCGCCACCGTCTGCGACGCGATGGTCATGCGGGTGGTGCGCTTCCGCGGCAACGCACAGTCGTACGATTGCACTTCGCAGCGGCGGTAGCGGATCGCGTACTCCTCTTCCGTCAGATACTGCAGTGCCGCGACTTCCCGTTTCAGCAGCACGTCTGCTTCTTCGGTCGCGAGAAACGTCAGCCAGCGTTCTTCGTTCTTCCGCTCGGCGCCGAGCATGCGGCGCAACAACTCGCGCGCAAAGTCTTCACGATTCGACGAGACCTCCGTCCGCGCCACGCTGAGACTTTCTTTCAAGGGCGGGGGGAGCACGGAGGGATCGACCGCGTAACCATGGATGAGACACCAGAGCGATGCGGAACGGATCGGTTCGTGCGGTGAGCCGAGGGAGGCGACCATGACGCCGGGGTTCATGGCGATGTGCGAATCGCCGAGCGCGCCGAGCAGACCGCGCCAACCTCGCGCGTCGCCGCTGCCGAGGAGCCGCGAGCCGGCGAACGCGATCAGATTCGCCTGCCCCCACAAGCCGACACGAAAGAACTCCGCATGATTGTCCATGCGCGTCTCTTTGAGCGTCGCCAGATAGATCGGGAGCGCATTCGCGACGCCGCGACGCGCGACGGCGACCGCGAGCGTATCGTCCATCCCCGCCGGAAAGCGCGACGATGCCTTCACCGCGAGCGCCACATCGTCCTCTGTTCCGAGCAGACCGATCGCGCGAATCACTTCACGCGCTGCGGTGGCGTCACTCTCGACGTCCAGCCGCTCGCGCAACTGCGGAAGCAGCTCGGTGAGCTCGCGTACTGTCGTGACTCGCGTGGCCGTCGCGCGCACGAGCGGATCGGGATCAAGCAATGCCTCGCGAAGTGGTGCCGCTGCCTCTTTTTCATGAACGAGCGACGCGACGGAGTAAGGATTCGTTTCGGCGACGGCAGTCGTGGCGAGGAAGAGGAGCAGAAGGAACCGGGGGCGCATGCGGCCGTCATGATCGCATGCCATCTGGAACGACGGGCTCTCAGCCCACCGACGTAGTACCCGACGGGCCGAGAGCCCGTTGTTCCAGATAGCGGCGTTCGATCGGATTCGTCGCCAGTTCGAGAGCCGCGCGATACGACTCAGCTGCCTGTTCGCGACGCCCGAGCCGTCGCAGCAGATCGGCTTTTG
Organism: Thermoanaerobaculia bacterium; assembly: GCA_035626775.1. Lineage (GTDB taxonomy): Bacteria > Acidobacteriota > Thermoanaerobaculia > Gp7-AA8 > Gp7-AA8 > QHVT01. Next base: position 151,955 of record DASPNA010000079.1, read on the forward strand.
CCGCGGGCAGCAGGTAATAGCGCGCGAGCGCGCCGCTCGCTTCGATGCGCTCGATCCGCGCGAGTGCGTGCTCCAGCGACGTCGCCATGCCCATCGCGATCGCGGCGTTGAGCTCCACGATCGGCGTCGGCGTAAACCGCAACAGCGTTTCGTACAGCGCCGCGATCTGCGCCCAGTCCGTCTGCGCCGGCGTCTGCGCCTGAACATGCAACGCGGCGATCGCCGCCTGGATCTGATACGGACCCGGCGTGCGCAATGCGAGCACTCCATCGAGCAAGTTCACGCCTTCTTCGATCTGCGCGCGATTCCAGAGCGCGCGATCCTGCTCTTCCAGGGGCACGAGCTCCCCATCGGCCGACAATCGCGCCGCGCGCCGCGCATCCGTGAGCAGCATCAGCGCGAGCAATCCCTTCGCCTCCGCTTCCTCCGGCAACAGTGCCATCGTCAGACGCGCGAGCCGAATGGCTTCGATCACGAGATCAGGCCGCAACAGCGACGGCGCGTCGGTCGACGCATAGCCCTCGTTGAAGATCAGGTACAGCACCGAGAGTACCGCGGCCACGCGCGCCGGCAAGTTCTCGCGCGACGGTACTTCGTAGGGGATGCGCGCCTCGCGAATTTTCTTCTTCGCGCGCACGAGGCGTTGCGCAGTGGTCGCTTCCGGCTCGACGAACGCGCGTGCGATCTCACGCGTGCTCAACCCGCCAAGCGTGCGCAATGCGAGTGCGCAACGCGCCTCCGGCGAGAGCGCGGGATGACAACAGGTGAAGAGCAATCGCAGGCGATCGTCTTCGATGCCGGACGGATCCTCCTCGTCTGCTTCGGGCGCGATCACTTCGAGATCCTCCGGCAGCGCGGCGGTGCGATCGCGCCGGATGCGATCGAGTGCGATCCGCCGCGACACGGTGTTCAGCCAGGCCGCGGGACGATCGGGGATTCCGTCGCGGCGCCACGCGACGAGTGCTCGCGCGTACGCCTCCTGCAGCGCGTCTTCTGCAGCGTCGAAATCTCTCGCGATGCGAATCAGCCCCGCGAGAATGCGCGCACCGTCGCCGTGTACGACTTCTTCGACGATGCGCGCGAGAAACATCAGCCGCCCATGCCGAGGGGCCGCACTTCCACGGATCCGGAATGCATGGCCGGCATCTTCGCGGCCCACTCCAGCGCCTGCTCGAGGTTGTCGACCTCGATGAGGTAATAGCCGCCGAGCTGTTCCTTCGTTTCCGCGAACGGTCCGTCGAACGTGGTGGGCTTGCCGCCCGTGAAACGCAGCGTGGTCGCGGTCGAGACCGGCTTCAGCTCGTACCCGCCGCGCATCACCCCGGCCTTCTCCATCGCCTGCGCATACGCGCCGTGCTCCGCGTAGACCTTCTGCATCTCTTCCGGGCTGAGCGACTCCCACTCCTTCTCGTCGCCGTAAATCAAGAGGATGTATTTCATTGTTGCTTCTCCTTCCGGTTATGGAGTGCGGCGGCAGAGCCGCCGCTTTCAAAGCGGCAGCGCAAGCTGCCGCACTCCTTACCGATACGACGCGGAGAGGTGCTCGAAATCGACAGGGACGTGAAAAAAAAGACCGCGGCAGCTTCGCTGCCGCATTTGAAAGCGGCGGCTTTGCCGCCGCACTCCATAGCTATTTGAACTTCGCGGCGAGGTAATCCCGGTTCATGCGCGAGATGAACTCGACCGAGATCTCCTTCGGGCACACCGCTTCGCATTCGCGGAAAAGCGTGCAACTGCCGAAGTACTTCTCCATCGTGTCGACCATCTTCTGCACGCGCTCGTAGCGTTCCGGCTGACCCTGCGGCAGGAGGCCGAGGTGCGAGACCTTGGCCGCGGTGAAGAGCTGCGCGGCGCCGTTCGGACACTGCGCGACGCACGCGCCGCACTGGATGCACTCCGCGGCGTCCATCGATCTTTCCTGGATCGGCTTCGGGATCGGGAGCGTGTTCGCTTCGACGGCGCTGCCGGTATTCACGGAGATGTAGCCACCGGCCTGGATGATCCTGTCGAGCGGACTGCGATCGACGATGAGGTCCTTGATGACCGGAAAGGCACGCGCGCGCCACGGTTCGATGCGCACGAGGTCGCCGTCGTTGAAGTTGCGCATGTGCAACTGGCACGTGGCGGTGCCGCCGATCGGTCCGTGCGCGACGCCGTTGATCATCATGCCGCACGAGCCGCAGATGCCTTCGCGGCAGTCGTGCTCGAAGTGGATCGGCTCCTCGTTCTTCTCGATGAGACGCTCGTTGACGACGTCGAGCATCTCCAGGAACGACGCCTCCGGGCTGATGTCCATGGCCTGATACTCGACGAAACCACCCTCGGCATCGCGCGACTTCTGTCGCCACACCTGCAGTGTCAGATTCATTTGTAGGACCTCGTGGCCAGCTTCACTTCCTCGTACACCAGCGGCTCCTTGTGCAGCACCGGCTCGTTGCCTTCGCCCTTGTGCTCCCAGGCCGCGACGTACGTGAACTCATCGTCGTTGCGTTTCGCTTCGCCATCGGGCGTCTGATGTTCGACGCGGAAATGGCCGCCGGCGGACTCTTCGCGGTGTAGCGCGTCGATGCACATCAGCTCGGCGAGCTCGAAGAAATCGGCGACGCGTCCCGCCTTCTCCAGCGCCTGGTTCGGCTCGTCGCCGGTGCCGAGGACGCGCACGTCGCGCCAGTACTGCTCGCGCAGCTCGCGGATCATCCCCAGCGCCTTCTTCAGCCCCTCGGCCGAACGCGCCATCCCGCAGTAATCCCACATGATCGAGCCGAGCTCGCGATGGTACGAGTCGACGCTGCGCGTGCCTTTCGCGCCGAGCAGCGCCGTGACGCGCTGGCGCACCGCGGTTTCCGCTTCCGCGAACGCGGCATGGTTCGTCTGCACCTTCTTGCCGAAGTGCTCCGCGAGGTAATCGCCGATCGTCACCGGCAGCACGAAGTAACCGTCGGCCAGTCCCTGCATCAGCGCGCTCGCGCCGAGGCGGTTGGCGCCGTGATCGGAGAAGTTCGCCTCGCCGATCACGTACAGACCGGGTACGGTCGACATCAGGTTGTAGTCGACCCACAGCCCACCCATCGAGTAGTGAGGCGCGGGATAAATGCGCATCGGCTGCTCGTACGGATCCTCGGCGGTGATGTCGTGGTACATCTCGAAGAGGTTGCCGTAGCGCTCCTCGATGACGGGGCGGCCGAGACGCTTGATGGCGTCGGCGAAATCGAGATAGACGCCGCGGCCGCTCGCGCCGATGCCTTTGCCTTCGTCGCATGCTTCCTTCGCCGCGCGCGACGCGATGTCGCGCGGCGCGAGGTTGCCGAAGCTCGGGTACTTGCGCTCGAGGTAGTAATCGCGCTCCGACTCCGGGATGTCGCGCGGCGAGCGCTGGTCGCCCTGCGCCTTCGGCACCCAGATGCGGCCGTCGTTGCGCAACGACTCCGACATCAGCGTCAGCTTCGATTGATAGTCGCCGGTCTGCGGAATGCAGGTCGGATGAATCTGCGTGTAGCAGGCATTGGCGAACGCCGCGCCGCGCTTGTGTGCGCGCCAGATGGCGGTCGCATTCGACGCCTTCGCATTCGTCGAGAGGTAGAAAACGTTGACATACCCGCCGGTGCCGAGGACGACCGCGTCGGCGGCGAAGGTCTCGATCTTTCCGCTGACGAGGTCGCGCGTGACGATGCCTTTCGCGTGACCGTCGACGACGACGAGATCGAGCATCTCGTAGCGGTTGTACTGCTTCACGGTGCCGAGCGCGATCTGCCGCTCCAGCGCCTGGAACGCGCCGAGGAGCAACTGCTGGCCCGTTTGTCCGCGCGCGTAGAACGTGCGCGAGACCTGCACGCCGCCGAACGAGCGATTCTCGAGCGCGCCGCCGTACTCGCGCGCGAACGGCACACCCTGCGCGACGGCCTGGTCGATGATGTTCACCGACAGCTCGGCCAGACGGTGCACGTTGCCTTCACGCGCCCGGTAATCGCCGCCTTTGATGGTGTCATAGAAGAGGCGATAGATGCTGTCGCCGTCGTTGCGGTAGTTCTTCGCGGCGTTGATGCCGCCCTGTGCGGCAATCGAGTGCGCGCGCCGCGGAGAGTCGTGATAGACGAAACACTTGACGTTGTATCCGAGCTCGCCGAGTGTCGCCGCCGCCGAGGCTCCGGCGAGACCGGCGCCGACGACGATGATGTCGTACTTGCGCTTGTTGGCCGGGTTGACCAGCTTCACGTGCGACTTCGCGTACTCCCACTTCTGCGCGATCGGGCCGGGGGGAATCTTGCTCTCGAGTTTGATCGTCATTTCACGAACCCCGTCAGGACCGACAACGGGAAGGAGATGTTGGCCGCGGTGATGACGATGGCGAAGGCGGTGGCGAACATGCGCCGCCAATGCTCGAAGCGCGGGTTCGTCATGCCGACCGAACTGAACATCGACCAGAGGCCGTGATAGAGGTGCAGACCGAGGGCGAGGTTCGCGATGATGTAGATCGCGGCCACCCACCAGATCTGAAATCCGCTCACGACGTTGTGGTAGACGTCGCCAGGGATGAATTGCGCCGGCGGCGCCACGTCTCCACCCCACGTCAGGTGTGCCAGGTGGTAGAAGACGAAGAGGAGGATGATCACTCCGCCCCAGCGCATCGTCCGCGCGGCATACGTGCCTTTCACGAAGTCGCGGTCGGCGTAGTCGATCGGACGGGCCTTGCGGTTCATCATCGTCAGCGCATACGCCGAGTGAATGTGGAACACGACCGCGACGATCAGCAGCACGCGCGTGATCCACAGCACCGACTCGTGCGGGAAGATCGGCGCGCCGAGATCACGCAGCCATTCCGCGTAGTGATTCAGCGCCTCGGAGCCGAAGAACAGCTTCAGGTTCCCGGCCATGTGGGCAAAGATCCAGCCGAAGAGGATCACGCCGGTGATGGCCATGACCGCCTTCTTGCCGATCGCGGAGCGGTAGAAGTTCCCGATCCATGTCATTCGGAGCTCACCTCGGTGTGGGGGGTGTGATTCACGGCGGAGCGCACGGCGCGGGCAATCATAGTCGGACGCGAATGTTGGTCAAGCCGGAGTCTCAGAGTCGCAGAGTCTCAGAGAGGTTTTCGGCCACCTTCTCTCTGAGACTCTGCCACTCTGCGACTCTGAGACTCCGGAAATGACAATCGTCACCCTCACTTCCTGATTCCCGCCAGTGTTCCCGCGAGCGCGGCGGACGCATCGTGTGCGGCATGCAAATGCCTGCTCAATTCACCCGCGTCACGAAACGTTACGGCGACATCGAGGCGTTGCGCGGCCTCGACCTCACCATCAGGCCCGGCGAGCTGGTCGCGCTCCTCGGCGCGAACGGCGCCGGCAAGACCACCGCCGTGCGCGCGCTGCTCGGTTTGTCGGAGCCGACTTCGGGCGAGGTGCGCGTCTTCGGCAGCAACCCGCGCGATGCGCAGAGCCGCACGCGCATCGCGGCGATGCTGCAGACCGCACGCGTGCCGGAAACGCTGCGCGTGCGCGAGCACATCGATCTCTTCTCCAGCTACTACCCGCATCCGCGCGCGCTCGCGGAAGTCATCGAGGCAGCGGGGCTGCAGGGGCTGGAGCGCCGCAAGTTCGGCGAGCTCTCCGGCGGCCAGCAGAAGCGCGTGCTGTTCGCGATCGCGCTTTGCGGCAATCCCGATTTGCTCGTGCTCGATGAGCCGACGGCCGGTCTCGACGTCGAAGCGCGGCGCGCGCTGTGGAAGCAGATCCGCGCGTTCGTCGCCACCGGTCGCTCCGTACTTCTCACGACGCATTACCTCGCCGAAGCGGAGGCGCTCGCGACGCGCGTCGTGGTCATCCACAAAGGCGTCGTAAAGGCCGAGGGGACGTCGCAGGAGATCAAAGGAAACGCGGCGACGCTCGAAGACGCATTCATCGAAATGCTGGAGGCCTCGTGAGAACGTACCTGCTCGAGATCAAATACGAATTCCTCAAAGCGCTGCGCATGCCGCAGTACTCGCTGCCGACGATCCTCTTTCCGATCGTGTTCTATGTCTTCTTCGGCGTCATGTTCGGCCAGCGCAATACCGGCGCGATCAAGATGTCGGAGTACCTGATCGCGACGTATGGCGCGTTCGGCGTGATCGGCGCGTCGCTATTCGGCTTCGGCGTTTCCGTCGCGGTCGAGCGTGGCCAGGGATGGCTGGAAGTGAAACGGACGACGCCGATGCCGATTGCGGCGTATTTCGCCGCGAAGCTGGCGATGGCGATGGTCTTCAGCGCGATCATCGTGGTGTTGCTGATGACCGTCGGCGCGACGCTCGGCGGCGTGGTGCTGGCGCCACTGGAAGCAATCGCGCTTTTCGGCGTCCTGATCGGCGGCTCGATCACTTTCTGCGCGCTCGGCCTCGCACTCGGATTCTTCTGCGGTCCGAATTCAGCGGCGCCGCTCGTGAACCTCATCTATCTCCCGCTCGCGTTCTTGTCCGGATTGTGGGTGCCGATCACATTCCTTCCGAAGACCGTACAGGCGTTCGCGGTCTGGCTGCCGCCGTATCACTTTTCGCAACTCGCGCTGCGCGTGCTCGGCGGCTCGCGCGGCGAGTCCGTACTGATGCACATCGGCGCGATGCTTGCGGCCGCCATCGTCTTCTGCGCAATCGCGTATGCCGGCTACCGGCGCGATGAAGGGAAGACGTACGGCTAGAACCCCTCACCCTGCCTTCGGCGACCCTCGGCCCGCAAGCGGGGCGAGGGCTGCATAGCGCGGACGCTTACGTAGCCTTCTCCCCTCGTGAGGGGAGAAGGTGCCGAAGGCGGATGAGGGGTCTTACACTGAAAGGATCACGATGCGACTTCTTCCCAACGACTCGGACATGGCGTGGACGCCGTACGCATGGCTGATCTATACCGTCCCGTTCCTGCTGACGCCGTTGGTCGATGCACGGCAGTCGAACGTCGCCGGCTTCACGACGTACGCGCTCGCGCTGATCGTATTTCTGGTTTTGTACTTCCGCAGCTACTGGGTTCGCGGCCGCGAGTTGATGCTCGTGGCCGCGGCGACGATGGCGATGGGTCTGGCCTTCTGGCCGGTGTCGCTCGGTGCGGGCGCGTTCTTCATTTACGCCGCCGCCATGATCGGCCTCCTCGAAAATCAACGCCACGCGATGATCGGCGTGGTGGCCATCGCGCTCATTACGATCGCCGAAGCGCTCCTGCTCCGCCGCCCCGTATGGCATGCGGCATGGCCGGTGGTGTTCGTGTTCATCATCGGCGGCATCAACATTCATTACAGCCAGGTTGGACGCGCGAACGCGCGGTTGCGGCTCGCGCACGATGAAATCGAGCACATGGCCAAGGTCGCGGAGCGCGAGCGGATCGCGCGCGATCTGCACGACCTCCTCGGGCACACGTTGTCGCTCGTGGTCCTGAAATCGGAGCTGGCGTCGAAGCTCGCCGAGCGCGATCCCGAACGCTCACGCGAAGAAATCCGCGACGTGGAGCGGATCGCACGCGAAGCACTGGCCGAAGTGCGCGCCGCCGTCAGCGGCTATCGCAGCAGCGGCCTGGAAGCGGAAGTCGAGCGCGCGCGCAATACGCTCGCGACCGCGGGCTTGCGACTGGAGGCGGATGTCGCCGCCGCCAAACTTCCCGCACCGCACGAAGCGGTGCTTTGTCTTGCATTGCGCGAAGCGGTCACGAATATCGTGCGGCATTCCGGAGCACGCAATGCCCGGCTCGTGCTGACGAAAACGAATGACGTCTGCACGCTCACGATTTTCGATGACGGCCGCGGCGGCGATGCACCGTTCGGCAGCGGGCTCTCCGGAATGCGCGAGCGTCTCGAAGTCCTCGGCGGATCGCTCACGCGCAACGGCAGCAACGGTACGACGCTCACGGTGACGTTACCGATCGCGCCGGCGTCGATCCAGGAGCGCAGCGCTTGATTCGCGTCGTCGTCGCCGAAGATCAGAAGATGGTCCTCGGCGCATTGGCGGCGCTGCTCGAGATCGACGGCGACATCGAAGTGGTCGGCCGCGCGCAGGATGGCGAAAGCGCGCTCGCGCTCTGCCGCGACGCCAAGCCGGATGTGTTGCTGACCGACATCGAAATGCCGCGGATGACTGGACTGGAGCTCGCTGCCGCGGTGAAACGCGCAGCGCTCGGCACGCGCGTGATCATCCTGACGACGTTCGCGCGAGGCGGATATCTGCGGCGTGCACTGGAAGCGGGAGCGTCCGGATATCTGCTCAAAGACTCGCCTGCGGAACAGCTGGCGAATGCAGTGCGTCGCGTGAACGCAGGCGGACGCGTGGTCGATCCCGAGCTGGCGGCGGAGGCGTGGAGCGAGCCCGATCCATTGACCGAGCGCGAGCGGCAGGTCTTGCGCATGGCGGGTGAAGGGCAGACCAGCGCCGACATCGCCGGCGAATTGCACTTGTCCGAGGGGACGGTACGAAATTACCTGTCGGAGGCAATCAGCAAACTGGGTGCGGGAAATCGCGTCGAGGCGGCGCGCATCGCTAGGGAGAAGGGCTGGCTGTGAGCGTCTTGCGCACTTCGTCACGTACGCGCAGACGGGTGCGCTCGACGTCGCAGGAGAACACCTCCTTGTATGCGACGAACGCCAGATAGTCGGTGGTCGCGACGCGATACGAAGCGTCGGGATCGAGTTGATCGACCTTCCCCGCGACGGCAGACTCCGCGTCGGTGCCTTGACGATGCTTGTTGAAATCGAGTACGCGCTGCAATTGCGGCGCGGTCATTCTGCAGGCCACGATCTCGTTGTCGTACGGCATCGCCGCGCGCAACTCTTCGAGCGTGACGCGACCGGCCGCGAGGGAACCGCGCACGCTGCTGGTGGTCGACAGCGCGACGTCCGCCCTGGCCGTAGTGCGCATCGTTTCGAGCGCGCGGCGCGCGAGGTCGTTCATCGATAGAGGCGTGTCGAGCTTACCGATATCGCGAAAGAGCGCGCTGTACTGCAGATCCTGTTCGAGCTCATTCTGCATTTTCGACACGCGCTTCGCGATTTCGACGTCTTCGGCGAGTTTCTCGTCGACGGGAATCAGCGCGCCCTTCATCGATAGAACGCTGGAGCGCCGGGCTCTTAGCCCGCCGGAATTCGACGGGCTGAGAGTCCGTCGCTCCAGATCTTCGATCGTGACCTCGACGCGGCTGATGTACGTCAGGTATTGCGACGGCGAGATGTACCAGGTGTCCGTGCCGGGGATGCGGGTGAGCTCGCGCTTCAGATGGCTGTGACTGCCGAAAATGAGGTCGATGCCCGGGACTGTTTTCGCCAGCGCGTAGTCGTCTTCAGCGTGTTGATGGCCGATCATCACCACGACGTCGACTTGTCCGCGCTCGCGCAAGTCCTTGACAGCCGCTCGCGCCGCTTCGATGGGATCGGTGAACTTCAGTTGCGGCACATCCTTCACGAGCTGCGGGAAATCGTCGCCGGCGACTGCGAACACGCCGATGCGAACCCCGCGTCTCCGAAGGACATGCGTGCCGCGAAAGCCGCTGGTGTTCGCGCTGAGGATCGGATAACGGGTCGTGGCGCGGCATTCCTGGAGCGTGGCGAAACCGTAATCGGCGTCGTGATTGCCGAATGCCATCGCGTCGAGCACGCCGTTGAACCACGCCCACTCCGCGCAGCCGTATTTATCCGACCACGCCGGCGAGCCCTTGTTGATCGTGTCGCCGCCGCTGAAGACGAGCGCGCCGTTGCGCTTCTGCTCGCGCAGGAAACCGATCGCGCGCGCGATGCCGCCTCGCTCTCCTTCGTCCGTGTAGAACGGCAGCGCATGCGAGTGATAGTCCGAAATGTGCAGCAGCGTAACGCTGGAGCGACGGCCCACTTCGACGGGCTGAGAGCCCGTCGCTCCAGAGGCCGCGAGAAGAACGAGAAGGAGAACGCCACGCATCGCGCGAGTGTATTACGGCTGCAACGCCAGCTCTTTGCTGCCGCCGGCGGTGATGACCACCTCTTTCACCGCGGGCAGGCGTTTCAGCGTCGCGGTGACGGAGTCGCGGATCATTTGCGTGCGGCACGAGCCGCCGACGTTCTGCAGGCGCTCGTTGAAATCAACGGTGATGATTCCGTTGCGCAGAATCACCGAGCGCACCTGCGAGCCTTCCGGAAACGGAATCGCCGCGCCGTGCGTGCGCTCGACCATGGTCGGTCCTGCCACGAGCGTCTCGACGAGCAGCCGCGCCAGCGAGACACTCTTCGGAATGGTGCGCGTGTATGGCTTGACCGCCGTGCAGTTCTCGTCGGGAAAATAAAGGACCGCGTCGATCGTCTCCATCGCGAACGGTTTTCGCACGCTTACGTTGTTTATTTCTGTACCGTCCTTGGCGGAGTACTCGAGCGCCTCGACAACGAAGCTTGCTCCCGGATGGTCCGTCAGCCACAAGGACCCGGTATACGGGCTGTGCTGCCCCATCTCGCCCGTCGCGGTCGTGAAACTCTTCGTAATGATCTTCCCGTCCACCGCACGCGCGCGCAGGACGACATTGTTCTCGAACGTACGCGCCCTTCCACGGACGACCAGCGGATTTGCGATTTCAACCGCATCGATGGTGATGTTGCGCTCTTCTGTGACGACAGGAACGTCGTCGGGCGCGGTCTCCGTCTTTGCAGGCGCGGCAGTCTCAGCAACGGTCGTAGTCGTCGCGGCGGTTTCCACCTTTCTGTCGGTATTTGGATTACAAGCGGTAAGAACGAAAAGAAATATCCACGGCCATTTCAAAACGCGATCCTCCAAGAAAAAGGGCGCACCGGAGTGCGCCCTTTTCGTCGATTGGAAGTGTTCTATTTCGATCCGGACGGCAGTGACGACTGCATCTCGCGGATCGCTGCCTCGCGGCCCTTTTCCTTGGCGGTCTTGGCGAACGCCGCGCGGCGATTGGCCGGGAAGCGCCGCACGAGCGAGAGATACCGCCCCTGCAACTGGCGCGACGCCAACTGCTCGGTCGTAATCGGAGTCTTGCGGCCTCTCTTACCACCCTTGGACGCGGTCGAGGCGGACGCACCAGCGGCCGGCATTGCGGCGGCAGTGCTCGCGGCACGCGGCGGACGGCCCGGTCCACGACCCGATCCCGCGGGACGGCCCGGTCCACGTCCGGAACCTTTCGGACGACCCGGTCCACGGCGGCGCACAGCAGCGACCGCGGTCGCGGCAACGGAGGCGATACCCGACGCCGCGGCGCTTGCTGCGCCACCGACTGCGTCCCGCAGATGTCTCAGACGCTCTTCGAGCTGTCCGATCTCGGCTGACATTTCGGAGATATACCGGTTGACGTCACTCTGATTCACGCGACGTTCCTTGAGCATCCGCTCGAGGACGTACGCGGCCTGTCCGCCGGTCAATCTGGTCGACGACGCTGCGCCGCTTTTTCTGGGTCTCGCCATGTTTTTCACTCCTCCTTAAGTTCACTCACGCACAAAGTCTTGTGCAATGCCTATGCATTGTCAACGAAAAACAAGAGGGCGAGCATTGCTCGCCCTCTGAAAAGACTCAAAATTGCCCAACTCGGCATCAATAACGGTAGTGGTCCGACTTGTAAGGTCCGCTGACCGGCACGCCGAGGTATTGGGACTGGTCGGAAGTCAGGACGGTCAGTTCGACGTCCAGGTGCTGCAGGTGCAGACGGGCCACTTCCTCGTCGAGCTGTTTCGGCAGGACGTAAACCCGCTTGTCGTATTCACCCTTGTTCTGCTGCAACGCGATCTGCGCGAGCACCTGATTGGTGAATGACGCGGACATGACGAAGGACGGGTGGCCGGTGGCGCAGCCGAGATTCATCAGGCGGCCTTCCGCCAGGATCAGGACCGCGTGACCGTCCGCGAAAATCCATTCGTCGTACTGCGGCTTGATGTTGACCTTGCGAATGCCCGACACCTTCTTCAGGCCGGCCATGTCGATCTCATTGTCGAAGTGGCCGATGTTGCTGACGATGGCGTTGTGCTTCATACGGCCCATGTGCTCGGCCGTGATGACGTCCTTGTTGCCGGTGGCGGTGACGAAGATGTCCGCCTTCTCCACGACGCTCTCCAGCGAACGGATCTCGAATCCTTCCATTGCAGCCTGCAGCGCGCAGATGGGATCGATTTCCGTGACCACGACGCGCGCGCCCTGTCCGCGCAGCGCCTGTGCGCAACCTTTGCCGACTTCGCCATAGCCGCAGACCACGGCCAGCTTGCCGGCGATCATCACGTCGGTCGCGCGATTGAGACCGTCGATGACCGAGTGGCGGCATCCATAGATGTTGTCGAACTTCGACTTCGTGACCGAGTCATTGACGTTGATCGCCGGGAACAACAGCGTGCCGGCTTCCTGCATCTGATAGAGGCGATGCACGCCGGTGGTCGTCTCTTCCGAGACGCCGCGCAGGTCTTTGGCCACGCGCGTCCAGCGCTGCGGATCGCGCGCGAGCTCGGCGCGCAGCAGGTCGAGAATCACGCCCCACTCTTCCGGCTCGTCGGCGGGATTGAAGTCGGGCACGTGGCCGTGGCCTTCGAATTCGACGCCTTTGTGCACCAGCAGCGTCGCGTCGCCGCCGTCGTCGACGATCAGCGTCGGACCGCTGCCGTCCGGCCACATGAGCGCTTCGTTCGTGCACCACCAATACTCTTCCAGCGTCTCGCCTTTCCACGCGAACACCGGAATGCCGCGCGGGTTTTCGATGGTGCCGCCCGTGTCGTCACGGCCGACGACCACCGCCGCCGCGGCGTGGTCCTGCGTCGAAAAAATATTGCAGCTCACCCAGCGCACGTCGGCGCCGAGGATGTGCAGGGTTTCGATGAGCACCGCGGTCTGTACGGTCATGTGCAGCGACCCCATGACGCGCGCGCCCTGCAACGGCTTGTCCTTGCCGTACTTTTCGCGCACGGCCATGAGGCCGGGCATTTCATGCTCGGCGAGACGGATCTCGTTGCGGCCGAGCGTGGAGAGGTTGAGGTCGCGGACCTTGTACGGGGGGCGTCCGGCCGAGGCGGCAGCGTCGAACTGATGTGTGATTTCGAGAGTTGCAGTCACTGATACTCCTTGTTTTGGTTAGGAGGCGCCGCCGCATGACCGGGGCGCCGAAGGAAGCGGCATTCTACCGTAACGCGTCCGGCGTCACGTCCGTTCCTCACGGCGGGCGGTAGAATTGGGCCAATCCGTCCAGGAAGAGGCTCACCATGTTCGAGAGTGCAACGCGGGCGCCGCGTTTCAAGGCAGGGTTCCCGATCAAGCTGCCGTCGATGCCGTTTCGTGGAGGACGAGTCATCTCGCTCCTCTTCAAACTGC
>DASPNA010000080.1:0-64924 GCA_035626775.1 Thermoanaerobaculia bacterium
TACTCCGAGGTACTCCGAGGTACTCCGAGGTACTCCGAGGTACTCCGAGGTACTCCGAGGTACTATCCTTCCCCATCCCACTCTGCAGCGTCATCCCGCCGTACATTCTTCGGAGCATTGCCGAACGCGGTGATGACGACGATCGTGTGCGCGCGCTCGCCGCACTGTCGATGTCCGCGCAACCGCGTCGCGAGCGGCAGGTCGCGGCGCTCGTCGCAGGTGTCCTGCTCGTGCCGCGTCGTGTGAAAACACGCACGGTGTTTGACGCGCAGCACGGCCGCGAGCTGCCTGGCCGCATCGTGCGCACCGAAGGAAGCGCTCGGTCGCGCGACGCCGCTGCCGACGAGGCGTACGAGCTCGCCGGTCGGACATACGACTACTTCCGCCGCGTGCACGATCGACGTTCGCTCGACGATCGCGGATTGCGCCTCGAGTCGACCGTGCACTACGGCAACGCGTTCAACAACGCGCACTGGAACGGGCGGCAGATGATCTACGGCGACGGCGACGGCAAGTACTTTCATCGCTTCACCGCATCGATCGACATCGTCGCGCACGAGCTCACTCACGGCCTCACGCAATACGCCGCCGCCCTCGGATTCAGCGGGCAGTGCGGCGCGCTGGCCGAACATTTCTCCGATGTCTTCGGCACGCTGGTGAAGCAGTACTGGCGCAACGAGACCGCCTCGCGCGCCGACTGGAACATCGGCGCCGAATTGCTCACGCCGCGCGTTCGCGGCGTCGCCATCCGCTCGATGAAAGCACCCGGCACCGCGTACGACGATCGCGTCCTCGGCCTCGATCCGCAGCCGTCGCACATGCGCGATTACGTGAAGACGTCGAGCGACGACCGCGGCGTGCACATCAACTCCGGCATTCCCAATCACGCCTTCTATCGCGTGGCCACGCTGCTCGGCGGACACGCATGGGAAACCGCGGGGCGGATCTGGTATCGCGCGCTGACCAATGAGCTCGGGCCGCGCTCGCGCTTTCAGCATTGCGCGGACGCGACGTGGCGCGCGGCGGGCGAGTTGTTCGGATCCGGCAGCGCGCCGCAGGAAGCGGTGCTGGCCGGCTGGAAAGCCGTCGGGATCGACGTTTCCGTCGCGGTGGTCAGCGGCGGCAACACTCGTATTCGCGTGCGGAAATCCGCGCGCGATACGTACGAAGTGCCGGCCGCTGCCGCCGAAGTGCCGCTACTGCTCTGAGCGCGAAGTCGTGCGGCGCACGCGTCCCGGCGCCGAGGTGACGTTGACCGGCGTGCGGCGTTCACTGCCGTCCCACTCGCGCCGGCTGTTCAGCCACACGAGCAGACCCGTCGCCGCGGTCACGGCGCCGAGCGTGACGACCAGGACTTCGGGATTGCGACGGAGATACTCGGTCGCTTCATCGAGCAGATCATCGACGTCGGTTTCTTCAATGCGCGACTTCACGCGGCCGACGACGATGTCGACGAGGCCGAGGCGCTCGACGAGATCGATCAGGGTGTCGGTTGCGGCGCTGCCGCCGACGACATTGCGCAGCATCGACTTCGCGCCGCCGCCGCCGCTGCCGTTGCCGCTCTTCTTGCTGCGCGAGGACGACTTCCGCTCGCTCGTTTCGGTTCTTGCCATAAGTTCCTCCCGTGGCGGACATTGCAATGGTGTGACCAGCGTTGCGTGCGTTATCGTCCGCCCATGTCGCTGCCATGGCTCGCGCTGATCTTTGCCGGAGTGCTCGAAGTCTGCTGGGCTGTCGGGCTCAGGTACACGGACGGTTTCCGCCGGCCGCTGCCGTCGGTGCTCGTGATTCTCGCCATCGCGGCGAGCATGTTTTTGCTGTCATGGTCGGCGCGCACGCTTCCGATCGGCACGGCGTACGCGGTCTGGGTCGGCATCGGCGCGTTCGGCGCCGCCATCCTCGGCATCGCGCTGTTCGACGAGCCGTTGACGCTCGCGCGCATGGGCTTTCTGGCGTTGCTGCTCGTGTCGATCGTGGGGTTGAAGGTGACCAGTCGCGCATGAGGCGATCTGGATCGCCTCAGACCGCGGCCACGTCTCGCAAGTACTCCGCGATGTTCGCTGCGCCACGGATGGTCGTCACCTCGTGCCGTCCGCTCGCTTCGACCACGAGCACGTGCGGAAGATCGGGCGAGTCGATGTACTTCTCGTGGCGTTCGAGTCCGGCGAGCGCGGGCGTGTCGCTCTCACCGTAGGTGAGCGTGTGCACGTTCGCGAACCCCGCGTTCTGCAGCAGCGCGGTGAGTGTGGTGAGGTTGTAGATGAACTGATGGCCCCAGCCGCGGAACGCGCGGTTCATGACGAAGCAATCGCGCAGTGCTTCGTCTTCGTTCGCCCACGCCTCCGGCTGATAACCGACCTTCCACACCCAGTCGAGGTTCGGCGTCGAGAGGCGGAGGATGCCGTCGTCGTGCAACGCGGCGCGGCAACCGCGTGTGAAGTCGACGCCTTGCTGGTAGCTGAGGTGTTCGATGAAGTGCTCGGCGAACACGTAGCGCGCGTTGCGGAACGGAATGCCGCGCGCGAGATCCCAGCGGAAGTCGATGCCGGCATAGGGCTGGTTGTCGATGTTGATCCAGCCTTCGAGCGCGAGCGGACCGCAGCCGAGGTGCAGTTGCAGGTCACGCCATTTAGGATCGTCGGTGGCGAGGTAGACGATGCCGATGGCGTGGTGCGGAATCAGGTCGTGCAGCCCGAGCTCGTGAAAAGAAAACGCGCTTCGCGGGACGTCGGTGAAGAGAGGCGACGAGAAGTCGAGCGCTACGTTTGCGATGTGGACGAAGCGCCGCACATTCGCGAAGCCGGCCAGCGGCTTCTTGTCCTCCGCCGGCGTGATCGCAACGAGCAGTTTGCCGTTCGGTTCGAGCGATGCGCGCAACGCCGCGATGTCGCGCGGAACGCCGTTGTGAATGACCACGTCGTACTTTGTGGCCGATGTCGCGTCACTGCGAAACTCGAGGTTGTCCGCCGCGAACGCGCGCCGCCCGTACCGCGACGCCGCCGAAGGCAGCACCGCGGTCACGCGCGCCGCCCCTTGCGCGATCGCGTGCGCGGCATAGGCCTCGCCGCCGAGAACGAGCACCTTGCGCTGCGATCCGAAGGCGCCGAGGAATTCGAAGAGCGATTCGTGGGCGTGGAAGAGGTCGTTCTTCACGACCGGCGATACCGCGCGCCGCGGCACGCGCTTCACGGCGCGGAAGACGGCGTTGCGGACGCGGGCGCGCAGTCGGCTCATAGCAAAACGCCGCCCGAAGGCGGCGGAGATGATGGCGATTGGTAGGCTCTAGCGGACTCGAACCGCTGACCCCCACCGTGTCAAGGTGGTGCTCTAACCAACTGAGCTAAGAGCCTGAGCTTCGGGCCGGGAAGATACAGCAGGCCTTCACGGAGTTGCAAGAACTTGCGGGCGGCGGGGGACATTCCCCATCGCGCGGCCGCAACTTTTTACATTGCGGTTCGAAGCGCGAAGTCCCATCCTGCTCGCACCGGTACCCCTCCTCATGGGATGCGCTCGCGATTCCTGCGTTCGCGCAGTTTCAGACGCCGACCGGCGGGACCGCCGCGCGACGGCAGTATCACCGGCCCGACCGACTCGACCGTCACGCCGACGCTTCCCTTCCGCGCTGACGCTCGCGCGTTCGGGGATCGGTCCGGCACCGCGCACGACATCCGTTCACGCCACGGCGCGGCCGGGTGGGGAGCCGCGAACGGCAGCGGCACCGACATCGCCGTGGTCAAGGTCGGGACGACGTCGGAGCGGAACATCCGCTGGTCAGCGCTGCCGGGACTCAGAGGCGTGTCTTTGTCATTCCGCTGGGTGGCGTTCGAGATTTTCAACGACGGCAGCTTCTCCACCATCAATCACAGCCCGGCCGCCAACATCGGCAGCAATGCGCCGCACTTCCGCTACTACCAGTCCGTCACTTCGACGGCCAACGGCTCGTCGACCAATCCATTCTCAATCGCTGGCGCGCGCACTCCCCGCTGCAACACCTCGGCACGCATCGACGGATCGAGGCCGGGGCCATCGTCGTCGACCGCAATTTCGAACCGGGCGCCGTCGAGGGATGACGAGATGGCCACTCGCGCGCGCGCCCACTTGCACGCGTTGTCGAGCAAGTTTCCCAGCATTTCGTCGAGGTCTTCCCTGCGTCCGCGGATCTCATGCGTGGGCGAGAGATCGATGTCGATCGTCAGCTCGCGTTCCGCGCGCAGGCGCTGCATCGTGCGGACCAGGGCCTCCGCGGATGGAAGGACAGCGCATCGCAGCCCCGGCGCTTCACCTACTGATGCGGTGGCCCGTGCGCGAGCGAGGTGATAGTCGATCTGTCGCTGCATCCGCTCGACCTGCTGGCGGAGCGTGGTTGCGAGATCGTGATGGCCGGCGGCGCCGGCCAGTTCCGCCTCCTGCGCGAGCACCCGCGAGCGGCGTTTTCAATTCATGGGCGAGATCACCCGCCGTCGTGAGCGCTCGCGCGATCGCACGCTCGCGATCTTCGAGCAGTGCGTTCAGGTCATTCACGACGGGCGGCGGGGACATTCCCCGGGGACACGCCACGGTGAATGATCGCAGGCTAAGGCTAAGGCGAGGAAACGCGCAGCGTGTATTGCGCGAGCACGTCGTCGGTATCGTCGATGCCGAACAGCACCAGGCGATACAGACCGGCGTCCAGATCGTGGGTTTCGAGCGTGACTGGATAGGTACCATCGCGCTGTCGTTCGACGTCCTGCGACCAGATCGGGCGGGGAGGATCAGTATTGAGGTCGACGAGCTCCACGCGATAGTGGCGGTAATGTCGCCTGCCGCTGAATGCGGGCCTGAGGGTATAGTCGGTCGAGGTGCTGAGATTCGCCGGGACGCTCTGCGAAGTGCCGCGTGGGTGGTTCGAACTACCTCTCGATCCGTCCGAATAGAGCACCAGCGTGGCGACCGGACGAGGATCGAGCGTCATCCTGCGGATCGTGAGACCGCCGATGGCGAGCGCGACGAGCACAGTCGCAGCAACGAGCCACATGACCGCCGGCTTTCGGAATAGCGCAGGCGGCGGTGCGGCCTCCCGCCGGACGCGCTCGCGAATCTTCGCCAGATCCGACGCGATCTGATCCTCGGTTAACACTCCCTCAGCCGTTGACGGAAACGGCTCGGTCATCACACGCAGGAGATCGGGATAGTGGATCAGCAGTTCTCGTACGCGTCCGGCCTCCGCGTCCGACAGTTCGCCACGTGACAGTGCCTCCACTTCCCCGAATGTCGGGGGAGGTCCCAGCCTTTGCCGGCCTTGGGCGAGCAGACGTCGATATGCAGTTTCGCGCGCTTCTTTACTGATCATCGCCGCCACCGATTCCTTCGACATCTTCACCGAGGAGCTCGCGCAAGCGCTTCCGGATCACGTGAAGCCTGGATTTCACCGCAGAAAGCTTCAATCCCGTCAGCGAGACGATGTCTTCATAGGACGCGCCGGAAAGCTGCAGCAGGATCAATTTCTGTTCATCCGCGTTGAGCTGCCGGATCGCGTCGTAAAGTCGGCCGGCACTTTCCTTTTGTCTGAGTGCCTCGTCCGGCGCAAGCGTCCGGCTGTCATCGAGCTCGAGGATCTCTTCGGTTGCGACGTGAAGGCCGTTCCGCTTGGCGGCATGACGATTCCGTATCTCGTTGTAGGCGAGGCGGCGGGTCACGGTCTCGAGGTAACTCCATTTCGACTCGCCCCGGTACGCATCCATGCTTTGAAAGACACGAAGGAAGACTTCGTGTGCAAGATCGCGGGCGTCGTCGAGCTCGAAATCGAGTTTGCGGAGCAGTGACACGACAGCCGGATAGTACTCATACAGCTTTTCGAACCGGTCGTCGCGATCATCGGCCATGCGGCGTTCCCTATATCATTACCCCGGTCATTCCAGCAGGTAAAGCCGATGAAAATCTTCCTCCTTCCGTGGCGGCCGGCGGTCGCCATCTTTCTTTCTTTGTTCGTATGCATCTTCCTGACCTGCCGGAAGGAGCCACCGTTGCGGCTGACGGAGGCTCGCCTGAGCGGGTTCGACGCATGGACGCCCTGCACGAACACGCTGGCGGCGGACCGTGTGGTCGAGACCGTGCGCTGCGGGCCGGCGGAAATCAACCTGCCCGCCGAGTTCGTGTCTCTTGACGTCAGTGAATGTGACGACAAGATGAATACGGCCGCAGAAGCAGTGCGATTATTTGTGTACGTCGATGTTTGCACGGACGCGGCCATCGAAAAGTTGGAAGCGCTGGAGGGGCCGCATCCGACCGCGGCATACCTCACCGATCTCGCCGGCGCGTACTACGTGCGCGCGCAACGGCGAAACCAGCCCTCGGATTTCGTCCGCGCACTGCACACTGCGGCTCGTGCGGTTCAGCTGCCCGGTGCAACCGACGTTCCGAACTTTAATTACGCGCTTGCCTTGGAAGCCCTCGGTTTCGATGACGACGCGATCGAATCATGGCAGGCTTTGCGCCGGGATGCGGCGTCGCCCTGGGAGCGGGAAGCGAAGGACCACCACGAGCGTCTGCTCGCACGGCGCAGCCACACCGCCGCAGCACAATGGCCATCGCGGCGCCTGCTGCTGCCGGATGCCGCGGCCCGCGGCGATCACAGGGCCGTTCTGCAATTGATCGCGCCCTATCGTCGAACGGTCCAGCGCCTCGTCGAAGAAGACCTATTGCCGGCATGGGCCGAAGCATCCATAGGCGGAGATCAGGCTACTGCGGACCAAAAGCTTCGATTCGCGACTGCAATTGCGATGGCCGCATCCGAACCGCCCAGCGATCGCTATCTGCTCGACGCCGTGGAACGGATTCGCTCGATCAGAGATCCGCGCGTTACGGCGTTGCTTCATGAAGGGTACGCCGTTCTCGCGAGTACACGGGCCAAGGACACGACGCCCGAAGATTATGCGCGCGCGGCCGAGATGCTGCGTGCAGCGGCGAGCCCGTCACGATACGCGGCCATGCTCCAGCAAGTCAGGTCGCTTACACAGATTCATCGTTTCGACGAGGCGTGGGCCGTCGTGGAGACGATCGAAGCCACTGCGACGAGTTATCCGAGCATCATCGGAAAAGTCCATGCCGCGCGCAGTCTGCTCTTCATGCATCAAAGCCGTGATCTCGACGCATATGCTGAATCCTCGCAGGCCCGGAAAATCTTTCACAGTATCGGCGATCGTGAAAACGCTGCCCGGATGCAGTCTGACCTCGGCGGACTACTTCGCCAGATCGGCCACGTCGAACTCACATGGCGAGCCGCATATCAAGCGCAGCGTGATGCCGGCAATCTGGTGGACCCGCAGGCGCGTCACATTCAACTCGGCGAAAATGCATTGTCCGCCGTGGCTCTCGGGTATCCGGACGTCGCGGTCCGTTATCAGAACGAAGCCGTCCTGCTCCTACAGAAAGAACTGTCAACCGCTCCTGACGCAACCCTCGAAAAGCTTCGGAAGAATCTGGGCATCGCACTGCGGACGCGTGCCGGCATCTATGCGTTGTTGAAGGATGTGGGCAAAGCCGAGGCGGATCTCGCTGCTTCAGCGCGTATGGCTGAAGAGGGGAACGTCGACATTCCACTCGCCTTCCAGGCGCGCCTGCTGGAAGTGCAGGCCCATACGTTCGTCGGCCGAGGGGATCGGCGGAGCGCCATCGACGCGCTTTCCCGGGGAGTGGATCTCGCGGCGCAGACCTCTTTCCTGTCATTGGCGGCATCGCTACGCATTCAGCGTGCGGAGTTGTATCGCCTGGACGGGAATCATGCCGCGGCGGCCGAAGATCTGGAATCTGCGGTCGCAAGTCTTCGGACCGAGGAGAAAGCGGCGTTGGAGAGCCGCGCGCAGCGCCCACGCAGTCCGGAACGCGGCTTCGATGAGCGACTCTGGTCAGCGGTTTTCGCGCGCGCGCAAAAGGCTTATCGAAGTCTGATCGACTTGCATGTTGCCGCCGGCGATGATGTCAAAGCGTTCGAATACGCCGAGAAGGCACGCGGATACGAGCCGCTGCAGCGGATTCTGGAGCGCGACGATCTGCCGGATTCATTTCGCGATCGTCTGCATGACGACGAGCCGCTTGGCCTCGCCGATGTTCAGCAATACCTGCCTGAGGGGACGTTTCTCCTCGAATACAGCGTCCACGACGATCACACTTACGTGTGGGTGGTAGGCCGCCGGAATGCCCAGCGGTTGAAATTAGACGCTCGTGAATCGGAAATCCGGCGCTGGACTCGTTCGCTGCAACGCTTCGCGTCACTGCGTGACACGAAACGGTTCGAAGGGATGCTTGGCGCGCCTTATGACGCACTGCTCAAACAGCCGCTGGCGGTGGTCGCGCGATGGCACAAGACAACGTCCGAAGCGAACATCGTCATCGTTCCCGACCGGTCAATGCATGGGCTTCCGTTCGTCGCGCTCAGGCATGGCAACCGCTATCTCATCGAAGACCATGCGGTCTCCGTATCGGGAAGCGCCACACTCTATGCCTTCTCGCGCGTCCGGGGTGAGCAACTGGAAATGTTCGCGGATCAGTCTGTGCTCCTGTTTGCCGATCCGACCGTGGATCCGCGGCTCGATCTCAAACTGGAGCCGCTCATCAATGCGCGTACGGAAGTGGCGCGAATTCGTGAAGTCTATTCGTCCGTTGCGCGCGTCGAACCGCCACGGACAGGCGGTGACGCCACCGTGCCGGAGTTTCTGCGGCGGGCGGCGGACAGTAGCATCATTCATCTCGCAGTACACGGTTTTCCCAATCCGGACGTTCCCTCCCGTTCGTTTCTACTGCTGGCGCCGGCAGGGAGCGATACGGGTGCGATCGACGCGGAGCGTCTTTCCAATGTATTACATCTGACCCGAGCCCGCCTGGCCGTCTTATCGGCGTGCAGTACTGCGGGAGGAACCGCGGTCGGTCCTGAAGGTCTGTCGCCGCTCGTACGGCCGTTGATTGTCGCGGGTGTTCCAGGGGTAGTGGGTACATTGTGGAAGGTGAGCGACAGCTACGCGACCGAGGATCTGCTGGTGCGGTTTCATCGATATTACCGCGACGGACGCGACGCCGACGATGCGCTGCGCCAAGCCCAATTGGACATGCTCGGTCGCCCTGAAGAAGCGCGACGGGCACCCTGGGGCTGGTCCGCATTTCAGGTGATTGGTGATGCACCGTCCCCGTTCCCGGCTTCGGCTGACATGACAAGGAGAACGCAATGACAGAGTTCGTATTACGGATTTTTTTCAGCGGCCTGATCGCGCTCTTACCGAACGCGGAAGGCACAGAAGTCGTCGTGCTGCTCGTCAATACGCCGCACGAATATGCATTGGCCAACGGTGCGCCCTTGGCGCATCACACTCCCCTTCTCCTCGCCCGTGCAGGCGCGTGCGAAGGCACGTGCACCACGACCGATAACACGGCGATCGCACAACTCCTCTATTCCAACAAGACCCCCCAGCAAGCTTTGACGGCGCTCAATGGTGCGATCCTCAGCGGTGGCGCATGGAAACTTGCGAGCTCCGATCTGACGCTCCAGGGTCCGGGGGAACCGTTGGCCATTCGCACGGATGTGCGTACGGTCAATGAGGACGGTACGCTGCAGCTCGTGCCGATGACGCCGGCCCAGCGCGAAGACTTCACGTGGGTGACCTCGCTTTCGAAGGTTTCGCCCGGCATTGGAGGCTTCAAAGCCGCTGTGACCAGTCCCGATCCGCCGCCGGGCTGCATGATCGCCGCGCGGCTGAAGCTGCGGAGTGGAAAGCTGTTCACCTATTCGCTGGTGAAGATCGACGGCAAGGCGCGGCCGGTTCATTTCCGGAAACCTTCCGGTGAAGGTCCCGAGGCGCCGTATGCACAGGCAGCGGCGAACTGGGTGGCGGCCGAAATTCGAGTGCCCGGCGATTCTGTCGAGATCGTCGACCAGAAATTCACCGACAGCGAAAATCGCCGCTCCATGAAGCTTTACCCTGAACAGGGCGTCGTGGAAGTGGCAGTGCTCAATCTGCCGCCATTCATCGCGCCGGCGCCGGACACAATTGCGCCGACACCTGCGCCGGGCCAGCACTTCCAGATCTATTACGACCTCGTGCAGTCACCGCCCGCGCGCGCGGACCGGCTCATTCCTCATACTGCGTCGCCGGCATCTCCTTCGGAGCCACAGGTCGATTGGAATGCCGTGCATCCTAAGGCGGAGCTCTGGTCGAATCTGCTCGAACAGCTCAATCTCAACCCGCGCGCGAAGGCGCCGTACGATTTATCGCTCTGTCCCATCGTCAAATATCCATGAGGCGAGAAAAAGAGCGCCGCGGAAACGCGGCGCTCTTTACGTTACGGGATCGCGTTGTATTTGGTGTTGAACGCCGCATCCGACATGCAGAGGTACACGATCCCTTCGATCACTGCAACGATGGCCGGCACGAACGTCCAGACGAGTAGCAGATAGACGATACCGAGGCCCGGCTGACCGAGGTAGAACTTGTGCGCGCCGATGCCGCCGAGAAACAGCGCCAGGATTCCCGCGGCGACGCGGCTGCGAGTCCCCGCCATGGGCAGTGCTTTCTGGCGCACGCCGCATTTGGGGCAGATTTCGGCGCGAGTGTGAATGACGGAGCCGCAATCGCGGCAGAAACTCTCCACAGGGGCAAGCGAAACGGTCATGACTCCTCCTTATGGAGGAGAGGGACACCGGGCCGAAGAAAAAGTCGGAACGAACCCATCACTCGCCTTCGTGTCTTTGCGTGATGATGAAAGGAAGTCTGATTCTGGCGCTGGTGTCCCTGCTGTGCGCGAGCGTGCTGAATGCGCAGACAGGTCGCAGTCGCGCACTGCTGATCGGCATCAACGACTATTCTGCATCGAGCCTGCCCGCACCCGAGCGGAGTGCGCCCCCCGACCGCGCGTGGGCGAATCTCGACGGTGCACTCAACGACGTAGAGATGATGCGTGAGCTGCTCGTCGCGCTCTACGGCTTTCAGCGCGAGGACATCGCCGTGCTCGAGGATCAGCAGGCGACGCGCGAGGCGATCCTGCAGGCCCTGCAGAAGCATCTCCTCGCGCCTGCACAGAAGGACGACGTCGTGTTTTTCTATTTCTCAGGACACGGCTCGCAGGTCCGGAATTCGCTGTCGCGCGAAGAGGACCGTCTCGACGAATCGCTCATACCCGCCGACTCGCGGCTCGGCGCAAACGATATCCGCGATAAGGAATTGCTGCCGTTCTTCAACGGCATCCTCGATCAGGGAGCGCGCCTGACGATCGTCCTCGACGCCTGCCACAGCGGGTCGGGTGCGCGCGGACTCGATGGCGGGATGCGGTATCGGGCCATCCGGCCGGACTCACGCGACGTGGCGGACGCCAGGAATCCGGAGAGCCCGGAAAGCCGCGGCGCATTGGTTCTGTCCGCGGCGCAGGATTTCGATCTCGCGTTCGAGACGCTCGGCGATGACGGAAAAATCCGCGGTGCTTTCTCGTGGGCGCTTGCACGCGCAATGCGCGATGCGGACCCCGGCGAGCCTGCAAGCGATACGTTTCTGCGCGCACGGGCGCGGTTGCAGGCGGAGCGGCCGGCGCAGGACCCGGTATTCGCCGCCAACGCTGATGCGCGCAGAAATCCTTTACTCGGCATCCGCGCGAATCGCCGCAACGACCGCGAAGTCATTGCAATCGAAAAATCCCTGGGTCCGGGAACGTACCTGTTGCAGGGCGGATGGGCGAGTGGCGTCACGGTCGGCAGCGAGTTGCGGCTCGTCGGCCGCGACGATGTGCGGCTCGAGGTCGCATCGCTCAGCGGCGTTGCGCATTCGACCGCGCGCGTGCTCAGTGGCGCCCCACTGCTTCATTCGGGCGCTCTGCTCGAGCTCGTAAGCTGGGCTGCGCCTCCCAGTCCTCCCTTACGTGTCTGGATTCCCAGGGCGAACTTCGAAGTGTTGCCAATCGCGCGGTCACTTCGCAAAACGGCTGCGAAACGCCGCATGCGCTGGATCGAAGATCCGACGGAAAGAACTCCCGCGCACCTGCTGCGCTGGCGTGACCAGGGATGGGAAGTCGTCGCGAAGGGACGGAGGCGCAAGTGCGGCGACGGGCTGCTCGATGGTGTTCGCTCCAGGACTTCGCTGTTCGTGCACTTGCCGGCGCACTCGCAATTCATCGATGCGATCTTCGGCGAGTCGGAGATCTCCGGCACCGAGTTGACAGCGGGGCCGGAGACCGCGGATTACGTTCTGGCGGGACGCTTCGCCCACGACCGCATCGAATACGCGTGGGTGCGGCCGTCGGCGTCCATTCGCGACCACGCGCGCAGTGTCCTGCCGTTGCGGACCGCCTGGACAGACGATGCAGTTTCACTGCGCGAAAACCTTGTGCGATTGCGTCGAGTCCAGGCATGGCACGGGCTTCCCTCACCGAGTGCGTTCCGATCGCATTATCGCCTCGCCGTGAGGCATCTCGACGGAGGACAGTTTGTCGAGAACGGGAAGCTCGTCGGCGGAGTCCGTTATGGCCTGGTCCTCCGCCAGCGTGAATCATCGCGCGCTGAGCCGGTCTATTCGCGCTACGTCTATGTGTTCGCCATCGACAGTAATGGCAAGAGCGTGCTGCTCTATCCATCGCCTGAGAGGGGATCGGTAGAAAACCTGCTGCCGTTCACGACCACGCCCGGTGAGCCACTGCGGCGCCCGCCCGTAGAGATTCCGCTCATCGGCACGCGGAGGTTTGTGGTGGCTGAGCCATACGGGATCGATACCTATTTTCTCCTGTTCACCGACGAGCAACTGCCGAATCTCGCCAGCCTGCAATGGCTCGGCGTGCGCGCACCGCATATGAGCGCGAGGTATTCGCCCCTCGAAGAGCTACTCGCGTCCACGCTCGCCGGCACGCGTGGGAGCGATCCCATTCGCACTACGCCGAACTGGTCCATCGACAAGGTCGTTTTCGAATCGGTACCACGAAAGAGATCTGCACGATGAACTTCGCACGGTTTCTTTGTCTCGCCATTGTGATGCTCCCCTCGGTTGCGCATGCGACAGAAGATTCGCTGGCCGCGGCGAGCGAGCTACTGATGAAGCACAGCTATCAGGAGGCGAAAGAGGAGCTGCTGATGGCTCGTGCGAAATTTATTGGCGAGCAAAATGCTCTGGGAGAGGCCTGCGTGGTCATGCTCCTCGCCGCGGCGGATGCGGCACTGAAGGATCCGGCGGCTGCGCGGGTCGGATTCGAGGACGCCGCGGCGAAATTCCTCGCGCTCGACGACACTTTCACGGCTTGGCTGAGTCTGCGCACGCTCGCGGAGCTCGAGAAGCAGGAAGGACAGATCGACGCATCGATCGCCGTTCACGAGCGCGCCCTCGCCATGCTGCAAAAGGCAGCGGAGCCACAATCAAAGTTCTCGTTCGGGGCAATCAAGATTCTGGGGCCCGTCTTCGGCGTGCAGACGGCGATGCTTGGCACTTTCGCCGATTATCCGGAGATGTTGAAACCGATCCTGCTCAAACTCGCGGAGGTGATGACCCGCGACAGCTACGGCTGTGTCCTGATGGAAGCAGGAGCGCTCGAGAAGGCGGAGGAACAATTCAATCAGGCCGTTACCGCCGCAGCGATGTTCGCGGGCAGTTTCGACGCGGTGATCGCCCGGCACATGGGCGAGCTTCGCCGTCGGCAGTGGCGTCTGGGCGAGGCGCGGGAACACTATCTCAAGGCGCTCGGCGGGAACCAGATGCTTCGCTCGCTGGCGATGGGGGATCCACGGTCTGAGCTCTGGATTCTCAATCAGCTGGCCGAACTGGAGCTCCTGACCGGCCGCGTTGACGAAGCGCTGCAGTGGAACGACCGGGCACTGACGGTCGTGCGGACGTTGAATGATCCGGCGCGTGAAGATCTCGTCCTCGAGGACCGCGCGGGCCTGCTGTTGAAGGCCGGTCGCTTCACCGATGCCCTGGCGCTCTATGAGGAACTGCTGAAACGCGCCGTCAAGCGAGCCCATGTCTCCCGGCAGGCCGCCATCCACTGCGACCTCGGGACATTGCACATGTACCGCGGGACGTTTGGAACGTCAGCAAAACATCTCAGCCGTGCGATCGAGCTCTATCAACAATTAAGAGAACCGTACCTCGAAGCGCCAGTATGGCTTCTTCTCGCGGAAGTGCATATCCAGCTCGGGATGCACGACCATGCGAGAGCCGATCTCAATAAGACGCGAGAGCTGGCGAGTAAGAGCGGCTTCAAGCTCGCGGGCGCGCTGGCGGACCTGCTCGAGAGCATGAGTGGATTCATGGCCGGTGAGGTTTTACCCCAAGACCTCGATGTGGCTTTCCAGGCGTGGCATCAGCTAGCCGAGGCGAGAGGACTTGGCGCAGCGGACGGTGTGATGGAGGCCGGGCATCAGTGGCTTCGTGGTGGACGCCAATCCATTACGCCGGACGTGGCAGCTACGGTTCCGGGACTGCCGCTCCTGCAGGCAGTTCCCGCGGTCGCTCGCGGAAAGGCTCTCATGGACCAGGGAGATTTCGCGGGCGCCCGCACTGTGTGGTGCCAGATACTGGAAACCGACCCGAACAACGATTTCCGCGCCGGTTTGCTCGGCCTGATCGGCGCGAGTTATTGGAACGAGGGAAATCATGAGCAGGGAATCCGCTACTTCACCGACGTGGCGAAGGCGCTCAATGTCGCGGCGGACGATATCAAGGTCGAAGAGATGCTGGCCGGCTACTTCGGGAACCGCCGTCATTGGTATTACGACATCCTGATCGACATGCTCATGTTGCAGGGCCGTGCCGAGGAGGCCTTCGCACAAGCGGAACGCGCGCGAGCGCGTGCATTTCTGCAGATGGTCGGCAATCGCCGCTTCAATGCCGAGCGTGGCGCGGATCCTCGGCTCATGCAGGAAGCCGAAATTCTGCGCGCGGAAATCGCGAGACGCGAGCACGAGGTGGCGGCAAGTGGGAGAACGAACGCCGTGCTGGTGGCCGATCTCGATCGGGCCCGGCAGCATTACAAGACCGTGCTCACGCAGGTGAAGGTCTCCAGTCCGGAATACGAGGCCCTGACGAATGTCGAGTCGTTGCCGCTCGAGACATTACGCGAACAATTGCCGGCCGACGCGACGTTGATCAGCTATTTCGTTTCCGCGCGCCACGTCCACGCCTGGGTCGTGGATCGGAAGGGGATGCATTACGAGCGTCTCCCGATCGGACACCGCGATTTGCAGCGAATTGTTTGCTGGGCGCGGGGATTTTCCACCTCCTCGATTCGTGGAGTTTCCGTGCTCGACGGTTGCGATGAGCCGGGAACGGCTGAGGATGCGTTCGAGCAGCTCATGGCCCCACTGCTTCCCGCCATTCAGCATCAAAAGCTCATTCTCGTCCCACATGGCATGTTGCATTGGGTGCCGTTCGCCGCATTGCGAAATCCGAAGAACGGGCATGATCTGCTGGAAGATTTCGCGCTGACGTATGCCCCGAGCGCGAGTGCACTGCAGTTTCTCAGTGCGAAGGAAACGGCGGTGGACGGCAGGGCGCTGATCGTCGGCGATCCAAAAACGTCGTTATCCGGACTGCCCGGCGCGGCGAAGGAAGCCACTGTTGTTGCCCGGTTACTCGGTACAAAGCCGTCACTGGGCGCAGAGGCGCGCGAAGGGCTGCTTTACGATCTGGACGGAAAGGTCGATCTGATTCACCTCGCGGCTCACGGCATCTATGACCCCACGAATCCGCTGTTCAGTCGAATCGCGCTCGCGGCGGGAACCAAATACGACGGTAATCTGACCGTCGACGAGATTCTCTCGTCGCTCGACCTGACTGGAGTCAATCTTGTCGTTCTTTCTGCCTGCCAGTCCGCGATCGGCGCGCGCAGCGGCGGCGACGAAGTGATCGGTCTGACGCGCGCGCTCCTCTATGCGGGCACTCCCGGCGTGGTCTCTACCTTGTGGAACATCGACGACGCGGCGTCGGCCGAACTGATGAAAGCGTTTTATGAACGGCTGGTCGCCGGCGTCTCCATTGCGGAGGCTTTGCGTCAGGCGCAGCTTGCGGTCAAGGCCAATCCGCTCTATGGCGATCCCCGCTATTGGGCGGCATTCGTATTGACGGGAGATCCACAAGGGCGGTGGCGCGCGGAGTAGTGATGCGGATCGGCGCTCAACTCGTCGCCTTCTGCCTCATCGCCGCCGCGTGCAATGGCGAGAGGCGGCGGCTGGAGGAGCAACTCACCGTGCTCCAGCAGCGGCATGCGCTCGCTTCGCGGAACATTACCGAGCACACGAAGGCGATGCGCCGGTCCGAACATCAGCTCGACACGCTCAATGCAGAGTTGACGGCGTACAACACGGATGTCCACCACCTGCTCGCGAATCACCGCGCGGCCGCCGAATGCATTCGCACGGGCCGAGGTGCCTGGGGCGCGAGCAACACATTCTCGAACGACGCGTCGGCCTTGACGAAAGTCGGCATTGCGTTATGTGGCGTCGCTCTGCTGAGCCGGGAATTTGCCCAGGAGGTTGCCTTCGTCACGAAGAAGCTCGATGAGGCCGAGACCCGCGTCCAGTCATTGAAACAGCAGATTACCGCCGAGCAGCGAGCGGTCGAGTCCGAACGGTCGGAGGTAATGAGAAATGAGACGGAGCTCGATCAGGTCGCGATGGAGATCGCCGACATCCAGCGCCGGCTGGAGAAGTAGCGTGCTCCGTTCGTTCGCGGCGGTCGTGCTGGCATTGACCGGCACTGCCGCATCCGCGGAGGAAGGGCTCGACCTGGTGGTGCTTCTCGACCGGTCGACGAGCATGATCGGACGCTCGCGAAACGACACCGTGCTCTTGCGGATGACGCTCGATCTGCTGGCGCGCAACGCCGCTGCGAATCGGATCGAGCACCGCCTGGCCGTGATCGGTTTCGGCTCTTTGGCGACGGTCGAAATGCCGTTCACCTCCGTTCGCGGCCGCGAGTCACAGAGGTCATTACGCCGTCGCATCGACACATTGCGATACCGGGATCGCGGCGACACCGACGTCCTCGCCGCGCTCGTCGTGGCGGACCGGTTGTTCCGCTCCATCCCGCTGAGCCCCGAACGGCGGAGGGCGATCGTGTTGGTGACGGACGGTATGCCGTATGTGCGCGGCGCGGACATGAACACGTATCGCGCGCAATTGCGGCGGTATGTCGCTACACGGTTCGTCCAGGCGGAAATCACGATCGACATCCTGTTACTCGACTCCCGCAACGTGACAATGTGGCACGACCTCGGACGCGTGGAGCCTGTCGCGGACCGGCCGGATCGTCTGCTGCCGCAGGCGCACGAAACCGTCGCGCGGCTGGTCGGGACGCGGACCGCGGAGGCCGCGGCCGCGAAAACGAATCCGGCGATCGACACGCTCATGGTGCCGCCGTATCTCGACACGATCGTGCTCGACATCTTTCGCGCGTCGGCCGGGTCGGCCGTGGACGTGTTTCCGCCCGGCAGCGCCACGCCGCTTCGTGCGGGAGCTGGCGGCATCGAGTCGATCGAACTCGGAGATGTGCTCGCGACGTTGGTCGTCCCGCGTCCAGCGCCCGGCCAGTGGACGATTCGCAAGTCGCGCAGCGACGCACGCGTGCGCATCCTGTCGCAGCAGTTCTTTCCTCGCGGGATGCTGCTGCGTCCCGCGGAAACGGACACGCTCCGACCGTGCGATCGCATTCCGCTCGTTTATCGAGTCCTCGACAGCAGCGGTGATGCGTTCGAAGAGCTGCCGGGATACGCGCTCGCGATGGAGATTACGCTCGCGAAACCGGGTGGCGCAAGCGCGATCGTGGCGATGGAACGCGACGCCGGCTTCGGTGCCGGTGCATTTCGCAGCGCGCAGGACCTCCTCTGCGAGCTTGCGGGGCGGTACTGGACGGACGTGCGCATCACGACCATCGATGCGAGTGGGCGGCGCCTCGACGTGTTTCGCGATCGCTGGTCGGGTTTCTCCGTCGTGCCGGGCGATTGCAAACCGCGCCTGATCCAGGCGAACCGCTTGCGCGCGGCGAGTCCTGGTCCCGCCAGGACAGTCCTTTTCGCGGCTCTCCTTGTCGCAATCACCGGTGCTGTCTGGCTGTGGCAAAGAACCAAATCGTGATCGTGGTGTCTCTCCGTTCATCGCGAGCGAGATCACCGTGCGAGAACGAATCGGGTCATACCAGATCGAAGTTCTGGCTGAAGGCGGCATGGGCCGCGTTTACAAAGGCAGGCATGAAACGCTCGGGCGGTACGCGGCCATCAAGACACTGCTGCCGAAGAATGCCGGTGATGCGGCATTGCGCGAGCGGTTCCGCCGCGAAGCGCAGGCACAGGCGCGACTGCAGCACCCGAACATCGTCACTGTCTACGACTTCATCGAGGAAGACGGCGACCTGTTTCTGGCGATGGAACTCGTCGAAGGCGGATCGCTCGAGACGCTGCTCCGTGCGCGGCCTCGCGGGCGCATGGCGCTCGACGAAGCGTTGCCGCTGTTCACGCAGGTGCTCGATGCGCTCGCGTACGTCCATGGCGAAAAGATCGTTCACCGCGATGTGAAGCCGTCGAACGTGATGGTGTGCAGCAGCGGTGCGAAGCTCTCCGACTTCGGCATCGCGCTGCTGACCGAAGCGCCGCGCGTCACCACTTCGCAGCACGTGATGGGCAGCTTGCCGTACATGTCGCCCGAACAGCTCGAAGCGAAAAATATCGACCTCCGCAGCGACATCTACAGCGCGTCGCTCGTGCTGTTCCGGATGCTCGCGGGTCGGCCGGCCTACGAGGCGAAGGAGTATCTCGCGCAGATTCACGAACGGCTCGCCGGCCCGCCCGATCTGCGCACCCTCGTCCCCGAGTTGCCCACCGGCCTGTGCGAGGCGCTCGCCACGGCCTGGCATTACGATCGCGACCAGCGGTTCTCTTCGGTCGTTGCCTTTCGCGAGGCGCTCCTTTCCGGCGCCGCCGGGTTTCTCGCGTCGGCAGCCATTGCCTCGAATGACACCGTCGTCGACGGCGATGCGCCGACGGAACCGCTGATTCTGGCCGACGACGCCGAACCTCGCGGCGCAACCGCGGTTGTGGCGCTGGTGATCGCAGGGGCGTTCGTTGCGGCGGTCACCGTCCTCGTCACACAACGCAAGACCGTGCCCTTTCCCACCCAGGCACCGCGACTGGCCTCGGTCCAGAGGCCGACGACGACGATCATTTTCGACCCCGGTGTAGGTCCCATCGATCCGCCAAAACCGGTGCCGAACCATCCGAGGCCGCAGGAAAACAAATCGCCTCTGTTTCTCGCACCGCGGCCCGACGACAGCGAGGCAAAGCGGCGGCGCGAGATCGATGCATTGCGCGAGGCGATCGCTCGCGGCTTCGAACGCGCGGAACGGGAGCTCGTTGCCGAAAACTTCACTGCCGCGATCCGGGAGCTCGATCGCACCGCCGAGATGGCGCAGCGATATCCGGCCGACTTTCAGCAGGCGCGGGAACAGATCGCCGCGCTGCGCGACCGCGTCATCAACGCTCAGGTCGCGGCACAGACGCGCAAAGCGCAGGACGCGCTATGGGCTGCGCAGCTCGCGCAGATTGAGGATGACATACGCGCGGAGCGTTGGCCCGAAGCGGAACGCTTCGCGACGCGGATCACGAAGGATCCTCAGGTTCCTGCCGCGGTGGCAGCGCACGCCAAAAAGCTGCTGCAGCAGGCGAAAGACGGCCGCAGGAACGCATTCAAAGACATCCACGTAGGAACCACCAGCAACACCCCGGTCCGGAAACCCTCGTCACCGCCGAGGAAAGAGCGTTGAGGAATTCGCGCATGAGACATGGAATCGCATCTCTGCTGATCATCACTCTGCTGTTCACCGCATGTGCAACCGTTCCGGCGCCACCGCCCGGACAGACCACCAGGCCCGCCAACCTCAAAGAGTGGATGGCAGGCCAGAGCCGCGCCAAGAAAAAAGCGATCGCCGGCGCGATCATCGGCGGCGTGGCCGGCCTCGTCACCGGCCGTCTCGTCGGTGCGAACAGCGAGGAGATGGTGAAGCGCGCGTTGGCCGGCGCAGTCGCCGGAGCGATCGCCGGCTTCGCGATCGGCAAACACGATGACCAGGTGTTCGCCAGCCGCGATCTCGCCATTCGCCACGCCGGCTATGACAAATCGCAGGGCTACCTGGCGCGCGTCGAAGAGGTGACGTTTCTGCCCGCGAACCCGAAGCCGGGTATGACGGCTAAGTTGTACATCCGCTATCTCGTGCTGGGACCGGATCCGAACGAAGCCATCCGCATCCGGATGTTTCGCGGACTCAAATACGGCGACGACTACATCCTCGGCGTCGGCCCGAACGACTTCACCGTCCAGAAAGGCGGCGGCATCATCGAGTCGACGGTCGAGATCACGTTGCCGAAGAAGGCGCCCGAGGGGACATATAGCGTCGAGGCGCTGCTCGAAGATGAGCAGGGGCGCTTCCCGCAAGCCAGCGGCTCCGGACCGCTCTACATCATCGCGAACGCGCACCCGCGCGGCGGAATCGTCACGGCGGCGCGATGAATCTTTCCCGGGACGCCGTGCTGGCGTTGCAGCGCCATTTTCTTGGTGCGCTCAGCGCGCCCGCGCGGACGTGGCTCGAACCGCTGCCGTCGCCGCCGCTCATTTTCGCCGGCCGTGACATCCGGCCGGCGCCCGAGGGGTGCGAGCTCGATCTCGGCAACGTCGTATCGCCGGGCCATGCACGGAGCCTCCTGCATGTTTTCTCGGGCGATGGGGAGATCCGTCTTGTCGACCAGCCTTCGTGGCTGACCTCGCGGTGGGTGGACGACACTTCGCTGGAAGTCGTCATCGCGCATGATGTGGAGCGCGAGTTCCGCGGCGCGCTCCGCTTTTTCGCCGGCGATCGTGTCCAGGAACTCGGCGTGCGCATGACCGCGCGAAGCTCGCATCCGTTCGCGCAGTTCACCTTCAACGGATCGCCGGAGCCGGCCGCGTTCGACTTCGGCGATGACGACCGTCCGTATCAGCTGTCGATCGCGAACGCGACCTCGATTCCGCTGGTCGTGACCTTCGTCGATCTGCCGGCCTTCCTCCGATTCGAAGTGGACGACCAGCATCGCGACGGTCCGCTCCCGGGACCGTTCTTCGAACGAACCGCGCCGTTCGTCGTGCGGTTGCGGCCATGTTTGCTCGGATCGCAGGAGGGTGGGCTCAGCATCCGCACGACTGATCCGCGTCCGGAGCTGCGCGAGATCGAATTGCGGTTCGCAGCGAAGCGCATGGCCGCGAAGCCGCGCGTACAGGTGACCGCACCGCGTCGCGTGCGCCTGCGTGCGGATCAGACATTCACGGCCACCGCGCAGCTGGAGAACTGGGGCCGTCTGCCGGCGCGAACATCGAGTCCGGCGATTCCTCGATTTCTCGAGATTCGCGCATGGCCCGTCGTTCCTGCGGCCAGCAACGGACAGGCGGGATCGGCGCAACTGCCGATCACCATCGCTCCTGCGCGGCTCGCTCCGGGCGCGCACACGCTGCGAGTGGCGATGCGGATCGAAGGAGGAGAGCCGGCCGCTGTCGATGTGCCGGTTGCGATCGACGTTCTGCCGCCGCGCAATTCGCTCCTGCGTCCGCAGACCGTCGCGGCGTTGCTCGCGCTGCTCCTGCTCACGTTGCTCTTCATCGTCGCGCGAGGAGCGTTATGAGCCGGAATGAGTGCCGCTATTGCCATCAATGGGAGCCAGGTCGCGACGACGCCTACTGCAGCGCGTGCGGACGTCTGTTGCTGCTGCTCGAGCTCGAGCCGGAATCACTGGTCCTCATCTCGATCATTGCGCCCGTCAAAGAACTGCGTTTGCGCAACGAAAGCGCGCGTGGCATGCACGTCGACATCGAGCCACGGCACCGCACTCCGATCCCTGGCATCGCGTTCGAGCAAGGTACCTCCCTCGACATCCCCGCGAACGCGGAGCTGCGGGTTCGCGTCGGCGTCGATGCGCAAAAGCTGCCGGCCGGATTTCAGCGCGTCGTCGAATACGTCTGCATCGTCGACGGCGACTCGCGTAAGCAGCGGACGTTCGCACTCGACATTCGATCAGGACCTGCGCCGAAGCTCATCACATCGAAGGTCGATTTCGAGCACGTCGCAGAAGGGAAGTCAGCCGAGCGGAACGTGCAGGTGAAGAACCTTGGCGGCACGCCATTGCGCATTCGCGATGTGCGCGCGGAAGGCTCTCCTCAGTTGCGCGTGCAAGGCGAGTACGGGGATCGGCTCGTGCAGCCGGGCGAGACGCTTTCGATTCCGGTGATCTGGGAGACCGCGCTCGGAGAAGCCGCGCCAAGGGAGAGCGCCGTGCGCATCGAATTCGCCAACCACCCGGATGTCCTCGTCATCCCGGCGGTCGCGCAAACGTTTCGCCATCGCGTCGAGCTCACCCCGGCGCTCGCGCGCTTTCAGCAGGCTCTGGCGAAGCGCGACTACACCACCTCCGTTCGCATCGAGAATCTCGGCACGACCGACATCGAGGTGCTCTCGATCGAGAGCGACCAGCCGTGGATCACGGTGGCCGCACGTGCCACGCGGTTCACGTTGCTGTGTCCCGAATCCGCATTGCAGAAGGCCGTGTCGCCGACGATCTTCGCGCGAGCGTTCGATTTCCGCGTCGTCTGCTCGCCGCGCGAGCTCACCGAAGGAAAGCACCGCGGCAACGTCACGATTCGGCAGCACGGTCATGAGCCGCTGGTGCTGCCAGTCGAGCTGACGGTCGTGAAACCGAAGGAGTACCGCGACTACATCGGCATCGATTTCGGCACCACCAATTCAGTGGTCGCGGTCTTGAGCGATCGCGAGAAGGGCGGGGTGGCGCTGGTGAAGGATGCGGCATCCGGCAAAGAGCTCATCCCGAGCGTGCTGGTATTCGACGATTCCGACACCTGCAAGATCGGCGATGCCGCGCGCAACGAAGCCGACACCGCGCCCGACCGGACGGTACGGTCGATCAAGCGCGTCATGGGTTACGAGCGCGATCGCACGTTCTTCGATCGTTCGTACTCGGCGGCGCAGCTCGCGTCGCTGATCATCGGCAAACTGGTGCAGCTCGCCGAGGAGAAACTGCATGCGGACTCCGGCAACGGCGCGCATTACGACGTCCGCAAAGCGATCATCACCGTTCCGGCGAACTTTCACGACCTGCAGATCCGCGATGTGCTCGAGGCCTGCGCCGCCGCCGGGCTTGATACCGAGGAAGAGCGGGTGCAACGCGTCGAGAAGCAGCAGAGCGAGCAGATCGGCGCCGCCGTGAGCGCCGGCATTATCCTCGACGAGCCCTCGGCCGCCGTTCTCTACTACCTCGACTTCCTGCGCAACACGCGCAACTCCGTCGAGATCGCAAACGCCATCGCGCGTGAGCAGGGACTCAAGCTGCTCGTGTTCGACTACGGCGGCGGCACGCTCGATGTGGCCATTGCGAGCGTCACACAGGTGCCCACCGGCGGGACCGGTCTGCGCATTCTCGCCAACCTTGGCGACAACGACATCGGCGGCGACCACATCGACATCCTGGTGATGAAGGAGCTGCTGCGGCGTTGCCGCCAGGAGTCGAAGTTCGAGCTCGACACGACGCTGGTCGCGGGGAACTTCAGCGACCTCGAGCGCCGCCGTGACGCCGAGGGATGGAGCGCGGATGTCTGGCGCGAGCTCCTGCGCATCCGCGCGCAATGGAAGGACCTCGCCGAGCACACCAAGATCCGTATCGCCGAGAAGAAGCAGACGCCGGTCGACGTCCGGCCGGACCTGATCGTCCGGATGCAGAAGGGACGGCTCGAGCAGGCGCCGCGCGGGATCCGCATTCAAGCGCTGTCCGCCGAGGTCGTGAACAACCTGCTCCAGCCGGTGGTCGCGCGTTCCGAGGAACTCATTCGATCCGCGCTGGCGCTCGCGGAAGTGGATTCCGGCGACATCGACTACATCCTGCACACGGGGCGGCAGAGCCTCCTGCCGCAGATCCGCAAATGCGTGCGCGCGATGTTCCCCGGCATCGCCAACGATCGCGATCTGCTCGAAGAAGAGCATCTGAAAGTCTGCGTCGCGAAGGGTGCGGCATTGTACGGCCGGATGCGCTCCAAGCTGGTCGTTCGGGGAGCGCGGATTCTGCTGCTCAGCGACGGCCGCCGCTTGCCGCACAGCTACGGCGTCGAGACTTTCACGAATCCGATCGAGCCCGAATTCGATGAAGTGATCGAGCGCGGCGCGCAGTATCCAATCGAGCGCACCAAGCCGTACCCGCCAGAGATGATTCCTCCGACCGGATATCTCAATCTGAAGTTCTATCAGAACACCGGCAGCGGCAAAGCCATCGTCGGCAATCCGCACGTCAGCCTGATCGGCGAGATCTCGATCGACGCAGCGGATACGTCGGGTTGCGACGTCACGTTCGCGATCGGTCCGAATCGTACGCTGCGCGTATTCGCCAATGGCAATCCGGTGACCATCGAGCCTGCGCGCCTGCGCGAGGAAGAGAGCTGGACGGGATGAGGCCGCAATTGATCGTCGATTGTGGCGGCCGCGTGTTGTCAGCCCTGCTCGTCACCGCCGGCGGGGAGCTCGTGCCATGCAGCCAGGAGATTCGCAACGTCGCGACGCGGCACGTGTCGTCGGACATCCTGCTCGAACCGCGCGTTGTCGAGGATCGAGACTTCGTCTGGGAGGACGCTCTCGAGACGATCGCGAAAGCCGGCCCGAACGCGTTCTTCCAGCGCGCGCGCCGCATCGGCCTGCGTCGGCCATGGGACGCGCAGGCGTCCGCGGAGGCATTACAGATCACGTCACCGTTGTCCGTCCTTTCGTCTCCCGCTGCGCTCGCGGATCGCGTGGCCGGTGCCGCATTGCCGCGCGTCGGACTGGTGCTGCTCGATGCGCTACTCGATCCGACATTCGCGTTTCTTCGCGAGCGTGAGCTTGCGCCGCGCGACGTCGACGCGATCATCGTGCTGCCCGCACAAGCAGGACGGCACACACGGCTGGTGATGCAGAAGCTGTTTCGGCGTCGCGACTTTCGCAAGGTGGTGATCGTGCGGCGCGAGCTCGCCGCGGCGATGGCTCTCACTCCCGGCGCGCCGTGCGCATGTGTCGTCGTCGAAGCGTCCGAAACGGACCTGCATCTTCATCGCGTCGTCCTCGACGGCGGCTCCGATTCCCGCCAGCTCCGCACCGCCGCCTCGGTCACGCTCACCGGATTCGGCTGGAACTACTGGAGCGCGCGTATCGCGAAAGCGTTGCATATGACTCCGTGCGCAGCGTTCGAACGCGCGCTCACGACACTGCTGACCGGCTCTCCCGATTCGCTGCCTACTCGAATCACGCATGGGGCGGTGCAAAGCGTCCTCAACGAGCACTGGAGCGCGACACACGATATGTCGGAACGGCTCCGCGAGCCGCTCGCCTCGATCGAAGGGGAGGAGCTGCCACTGCTCTTTACCGGCGAGATTTTCACGCTCGACGCCGTGCGCCGCGCATTCGGTTCGTACGACGTGGACGCGCCGGTCGTCGATCAGGGACTGCGCAACGTCGCGCTCGCGATGCGCGCGCGATTCGTGCTCGAGCCGAGCGGCAGCCTGCGCATCAACACGTTTCGCGGCGAAGCGCTGGAACTGCTCTCACATGCGCAACTGCCTGCGTCCGGCGAAGCGTGTCATGTCGAGAGGGACTTTCGCGTTGCGGGCGATGCCGCCACCGGCCACGCCTTCCTCATCCATCTGTTGTGGGGCGCCGATCGCGCGCCCGAAGGAAACGCAACACTCTGCGCATTGCGGATCGAGCTGCGCGGATCGGAACCGCTGCGGCTCACGGTGAATCTGCGCCGCAGCCGGACCGGGCGCCATCTGCGCGGAACAGTCGAGGCCCGCACGCCCGCCGGCATGGTGGCGCGAGCGCGGTTCGCCGAGGAACTGGAGGTGACGAAATGACGCTCCCGACGATTCTGATGACCGCGTGCACGAGCCTGTCCGCCATCACTGTCGCATTGCTCGCTTTCCAGTTGATCCGGAAAAAACGCGATGTGCGGCAGGAGCTCGATGCCGCGAAGCGGATCGGTACCGCCATCGACGAACTCGAAGAGGCCATTCACGGCGCGAGCGTGCTCACAGCTTCCGAGCTGCTGCCGATCGTGAACGGCCT
This sequence comes from Thermoanaerobaculia bacterium, assembly GCA_035626775.1. Lineage (GTDB taxonomy): Bacteria > Acidobacteriota > Thermoanaerobaculia > Gp7-AA8 > Gp7-AA8 > QHVT01. The sequence goes on from DASPNA010000080.1 coordinate 26,103, forward strand.
CGACATGCTGCGCGAGGACTTCGAGAAGGTCGCCCGCTCGGTGGAGGAGCTCACGTCGCGACCGCCGCAACCAGCGATCGATCGCGTGACTCTCGAGCGTCAGGTGCTGGTCGAGTCGTGGAAGCAGTTTCGCGCGAACCCCGACCTGAGCGCCGCATTCGACGAAGCCATGGAAGACCGTGCGTGGGGCGAGTTGCTCGATGCGCTGAAAAACGTCGTGCCCGCCGATCTCAAGCCGACGTTCGACTCGGTGATCGTTCCCTGCCGCGAACACCGCACGCTCGTGCAGAAGATGGATCTGATCTCGCGTGTCGTCGGCGGTAAGATTCCGCGACTGGAGACGGACGCGGAGGAAGTATTCCGCACTCGTGAGCTTGCGACGCTGCTCACTTCAGACGCGGCCAGCCGTCTGCAGTTCCGGTTCAAGAGCTGGGTGACGGACAGCTTCCTTCCGTTCGCGGATCTCTATCTGCAGCGCTATCAGCAGGCGCAGCTCGAGAAGCGCGCCGAAGAGCTGCAGGCCGGCGTGGGCCTGGTGCGCCAGGTCTTGCAGATTGCCGCGGTCGAGCCGATCGAAGTCACGCCGGGCGAAACCCCGTTCGACAGCATGCGGCACATCGGCCGGTCGACCTCCAATGACCCTCGTTTCCCGGATGGTGTCATTACGGGCGTGGTCCGCAACGGTTTCATCGAAGGAGGACTGCTGGTGCTTCGGCAACCCGAGGTGATCGTCAACCGGATGCGGTGACGGAGAACAGAGTGACCTGTCCTTATTCGGAACCGGAGAACGCACATGAGGTCATCAGCGACAGCGCGCGGTGCCTGTGCGGCCGCTATGTGAAGCGTTGCTCGCATTGTGCGGCGCGCAACCGTGCCTTCGCGAACTACTGCCGGAATTGCGGGACGCCTTTGCCTCCGGCGAGCGGGAGCTGGCCCGCGTACAAAGGCGGCCCGCGCCGTCTCGGTGTGAACGCCGGTCCTTCCGACGCGGAATGCCTCACCCAATCCATCGATCTTCGCCTGCGCCTCGGCGATCCCTGTCGCTCGCTGCTCGGCTACGACGGTCACGTCGTCGCGGTTTCGCTTGGCGGCGTGGTGGAGATCGCCGATCCGCTACAGACGAAAAGCATGTGCCGGTTTCAAGCGCAGGGCCCGATCACCGCGGAGCCGTGCATTGAGAACGGAATTCTGTATCTCGCCACGCGTGGTCAGGTCACCGCGTATGCGCTCGCGGCGATGACGCTGGAGACGCCGCGGGTGCGGCCATTGTGGTCCGTCGCCGTCGGCGGCACGCCGATTCAAGCACTGACTGCGGCCGCGGGCCGGGTTTACGTCACCGTAGCCCTGCCGGATCGGCGCGAACTGCAGGTCATTGAACGGCTGACCGTGCGCGTACTGCACGCCGCCCGCGAGCTCAGTTGGGTTGCCGGGGATCCGGCGGGATTACGCACCGTCTTTTTTTCGGAAACCGACGATTCCGTGCAATTGCATGTCATCGGCGATGAATTGACGACTCATCCGGTGGCGCTGCGCAAGCTCGCGTCGCAGCCGATCGCCCTTCTCGGCGAAACGGTCTTCGCGGTCTTCGGTGAAGGACAACGCCTCTATCGGATCGATCTTGCGAGCGGAGTCATCGAAGAACCACTCGAGGAAGACACGCAGTTCTTTGCGCTCACGTCCTATGGCGACGAGTGGGATCGCAACAGCGTGCGCATCGACAACCGCGGCATCCAGTTCTCGCGAGCGGGTGTCCGCGATTCGTTCGCGCCACACGAGCGCGCCACCAGAGGATCGCCGGTCATCGTTCATGGGTGCGCCGTGATGGTGGGCATGGAGGACGGGCGCGTGCGGCTGTACAACATCGCGCATTTGCCGCGCCACGAAGTGTGGCGGATCGGAGAGCACAGCACCGCGCCGATCACTGCACTCGCTTCATTCGATTCATACATCGTCGCGGGGAACCAGGATGGCCTCGTCGAGGTCCGCGAGCTTGTTCCGAAAGGTGCCGCGGCGTGAAGGCGCTCTGCGCGATCGTAATTGCGCTGCTTGCATCGACGGACGCCGCCGCGAGTCTGCGCTCCGACGGGCCGCTTCCGATGCGTATCCTCTATGACAACTCCGGCAGTATGCATCCCGGTTATCGCCCACCCGGAGCGGCTGGACGCCGGACACGCGCGGAGCTGAGCGTGCACTTCTTTCATCAGCTGCCGGAATTCGAGCCGTGGCTCGATGACTTCGTGCGCCGCCAGACCGACATCGGCGGCGACACCGTGGGAATGTGGACATTCACGTCGCGCGATGCATTTGCCGAATCGGATATCGTGCCGGTCCATCCGGTGGTGCCGATCCGCGAGTTTCACGCCTCGAGCGCGGTCGCGAATTTTCCGCCGCGCGCCGGGAGCCACACGTACCTGACGGAGACGCTGACGGCGTTCTCGCGCGATTTCACAGGGCTGGTGTGGCTCATCACGGACAACATCGTCGAGGCGAATGCGGGCGAGCCGGATGCGGGCGTGCAGCGATTCTTCGAGACGCTGGCGCAATCGAGCGAGTTTCGTTCGGTTCATTTGTTCAAACACACGTTCGAAGAGAATGGACACAGCTCGGCCCTCGCCGTGTATGGGATTCTGATTTCCGCGGAGGAAGTTCCGGTCGAGACGCTTGCCCGATACGATGGCAAGTTCGAGGACCTCTTTCCCGGCCGGGAGCACCTCAAGCTGAAGAATCTGAGCATACGGCCGCTCACGCTGCGCGCCGACCTGCAACTCGTCCTGTCCGACCGCGAGAAAGGGATGTTTCGCGAGGGCCAGAGCGTCGAGTTGGACCTCGACGGCGAGATTCAGAGTCACCTCACGCAACACGCCGTCACGGCCGGCCGCTATGAGCTGGCGATCGCCTCGCCATTCGTCGCGGAGCCGTGGGCGCAGCGCGACCTCGGCGCACGGCCGCTCGCCGCGGAAATCTTCGCGCCGTTCAACGGAGAGATCGACAACGAAATCCCGCCCAAAGGCGCACGGCGCATCCACGCCATGCTGCAATCGAGCGAGCCGGTGTCTTTTTCGCCGAGCGGCATCGCGGAATGGGTGAGGCTCGCGTGGAGCGGCGCGACGGTGCGTTATACGGGTGCCGTGCGCATGTCGTTGACCGACGTTCGCGTCCGTCTGCAGAGACAGCAGATGGCAGGGATCTTTGGAATCGATCACGCCTCCTCGATCTTCGCGTTCCAGGACGTCACCTCACTGACGGGCATCCGCCCGAGCGTGGTGCCCGTGAGCTTCGCCTTGCGCACCGGTTCGAGTCGCAGCGCCATCCTGCTCGCCATCCTCGCCGTGCTCGGCGTACTGATCACCGTCGCGGCACTGGTGTCGTCGCGGAAGCGGACCTATCGCATTTCGATCACCACGGCTCCGGACACGCTCACCGCCCTTCGTCCCCTCGGCACACACAACGTCGTTCATGAAGGGAAGGTGCTCGGCCGCTTGTCGCGTGGTCTCCTGAGCAGTTATGCGTTCCACGCCGCGCGCGCGAATCCCGAGTTCACCGTGATGCCCGCATCGGATGGCGAAACGTGGGACATCAAATTCACAAGCGGATCCAATCGCCGGTTATCGATTCAGGCCGAAGGTGGCAAAAAGCCCACCCGGCCGAAACCCAGTTCTTCATCCGTGCGCGCCGTGCCTCCACCGCCTCCTCCATCACTTAAAAACGTTGTGCCGCCACGTCCGCCGAAGGTTGGCCGCTAATCGCAGGAAGGAATGTCATGACTCGACTCGTACTGCTGTCCACGCTTCTAGCTTCGCCGGCATTCGCGCAAACGCCTTCATTGGAACAGTCCGACAACATGGTCCTGCGAGGCGGCGCGGTCGCTTTCGCCGTGATCATGATCTGGACCGTCCTTTACAAAGCGGTGTATCCGTTTTTTCTACGGTATTACCGCGACGAGTTCTGTAAGACGATCTTCTGGAACCTCTTTTTCCTTTACACCCTGACGTGGATTTTCGTGTCCTTCTACGTCGTGCTCGACATCGGCTTCTATTGGGCTTGGCTGCCCTGGGTCGCGCTTTTTCTCGCGGTCTGGTGGCTGATCTCGGGAGCCGTTCTACTACTGCGGCGCGTGCCGGCGTAAAGGAAGAATTCCATGAGCCTCGACTCCATTCTGCAAGCGAGCCTTCCCATTCAACTCGTCAATGACAAACCGGTCGGACCGACTTTGCTCATTGGCCTTGGTGGTACCGGCAAAGAAGTGCTGCTGCGCCTGCGCCGCAAGATCGTCGAAGGCTACGGTTCGCTCTCCCGGCTACCGTTCCTGCGGTTCGTGCACATCGACACGGATAAGAATCAGACCGCCGCGGAACAGTACGACCTGCGCATGAGCGACGATCCGCTCTATCAGGAGGTGAAGTTCTCGACGACGGAACGCATCGACCTGACGGTGGCGGGCGGCACGGGCAAATACGTCGCGCACCTGAATAACTTTCCAAGCATTCAGAGGTGGTTTCCTGCCGGCAGCAAGATCACGCAGCTCGGCGATCTGCGCGAGGGCGCCGGGCAGGTCCGCATCGCCAGCCGCCTGGGATTCTTCGATGCCGCGAACCATCAGAAGATCACCGGCCGTCTTGAACAGTGCCGCCGCGAATTGAGCGATGCTGCCATCCTGGCCGAGGCGGCGCGATTCGGGTTCAACTTCAACGCGACGAACATGCGAGTGGTGATCATTGCCTCGCTCGCGGGTGGAACGGGGAGCGGCACCTTCCTCGACATGGGATTTCTCGCCAGACGCTATTTCCCTGATGCGGAGCGCGTCGGGATCCTGCTGCTGCCCGGCTTTTTCAGCGGCTATGCGGGCGCGGAGCGCGTGCGCGCGAACGGCTATGCGGCGCTGATGGAGCTCAATCATTACACCTTCGGTCATACCTTCACCGCCGACTGGAGCGGCCACGACGGCGAGCGCATGTTGCCGCCACCGTTCAGCAGCACGTATCTGATCGACGGCCGCAACGAGGCGGGGCTGTCCATCGGCTCGGGAGGAAAAGAGTACGACGCCTACCGCATGGTTGCGGAGGTTCTTTACCAGGATTATTCGATCGGCTCATTCGCCGGGATGAAGCGCGCCACGCGTGTGAATCTCGAGCAGTTCAACCTCAACGTCTATACACACAACTTCCTCAATGAGGCGTTACGGCGCAGGAACGACGCTACACACAAGGCGATCGTCGGCGACATGTTCCCCTGCCGCTTCGGCTCGTTCGGCCTGGCGACGATCTCCTTCCCGACGGACCGGGTGCAGGCGGCCTGCGCCAGCCGTCTGGCATCGCAGATCCTCGATTACTGGCAAAAGAGCATCATCGACGATCCGCTCGAACACCTATTCACGAAGTTCCTGACCGACGAGCGCGTGCAATGCGCGCAGGGCAGCTATGAGCGTCGCGACGGGGGCGGCCCGATCGAACGGGCGGACATCGAGGACGCGCTCGCGGTCTATGACGCGGGAGGGGGAAGGACGTTCGACAACTTCCTCTGGCAGAAAGCACAGGCGCTGCGCGTCGAGCTGGAAGCCGCGCCGAATGGCGAAAAAGCGGCGCTGCTGAGTCAGCGGCGGAGCGAGCTCGATCAGTTCTTCGCGAAAGAGGACTCGGAGAATGCGGATGAATGGGGGATGGGCGTGCGTCTCCTCGAGACCAACATGCGCGCATACCTGGAACGTGTCAAAGCCGGCGCCGAGGCGAAGGCGGCGGAGCTCGCCGACAACCCGCATTGCGGTGTGAATTACACCCTCTCGCTTCTCAAGGAGCTCAAGGCGCTTCTGCGCAGCGAAAACTTCCGCTATATGCACCATTTCGACAAGCGCGTCCCGCAGTGGCGCGATCGCGTCCAGTACTACGCCTATGCCCTCGATCAATTGCATCTGGACATCGGCCGGCACGAAGGCGAATTTCTGTTCCGCTCCGCCGATCTCAAACGCGATTCGGAAAAGCTGGTCGCGGACCAGGACGAGGAAGACCGCGGCATTTTCTTCAGTCACTTCCAGGCGCGCGTCGGCAAGCAGATCGCCAAACGCGGACGCCTGATCTGCGACGAGCTCGATCGCTTCCTCGGCGCCGATCATCCCGGCGCGGAAGGCCTCCTCGGCCGTTACTACGATCTCCTTGCCGGTTTCGCGCGCGTCAAAGCGCACCTGCAGAAAAAGATTGCCTATTTCTCGAAGCCTGAGAAATCCGAGCTGACGCTCACGCTCTTCCGCGACGGTGACGTCGACGACTGGTACCGCACGTGGGTAGGTGAAGGAGCCGCCGAAACGGAAACGCTCAAGGTCCTCGGCAACCGGATCCTGTCCGACGTTTTCGAGGTCGAGGGCGTGACGGCCGCACTCGAAAAAATCCAGCGTACGCCATCGGAAACGGTCGAGGGACTAATCCTGACGAAATGCCGCGACTTCATCGCGGGAAAGCCGAAGCAGCCCGACGCGCTGACCATGCTGTTCGACGGCAACCGTTTCAGCGTGCGGGAGCGTACGGACATGGTCCAGCAGGCTTATCGGCTGTCGAAGGTCTGGGCGGCGCCGAGCGATCACGGCCTCGAGCACACCGGATTGCCGCCGGTGAGCACCGATCAACGGCCATGTCTGATCGGTTTCGAGGATGGCGCGAACGTGCAGAAGGTTGTCGAGTTCAAGCATCTCGTCGAGAACGCTCGCACGCCCGGGGACACCATTCCCAGCTACCTGAACATCGGCGTGCAGCACCGCGGTACGATCGTTTTCTACAATGAGCTGGCGGGCGTGCCGGTGTTCTATCCGAGCTCCGTCACTGCGCCGCATGGCTTGCGCGCCGCTTACAACGCCTTCCCGGAAAAAGAAGAGCTGCACACCGACAAGAACCGCTTTCAGTTCGGCGATCTGATTCCCAAGGAAGCAGCAGATGCACGCAAGTATGCGGAGTCGCTGCAGGCGTTTGTGCTGGCGCGGGTGCTCGGATTACTCGCCGTGCACCCTCTGCCCGCTGATGGCGATCAGCTGGCTTTCCGATTCAGCTATCAACGGGTGACGGACCTCATCGTCGAGGATGTGAATCTCGGCGGCGAGGCCCACGCCGTCGATTTCCTCTATCGCGATCGGAACAGCGAGCATCTGACGCATCGGCGTTATCTGCTTCAGAAAATCGAGAAGACGATCCATACGCTGCGCGAGCAAAAGAAACTCGCGGTATACCGGCTGCTTCTGGACTTTTATCTCGAGAAGGTCTACCCACCGCGCAAGGTCGACAACAGCGGCATCCCGGACTTGACGATGATGCAGTACTCGCCCGAGTACGCGGTCCTCGATGAGGCACGCACGCGGCTGAATGGAATCAGTGGCGACGAGAAACAATTCCGTGCGCAATACGCGACGCTTACCGGCAAGGGTCTCGAGGACACGCTCACATATCAGGAGTATCGCGATGCGCTCGCGCCGTACTGCAAGACCGCTGGGCAGTACGCGGGCTGGACAGAGGATGCCGTGGTGCACGCGTCCCTCGCGTGGCATGACGTCTTCGCGCTCGATCTCGCGAAGATCGACAAGAACGCCGCGAGAGAACAGACCGCACCTCCTCCGCGTCCTGCTACACCTGTTGTCGTCGTCGAGAAGCAATTTGGCGATCGCCCATGCCCGAATTGCGCGAAAGCGGTCGACCGCCGCGCGATCTTCTGTGCGCACTGCAAGAAACACATCGCCACCAACGTCGCTTGTCCGCACTGCCAGGAGTCACACGTGCCCGACGATCTCGAGCTCTGCTGGAAGTGTGGCCTGCCGATGCGTGAGGGTGAGCCGCTCGATTGCCCGCAGTGTTACTCGTGGCGTGGTTACGAGGAGCAGTTCCCTTGTCCCAACTGCAGCTACGACCCGAAGGCACCGTCGGCCGTGGTGACCGATACGCCGATCCTTACAGTGGCCGGTCCGCTGAGCGACGGAGCGGCATCGCAAACTGCGACGCTGGTGGCAGAGCCCGTTCCGGCGACAACGGTCGCACTCGTACAGTGCCCGATCTGCTACTCCAACGTCATGCCGGGCGCGCGCTGCTCGATTTGCGACAGCCCGCTGGAGTTGAGGTAAGTTCATGAGCCGCAACGCGTCCGGAAGAGCCGCAGTCCTGCTCTTTTTTCTTTTCTTTCTCGGGTGGGCCGTGACCGTGCTGGCGTGGATCGACTTGCAGTGGACACATCAATTGCTCGTCGATGAGTCGCGGCAGACTCCGGCCGCGCGTGGGAACGCCGAAAGGACGCGCCAATGAGCACGAATCGCAGCGAGCGGAAAGCCGTGGGACTTCTCGCGACCATGATCCTCACCGGGATTGGGCTACTCACCGTACCCTGGTTTTTGACGCCGCCGGCGTATCTCGATCTCGCATTGCGGGACGTTGCGTTCGGTTCCGACCTGAGCGCGCAAAACGTGGTCCTCACCGAGAGCACGACCGGAAAGACGAAAACCGCGGCGATTCGCAGGATCGGGAACGTGTTCGTAGCACGGATCGGCAGGATCAACAGCGGCTCCCGGACGTATACCGCGCGCATTCCGGGCTACCAGCCGGGAACGGCTCGGGTACAGGCTGCCGCATTGCAGACAGTCCGCGTCCCCGTCGAGCTCACGCCGACATTTGGGCGATTGCAGGTATCGACCTTCAATGCAATGCGCTCGGTCGATCCGATTGCCGCGACGGTCAAGGAGGGGAACCGAAAGCTGACGCAGGAGCCGCAGCGCGTTGTGACGATCGATCTTCCTGCCGGAAAGCATCGTCTTACCGCGGAGGCCCCCGGTTTTTGTGGATTTGATCGTGAGATCATCATTCGACCCGGACGGCTGACCAGGGCCGCATTTCCGCTCTCGCCTGACCTCGCCGACGATGAAATCGCTCGATTCGTTCTCGGCTGGCGCGACGAGCCGCGCGACCTCGATACGCATTTCAGGAAGGCCGATGAGACGCGATTCCCGAATCAGGCAACGGTCTTTTTCGAGAATAAGAATGGCCGCCTGGCGAACGGAGACACATTCGCGCGCCTCGACGTCGACGAGACCTACCCCGGCCGCTACGAAACACTCACGGTACGCGATGCCGCTGTCGGTGATTTCCGTTACTTCATCCACGTGTATCAGGGAACGGGCACGATCGCCGACGCCGGAGCCATGGTGCAGGTCTATACGAAAGGATGTCAGGTTCGCACGTTTACCCCGCCGCCCAATTGCGGCGTCCGCATCTGGAATGTCGCGACCGTTCATTACGGAGGTGACCGCGTCGAGCTCGTGGAACGGCAGGTGTGTGAGACGGAGGGGACGCTGGCCGTGCCGATTCGTCCGGAACTCGCGGCGCGAGATCGTGTCTCTGCACGCTGAGTAATGATGTGAACGATCAGGAGGAACGAAAATGTCGACGACAGGCGAAAAACGAGGCGAAGGCACTTATCGCTGCACCAAACCAAGCTGTGGCCGGACAGTGACGCTGGACGACAACCCAGGCACGTTGCCTCCGTGTCCGCGGTGCGACGGTACCGACTTCAGACCGTAGTTCCGTGGCTGTGCGCGTCACAAACGCGCTCCCCGTATTTCCCCTCGCCATTCGCATCGGTCCGGTCGAATGCCTTCGCATCCGACAGGGCCGAGTCCTTCGTGCCGGCCGCGCGAGGAGAACGTCTGGCGGCGATCCGTGCTCATCGCGTGTGATGCCGTTTCGCCCATGCGCCTTCGATGCTCTTGCGCGCCTGGACCGCGACTGACGCCGCCACACTGACATACATCACAAATGCTACGTATCCGAACGCCGGAATGTGGACGCCGGCCGTGCGCCCGCGAAATCGCGGGAACACATATTGGTAGTACTCGACAAAGCTCGTATCGTTCATCCAGGCAGTAAGGCAGAGCGTGATCGTGAGAACGCCGGTGGCCACCACTACTGCGTAAGCGGTACTGAGCGCGATGAATGCGGCGGACAGCGCCGGTCGAATTGGTTTCCGATTAGGGTTCATGATCCTGATCCTTCCCGTTCGATTGCGTCTCGTCGGACGCGTCCGGCCGGCTGTTCAACAACCACTTGACTGGTAAGATCAACATTTGCGAGACCAGCCCGGCGATACCGCCACCCAAGATCAAATCCAGAAACGGCGGATTGGGTACGAACATCGCGCCGACCGCGCCGGCCACCATGCCCGCGATCGTGCCGGTCACGATGTCGTTCACCCACTCGCGCTGGTCAAACCTCCGTTTCGACATCTGATCTCAGGTTGATAGACACTATCCGCGGCGGGTTGGTGCGGCGCGTTCACCTTGCTTCGCAAACCGTGTCTATTCCAGAGGATGTTTCCCTCCTCCGCGAACGATGATCAGGCGGTGCGCGACGCCTTTGCGCAATGGGCATCGCTTCAGGTGGGAGCTCCGCGTGAAGTCGCCTCGCTGATCGAGCACATCGAGGAATCGAGTGAGCACGCCGGCTTGCTCGACACGGAAATCCATGGACGGCGTGTCGTGTGGAGATCGGTACCCGCGCACGCAAGAGCGCGCATCACGAACTCGGTGATGAGGCTCGAGACAGTCGACGTGTGGAACGTCGAGCCAGCTTCGTTGCGAGCGCTCAGCGATCACGTCGCGACCTGCACCGCCTGCGGCGGTCAGAAGAAATTCGCGTGTGTGCCCTGCGCCGGTACCGGAAAGACCCTTTGCCCGGCCTGCAATGGCGGGCGGAAATCGTATGGCCATGCAGCAAACGGCGCCTATCGGCTGCTCAATTGCACGAACTGCCGCGGGAAGGGACAGCTCGATTGCGCTGCGTGCCGGCGCGGCATCGCGACGTGCGGATCGTGCGAAGGCGAAGGACGCGTCCAGCGCTGGCTCGAGATCGAATCATGGAGCCGGCGTGTCGTGAAGATCCATCCGGAAGCGCTGGCACTGCAATTCGAGTGGGGAGAGAGTCCTTCGATCGAGACAATCCGCCGAGATGCCGAGGTGCTTCTCGAGATCGATCATCCGCATGTGCTCGCGCCGTCCGACCTCGACGGAGTGCCGCCGCAATGGTTCGAGGTCCTGGCCGCGACGCTGATGCCGGGCGAGCGCGTGACCCGTCAATGCCTGCGGATCGCACGCGTTCCGCGCTATGGAGTTGAATATCGGCTCGGTCACGAGGAAGGCCAGGTCTCGTTCACAGGGTTGCGGCTGATTGGACCGGCGTCCGAGTTGGCGACACCGTTCGAGCGCCGCAGTGCGCAATTACGGTCGCTCCGGCGTCTTCTATTGATGATCGGATTCATCCTCGCCATCGTCTCGCTGGGCCGCGGATTATTCCTCTGGAACGTCGCCACCTTTCTGAGTCTTCTCGCGAGCGCTGCTGCACTCGTCTCCATCTATGCCGCGGCCGCCGATTGGACCGCCGGACGAGCGCGGACGCGGCGCTGGCTAGCCATTGGGACGTCCAATCTGGTCATTGCCATCGCACTCGCGCTGGTTGCGCTACCGCGTGCCGGTCACGCCCAACGGCTCATCGCGTCCAGTCAGCTCGATGGCGCGGAGTCGGAATTACGCGCATTAGGCGACGAGGCTCCTCTGTCACTATGGGCCGATCTCCGCCTGGCGCGCATAAGGGAGGCGACAGGCGTCGCCGCCGCGCGCGGAACTCTGGCGAGTATTCCAAGCGAACTGCCACAGCATGCCGCCGGCACGGATACCGTCGACGCGCTGATCCTGCGATCGGCGCGGGATGATGCACGGCGCCTACTGTGGGCGCGCGCTTCAGAGTCGCTCGCTCTTCTCAGTCCGCACGCACGGGAGCGGCCTGAGATGGCACCCACGGCAACAGTCGTGTACATCCCGATGGCGCGACAGCGTATTGCTGTGGGCGATTGGTCCAGAGCAGCGGACATGATCGTTGCCGCTCGCGCGTTCCGCGTTGCGCCGGCTGCCCTCGATCCGCTGATCAGCACGATGCACAAGGCTGGTCTCGGTCGAGTCGCTAGAGCGAAACGTCTGGCAGCGGCATCCGAGAGGTTGAATGAACGCCTCGTAGCCGAAGAAACCCTGGTCTCGTGGGAGCGCGCCTCGGATCTGCGGGGAACGCCCCTGGTGATCACGCTGCGGACTGCCATGGCGCGAGACGTTGCCGCAGTTGAGCGCGCCGAGCGCAAACGCCGTCCGTCGTGAAAGGAGCGACATGTCGAATTCACGTTGGAGAGATGCACTATGGAATCTACTTGATGTGCTGCCGCTCCGCCGTCTCACGGCGGGCGTCGCATTGAGCGCACGCCTCGCGGCGCTCTCCGCGCAACCTGCGCCGGATACGGGTGGCCCTCCACGGGTTCCTGTTTCTCCAGTGCTGACACCGGAAGCAACCGTGCGGAAGTTCAAAGGCAAATACGTGCTCAAGCGCGCGGCGAACGCCTTCTTCGTTCATCTCGCGGGGCATCGCTCGCATAGTTCTCATCGTTCGCACAGCTCGCACAGTTCGCATCGTTCGCACAGCTCCAGCACTCATTATTCGAGCTCGCATTCGTCCCACTATTCGTCGTCCGCGCCCCGCGGGACCCCCGCTAAACCGGCGCCCGAAGCGGCGACTCCGCCTGCGCCGAATCCTGCGCCGGCCTCTCCGAAGCCACGGCCGAGCGAAATGCTGTTGCGCGAGTCGTTCGACGGCGGTCACCTGGAGTCGCGATGGTCCATCGGCGTTCTCGCCACGCCGGTGGAAACATTCGATTCCAGCATCGGCACGCAACAGTCTGGCGGCGTGTTCACCATCACGCCGATCGCGCAGAAACCAAGCGCGCATTTCAGCGGTTACGTGTCAAACAAGTCCTTCGATCTGACCGGAACGATCATCTCCGTCGAGCTTCGCCATGCGGCCCGTGGCGCGACCACGATCGTCGCAGCTGCGATCGATTCCGAGAACTGGGTCGGCTTCCGTATCGAAGGAGGGAAGCTTTCCCTCGAGAGCCACACCAGCGGCCGCCGCGCCGCCAGAGAGCTTTCGTATAGCCGTTCGGAACACCGATTCCTCCGCCTCCGCACAAGCAGCGTCGCGCCGGTCGTCGTCTGGGAAACGAGTGTCGACGGCACGAACTGGAATCCCGAATACGTCGAGACACCGAGCATCAAAGTGGACGCGCTTCGGATCGCGCTGAGCGCGGGAACGATCAAGCCGGTGGCTTCGACGGGTTCCGCCTCGTTCAACGGCGTGACAGTGGAGCTGAAACGATGACACTCACCGTCGATCTTGCCGTTTATCCACTCGAGCTCGTGCTGCGGACGTGTCATGCGTTCATGGCACGATGCTTCGTCCATCCGCGTATGGCGAATCAAGGCCTGTTGTCGATCGAGCTCGTGGCGCGCGACGAAGGCGATGCGCTCCACGATCTGTCCGGCGAGCTCGCGAACGCGCTGCTCGACGCGCACGTGCGGATGATCGTGGCCGAGGAAACGCGTGCCATCCGAGAACTGCTCGTCGCGCAGGCCTTCTGCGAAGCCGACCTCCTCGACCGCCGGAGTGTCGAAGGCGATGAATATGACGATCCCCGAGGGATTGCGTCATGAGCGCCTTCGGACTGCTGCCGTTCCGCTTTCTTCGCATCGATGAAACACGCACGCTCGTCGTCAACGAGGTTGGTGAGTTTCATCACCTCACGAACGAGGAGTTTCTGCAGTTCGTGCGGCACGAGTTCTCCTCGGACTCCACCGCATATCTCGATCTCAAGGCGAAGCATTTCCTTTTCGATAGCGACAGTCTCGTGCCGTTCGAGCTGCTGGCGACAAAATACCGGACAAAGAAAGCCTTCCTCGACGGATTCACCAGCCTGCATCTCTTCGTCGTATCGCTGCGTTGCGAGCATTCGTGTCATTACTGCCAGGTGTCGCGGGTGAGCATCGATCGCGCGCGTTACGACATGAGTGGAGAGACGGCGCGGCGCGCGCTCGATCTCGTTTTCCGATCACCCGCGCCGCGGCTGAAGATCGAATTGCAGGGCGGCGAGCCGTTGCTGCATTTCGAGCGTGTGAGGCAGATCGTCCTCGACGCCAGGATGCGCGCGGAGGCGGAGAATCGTGAGATCGAGTTCGTCGTCACGACCAACCTGGCACTGCTCAATGACGAAATGCTCGCCTTCTTCAAAGAGCACGACGTGTTTCTGTCGACATCGCTCGATGGTCCGGAGGCGTTGCACAATGCAAATCGACCACGGCCGGGGAACGACAGCCATGCGCGCGCACTCGAGGGGATTCGTCGGGTTCGCGAGACGCTGGGCCAGGATCGAGTGGCTGCGCTCATGACCACGACGCGGGGCTCGCTCGCGCTCCCTGAGGCCATCGTCGACGAATACGCACGCCTCGGCTTCACGTCCATTTTCCTGCGGCCGCTCAGTCCATACGGCTTCGCGCTCCGCAGCGTGCGGGCGACCGGATATTCGATGCGCGAGTTTCTGCAGTTCTATGTCCGTGCGCTCGATCGTATTCTCGCTTTGAATGCGGGCGGCACGTATCTCGTGGAGACCTACGCGCAACTGCTTCTTACGCGCATGCTCACGCCGTTCGCGACAGGCTATGTCGATTTGCAGAGTCCCGCGGGAGCCGGCATCGGAGCCGTTGTCTACAACTACGATGGCGATGTCTATGCCTCCGACGAATCGCGAATGCTCGCCGAAATGGGCGATACGCGGTTTCGGCTCGGAAATGTGCATCGCGATTGTTATGAATCGATCTTCGGCGGCGAGACGTTGCGCAGGATCGTGACGGCGTCTGTTGCGGAGTCGATTCCCGGTTGTGCCGACTGCGCTTTCCTGCCGTGGTGCGGTGCGGATCCCGTCCATCACTATGCGACCACGGGCGATCTCGTGCCGCGAATCCCGGCCAGCGACTTCCACGAAAAGAACTTCTTCATCATCCGGCACTTACTGTCTCTCTACGAAAGGGACGCAGCCACGCGTCGCATTTTTGGATCGTGGATTCAAGACCGGCCGTCGCGGCTCGAGGAGGTTGCGTGAGGCTCCACGAGACCGCGGGCGTAGCGAATATCAATCGTTCTCTCGTTGGGCGTATCGCGCGCACGCCGTCGGGACCTGATCGCGCCGATACATGGTTGCTCGCCGAAGATGGGCTGCTGCCATGCGATCCGGCTGGCTATCTCGGCGTACTGGCGCTGGGTGCCCGGCCGGCCGTCGACGGAATTCCGGTCGCGTTCGGATTACGCCAGCTTGGTTACCTCGATGACGGCGATGTCGTCGCGGTCGATCCAAACGGGTTCGTGCGGACGCTCTATCGCCGTTCCTCGCGTCACAACGTGATTCTCGTGACCGAGCAATGCAACAGTCTTTGCCTGATGTGCTCGCAGCCGCCCAAAGCGGTCGAGGACTCGGACCGTCTGGACGAGCACCTGCGCCTTATCGGTCTGATCGATCCGGCGACCGAGGAACTCGGTATGACGGGCGGGGAGCCGACATTGTTCCGTGACGGCTTTCTCGAATTGATTGCGCGATGCAAGGAGCGATTGCCGTCGACTGCGCTCCATGTGCTGACGAACGGGCGCCTGTTCTACTACCGCCGATTCGCGGAAAAGCTGGGGGCGATTGCGCATCCCGATCTGATGCTCGGCATTCCGCTCTATTCCGACATCGACGCTCATCACGACCACATCGTGCAGGCCCCCGGAGCATTCGAAGAAACCGTGCTCGGACTGCAGCACCTCGCTCGGTACCGCGTACGAATCGAGATTCGCGTCGTCCTGCATGCGCTGTCGATTCCCCGGTTGCTGCAACTTGCTACATTCATCGCGCGCAACGTTCCGTTCGCGAGTCACGTCGCGCTGATGGGGCTGGAGATGTTCGGGCTGGTGCACCAGAACCTGAAGGTGCTCTGGATCGATCCCGTGGATTATCAGACCGAGCTCCGCAGCGCCGCCGAAATCCTCCTTGATGCGGGGCTGAACGTCTCGATTTACAACCACCAGCTCTGCGTGCTCGACCGGCACCTCTGGCCGCTGGCGCGGAAGTCGATTTCAGATTGGAAGAACGTTTATCTGCCCCAATGCAGCGGCTGCGGCGTGATGGAGCATTGCGGCGGGTTCTTTCAATCCGGCACGAAGGTCCGCAGCGCCCACATTCAACCGGTTCGTCCAGTGGAAACATGCGCATGAAGCAGTGGATGCTCGCTGCTCTCCTGATCGCAGGCGTGGTGGTGGTCATTGCAATCACGCGTGACATCGTTCCCTCGTGGCGCGATGGCCGCGGAGTCCGGATCTTCGAGCCCGAAGTGATCGTGGAGAGCAAATTCGATCCAGCGCAGTCAGCGGGGCTGTTCATCGGCGTGTCGAAGTTTACGAAGGATCAGTCACTGAATTTGCAATTCGCCGCCGATGACGCCGTCGATCTTGCCCACCGGTTCGCGCTCGATCCGCGCGTGCAACTGGTGCGGCCCGAGAAAGTCGTCATCGCGTTGTCGGGCAACCCGAAAAAACCGGCGTCGAAAAGGCGTCTCGAGGAGCTCATTGAGGCTGGTGCAGTCCGCAGGTCCGCCGAACAGACCGACATTCTCCTGCTACTGCAACAACAGGCGGCCATCGCCGGGCGCGACGGGATTCTCATCGTCTCCATTGCTTCGCATGGCTTTGTGCGCGAGGGCGTGCCTCATGTGCTCGGCTCCGCTTCGGCATTTCAATATGAACGGACGGCTTTGCCCACGCCGACTCTTTTCGAAATTGCGGCTACGTCCGATGCCCGGCGTTCGCTGTTTCTCATCGACGCGTGCAGGGAACGGATCGCGCCGGGCGCGCGGGCCGCGCGGACCGCAGTCACGGCGGCGCCGCTCATCGACACCATGGGACAGGTCTTCGGCCAGATCGTCTTCTCTGCCGCTCCCGCGGGCGGCTTTGCATATGACGGCGACGGCAATGGCGTGTTCACGAAAGCCGTCCTCGATGGACTGGATTGCAAGGCACGCCGAACGCGTGGCTTCGTGACGTTCGACGGTTTGAGCGATTACGTCGAACGCGATGTGAAGGCCTGGATCCGGCGCCATCGCAATCCGTTCATCCAGTCAGCCACACAGGCCAGCATCGATGGCCAGGCGAAGAAGATGCCGCTCTGCGCGTGCGATCAATCGGGCGGCGAGCCGCCGAACCGGAACATCTCCCGCGCGATCCACGAAGGCTCGATCGTGACCGCGTTTTCCAAGAGCGGCGCGATCTTGTGGCGACGAGAGGTCCGCGGTCGGGCTTTTCGCGCTGAAGTTGCCGATCTCGCCGCCGACGGCATCAAGGAGGTGGTCGTAGGCGCGGATACGATCACCGTGTTCGACCGCGATGGACATCGCAAAGACGTCGTTGTCGAAGGCATGACCCTTCGCGACTTTCGCGTTGGCGACCTGCTGAGAACCGGACCGGCCCAACAGATCGTCGCGCTGTTACACGGGCCGCACGAATCATCTCGCGTCGCCGTGTACTCCGGTAGCGCCGAGCGTCTTTCCGCCTACGACCACGCAGGACCACTCACGCACATCGTGGTCGATCGCCCCACACCACGCCACGACCGCCGCATCATCGTTGCCGGCATCGATGATGAAGCCGGTGCCAGACTTGGCGTTGACGGACGGCCCGCCACGATCTTCCTCCTTCACCCGAGAGGAGAGACTCTTTGGGCACGGCTCCTCCTTCCGCCGGTCGAACGGGTCGAAACAATCGAGACGATCCCTCATCCCGATAGGATCGGTGGCCGCGACATCGCCGTCTCGACGCGGAGCGGTGACAGGCTCGTTCTGGACTTCTCGGGCAACATCGTTGCCGGTTCGAAGTCATCGCGCCTGCAACTGAAGGAACTGAAGGAACGCTAGCTCTCACAACCGCGGAAGCTGCAATCGCGCGCGCGTTCCGCCGAGGGGCGAGGTTTCGAGCGTGATGGAGCCGCCGTACAACTCGGCGAGATCGCTGACGATCGCGAGACCGAGCCCCGATCCGCGGACCCGCTCGTCCGCGCGCACTCCCCGCTGCAACACCTCGGCACGCATCGACGGATCGAGGCCGGGGCCATCGTCGTCGACCGCAATGACGAACCGGTCGCCGTCGAGGGATGACGAGATGGCCACTCGCGAGCGCGCCCACTTGCACGCGTTGTCGAGCAAGTTTCCCAGCATTTCGTCGAGGTCTTCCCTGCGTCCGCGGATCTCATGGGTGGGCGAGAGATCGATGTCGATCGTCAGCTCGCGTTCCGCGCGCAGGCGCTGCATCGTGCGGACCAGGGCCCCCGCGGATGGAAGGACAGCGCATCGCAGCCCCGGCGCTTCACCTACTGATGCGGTGGCCCGTGCGCGAGCGAGGTGATAGTCGATCTGTGGCTGCATCCGCTCGACCTGCTGGCGGAGCGTGGTTGCGAGATCGTGATGGCCGGCGGCGCCGGCGAGTTCCGCCTCCTGCGCGAGCACCGCGAGCGGCGTTTTCAATCCATGGGCGAGATCACCCGCCGTCGTGAGCGCTCGCGCGACCGCACGCTCGCGATCTTCGAGCATTGCGTTCAGGTCATTCACGAGAGGCGGCTGCACTTCAGTCGGATAGTCGCCTTCGATTCTCTGGCCGCGTCCTTCCCTCACCGAAGACAGACCGGCGCGAAGGTCCTGAACGGCGCGAGCGCTTTTCGCACGAGGAACAATCCGCCGAGAAGGAAGGCTGCGAGGAAGATTCCCATCGTGATGTGCGTCGCGTGCCGCAGCGCGATGTCGGGATGGTTCCGGGTCAACCGGACCACGCCCGCGATGACCGCAACCAGCACGGCCGTCATCCAGACCGCCGCTCCGACGAGCAGGCGCGTGCGGAGAGAGCCGGTCACGATTCCGTCCGAATGCGATATCCGAGGCCGCGTACGGTCTCGATCGTCGCGGCGCCGAGCTTCCGCCGAAGACGTGCGATGAACACTTCGACGGGTGTTCGAGTCGCAGTCGAACGTTTGCGCGTAAATGTGCTCGGTGAGCTCCGACTGCGAAACGACGCGGCCGCGATGGTGCATCAGGTACGAGAGTACGCGCAGCTCGTGACTGGTCAGCTTCACCGGCTGCCCATCGAGCGTGACCTGCGACGTTCGCGGATCCAGCAGCAGCGCGCCGGACCGCAACTCGGGCGTGAGCTGTCCGCTCGATCTGCGGATCAGAGCGCGGAGGCGCGCCAGCAACTCGGCCATCTCGAAGGGCTTGGTCAGGTAGTCGTCTGCGCCTCCGTCGATGCCGCGGACTTTCTCGCTCCAGCTTCCGCGCGCGGTGAGCACGAGCACCGGCACCGCGATTCCGCCGCCGCGCCAGCGCTCGAGCAGCGTCAGTCCGTCGATCTTCAGCAAGCCGAGGTCGAGAATGACGGCGTCGTAGACCTCGGCGGACCAGAAAGTCGCCCCGCTCGCCATCCGCGGCGATGTCAGCTACGTAGCCGGATTCTCCCAATGTCGTGGCGAGGCGCTTCGCCAGCAGCAACTCATCTTCTACGATCAGGATTCTCATTCGCGACCGCGGGCATTGTCCCATCAGCTCCTCGCGTTCGAAGGCTCCACAGGCGGAACGCCGCGAGGATCACGGTGACGCTCCCGGTTGCGCCGAGCGCGAACAGTGTCCAGATGAACAGGAAGCCCCCGCTCGATTTGGCGACGGCGCCGGCTCCCTGATGAATGACAGGCATGCCTGCCGCGCCGAGTCCCCCGATGAGCATGATGACGAGGCCCGATCGCCGTTCGGCCAGCACCAGGGTTCCGTACAACAGGACCGCCAGGATCACACCCCATTGAGGCTTGGGCGTCCCCACCGGTCGAATCCGCGAATGATGTCGTCGGTCACGTGAATCGAAAGCAAGAGAATGGACAGCAGAGACGTCACGGTCAAGATGACGTCGGGTTTCATTGGACTCTCCTTGCATGCAGGCTAGGGTGTCGCTACTGAACGGATGCTGAACAAGCTGTTCAGCGTGCGTTCAGGAAAGCCTCGCCATCATGGTTGCCCCATGCAAATGCTCTTACCGATTCACATTGTCGCGGGTGGGCTGGCCATCGTTCTCGGTTTCGTGGCGCTGTTCGTAAAGAAGGGTGGGACCATCCACCGCGGGAGCGGAATGTTGTTCGTCTACGCCATGCTGGTCATAGGGATCACCGCCTCGATGCTCGAGTTTCTGCACAGCGGCGTGACCAATCTGGGCTCAAGACGAAAGAGTATCGGCACCCGTTCTACTGCGCCGGGTTCGTGGTGTCCGGCGACGCGTTGTGAGCCCTGGAACGACGGGCTCTCAGCCCGTCGACCATGGACACCGACCGGCTGAGAGCCCGTCGCTCAGATTGCTGCGGAGTTCCGGAATCGAGTCAAATAGGCAGGGATGGCTCCTGAGCTGCCCATCACCGAAGTCCTCCGCGCCTGGGAACAGGGGGACGACGGTGCACTGGAACGGCTTCTGCCGATGGTTTACACCGAGCTGCGGTCGATTGCGGCGCGGCAGCTCCGGTCCGAGCGGCCCGGCCACACACTGGAGCCCACGGCTCTCGCCAACGAGGCGTATCTCCGCTTGCGCAGCCTTGGCGACGTCCCGTGGCACGATCGCGCCCATTTCTTCGCTATCGCATCGAGGATCATGCGTCGCATCCTGGTCGATCACGCGCGAGCGAACCTGGCGCAGAAGCGCGGTGCCGGCTCGCCGATGGTGCAGCTCGACGACGGACTCCACGCAGGAGTCGCGCCGGCGATGGATGCCACGCAACTCATCGACCTCGATCGCGCGCTCGACCAGCTCTCGGTCGAAGAGCCGCGGCTCTCGCGCCTGATCGAGCTGCGCTTCTTCGGCGGTCTCGGCATCGACGAAGCCTCCGCACTCCTCGGCTGTTCGCCACGAACGGCGAAACGCGACTGGACCTTCGCGCGCGCATGGCTCCTTCACAGATTGAGCGGTGACCAATGAGCCGGCCGGAGCGATCGTTCGAGCGACTGCGGGAGCTCTTCGATCGGCTCGTGGAGATGCCTGCCGATGATCGTGACGACGCGATCGCGCGCGCGACCGAAGGCGATCCCGCGCTGGAAGCGGAGTTGCGCGCGCTGCTCGAACATGCCGATCGTTCGGCGCCGACTTTCGACAACGCGTCGCTGTTCACCGGCTGGACCGAGCCGCCACTTCCGGTCATCGCGGGCTATCGCTTGCATCGCCGCATCGGGAGCGGCGGCAGCGCCACGGTGTACCTCGCGGATCAGGAGCGCGCCGATTTCACTCGCACCGTCGCGTTGAAAGTCATCGACCGCTTCGTGGACTCTGCTTCTTTGCGGCCCATGCGCGAAGAGCAGCGCATTCTCGCGCGCCTCGAACATGCGGGCATCGCGCGTCTGTACGACGCGGGAGTGACTTCGCTCGGGCAGCCGTACCTGGCGATGGAGCACGTCGAAGGAACATCGATCGTCGAGCACTGCCGCTCGCACAATCTGTCGATTCGCGAACGGATCGAGCTGTTCCTCTCGGTGCTCGACGCCGTCCGTTACGCGCACGAACAGGCGATCGTGCATCGCGATCTCAAGCCGGCGAACATCCTCGTGTCCGGCCGTGGCGAGGCGAAGCTGCTCGACTTCGGCATCGCCAAGCTCGTGGCGCCTGGCGACGAGGACAGGACACTCACGCTGAATCGCGCGATGACTCCGGCGTACGCCAGTCCGGAACAGAGACGCGGCGGGCGCATCACGCCGGCGTCCGACATCTACTCGCTCGGCGTCGTCTTGTACGAGCTGCTCGCGAATACGATTCCGTTCCGGCTCGAGGACACGATTCACGAGTCCGATCCGCAGCCGCCATCGGCCGCGTTCGAAGCTGACGACTCGCGCTGGCGCAAGACGCTGCGCGGCGATCTCGACGCGGTCGTGCTCAAGACACTCCGGTACGATGCGGAGGACCGTTATCCGTCGGCGGAGGCGCTCGCGGACGATCTGCGCCGCGTGCTCGCGGGCCAGCCTGTCGCAGCGCGAGGCGACGACCGCATCTATCGGACCAGCAGGTTCCTTCGCCGTCATCGCGCCGCGCTCGCGGCGACGGCCGCAGCAGTCGTCGTGGCGTTGTCGCTCATTCCATGGCGCATCTCGAAGTCGAGTGTGCGGAGTGAGCTGGCGATCTTTTACGACGCGGGTCTGCGCGATGGCGCGGAGAAACTGCGGCGTTTCGACGGCGCGGCGGCGCGCGACAGTTTTCGCCGCGCGGCCGCGGCGTCACGCGGACGGATGCCGGACGAGGCAATCGCATGGGATGGCGTGGCGCGCGCGGAGAATGTTCTCGGCGAAGTCGGCCGCGCCGCGGATGCTGCACGCCGCACCGGCAGTCTGATCGCCACAAACGCCTCCAACCTGCCGCACGACGAGGTCGAGCGAATGCGCGCCGCCGCGCACGCGGCGAACCACGAGTGGCCGAAAGCGATCTCCGAATTCCAGGAATTGTTTGCGCGCGATCCGGAGCGCATCGACATCGGCTTGGCGTTGGTCAGCACCATCGCCGCGTCGGGCCGCTCCGAGGCCGCGGACGCTGCGCTGGGTCGGCTGCGGCAGTTGCAATCGGATCGAAGCGCCGATCCGCGCATCGATCTCGTGGAGGCGCAGGTCGCGTACCAGCTCTCCGAATATCAGCGTGCGGCTGCGGCAGCGGCGCGTGCACGCGCGACCGCGCAGCAACTCGCGGCGGCTCCGCTCATCCTGCGCGCCGAGCGTCTGCACGCCGAGGCGATCAGCCGTCTCGATCGCCGGGAACAGGCGCGGCGCACGCTGGAGTCGCTCATCGAGCGCGACACCGCCGCGGGCATGGTCCGCGAAGCCGCCGCGGCCCGCCTCGCGCTCGGTGCCATTCTCCTCGGAGTCGGGACTCAGGACGAGGCGAACAAGATGCTCCGCGCCGCGCTGGCCGGCCTTCGCGCGGCGGGCGACGAGCGGGGTCAGATCTCCGCGCAGGTGGTGCTCGCGCAAAACGAGGGGAAATCCGATCTCGAGGGAGGAATCGCGCACGCCAGGGCGGCCGTCGCAGAGGCGCAGCGGATCGGTGACCGCTGGGTCGAGGCGAACGCGCTCATGCAACTGATGGTGCTGTTCAACTGGGCGCGGGATGAGGCCAGTCATGACGCCCTGATCGAGCCGACGTTGACGGCGTTGCGCGATTCCGGCAACCGCTACATCCTGGTGGTCGCTCTCGCGAATCACGCGGTCCCTGCCATCGAGAACCTCGATCTCGACCGGGCAGAGGCCTACCTCACCGAGGCGGAGGGGCTGGCGCCGCGGGTGGGGAGCGATTTCGCCCACGCGATCATCGTTCACACACGCGCGGTCCTCGCTCTGGTCCGTGGGGATCTCGACCTTGCCCGCGAACGCTACATGTCGGCGATCGAAAAGGCGCACGGCGCCCGCATGGCGCACGCAAGAGGCGGATTTCTCGCAGACCTGGCGTGGCTCGAGCTCGCGGCTGACCGTCCTGATGCGGCGGCGGCGCGCGCTCGCGAAGCAGTTGCGGCGTTGACGGCGGTGGGCGACCCGCGCTACGCGACGGCGATCGATGGTGGAGTGCTGTCCTGGTGCGATGCACGGCGTGGAGACGCCGCCTCGGCGCGACGGCGGCTCGCCGGTCTGCGCAAGTCTACCCAGGACGACTCCGCGCGATTCTTCTGGTACCTCGTGGCCGAGGCGCGCGTCGCCGCGGCCCTCGGCGACTGGCCGCGCGCGGTGGAGCTGCGCCGCGAAACGGTACGCATGGCCATCAAGGGGGAACCGCGTCGCGTGGTGATGATGGAACAGCTCGACCTGGCCAAGGCGCTCGACGAAGTTGGCGATCGCCGAGAGGTCGAGAAACTGATCGCCGAGCTGCTGCCCGAGGCGGAGCGCCTCGGGCTGCGCGGCGTCGCGCGCGATCTGCGAAAACTGCTCGCGACGTGACGTCAGAACGTTACTGGATTCCGGAGCGAAGCTCGGCGATGTGTGCCGCCTTGATTTTCGTCGACTGCGCGGTGATGGTCGGATCGGTGTAGCTGAGCGCCGCCAGGCCGATCGCGGCGCGCGCGGCGTCGAGCGCCATCCGCAGCTCGGCGATGTGCACTGCTTTGGGCTTGGTCGAGCCCGCGGTGAGCGTGGCGTCGGTGAACGTCGCCGCGGGCAGGCCCGCTGCGGCGCGCATTGCGTTGACCGCCGTGCGGAGCTGCATGATGTGCGCGGCCTTCACCTTGATCGCGCTGCTGAGTGTCGGGTCGGTGAAGACGACCGTCGTGGCCGCATCCACGGAGCTGCACGGCGGTGTGCCCGGCCCGCCGTTCGCGCAGACTTTGTAAAGATAGGTCGTGTTCGCGCTGACCGTATTGTCGCTATGGAAGTTGTTGCTCGTGGTCGTCAGTAACGAATAGCCGGAGCCGATCGACGTTGCCCGGAAGATGTCATAGGTCGTCGCGCCGGCGACGGGAGCCCAGGTCAGATTCACCTGCGACGCACTGGCCGCCGTCGCGGAGAGCAACTGCGGCGCACCGAATGCCGAGGCGTCGTCGGCCATGATCGTGCCGGTGCCGGTGCCGGTTGCGATGGTCGCGTTCGCCGGCGTCGAAAGAGTGACGGTGAAGGTCTCGTTGTTCTCGATCGTCGTTTCGCCGGTCACCGCCACGACCACGTTCTGCGACGTGACCTCGGGGTTGAACGTGAGCGGCCCACTCGTGGCGGTGTAGTCGCTTCCCGCCGACGCGGTTCCGTTGGCGGTGGCGTAGTTGATGGTGATCGTCTGCGCGCTTGTATTCGAGAGCGTGACCGCGAAGGTGAAGTTCGTCGTGCCGCTGTTGCCTTCGTTCTGCGTGACGTTTCCGATCGAGATCGTCGGCTGCGATTCGTCATCGGTGATCGTGGCGACGGCGGATGAAGTGCCAAGGGTCACGTCGCCGGTGGCGGAGGAAAGCGTGATGTTGAAGTTCTGGTCGCCTTCGAAGATGGTGTCGTTGGTGATGGTGACGTTGAATGTCTTCGCACCCGTATCGCCGCTGGCCCAGTTGAGCGTTCCCGCGGCGGCGTCGTAGTCCGCGCCTGTGGCAGTGCCGTTGCTGGTGGCGTAATTGACCGACAGAGCACCGCTGCTGCCGGTTCGGTTGACGGCGATCGTGAGCGTGCCTCCGTTTTCGCCAACCGAATACGTCGCCGACGAAAGCGAGAGGATGTTCTGCACTTCGACCGATCCCATGTCGATGATCGTGTTCGCGACACGCGTAGAGCCGCGCTGGTCCGTGCTCGGAGGACCGGCGAACGACGGGTTGCCGGCGTTGATGACGGGACTCGTGCTGGCCGGCATGTGCGTCAATGTGGAGCCGCCGTTGTTCTGCAACGTTCCGAGCTGCGGATCGACGCCGGTGATGTTGTTCGCGCCGGTGAGGGCGACAGGCGGCGTCTCGATGAGCGAGTAATTTGCGGTCACGCTGTTGCCGGCGTGCAGGAAATGGATATCGGGGCCGGCCGGCGCCACGCCGTTGGCGACGATCGAGTTTTCGACCACGAGCGTCGCTCCGCCGTTATGAAGGACGTTGCCGCCGGCGATTCCCGCTGAATTCCCGGTGAGCGTGCTGTTCCGCAGCGTGATCGTGGCCCCGTAAAAGTAGAGGCCTCCACCGTGCTCTGCTGCCGAGTTCCCGCTGATGGTCGTGTTTTCCAGAGTGAGGCTCGTGCCAGTGGCGAAAACGCCTCCGGTGTCACTCGTAGTGGCGATGTTGCCGGACACAGTGGTCCCTCGAATCATCGCAGGCGACGTTTGGTCGGCGTACGAGAGACTGAGCCCTCCACCTCTCGGTGACGTGTTGCCGGAGATGGTGGAGTCCTCGATGAGCACGGTCCCAAGCATCTGCACCCCGAGCCCGCCGATGAAAAAGGAGGCGGTGTTGTCGATCACGCGGACGTTCGAGAAAGTCGCGTTTGCGGCCGTAGCTTCGTGAACACTGATCCCCCCAAAGCTGACGGCCGAATTCTCCGAGACGACGACGTTGGTGAGCGCGATCGAGCCGGTTGCGTGCTCGATCCCTCCGCCGAGGTTCGCGGCGTTGTCGTGCACGATACAGTCGGTGAGGGTGAGATTCTCGCGACTGCGGATCGCGCCGCCCTCGTGCGCGTTGCCGCCGGTGAGCGTCAGTCCCTCGATCGCCACGTTCTGCAGCGCCGCGTTTGCGTCGTCGACGTTGAAAATGCGAGAGTTGTCGTTGCCGTCGATGGTGAGACTCGCCGATCCCGGTCCGTCGATGGTGACGGGCCCTGTGATCGCGAGCTGACCGCTCGTCAGCGTGATCGTGCCGGTGACCGCGAAGTTGATCGTGTCGGCGCCGGCCAGTGCATTTGCGGAAGCGACTGCGCTGCGAAGGCTGCCCGGCCCGGAGTCGTTCGTATTCGTGACGGTGAAGGGGCTGTCATCGTTCTGGATCGTGCCCGTACCGATGCCGCTGGCGATGGTCGCGTTCGCGGGCGAAGAGAGCGTTACCGCGAACGTCTCGTCGGGTTCGCTGGTCGTGTCGCCGGCGACCTGCACGATGACGTTCTGCGACGTCACCTCGGGATTGAACGTGAGCGCGGCGCTCGTCGCGGTGAAGTCGCTCGCGTCCGTCGTTCCGTTCGACGTCGCGTAATTCACGGTGACGGTTTGAGTGCTTGGATTGGAGAGCGTGACCGCGAAGGTGAAGTTCGTCGTGCCGCTGCTGCCTTCGTTCTGCGTGACGTTGCCGATCGAGATGGCCGGTTGCGAGTCGTTCTCGAGGATCGTGGCGACAGCGGCGGACTTGCCGATGATGGCCCCGCCTCCTGGCGCCGTGAGCGTGATGTTGAAGGTCTGGTTACCTTCGAAGACATTGTCGTTCGTGATCGTGACGTTGAACGTCTTCGCGGCCGCGTCGCCGTCCGCCCACTGGAGCGTACCGGCGGACGCGTCGTAGTCCAGACCATCCGCGGTGCCGTCGCCGGTGGCGTAGTCGACCTGGATTGCGCCGGCGGTGCCGCCGGTGCGGTTGACGGTCACTGTCAATGTCCCGCCGTTTTCGTTGACGGAGTACGTGGCCGCGGAAAGTGAAACGATCGATTGCACCTCGACCGAGCCGATATCGGTCCTGCCGTCTGCGACTCGCGGCAGTCCGTGCTGGTCGGTGGTCGGCGGAGCGGCGAACAACGGATCTCCCGCGTTGATCACGAGGCTCGTGGCGGCGGGAAGGTGAGTCTCGGTCGCACCGCCGTTGTCCTGAAGCGCGCCGAGTTGCGGATCGACACCGGTGATGTTGTTCGCGCCGGTCATGCCGGCGGGCGGTGTTTCGACGAGCGAATAGTTCGCCGCCACGGTTCCGCCGTCGACGATCAGGATGTCCTCGGCTGAGACGGCCGTTCCGTCCGCGACGATCGAATTCTCGATCGTCAACGTCGCGGTCGAGTCGTAAAGGACGATGTTTCCGCCGCTTGCGGCGGTGTTCCCCGCGATCGTCGAATGACGGAGCGTAACGTCCGTGTTTTTCAGATACAACCCGCCGCCATTGCGATAAAACGCCCCGGGATCCGACCCTGCGGAATTGCCCGAGATCGTAGAGTTTTCGATGGTGAGCGTGGTCCCGGAGACCCGCAGTCCACCCGCCCACGCTGCGGCGGAATTGCCGGAGATCGTCGTCCTGCGGATGACCGCAGGCGCGACAAGATCACCGTTGAAGATGATCATCCCGCCGACGCCGCCGGGCGTCTCGTTGCCGCGAATGGTCGAGTCTTCGATCACCAGGGTTCCGACGCCATTGAATCCCAGGCCTCCCTCGAACTGCGCCGCGTCGTTGTCGACGATCTGTACATTCGTCAACGTAGCGCTGGGCACGCTGACGACCTCGAGGGCGCCTTTTGCCTCCGTCGCTTCGTTATTCGTGAACGCAACGTTGGTCAGGATCAGCGCCCCATCCTTCTGATAAACACCGCCTCCGGCTTCCGCTGTGTTCCCGGTGATGACCGCGTTCGTGATGGTGAGATTTTCGCGGCTGTCGATGGCGCCACCGCGGTTCGCGGTGAGGCCGCCGGTGAGCGTCAGGCCCTCGAGAACGACATCGAGCACACCTGTGCCGTTGCTGTTGAAGACTCGCGAGGCGTTGTTGCCGCTGATGGTGAGGCTGGCCGCACCAGGGCCGTCGATCGTCACCGAGTCGGTGATCGCCAACTCGCCGGTCGTGAGCGTGATGGTACCGCTCACCGTGAAGTCGATCGTGTCCGGGCCAGGAGTAGCGTTGGCCTGCGCGATTGCATCGCGCAGACTGCCCGAGCCCGAGTCGTTCGTGTTCGTGACCGTGAACGTCGCCGCGTGCGCTGCTTCAGGAACGAGCGCGGCGCCGAGCGCGAGGGAGACTCCCGCGGCAAGGCGCGCTCCTGACTTTGCGTACTTCCGCTGGGCGGATCGCCGTTGCTGTCGACTCATTCTCAGGACCTCGCCTTCGCGCACGAAGCGTTGCACGGACTCTGTGTGTGGGGGACGGACGGGAAGCGAAAACTATAACAGCACGTGAGGAAATTGAGACGTGCATCGCATCGGCCCTATCATCCCCGGTCCAGCGCATGCGCCTTCGAACGGAGTTCATTCAGCTCCCGCTCTCTTTCGACGCCACCCGTCTGGCGGCGGAAGTCGCGCAATTCGACGAGCGGCTATGGCGTCCGCATCCGGAAGGTCATCCCGGCAACGCCGCTCTGCCCCTCATCGCGGTGGACGGTGATCCGGCGAATGACTCGGTGAAGGGCACGATGCAGCCGACTGCGCATCTCCGCGCATGTCCCTATCTTCGCCAGGTGCTCGCATCCTTCTCCGCGCCCCTCGGCCGCACGCGGCTGATGCGACTCGATGGAAATGCGGAGGCTACGCGGCATTCGGATACGAACTACTACTGGATGCGACGGATGCGCATCCACGTTCCGATCGTCACCGATCCCGCCGTGATGTTTCATTGCGGCGGCGCATCCGTACACATGGCTGCGGGCGAATCGTGGATCTTCGATACATGGAAGATCCACAACGTCGTGAATCCGAATCCGACGCGGCGGATTCATCTCGTGGCTGACACGGCCGGTTCGACGCAGTTCTCATCACTCATCAGGGGAGACGTCGAGCCGCGGATGGTTGCGTTCGATGAACACACCGAGC
This sequence comes from Thermoanaerobaculia bacterium, assembly GCA_035626775.1. Lineage (GTDB taxonomy): Bacteria > Acidobacteriota > Thermoanaerobaculia > Gp7-AA8 > Gp7-AA8 > QHVT01. The sequence goes on from DASPNA010000080.1 coordinate 55,205, forward strand.
CGCGCATCGAGATCGAGCCGAATGCCTACCCGGTGGTGATGTCGCCTGACGAGCAGACCACCCTGGTCGCACTGCTCGACGTTCGCGACCGTGCACTCGGCGCCGCGGTCGAGCGTTTCCTCGACGAGTGGCGCACTCTCTGGCACGCGCACGGTGAGCGGCGAAGCGGGTGGACTCACTATCGCGCATCGCTCGATCGATTCGACTCCATGTTGTCGCGGTTCACGAACGTGACACTCGATAACGGTGTCGACGCGGTAGAACTGGTCCGTCAGGCGTTGGTGCGACCCGCCCTGAATCCCTACCTCGCTCCGCGGGAAACGCCGGAGTTCCTCGTCAGGCGACGCATCGAGCGGCCTGTGTTCATCGTCTCCTCGCCGCGCTCCGGCTCGTCGCTCCTCTTCGAAACCATGGCGCAATCGCCGACCGTCTTCACTCCCGGCGGCGAGAGCCACGTCATCATCGAGGGAATCGATGCGCTTCATCCCGCGCAGCACGGATGGGATTCGAACCGGCTCACCGCGGCCGACGCCACGCCGATAATCGCCTCCGTGCTCGAGACGCGATTTCTAGCGGAGCTGCGCGCGCGCGACGGCAGCCGGCGTCTCCCGACGGCCGTGCGCATGCTCGAAAAGACGCCGAAGAACTCGCTGCGCGTTCCGTTTCTTCGCGCCATCCACCCCGACGCGTTCTTCATCTATCTCTACCGCGATCCGCGCGCGACGATCAGCAGCATGCTCGACGCGTGGGCGTCGCGGAGATTCGTGACCTATCCCGACCTCCCGGAGTGGGATGGGCCGCCGTGGTCGCTCGTGCTCATTCCCGGCTGGCGCGAACAACGCGGGCGGCCGCTCGAAGAGATCGTCGCGCATCAGTGGAGTGAAGCCACACGCATCCTGCTGGACGACCTCGAAGCGCTGCCACCCGACTCATGGTCGGTGGCCAGCTACGACGCTCTCGTTGCCGAGCCGCAGAAGGAGATCGAGCGGCTGTGCGCATTCGTCGGAATCGGCTGGGATCACCAACTCACCGCACCGCTTCCGCTCTCGCGCCACACGCTCACCGAGCCGATGCCCGACAAGTGGCGCCGTCACGGCGAGCAGATCGATCGCATCTTCGACCGTGTGCAGCCCATTGCCGATCGCGCGCACGAATGGTTTGCGCGGCCGCCCGCGCAGCGAGTGCGCGTGACGAACGAGCTCGCACCGCCCTTTTCCACCGCGGAGAACGCGCCTGCGTTTCGCAGTGTGCACACGAGCAGCTTCACGGACGTTCTGAGGAGCGTGCGCGCATCGCTGCTCCTCTCCACGTACCAGAGCGGACGGGTCGTCGTCGTGCGCCGCGACGGCGATGCCACGAACACACACTTCGTCGCATTCGACAGTCCGATGGGAATCGCCGCGAGCGGCAACCGTCTGGCCATCGCGACCGCGGGCGCAGTCTGGGATTATCGGAGCTCGCCGGCAGTCGCGGAGCGCATCGAGCCGCGCGGGCGGCATGACGCCGCCTTCGTTCCACGCAACACGCACGTGACCGGCGAGATCGCCGTCCACGAGATCGCGTTCGATGCGGGCGGCGCGCTCTGGATCGTCAACACGCGTTTCTCCACGTTGTGCACGCTCGATGTGGACCACAGTTTCGTGCCGCGGTGGCGGCCGCCCTTCATCACCGAGCTCGCGCCCGAAGATCGATGTCACCTGAACGGGCTGGCGATGGTCGAGGGACGTCCTCGGCTGGTCACCGCGCTCGGCGAAACGAACGTGCAGGGTGGCTGGCGCGCGGATAAAACGGCGGGTGGCGTCTTGATCGACGTCGACTCCGGCATGACCATCGTGCGCGGTCTTTCCATGCCGCATTCACCGCGGTGGTATGCGGGGAAACTCTGGCTGCTCGAGTCGGGGAAGGGCAGCCTGCTGTATGTCGACACGAAAGAAGGCCGCGTCGAGACAGTGGCGCTGCTTCCCGGCTTTACGCGCGGTCTCGCGTTTGCGGGGCACTATGCATTCATCGGCCTCTCGCAGGTTCGCGAAAGCGTATTCGACGGGATCCCGCTGTCGAGGCGGCTCCACCTCGATGAGCGCGCCTGTGGAGTCTGGGTCGTCGACATCCGCAATGGCACCATCGTCGCGTTTCTCAAGTTCGAGGATGCGGTGCAGGAGATCTTCGACGTACAGGTCCTGAACGACGTCGAGTTCCCGGAGCTCCTCGACACGCAGTCGGACCTCGTGCGCACGCATTTCGAAGTGCCGGCGCCACGGGTGTAACGGTGCTCACGCCACGCACAGCGCCGCCACCATCGCCATGCCGATGACGGCGTAGAGGACGCGATAGCGCGTCTGCAAGCGGCAGACGCTCGCATAGGTGAGACCTTCGCGCAGAGTCTGGAGCGACCAATGGAGTTGCAGCGGGAAGAGGACGACGAGCGCGGCGAGAGGGCGCGGAAGAATCCCCTTCACGGAAAGCACGACGAGGAAAACCTGCGCCAGGGCAAACATCACCAGGCTTGCGGCGAATGCGCGACGCTGCCCGAAGACGACCGCGTTGGTTCTGATGGAATTGATCGTATCGCCTTGATGATCGCGGACCTCCTGAGTCAGATGGCCGGCGGCGAAAATCAGCGCGAAGAACGTGGCGGTCGCGAGGCCGCGACCATCGATGGCGCGTTCGACGGAGTAGCCGAGGAGGAAGTGCAGGATTCCGCCTGTGAGATGCGCGAGCGAGTTGAGGAGCGGTCTGCCCTTCCAGTTGAAGCGAGGCAGCGAATAGAGCGCGCTCAAGGTCGCGATGGCTGCCGCGAGGCCGAACGCGAACAGACCGACGCTGCTGAAGAGCAAGAGACTCGCGATCAGGAGACAGGCCGTCAGAACGCCGATGTCTTTTTTTGCGACGCCTCTCGTCGTGAAAACGCGCGCGGCCTTGTTGGGGTCCGCGAAGTCGCTGGTCAGGCCGGACCAGTCATTGAGCATGAAGATATGGGTCACGAGCAGGATGTTGGCGACCATGAGAGTCGCCAACGAGCGCACGTCCTGAAGAGCCGGCAGTCCAATCGCGAATGCAGCGCCGAGCAGAGGCGGTCCTTGCAGAACGAGGATGTCTTGCGGACGCAGGCAGGACAGGTAGCGAAGCGCGGAAGCTTTAACGGGACTGGGGTTCGCCGCGACGTTGATATCGGTCATAGAGTCTCAGCCAGAGCGCGTACCCGAGATCCTCGGACCAGTAATACCTGGGGACGGTCGCCGTGAGGTCATTATGGTAGAAGAGCGGCGGATTCATTCGTACGAGCGCGAAGTCGTCTCTGGCAAGTTCGCGTAATACAGCCCTCATCAGCGTCGCGTCGGTGTTCGAAGGAGCAGTCGCCAGGCGTGCGACCGACGTCCATATCTGCTGATCCGGAACGTCCGTGTGCATCCGTGACTCGGGCAACTCGAGCTTGCACCCCGTGCGCTGGACGTCGGGCAGACGCAGGATCGGAATCAGCGGTGCTTTTCGGTAATAGACCCAGACCCGATCTTCGTCGACGACGGGCCGAAGATCCTCACAGAGTGCGCGGCCGGCTGCCGGTCGGACTTCGGACAGCAGTAGCAGCAGATGCATCTGAATGGCGATGTCGGCGGGGTTCGGATCGCTGCCGGGATCGAGGCACTGGTAGTCCTTACGCGGCGCGAGCCACGTCCGATAAAGACCCTCGCGCGTCCGATACCGCTCGATTGTTTCCAGTGCGGCCGTCAATTGAGCGCGGTCGGGACCGGGAGCGAGCCGCCAGACCAGAGCCGTGTCGTCGGTGTCGGGCGTGATGGCACACCCGAGGGTCCCGATGCCGGGACCGTCAGGCCGCCCGTGATAGCGCACGAGGCCACCGGCCTCGATCTGAGCGGTGAGATGCGTGCGCGCGCGCTGCAGGTTATCGCCGAGGTTGTTTGTGGCGGCTAGAGGATCGAGCAGATCGACGAGGAGCCCCGTGAGAAAGGTGTTCATCTCGTGCCGCGGCTCGTGAAAGTTCGTCCCGTTCGTGTAGGCCGTGAGCCAGTAGCCCTGTTCCTGATGGTGCTCTCGGATTCGTGCCGCAGCCTTGACGGAATTCTCTTTGAGATCGTCGTCGACGCTCGGCGATGCCGTTTGCACGGTCAGCTTGCGTTCCTGGAAGTAATAGCCCTCACCTCTCTCAGAGGTCCAGACGAACGCGGTCACCGCGTACTCGCCGGGAGCCATGCCCGCCGTGTCGATCGGGATGCGCCAGCCGGCTGGGCTGGGCTCGTGCAGCGTATTGCGCACGTCAGGCCGGTCGAAAAATGTACGGGTGGAGCCGGGCGGCCGGCCATCGATCACGATCGCCATCTGCCATGGTGTTGCGTGACCGGCAAGCGTCCAGCCGGCGGCGAAGGCCTGCTGTCCGGCGGTGACGGTCGAGGTCACACGGCCGTCGACTTCGATCTGGTCGAACGTCCCGCGAATCCCTGTCGTGAAGTCAACCGGCGCGAGACCTTGTTTCAGAGACGTCAGGTACGGTGCGTTGCGCCACTGCCATACGCCGCGCATGGTGTGATATTCGGTTCCTCGGTCCGCGGCGTAGATCGGAAGGTCGATCGAAGGGTAGTAACAGAAGGCACCGATCGCTTCGATGACGATCGCCATGCCCACCGTCGCGAGGAAGCCGGTCCGTGCAACACCGCGCAACGCAGAGACCACCGGCACCAGTATCCAGATCAGAAACGGCAGGAAGTCGGTCATGTAGCGCGGTCCCCACGAGAGGCCGCCGCGCCAGTCGGCCTTCGCATACAACATGATCTGCAGAGCAACCGCTGCGATCATCGCCACGGTCAGGAACCGCTCTTCGCGACTGCACGGGAAATAGCGGCCCGCCAGCACGAGGAAAAGCAGAAAGGGAGAGAAGATCAACAGACCGCGCGCAGGGCTGAAGAGCAATCCCGCGACGCCGGGTAGGAGGTCATGGCTGAAGAACGCGGCTTTGCCGATCAGTCCATAGCCGCCCAGCACGTTGCCGGCCACGCCGAAGTTGTAGAGCAGCAGGATCGCCAGCGGCAGTGCACATGCCGCGACGAACAACACCCAGTGTCGCCGGCGCGCCCAGAACAGTCCGTAAACTCCCAGCCCCGCAGCGAGGATGAAGTCGGGCGGACGGTTGGCGGCAATGAGCCCGCAAAGCAATCCGGCCGCGATCACACGCGGCGCAGTGGACGCTCCCGTAAGAAAAAGCAGTGCGCCGATGATCAGCAGCGCACCCATCCCGTGCTGCCATAAGGCCTGGCTGCTGATCACCCACGTCGTGGTGCCGAAGGCATAAGCGACGGTGAGCAGGAGGGCGATCGATGGACTGGCCCGACGTCGCAGCAGCAGGTAAAGGAGCGACGCGCTGAGCGAGGCGAGGAACGACGCGGAGAGTTTCTCCATGATCCTCGCCAGGTAATCCAGTTGCCCATCGGTCCAGCCCTTCAGGTGTAGATAACCGACCGCGGGAACGTAAAGCGGCGCGATGAGCAGCGGCACCACGATGGGATACATCGAGATGATGCGGCCGTCGGGTCGGTGCAACATCCAGTACGCTCCGTCGCCTCGACCCTGAGCCGCGACCTTCGCCACCGGGTTGAGAAAGATCGTGTCGTACTTCACGATCGCGAACGGCAGGTAGCGGGCCGGATACGTATCGCCGGCAGTGATCGCGCGCCCGTTGACGTTGTAGACCAGCATACAGACGAGGCCGATGAGAAGGCTCGTCCGCAGTCGTCCTGGTTCGCTTTCCTGCGGCATTCCGTGTTCTCCCGCGGAGGAACGGGAGGCGCGCCGAAGCCTACTACAATGCGCCACCGAGCCTCGCTGATGAATCCTCCCCTTCGATTGATCATCACCGGCATGCACCGGTCGGGTATATCGCCTGTCGCTTCGCTGCTCGGCGACCACTTCGACGACGTCGAGCTCCAGGCCCTGAACCGGCGCATTCTCGCCGGGTGTACTCCGCCCGAGGATGGCCATCGCGACTGGGGATGGACGGAGAGCGGAGCGTTCGACGCCAGTTTGCTTCCTGCATATCGCGATTCAGCAGCAGCGCTCGTTGCCGCGCGCGATCATCGAGGTGCGGCGTGGGGGTGGAAAGATCCGCGCACCTCGCTGCTCCTCGACTTCTGGGATGAGGTGTTCGGACGGGAAGCACGTTTTCTTCTCGTCTATCGAAACCCGTGGGAAGTCGCGGACTCGATGCTCCGCACCGGTGCCGGCGTGTGGCTCGAACATCCCGATTATCCGTCGCGCATCTGGACGCATTACAACCGGCGCATCCTCGACTTTCACACGCGACATCGCGACCGGACGTTGCTCGTCAGCGCCAATCGCGTGCTGCGCGATCCCGAGGCGTTCGGCGCGTTGGTGCGACGGCAGTTTGGTATGGATGTCGACACCGCGACGTTCGCTGAGGACGCGTTTATCTCGTTCCCTGATGATGATCCGCTGCCCCGCCTCTGGCAGCATGCGAATGCCGACGCGATGCAACTCCTCGGCGCCCTCGACGACGCGGCGGACCTCGGCAACGATCGCAGATGCGAAGCCGCGTCACGCGAAAGCCTCCCTTCACCCGCGGAGCGTCCGCGCCTGTCGGTCATCATTCCCTGCCACAACGACGGCGACTATGTGATCGACGCCGTGGCCAGCGTCATGCGGAACGCGCCCGAGGCGGAGCTCATCATCGTCGACGATGGCTCGACGCAGCCGCGCACGCGCGAAGTGCTCGCCGCGCTCAGCGAAGCTGGGCATCATGTGATCGAACAGCCGCACGCCGGTCTCTCCTCGGCTCGCAACCGCGGGATCGCCGCATCCGCCGGCGACTATTTTCTGCCGCTTGACGCCGACAATCGCCTGCTGCCCGGCTTCGCCGCAGAGGCCGTTGCCTTGCTTGATGCCGATCCCGCCGCCGGTGTGGTTTACGGCGATCGGCGAGAGTTTGGCGCGCACAGCGGCGATGTCACCGTGCCGGAGTTCGATCTGCCGCGCATGCTCAGCAGCAATTACATCGATGCGTGTGCCGTAGTGCGCCGTGCAGTCTGGACCGACACGGGCGGGTACGACCTCGCACTTCACATCTGGGAAGACTGGGACTTCTGGCTCGGTGCGGCGGCGCGCGGCTGGCGATTCGCTCGGATTCCGCGGCCGACGTTCGAATACCGCATCCGGCCCGATTCGATGCACCAGCGGTTCCTGCGCCGGACCGACTATGTGCCGGCGTTGCAGCGTGTCTATGAGAAGTATCCCGAGCTCGTCTCCGAGCGTGCGGCGGAAGTCCTCATCGCTGCGCACGTCGAGCGGCGCAAGCTCCTCGACGACGCAATGGCGCTGCGCGTCTCGCGCGACGCTCTTCAGGTGGAGATCGATCGCCTGGCGGTTGGCGCGCGCGAGATGCTGGCGGCACGTGATGCGGAGCTGGCTTCGGTCAAGCTCGTCCTGCAGGCGCGCGATGAAGAGTTGTCTGCACTCCGACCAGCCGCGTCGATCGCGGCGATCGAGACGCCACTCACACGCGAGACGATCGTCTTCACGATCATCGCGCGTAACTATCTTGCGTACGCGCGCGTGCTCGCTGCCAGCGTGGCATGCCACAACCCGAATTCACGCCTGCATGTCGTCATCCTCGACGATCCCGACCGCACCATTTCGCCGGAGCCTTCATTCGAGATCATCCACGCCGACCAGCTTCCGTTCGATCCGCCATCCGATCTCTACACGATGGCGGCAACCTACGACGTCACCGAGCTCGCCACGGCCGTGAAGCCCTGGGCCTTCGAGCATCTCTTCGCGCGCGGCGCGTCGGTGGTGATCTATCTCGATCCGGACATCGAGGTCTTCGATTCCCTCGGACCTCTCGAGCCGTTGACTCGTGCGCACGGCATGGTCCTGACCCCTCATGTCACAGAGCCGCTGCCACGGGACGGCAAGCGTCCCGAAGACCGCGATCTGCTGCTCTCCGGCATCTACAACCTCGGATTTCTCGCGCTGTCCGCCGAGGCGGCGCGAACGTTTCTTCCGTGGTGGCGCGAGCGGCTCCGGCGCGATTGTCTGAACGACATACGCCGCGGATTGTTCGTCGATCAGCGCTGGATCGATTTTGCGCCGGCGCTCTTCGAGCCCGCGATCCTCAAGGATCCGGGGTACAACGTCGCCTACTGGAATCTGGCCCATCGCTTTCTCACGCGCGACGGCGATCGCATCCTCGTCAACGGGCGGCCGCTGCGCTTCTTTCACTTCAGCGGCTTCTCTCCGCGCATCCCGCATCTCCTCTCGAAGCATCAGCTTGCACCGCCGCGCGTGCGGCTCAGTGAGGCGCCCGTGCTGGCCGATCTCTGCGGGCGCTATGCAGCGGCGTTGGAGGAGGCTGGTTTCGCAGAGTGCGACGCATTGCCATACGGCTTCGCGATGACTGCTGCGCAGTTAACACTCGACGCACGGATGCGCAGAGTGCTGCACCGCACGTATGTCGAGGACGAAGCGAAAGAGCGCACTGTCTCGTTTCCGAATCCGTTCTCGCGTGCCGGCGCGGACGACGTCGTCCGACGTCTGCTGCGGCCGTGGCCGCATGCGACCGCGATCCCGGCGTATCTCGGCGAGATCTGGAGCGAGCGCGCGGACTTGCGCGTTGCCTTTCCGAACATCCAGTCCGCCGACGCGGAGCGATTCCTCGAGTGGGTGAGGACGCAGGGCGTTCACGAGCACCAGATCCCGCCGCAGCTCATCCCTCGTCGAGTTGCACGCGCTTCCACGTCGATGGTGCACAGCGAGAAACTGACTCCCGGCGTCAACGTGTACGGCTACGCGTATTCAGAAAGCGGCACCGGCCAGATCGTCCGTTCCGTTGTGGCGGCGCTCGCGGCGGAAGGGATTCCGTACGCAGTCGTGCCGTTCACGCGCACCATCAGCCGCCAGCAACGCGAGTTTCGCGACCTCGGCGCGGCGGTGCCTTCGTTCGACACGAACCTTCTGTGCATCAACGCCGATCCGTTGCCGCTCTTCATCGAGGACATGCGCGAGCAGTTGCCCGTGGGCGCCCGCAATATCGGTCTCTGGGCCTGGGAAGTGGAGGACTTGCCCCCTGCGATGGCGCGAAGCGAGAACTATCTCGACGAGGTCTGGGGCATCAGCAGTTTCACCGCCGATGCACTCTCGCGCAGCCTCACCAAACCCGTGCGCGCTTTTCCTCTGCCGGTGGTGGTGCCGGAGGTACGACCGCGCACGCGCGCGGAGCTCCGGATGCCGGAAGGCTTCCTCTTTCTCTTCTGCTTCGACTACGACAGCGTGTTCCGGCGGAAGAACCCGTTGGCGGTGGTGGCCGCCTTCCGGCAGGCGTTCGCCGATCGCCCCGAGGTGGTGCTGTACATCAAGACGACGAACGCGGAACGGCACGCGGCGGAAGATGAAGAGTTGCGGATCGCCGCGGCGGGACGTTCGAACATCGTCATTCGCGATGGGTATGTCTCGAGCGACGATTACTTTTCGATGCTCGACTCGTGCGACTGCTATGTGTCGCTGCATCGTTCGGAAGGGTTCGGGCTGACGGTCGCCGAAGCGATGGCGCTGGGGAAGCCGGTGATCACGACGGCGTACTCCTCGACGCTCGAGTTCGCGAACGAGTCCAACAGCTACCTGGTTCCGGCACGGCTCACGGAGGTCGGGGAGAACGCGGCGCCGTATCCGCCCGGCTCGCGGTGGGCCGAGCCCGATGTC
>DASPNA010000081.1:0-48448 GCA_035626775.1 Thermoanaerobaculia bacterium
GGAACGCTTCGCGCATTCTTGTGCACGTCCATCTGGGTTCCTTCCTGTCACCCTGTTCGTTTGAGAGCTTTCAGAGTGACGAAAGTCGCCCGGATGGACAACCCTTTTCAAGGAACAACGTCCTGGTACATCACACCTAACCCGCAGCATGATTTGTACGTACTGTTAGTCAGAGAATCGACCGCGCTGGTGCACAGTGTCGGCGAGCAGCATGCCGGAATTCACGAAAGCATTCGGCTGTAGCACGGCGAATCAGTGCTGCGAGGGTTGGTCAGCTTGAGCGACATCACGACACTGCTGCAGATGAAGACCTCGGGCATCGAGCTGACAGAGCTCGTCTATGCGGATGGTCTGCGTCTCCCGCGCCACGTTCACGAAAACGGCGGATTCTCTCTCGTGCTCGACGGAACGCACAGCGAGGGCTACGGCGCGCGCGCGCTGGTCGGTCGTCCGCACAACGTCACGTTCACTCCCGGCGATGCCGAGCATACGAACGTCTTCGCGCCCAGGGGGACGCACTGCTTCACCGTCGAGTTGCCGCAGCCGCTGATGGCGCGGCTCGACGGCGCGCCGTTGGTGGAACCCTTTGAACAACATGGCGGCATGCTGGAGTTGCTGGCAAACCGCTTGTTGGACGAATGCCGCAATGCGGACGATGTCACGCCACTCGCCATTGAAGGACTGGTCATGGAGATGATCGCCGCGGCGACGCGGGCGGCGCGCTCTCCCGGCGATTCGAAGACGACACCCGCCATTCGGCGCGTGCGCGAGCTGCTCGAGGCGCACTTCGCCGAGCCGCTGCGGCTCGATGATCTTGCCGCGACCGTGGGGAGGCATCCGGTGTACGTGGCGACGAGTTTTCGCCGCGCCTACGGCGAGACCATCGGCGCCTTCGTGCGGAGGCTGCGCGTGGAACACGCCCGGCGCGAGCTCGCGCGCGGAGCGCTGCCGATCGTCGAGATCGCGCTTGCGTCCGGCTTCGCGAATCAGAGCCACTTCACGCGCACGTTTCGAAAGACATACGGCGTCACGCCGGCGGCCTACCGAAGGTTGGTCCAGGACCAACGACATTAACGAGAGGAAAGACGCCACCTCTCCGCCCGGCGTAACGTGATCGACATGCGCCTCGTCTCCCTTCTCGCCCTCCTCGCCTCTTTCGCCGCTCACGCAGACGATCTGACGCTCAGGCTGCGCTATCCCGACATCCATGGCGACACGATCGTGTTCGTGTATGCCGGCGATCTCTGGTCCGTACCCGCGCGCGGTGGCGACGCGCGACGGCTCACGTCGCATGAAGGTCATGAGCTCCTCCCGCGATTTTCTCCCGACGGCACGACCATCGCCTTCACCGCTGGATACGAAGGCAACGACGATGTCTACACGATTCCCTCCGCGGGTGGCGGTGCGCGACGGCTGACGTGGCACCCGCTCGCCGATCGAGTGACCGGATGGACTCCCGATGGGCGCATCGTGTTTCGCTCCAAACGCAGCAGCGCGCTTTTGAGCTTCGACCGTCTCTTCACCCTTTCAGCCGACCGCGGCGTACCGGACGAACTGCCGCTGCCGGCTGGCGGCATGAGCTCGTTCTCTCCGGACATGTCGAAGATCGCTTACAACCCCACTTCAACGGAGACGTACTACTGGAAGCGTTATCGCGGCGGCATGCAGTCGCACATCGCCATCTATGACTTCAAGACGCGCGCATACGAGGAAATCCCGCACGGCGAAGACGCCGAGCTGTTTCCGATGTGGTTTCGCGACGCGATCTTCTTCGTCTCCGATCGCGACGGGATGATCAATCTCTATCGGTATGACGTCGCTTCGCGCGCCGTTCGTCAGCTGACCCGCTACACCGAATACGACATCAAGTGGCCGAGCCTGGCTGCGGACGGCTCAGGACGGATCGTGTACGAAAACGGCGGCGCGCTGTACGTGTACGACATCGCGCGCGAGACATCGACGCGCGTGCCGGTGCGCGTGCGCACCGACGCACCCGTCGCGCACCGCGCCACAATCAACGTCCAGAAGTGGCTGCAGACGATCGCCCTCTCCCCTTCCGGCGCCCGCGCACTCCTCGGCGCACGTGGAGAAGTCTTCACCGCACCCGCGAACCAGGGCGAGATCCGCAACATTACCAACACCTCCGGCGCGCGCGAGCTCTGGCCGGCCTGGTCGCCCGACGGCAAATGGATCGCGTACGCATCCGACCGCAGCGGCGAGTATGAACTGTACGTTCGCGCGCAGGACGGCAGCAGTGAAGAGCGGCGTGTCACATCGCTCGGCCCCGGCTTTCGCTCGAATCTCACCTGGTCGCCCGACTCGAAGAAGATCGCCTGGAACGAGCTCGCGTTCGCCTTGCAGGTTCTCGACATCGACAGCGGCAAAGTCACGACGGCCGGCCGCAGCGAGCGTGAAGCGATCGCCGGCTTCTCATGGTCGCCCGATAGTCAATGGATCGCGTACTCGAACGTGCGGATGACCGGATTCGGCCAGCTCTTCGCCTACTCGCTCGCGGAAGCGAAGTCGCACCCGATCACCGACGGGCTGACCGACGATAGCCAGCCGAGCTTCGACTCCAGCGGGAACTATCTCTTCTTCGTCTCCCGCCGCACGTTCACGCCGCGCTTCAGCGACTTCGAAAGGACCTTCAACTTCAACGACACGATGCGCGTGTATGTCGTCACGCTGCGCAGCGACCTCCCCTCGCCGTTCGCGCCGCAGTCCGACGAGGAGTACGCGGAGAGCGCAAAAGCCGAGAGCGCAAAGGTGACGACCACGCCGTTTCGCATCGACTTTGCGAACATCGCCCGGCGGGTACTGCCACTTCCCGTCGACGCCAGCGACTACACGAAGCTCGCGGCAACAGATGGCAGGGCCTTCTATCTGGTCAAGAACACGCTGAAGTCATTCGATGTCGCCGCGGGCGAAGAAAAAACACTGATCGACAAGATCGACGACTATGCGATCAGCGCTCGCGGCGGTCACGTCATCTATCGCGGCGGAAAAACGGTTGGCGTTCTCGACGCGAATGGCAGCGGCAAACTCGGCGACGGCGCGTTGCAGCTCGCCAACCTCGAGATGCAGCTCGACCGCCGCGCCGAGTGGAAACAGATCTTCGACGAGGCCTGGCGCATGATGCGCGACAACTTCTTTGATCCCACCATGCGCGGCGTCGACTGGCCCGCGATGAAGCGCCGGTACGAGGCCGAGTTGCCGTACGTCTTGTCGCGCAGTGATCTGAATACGCTCATCGGTGAGATGAACAGCGAGCTCGGGATCTCGCACATCTCCGCGGCCGGCGGCGACGTTGCAGATAGACCGAGGACCGCAGCAGGACTTCTCGGTGCCGACTACGACGTCGCCCAGGGCTTCTATCGGATCCGCAAGGTCTATCGCGGCGACAACTCGGCGGAAGAAACGCGCTCGCCGCTCGATACGCCCGGGGTCGATGTCCGCGAGGGCGACTACATCCTGGCCGTCAACGGCCGCCCATTGCGCGCGCCCGCGTCCATCTATGCCGCGTTCGATCAAACGTCGGAGCGGCAGGTGACGCTGCTGGTCAACGACCGACCGTCAGAAGCAGGCGCTCGTCGGAACGTGGTGGTGCCGGTCTCGAACGAAAGCGAGCTCCGTTATCGCGATTGGGCGGAGACGAATCGGAAGAAAGTCGACGCCGGGACGAGCGGCCGCTGTGCGTACGTCCACCTTCCCGACACCTCGACACGGGGCGTCACCGAGTTCGGCCGGCAGTTCTATGCACAGTCCGACAAGGCTTGTTTGCTGCTCGATGCGCGCTGGAACAGCGGCGGCGAGATCCCCGACTTTTTTTTCGAGCGTCTTGCCCGCCGGCATCTCGAATACGCCTCGCGGCGCTACGGCGCCGATGTCGAAGGGCAAGCACAGGCGATCCTCGGGCCGAAGGTGCTGGTCATCAACGAGTATGCCGGCTCCAGCGGCGATTCCCTCGCTGATTACTTTCGGAAATATGCATTGGGCCCGATCATCGGCAAGCGCACCTTCGGAGCCTATGTGGGCATCGGCATGGAGCGTCCGCTCATCGACAACGGCATCGTCACCACACCGTACGAGGCCGTGTGGGATGTCGTCGACGGCAAGAGCACGTGGATCCTGGAGAATCACGGCGTCGATCCGGACATCGAAGTCGACAATCGCCCCGATCTCGTGATCGCCGGCCGCGACCCCCAGCTCGAGCGCGGCATCGCCATCCTCAACGAAGAACTGGCGAAACATCCGCCGGTGAAGCCGAAGCGCCCTCCGTACAGCGCGGCGCGTTAGAGCGAGACGAAATTCAGGTTCTCGATCTCGTGCTGCATGGCTCGGCGGCGAAGGCTGGACGTCGCCCGTAGTTGATGGGAGCGCCGCCGCGGCCTCGCAGGATTCGCCCAGGGCATCCGCGAGCGATTGCTTGGCGTAGACTCGCCTCATGGGACTCTTGACCTTCAGCATCAACGTCACCCTGGACGGCTGCGTCGACCACCAGGAGGGAATCGCAGACGACGAGACACACGCTTTCTTCACCCGCCTCATGGACGAGGGCGGGGCAATGCTGTGGGGCCGCGTCACCTACGAGATGATGGAGAGCTGCTGGCCAGCGGTCGCCCGCGGCGACGAGGAGGCGCCGCCGGCGATGCGCGAGTGGGCGGTCAAGCTGGAGGCCAAGCCGAAGTACGTGGTGTCGTCGACGCGAAAGGACTTCCCGTGGACCAACAGCCACCACATCGCCGGCGACCTGCGCACGGGCGTGCAGAAGCTCAAGGACGCGACCCCGGCCGGCGTGCTCCTCGGTAGCGGCAAGCTCGCGACCGAGCTGGACCGGCTGGATCTTATCGACGAGTACAAGTTCCTCGTCCACCCCAGGATCGCCGGCCACGGCCCGTCCCTGTACCAGAGCGGGCTGCCCAGCACGCGACGGCTCGAGCTGGTCTCGGCGAAGCCGCTCCGCAGCGGCGCGGTCGCCATGCACTACCGGCGCGCACGCTGACTCAGACCAGCCCCATCGCGCGGACAACGAGCTGAGGGGCATCGGATCGGGCTTGCGGTCGGAACTCGCCCCGTGTGCGTGCGAGCTGGCCCCGGCCAGCATGTGAGCCGGGCCGGCCGGGGGCGGCAGCAGCACCGCGAGGTCAGCCGAGAGAACCGATCGTCCACTCGACTACCTCCCGATCGGACTTTCCGTTCCACCGTCGTGCGGTTCTTCATGGAAGTGCGCTCACTGTCTTTCCTACGTCCATCGACTTTCTCCTTCTGTTTCAATTCCTCGACGACCCTGTCCACCTCGTCGAAGCGTGCGTCCCAAAGCTGGCGGTACCTCTCGATCCATGCCGCCTCTTCTTCCGGTCGGCGCAGACCGAGCTTGCAGGTCCGCGCGCGCCCGACTTTCTCCGTGATGATGAGCCCCGCCTGCTCCAAGACGCCGACATGTTTCCTCATGCCCGTGAGCGTCATGTCCGCAATCCCGAGTCGCTCCAGAATGCCGCGTCGGGTGGCTCCGAAAGCGCGGCGAATGAGGCATCGAGACGGGCTCCGCTAAACCGAACCATCCGCGGGAAATCGAACGTCGTGGACGGGTAATAGAACACCAGCTCGATGTCGTGGCGCGCCGCGAAAAAGAAGTAACTCTTCGTGTTGCTTCCGATTCCATCGGAGGTGGTGTCGTCGCGGATGGCGAGCGGGTTCGGCGCAGCGATCCTCGCATCGCATTCGCTCGTTCGTTGGACTGTTGCCCATGGCCGTTCAGGATCTATGCGGGCCATTCGTCACTGGGCGAACCGCCGTCCATCCCACGCCGTCGCCGCGAGCAACCGCTACAACGCGATCGCCACGTTCGACCAGAACGTCTCGAAGCGCTCGACACGCAGTCGGCGGCGTTAAACTTCGACGGCGACCGCTTGGGAAGCAATGATGCGCGACAGCTCTGCCTCCAGCAACGCGACGACGTCGGCTTCTGACAGGGTATCGAGGAGAGTGACGCCGCCGTAGAGGTTGAGATATTTGGCGAGACCAATGTGCGAGCGGGCCTCTTCTCCCCCGCTGAGGAGTCGATCGTGGTTACGCAGCAGGAACTCCTTGACTACGACGCGCGCACGACCCATTCCGCGCTCAAGTATCTGTTGTGTGATGTCGAGCGTGGACAGCAGAACAGTTGTAAGTTCGTACGGTTCTGACGATTACCATCGTAAGACAGTCTGGCTGTCCACCAGAGGCGGGCAATGCCGTTGCGGAGCAGTGCGCGACTCTCGCTCCGTGCCACGAAGTAGCGACCTTCGACAAATCGAATGCGCTTATCGGCATCGTCCGCGAAACGTTCGACCGGCCAGCGATCGCGCATGTACGTCCAGAGGTCGACGTGCGCTAAGCGCGTCCACAGCCGCGGATCCCTAGCTTGCAATGGTGTGAGGTGCGGTAGAGCGCGGTGCAGGCGCATCGCGTTCTCGATATCTTTGAGATCAGTGCCTTCCGGAAGGAGAAGGTCAAGCGGGGCCTTTAACTCGACAGCAGAGACCAACTGCTTCGACGAGAAGGCGGGCAGTTCTGTCACCCACGGTTCATCCTCGGCGTACCGTTCGATGTTCGTGCTTATTGAGGTTCTAAGCACCTCAACGAGCGGTGTGCGAAACACGTCTAGTGTGGACATGTGAACACCTATGGCGCCGCCTCGGCGAGTTGCCGGGCAGCGGCGAGAGCGCGGCGGAGCGGAAGTTCAAGCAGCTCTTGTGCGACCATGAGACAGTCGGTGGCGGCGTTGAGCTCGCGCCCGAGACTGTCTGCACGGCGACGCAAGACTCGGGACCAACGAAGAGCGTCGTCATCTGCCTCACCGCCGGCGATCATGCGAAGCGCTTCCGTCAAAACAGGGAGGACAATCGCGCAGGTCAGCGAGCGGCGACAGGGTCCTGCCCGCGAAGAAGCTTGTAGTCTGTGAAACCTGGCTTCGCGAGCACTACGGTGATCTTGTCACGATTGAAATCGACCAGCATGGCGTGATCACCGTCGTGCGGCGACTCCACGATCTGCATGATCGATCCGATCCTGCCCAAGGAATCAAAACTGCTCTCGACCTCAAACGTATATCCCTCCGCGACCGCCAGGACGTCTCCTTTACCAACTTCAAAGGAGGCGTCACCGTAGTCCGGATGCGCCCCGGCGACTGTGCAGGCGGCAACCGCCTTCTTTGCAATGGCGGAGGTGTTGACCTCAACCATGTCATTAAGATTGTCGGCTGCGATCGGGATACGCCTCGAAGGGTCGGCGAACTCGAAGACCGACCGATAAAGAGTGTTGCTACACTCGACGTGCACTGCGTACGCTGCGTCGCCGTCCGCGATCATATCCAGAAGGTCATCGGCGCTGCATGTCGTCGAGATGTCGAGATAGATATTCTCCTTATCTGTCGTGACCTCCACCGCTGACTGGAATGCAGCGCCCGGCACGTCGTCGCGATTGCCGATGACCGGATGAGGATATGACCTTGCGCTAAGCCTCATGTGCCGAAACCTCCATCGCGGTTTTGATTGGGTTTCGAAGCACTACCTCAAGACGAAGCGACTGGGACGGAACTAGGTGGAGCGGACCGATAACGCCGCCTGATACGGGAACGACTTCGCCTGTAACGAGCCGCGCTGCAACTACGTCCGCATGAGCGCGTTGATCGTCGCCAACGGTCCACAGCAATACATTCGCGTCAACCGCGCGTTTTGTTTCCGGCTGCAGGTTCAGAGCGTATACGCCGGCGCTGAGATTGCGGCCGTACGTTCTGTATCGAACCGGAATCGCGGGGCGAGAGCCGCAGCCGCCTTTCCCGCCTGAACGTAGGCCGCGCTGTGTCTCCTCCTCGCGGTCCGTTCCAGGCGAGCCACCGTCCCCCGCATTCTTGCCGCCGCCGGCACCCTCGCGAGCTTCGTCGCCTTCCCCTTCGGCGGTTTCGCCATCCGAACCTTCGAGGGTGGTTTTGTCGCGCCGCATCGCGCGCTTTGAGGTCGCAAGGCGGACTGCTTCAATCTTTTCAGGAAGCTGCCGCCTGTGGAGCGATTCCTCGGTTTCATCTTCCGGCGTGAACGACGCTTCGGGGGCTTCATCGTCGTCGGGCAAGAATCGATGCAAGCCCGGTATCGAAAGCACCTTTGCGTCATCTGCTGGCGTGAGTTTCTTAACGCAGGAGCGAACAAACCCAAGGTATTCGGTTTCTATCTTCTTGTTCGCCCCCTTCTCTGGGTGGTCGGCATCCCATACATCGTGACGCGGCGGCTCCATTTCCCGGAGCAGCTTATTGCCTTCATCGTTCCTGCAAATGAAGACACCGCAGAACGGGATCACGGACCGAAAGTGGCGCTCGAAGATCTTCATCCCGGTCTTTCGGACCATGGCTACCTTCTTAGGAAGGTCTGCATCGCCGGACAGGAGGTACAGACTCACGCCCTTCAACCGCGGCAGGCTCTCATGATGCGTCTGGGTCGCTTCTGTGAAAGCGCGAAAGTAAAGATGAGCGGTAAAGTCCTCGCGAGCGCTGTACTGTTCGAGCAATGCGCGAAGAGAGTCGCGCGAGATGTAGTGCTCGCCGACGCGGACTTCTAGGCCGCCAAAATGAATCGCCGGCCAGAAATTGTCGAGAACGGGATACACGAGATCATCGGCCCAGCGTGCCTCGTTGGGGAAACCTAGAATGGTGATATCCGTGCCATATTCTTTACGGAGGAACTGCGCGGGAATGTTGGCTTTCTTCCTGACGGACAAGCCCTTCGCGCCCAAATATCCGGTTGGCTGTGCGACGCCGCCGTCCGGATGTGTATGCGAAGCGAGCGTCGCTACGCCTTGAAACGCGTACTCGTCGTCCTTGTTGAAGGTCGAGTACGGTGCGCAGGTAGCTGGCTGCAAAGGGGGCGTTCTTCCCGATTCCGAATGAGCCGCCTTCGCCTCCGCTTTTGGATGACGAACCAGCGCACCGGATTAGGTTGTACCAGTTGTTTCGACGGTCCGTATCGGAGCCGCACACGCCGGTTGTGTTGTAATCGCCGACACGTAAGGCCACTATCGTGGGCTTCTTCGCAACAGCCTCGGCGCGTTTGAAGAAGTCTCGGGCCTTCTTATCGTCCTGCCAATACTCAGCACAGCGCGCGAGCGTGCCATGGAGCCCATCCATGTCTGGAACTGACTGCCGTTGCAATTCCGTTCGATCGAACATGAGTACGACAGGCTTGTTTGGATCGCGTCGCGCGTCGAGGCTGTTCTGACTTAGCCCTCGAAGAGCGGCTAATATCGCGACCCGGGTTTGAAATGAAGTTCTTCGGGACCGGGCAGATCAAGATGGAGGAAGTCGCGCACGTTGCGGAGGGAGTTCTCGGGGAGCGGTTCGGGGAAGGAGAACGGACCGCAACAAATCGACGGAATTGGCGCTGATCGCGATCTTGAAAGCGGCCGGCATCCGAGGGTGGCGGCGGCGGTACCGCCTGCACGGCAAGCCCGATTTTGTTTTTCGCCGGGAACGCGTTGCAGTCTTCGTGGACGGTTGCTTCTGGCACCGCCTGTCCACGTTGCGCAATCGTCCCTAAGTCGAACTAGAACTATCGGGATGCGAAAACTGCGGCGAAACCGCGAACAAGACCGCGCAGTGGGACGCGAGTTGAGGCGGCTTGGTTGGCGAGTCGTGCGCATCTGGCACCACGATTTGAAGCGCCTACCAGACAGTCGCGAGACGAATACAAGATGCGCTCACGCCTATCTGATCGGCTCGACGCCGGTACATCCGATGCCGCGCGCGCGAGGCGCCGCGTCATCGAGTGAACTTCAGCCACCGGAACCGGTCGTGCAGCTCACACCGAGAAACGTTAGCCATGTTCTTTTGGCTCATGGAAGCGACATACCAGCCGCAGGAAGAAGAATGAGAGTCGCGCCGGCGGCAACTCATCGGCGATGTCGCGGAGCGCTCTGACTCTGAGCGGTGTCCCGGAACAGAACTCGATTTCAGTACTGTGGCGACTCAACGAAATATACGTCATACGTCACCGACGGTCGGGCCTGTCCCGCGGGATTCAACACGGTCGCCTTCGACCGGAAACGGAAGATGTTTCCGTGCACATCGCTCTTGTTGGATCGCTTGTAACGCGTGTCGAGATCAACGATGCCCGCGGCGCTGAGACTCGCCAATTCATCCGCGTCGGAGATGCCGTCGCGATTCCGATCCGTCCAGATCTGCAAGAGCTCCCACGCCGCGTCCGACGCGTCGAGCATGAAATCGCCGTTGCCGCCGTATGCCGCATCGTCGAATTCGCTCAATGCTTCGTATCCGTTCGCAGCCGTTGTGCCCGATGCGAGTCGCGTCGCGTTTCCGAACAACTCGCGTCCGTCGTCGATACGACCATTGCCATTCCGGTCGAGCACGAGGAAGGCATCGCCCGAATATGCAGCCGTCCACGAAATCCGATCCGCGCGACCATCCGCGTCGAGATCGAACATCACAGCCTCTTCGAGGCCTGCCAGATGAAACCCGTTCTGATCGAGGTCGAGCAGAATTGGCGTGATGGTGGGATGCGGCGTACTCGTCACGGGCTGTGGCGGGCAAACACCCTGATCGCAGATTGTCCAGCAACGCCTGTCGCATTCCGCCTGCAGCTCTGCCGCAGTGTTCCAATTGGCATTGGCCTGCGCGCAGTCGTCGTCGTAAATCGTTCGATCGCCAGAACTGGGATGCTTTCCCATGATGTGGCCCCGACAACTCTCATCTTCGACGTCGGCAAGTCCGAGGGCGTGTCCGAGCTCGTGCGTGATGGTGTCGACGGAGTGCGACGCGCAAGGCTTGTTCTGACCGTTGAAGACCTCAAACTCGTACAGATGCATCGTGCCGCCGGTCATCACTCCAGACCTCAACTCCATGTTGCCGCACGAGCGGGCGGTATTGGTAGAAACGCCGCTATGGTAGATCACGTCAATGCGGATGTCCTCGGCCGTACAACCGCCGACTGATAGAAACGGCATGTTCGCGCCGCCGTTGCACTCAGAGTTCCACCGTGACACCGCATCGTCCAGCAGCCCCGCGTCATAACTACTCGTCTGAAGGCACATCGAAGAACCCGGCGAGACGCTTCGATAGCTCAGTTTGACCGAGCAATCGACGCCGCGAACGAACGTAGCGCTGAGAAGGACGTCGAGGCCCCAATGACGATCTTCAGGGTGGTCGTTGTCATCTTCGGATCTCTTTGCAACCCGCGGCGAACTTCACGCCCCTCCCTAAGAAAGAGTGCAAGCGCGCGAGCTGTCGGGATGCGCCGCAATTTAGCGTCAGACTGAAGGCCCGGCGGTAAAACAGTTGCACCGGCATGTTCGTAGAGAATCCACGAACCGTCCGTGACGAACAATGTGCCAGTGGAGTCGATCGCGCTTGCGGCCACAAATGTGACTGCGTCACCGACCATTGGCGGTGCAGAGAACGCAGGATCGTCGTTGCAAACGGTCATTCCGTCGTACCTGAGTTTTCCGCTTGGATAGAGCAGATAGGCGACCGAAGGTCCTTCCGCAGAAGCATCCGTCTTGATTTGCAGGACCGTGTGCGGCTTTCCGCCGTGCAGTCCGACAGCGGAGCCGGCAACGACGCCACTGATCACCGACCGTGTGGCGGCGAAGTCGACCAGGTCCTCCAGCGTCCTCGCCGGATAAACATCGGCACCATCCACCGACCCGAAGAAGTTGACGTCACACCGGCTCCAGGATTCGTCCTGAATCACTTGCTGCCGGTCGTCGCGGGCCGCCTGCTCTCGTCTGCGGTCGCGCAGCTCGTCGCGTACCTCCGGTCGAAGAACTCCGGGACGAACCGACCCATCTGCAGCAATCGCGCGGGCTGCCGAGACCCAGATCGGTGCTCCGTCGAATTTGAAATCAAATCGGTCGGGAATGGCCTCGTCCGCGGCAAACGCGCTGGTTCCCAGAAGCAAAAGCACAACGAGCGCGACACAACGCGACTGGATCATGAGCCTCCCCGGTTACGGCGAGACATCAATATAGCATCGAGTGCGGGACCAGCCCGCGGCAAACGTGACGGCCGTCAGCGTATCCTGTCGAAAACGATCCTGGTCTGAAGCGACGGCCTCTCAGCCCGTCACAGAGTCGGAGGCATCACATGAAATGGTTTGCATTGAGTCTCGCGGTCCTCTTGCTGCTCCCGGCTGCAGCCGAAGCCGACTGTGCGAGCGATCCGAAAAACCTGTTGGCGAAGATGAATTGCGGGTTCGATCAGGACATCGCGGGCTGGACGGACGCCGCGATGGGCAAGTCGTCCCACGAGCCGAAGGAACACGCCTTGAAGGGCACGGACGGCGATCAGAGCCTGCTCATCGAAGGTCCCTGTGTGCAGGTCAAGCCATCCACGAAATACACATTCGGTTTACGGATCCGCACTGCGAGCGGGAGTCCCTATTTCGTAGGCATGGACCTCTTCACGTACACCGATGCGAACTGCAAGGAAGGCGCGGAGCCGCTCCACTCCGCCGCGCTGCCGCCGAACAAGACCTGGCAGTCCGCGACAGAATCAGCAACGACGTCCGCCACGACACGATCGATTCATTTGAGGATCGCCGGCAGCGGAGAGCCTGGCTTCTCGATTCTCTTCGACGACCTTTTCCTGAACGAGCCCTGAGCCGCAAGCGCACCCGGCCTGCTTTCTGCTACCGGTGACGAGCTGATGGGAAAGCGCGGCGACTGGCTGGGGCCGATGCTGATGGGAACCTCGGCGCTGGCCGCCGCGGTGACGCTGCTCAGCCTCAGCCGGCGCTCGCACTGGATCTTCCGGATGGGCGACTTTCCCCGCGTGCAGCTCGCGGCGCTCGCCGCGGCGAGCGGTGCGGCCTACGCGGCATTCTGTTCGCGAAATCGCCCGCGCGACTACATCGTGATGGCCGCGGATGCCGCCGTCGTCGCGTGGCAACTGGCGCGCATTTACACCTACACCCCACTCGCCTCGCCGACGGTCCAACGCGCCGCGTCCGACGACGCCGACCCGGACTCTCGCATCGTCCTGATGATCACGAACGTGCAGATGGAGAACGAGCATCACGAGCGTCTCCTCGACCTCGTCGCCGAAGTCGATCCGGACGTGCTCCTCGCGGTGGAAGTCGACGACGCGTGGGCGCGCGCCCTGGATCGTCTCGCCGATCGCTACGCGTACGCGGTGCGGCATCCGCGCGACAACTGGTACGGCATGCAACTCCTGTCGAAGCTGGAGCTGGTCGAGCCGCAAATCGAGTTCCTCGTGCAGGACGACGTTCCCTCGCTGCGCACGTGCCTGCGCCTGCGCAGCGGCGTCGAAGTCGTCCTGCGCGGACTGCACCCGCGGCCGCCCGAGCCCATCCGCGATCAGCCCTCGGCGCCGCGCGACGCGGAGCTGGTGGCCGTCGGCCGCGACGTCGGGCGGAACAAGGACGTTCCGACCATCGTGGCCGGCGATCTGAATGACGTAGCGTGGTCGGACACGAGCCAGCTCTTCGTTCGCCTCAGCGGCCTGCTCGATCCGCGCGCCGGCCGCGGCTTCTTCAACAGCTACAACGCGCACAGTCCGCTGTTCCGCTATCCCCTCGATCACGTCTTCCATTCGAGGCACTTCAAGCTCGTGCGCCTCGAGCGCCTGCGCGCAATCGGCTCGGACCACTTCCCGATCCTGATCGAGCTTCAGTTCGATCCACACGCGGCGCGCGAGCAGGAGGAGTCGCACGAGCGCCCCGGCGACGAGAGACGCGCGGACGAAAAGCTGGAACAGGAAGCGGAAGCCGCGGCCACGAACGCGGATCGGTCGAGGGAGTGATGGCGCGGCTGGCGGCGTGGGTTGTTCATCTCTATACCGCGTCCGGCATCGTGTTCGCGCTGTTGGCGACGCTGGAGGTCTGCAAGGCGCAGCCGGACGTGCGGTGGGTGTTCGTCTGGTTGACGGTCGCGGTGCTGATCGACGCCACGGACGGACCACTCGCGCGCCGCTTCCACGTAAAGACCGTGCTGCCGCACATCAGCGGCCGCACGATGGACGACATCATCGATTACCACACCTTCACGTTCATCCCCATGCTGCTGGTGGCGCGCATGGAGTGGGTCCCGCAGCCGGTGCTGCTCTTCGTCGCGCCTCCCCTCCTGGCCAGTCTCCTTGGCTTCGCGAACAGCGGCGCCAAGGATGAAGAAGGCGGCTTCTTCCTCGGTTTTCCCTCGTACTGGAACATCATCGCCTTCTACCTCGGCCTCTCTGCCGCACGCGGCGCGACCCTCCTGAATGGAATCGTGCTGCTCCTGCTTGCCGTGCTGACGGTGACGCCGGTGGGCTTCATCTATCCGAACCTCGCGCCGCGACGGTGGAAGGCGGCGATTCTCATCGGCGCATTCGTGTGGCTGGCATTGATCGCGGCGATGGTGCCGCGCTACCCGCATCCTCCGATGACGCTGGTGGCGCTGTCGCTCATCTATCCAAACTTCTACACCGCGGTGTCTCTCTACGAGTACCGAAAGTTGCGCCGAACGCGGAACGCGGCATGACCAGCGTGAGCGACTGCGCGAGACGTGCACTACTCACGCATCAGAACAGTTTGCCGCAGCAGGCGTACCACACGCGCATGCCCAGGTGGTATTTGTTGCCCGCGTAGTCGGGCTCGAACTCGAAATCGACCGGGACTTTCTTCTCGCCGGAGGGCGATGACGAACGAGACGATCACTCGTTGCAGCATGAAGACTCTCTCCCCACGCTATTCGTGGCAGCGCCTTCCGTTCCGTTTCGGCTGATTTTGGTGGCGCAGACACACGTTCGTGATCGACGTGGCTTAGCCGCGCGAGGGCTGTCTCGCGCGGCCAAGCCCGCAGCTACATCGAAAGAACGGCCCAGATCACGAAGAGCGGAAATGCGATCACGAGCAACGCTCGGCTGCGAATTCCGGGATGGGCCATGTTCACGGTGTAGCCGACGCCCACCAGCTTCTCCACCACGAGCGCGGGATCATCGGGGTTCGAGTATGTCAGTCCGCCGTGACGCCAGTGGCTCTCGTCGATCGAACGCTGCGCGTAATCATTGCCGGTCTGCTGCTGGAGCTGTGCATTGATCCTGATCATACGCACGAGGAGAACCGTGATCCCGACGAGCATCGCGACCAGGCCGAGGAAGACACTGGCGCGCGTGATCGGCACCATTCCTCTGAGCCGCTCGACCGCGGTGGATGTCTGCAGCAGTGCGATGCTGGAGAACGTCACCGCGATCATCAGCCGCGTCCAATCGAGCGTGTCGACGTTCGTCTGCAGATACTTCTCTTTGGCGACCAGATACTCTTCCGTCGCATCCGCCGGAAGGGTCATCTTCGCGCCCGCAAAATCGCGGCGAAGCACGTAGAGAAAGAACTGCAGGTATGCACCGAGGACGGGGATGAACAGGATCACGGAGACGTTCCGTTCCACCCAGCCGTCCGCCTGGCCGGTGACATCCCAGTGGATGGGAACGCGCAGAGGCATCTCATCGTAGGTCAGTACCGGCGCAACGAAGGCCAGCAACGCGAACGTCACCACGATCACATCCAGCCACGCGCGACGACGGTTCTCTCGCGTGCGCATCGACGAAGCAAAGCGCGTCGGTCCGTCGCTGCTGGCGTGCGGCCGTACGGCCGACGCGAAGCGCATATAGATCAAAAACGCTGCAACCGGCAGCAGCAGCTCCGCACCCACGACGACGACCGGTTCACCGACCACCTGCCGCAAAGCTGCCGCAAGCACCACGACGAGGAGAAACACGGCGGCGAGCACGAGACGGTAGCGAAGGAGGACACGCCTCCCCGCTCCTTCGAAGTAGCTCGGTTCCACACGCACGCCGAAGAAGGCGCGCGCTCCGCGTGTCACCGGCATCCATGCGAAGACGCCGAACAGCACGAACACGCTCGAAAAGAAGACTGCCTGGACGATGGTCGATTCGGTCATGACTATTTCCTCCTTCTGCTTTTCATCTGGAGCTGTTCTTGAGCGCGCGCAGTTCGCGCCGTACGAGGCTCACGATCTCGGCGCGGGGAACCCCGGCCAGAACCAATGCCGTCAAAGCAGACTGCAGCGGCTTGCGCAACTCGCCGTCGTCTCTCGTGCTCGTCGTGCGCGACGCCACCACCGCGCCCGAGCCGTGGCGGATGGTCACCAGCCCCTCGGCCTGCAACTCGCGATAGGCGCCAGCGACCGTGTTCAGGTTGACGCCGAGGTCGATGGCGACCTGGCGCACCGACGGTAATGCTTCGCCTTCCGCCAGCGCACCGTTGGCAATCAGACGCCGGATCTCATCGGCCACCTGGCGGTAGATCGGTCGCGGGTCAGATTCATCGATGATGATATGCATGCGCTTTCCAAACTGTATGGTGTAAGCATACACCGTACAGTTGGTCCGCGTCAACGTCTCCGTAGACTGGTCACCACGATTTTCTGTCGTTGGACCACGCTTCCGGCGACGTATGCGACGCAACCGGCCACCGCGAAGGCATCCACGACGCCGCGGTACCGCATCGATCGGACCGCGGGGTGCAGCACCAGCAATGCGATCACGAGCGTGAGAACGAGGTGCCACACGATGTTGCGCTTTGCGGCAGCTCCGATTCGCGCGTCGAGCCGGCCATCGCGCGCTCGCGTCAACCGGCGACGCAGGTGCTGCACGCCCAGGCGGCGCCACAGCCGCCGCTCCGCAGCGCTGGGTCTCATCACCAGCAGCGGAACGTGAACGAGCGCGAGAACGAGACAAAACGCGGAGACCCAGATCGGGATCAGCTCGGACATGTCCTTCCCACCTTCAGCTTAGATAGGCCCCGACCGACACGACCAGTCGGACTCGCCATGCGTATCGTGATTCATATGAGCTCACTTCCTCCAGGCCGGGACGGCATGCCGCTCCTCGGCGAGACTCTCTCGTTCGCCAAGAATCCCTTCCGCTTCATCGACGAGCGCCTGACGGCGCACGGCCACATCTTCCGTTCGAAGGTTCTCGGGCGGAAGACGGCAGTCATCGCCGGCGCCGACGCCGCGGGAGCGTTCATCGATCCCGCCATCGTCATGCGCGAGGGATCGATGCCGCCACACGTGCAGGAGCTCTTCGGCGGCCGCAGCCTTCCGCTGCTCGACGGCGAAGCGCACGCCGCGCGCAAGCGCACGGTCCTGCAGGCGTTCGGACGCGACGCGCTTGCCGCGTATCTGCCGATCATCCGGAAGACGACCAAGGATTACGCGGCGCGATGGTCGAAGGAAAACGAGATCCGTTGGGTCGACGAGACGAAGCGGTTGGCGATCGAGGTGATCTGCAGCACGATCATCGGCATGCCCCGCGGTGAGGAGATGGATCGACTTCGCCGGGATTACGGTGTGTTGACCGCCGGCTTCGCGACGCTGCCGATCAACGTCCCCGGCACTCGCTATCGCAAGGCGCTGCAGGCGCGCGACCGCATCTTCGACGTGCTCCGCCGCGTCGTGCGCGAGCGGCGCCGCGTCCCGACGAAGGACGGACTCTCGCGCATCGTAGCGTCGGGCTCATTGAGCGACGAGGACGCCGCGCTCGAGCTCCATCACGTCGTCATCGCCGGCTTCATCGTCTGGGCCGAGCTGGCGGCGATGGTCCGGCAGTTGACCGACCACCCCGACGTCCGCTCGAGACTGAGCGCGGAGGTGGCGGGAACGGGTGCATTGACGCTGGAAGGATTCTCGTCCATGCCCTACCTCCTCCAGGTCGTGAACGAGGTCAAGCGGCTCTGCCCGATCATTCCGGCCGTCTTCGGCAAGACGAAAGCGCCGATGACGTTCGGCGGCGCGACGGTGCCCGCGGGATGGATGGTGATGTGGGCCGTGACCCCGAGTCACGTGGGTCACGGTGTCTACAGCGACCCGCAGAAATTCGATCCCGACCGTTTCTCCCCCGAGCGCGCCGAGGACAAGCGTCACGAGCATGCGTTCGCGCCGCAAGGCGCGGGCCCGGTCACCGGCCACCGCTGTCCGGGCCTCGATTTCGCCACGTACTTCGTGTGTGTCTTCGCGGTCGTCCTGCTGCGCGGCTACACCTGGGAGCTCCCGGTGCAGAACTTCGATCTCGACTGGAGCAAGACCCCGCCGGAGATGAAGGACGGGTTGCGTGCCGCGGTGCGGCAACGGTAGAGGAGCGTTACGGATGGCGGGTTGCGGGCTGAGAGAAGGGGGACGTTGTTCGTTCCAGGGCCGGATTCAGGACTGTTCACAGCTCCTCGAGCAGCCGCGCGTCCACTTTCGCCCGCACCGTTCGCCGGTCGACGCCGAGTTTTTCCGCCACCTGCGAGTAGTTGCGCGTCTTCGCGTACAGCAGCGTGCAGTAGTTGCGCAGGAGGTCGTCGGCGGTGAACGCGCCCGCGACCACGCTGTCCGCGATCCGCTGCCGCGCGTCGCTGGCCGTGCCGCTCGATGACGGTTCATACGAGCCGCGCAGCATCACGCTGCGCACGCACTGTTCGAGCTCGCGGAAGTTGCCCGGCCAGCGGTAGCCGCGTCCCGGGGAGCGCTCGATTGCCTTCATCACTTCCTCGCTCAGCTCCTCGGCCTCCTGCTCGCCGGCGACGCGCGCGGAGATGAAGCGCACCAGATGCGTCAGCTCGTTGTCGTCGGAAAGCTGCTCGTGCAGCGGCGGCGTGGCGATGGTGTCGGCGCAGAGGCGATAAAAAAAGTCCTCGCGGAAACGGCCGGCGCGGATCTCCGCCGCGAGATCGCGATTCGTCGCCGCGATGATCTTCCCTTCGAATCGCCGCGGCGTCGTGTCGCCGAGACGCTGGAAGGTGCGGGTCTGGATCACGCGCAGCAGTTTCACCTGCAGGGCCGGATCGAGCTCGCCGATCTCGTCGAGGAACACCGTGCCCAGGAGACCGGTCGACTCGAGAAAACCTTCGTGATCCGCGATCGCGCCGGTGAACGCGCCTTTGCGATGACCGAACAGCTCCGACTCGATCAGCGTCGGCGACAGCGCGGACGGATTGAGGCCGACGAACGTCGCCGCGGCGTCGCCGCTGAATCGCTCGCGACGCTCGTCGAAGGGCACGTAGCGCGAGAGACCGATCGCCCGAGCGACGAGCTCCTTGCCCGTTCCAGTCGGTCCGGTGATCAGCGTCGGCACGTCGCCCATCCGCGCGTACACGGAGCGGCGGAAGCGGCGCATGTCATACGTGAAGATCGACTGCCACACCGCCGCGCGCAGCCGCGCCGCCGGCAGCGAGCGGCCAATGATGTTGCGGAAGATGTGGTGGAACGCGCGCCGGACCTGGAAGAAGCAGGCGAAAAGATGCGCGGCATCCGCCCGATCACCGAGGTAGCGGATCACGTCGCTCTTGAACGCGGAGTAGAACGCCACCCGTTGGCCCGGCTGGCCGTGCTCGAGCAATTCGAGGATGGCCTCGCGGTGGCGTTCGTAGACGAAGTAGATCGCCACGTCGTCGGGCACCGCCGCGCCGGCGCGCTCGTATCGCGCGACGAGCGCCGCGCACTTTTCCGCGATGAGGTCGATGTTCGACTTCCGCTGCAGGTCGGGCTCGAGGCTCCAGAACGCCT
Source organism: Thermoanaerobaculia bacterium (assembly GCA_035626775.1). Taxonomy (GTDB): domain Bacteria; phylum Acidobacteriota; class Thermoanaerobaculia; order Gp7-AA8; family Gp7-AA8; genus QHVT01. The sequence continues at coordinate 19,549 of DASPNA010000081.1, forward strand.
GCGACGGGATGTAGGCATCGCCCAGGATCCGCCGCTCGTGCTCGATGCGCTCCTCGAGGAACGGATTCGCGTAGACGAGGGCCGAGATCTCGGCGGCTAACGCTTCGTCGGTCATGGAATGCGCAGTAGTGTACACCTGACGCTCACTCACGTAGGGCAGCTGCGCCGCAAGTCGTTGAAAAGACTGGCAACCCATCATGGCAGCACGCTCGCTCCCGCCGGGCCCTCCATGAAGGAGGTTCACATGAAGCGATTCATCATCATGCTCCTGGTTCTCTTCGCAGCTCCGGCGCTCTTCGCCGGCGGCACACTCACGCCGGTCCATTCGGAGGACGCACCGATCCGGATCCAGGAGCACACGGTCGACGTCGTGATCGACAATGGCTTTGCCCGCACCGAGGTCACCCAGCTCTTTTTCAATCCGAACGCAAAAGATCTCGAGGCCGTTTACGGCTTCCCCATCCCGGCGAGCGCAAGCCTCTCCGAGATCACCATCTGGAGCGGCGACCGCGTCTTGAACGGTGAGGTCATCGAGGCGAAGGAAGCAAAGCAGGTCTACCAGGAGGAGCGCGACGCCGGCAACGATGCGGGCCTCGGCGAATGCGCCTGCACGCGCGAGAAGGACGAGATCGAGTACATGTCGTACAAGTTCTCGGTCTCGAAAGTCCGCGCGAATGCCGAGACCAAGATCCGCTTCGTCTACTACCAGCCGCTCGCGATCGACAGCGGCATCGGCCGCTACATCTATCCACTCGCCGACGGCGGCACCGACGAAGCGGCGAAGTCGTTCTGGACCCGCAATCCGAGAGTCGAGCAGCGCTTCGCGGTCAACGTCGAGCTGAAGTCGGGCTGGCCGGTCGATGAAGTACGCGTGCCGGGCGCGGAGGCCGAGGCGAAAATCGACAAGCTCGCGGACCGGCACTTCAAGGTGTCGCTCGATCTCACCGCGGGCGACCTGACCAAAGACTTCGTTCTCTACTACCGCCTCGCGGACGATCTGCCGGGCCGCGTGGAGCTGCTCGCCTACAAGCCGAAGGCGAACGAGCCGGGAACGTTCATGCTCACGGTAACGCCCGGCATCGACCTCGCGCCGATCACCGCGGGCGGCGACTACATCTTCGTGCTCGACGTCTCCGGGAGCATGTCCGACAAGCTGCCGACGCTCGCCCGCGGCGTCCGCGAGACCCTCGGCGTGATGAAGCCGGGCGACCGCTTCCGTCTCTTCGCCTTCAGCGACCGCGCGCGCGAAATGACCAGCGGCTTCGTCGACGTGACGCCGCAGAATGTCCAGCAGTGGAGTCAGGCCGTCGAGCAGCTCGGCCCCGAGGGAGGGACGAACGTGTACGAAGGCCTCGAGGGTGCGCTGAAAGCGGTGGAAGCCGATCGCGCGACCAGCATCCTCCTCATCACCGACGGAGTCACCAACGAAGGCATCGTCGATCCGAAGGAGTTCCACAAGCTGCTCGAGCAGTACGACGTGCGGGTCTTCGGCTTCCTGATGGGCAACAACGCGAATTGGCCGATGATGCGTCTCATCGCGGAGACGAGCGGCGGGTTTTACTCGGCGGTCTCGAATGACGGCGACATCATCGGTCAGATCCTGCTCGCCAAGCAGCGCATCACCAGCGAAGCACTGCATGACGCGGTTCTGACCGTCGACGGCGTCGAAGTGTTCGACAAAACCGACGAGTTGATCGGCAAGATCTATCGCGGCCAGCAACTCGTCATCTTCGGGCGCTATCAGAACGGCGGCCCGGCGAACGTAACGCTGAAGGCGAAGCTCACCGGCAAGGACGAGACGTACAAGACGACGTTCGAGTTCCCCGACGTGACCGCGGAGCATCCGGAGCTCGAGCGGATGTGGGCGCTCGACCGGATCGAGCAGGCGGTCATGAAGGAGATGGCCGGCACGTTGCCGCCGCAGGAAGCAGAGCAGTACATCCGCGATACCGGCGTGAAGTACCAGCTCGTGACTGACTACACGTCGATGGTCGTGCTGAGCGACGACGTCTTCGAGAGGCGCGGCATCGCGCGGAACAACAAGGAGCGGACCGGGATCGAGCGCGACGCACAGACGTTGCGCGCGTCGCACGGACCAGTGAACCGCCGCGTCGACACATCGGCGCCGATGTTCCGCGGCAAGTCGAGTGGTCTCAAGGGCGGCGGCGCGTTCGATCCGTGGATGGCGCTCCTCGCGCTGTTTGCCGCCGTCGCAGTGTGGAAGGCGAAGCCGTGAAAACGATCGTGGCGGCGGTGGCACTCGCTGTCGCCGCCACCTTTCTTCCGGGTGAGTGGCTCGAGCTCCGTCCCGACGCGAGTCTCCTGCGCGTCCTCACCTGTCATTTCACGCATTGGAGTTTTGAGCAACTCGCGTGGGACGCGCTCGCGTTCACCGCACTCGGCGTCGCGTGCGCGCGGCGGAACGCCCGCGCGACCCACGCAACGCTGCTCGCCAGTCTGTTGTTGATCCCGGTGGCGGTGTTCGCGCTCGCGCCGGAAGTGGGCGCGTATCGCGGGCTCTCGGGCCTGGCCTCGGCGCTGTTCGCGCTGCTGCTGGCGCTCGAGCGGCGGCGGCTCACATGGCCCGTCGTGACCTTCGCGATTCTCTTCGCCGCCAAGCTCGCGTTCGAAGCCATCACCGGCGGCGCTGTCTTCGCGAATGACATGGGCGACAACGTCGTCGCCGTTCCGGTCGCGCATCTCGCCGGTGCGTTGCTCGGCGTGATTGCCGGGGTTGCGGTGATCAGCGGCGGCGGCGCGACTTCTTCCGCGCCGCGGTCGTCGCGTACGACTGCGTGATCAGATCGGCAATGACCGGCCACGGCAGGCCGGTGTCGAGATGAATCCCAAGCCACCCGCTCTTGCCAACGTACGGCGGGACGAAGAAGTGGTTCGGATCGGCCTCCACGAGCGACTCCTGAGCGCCGGGCGGTGCGTTGCACCAGACGGAAAGATGCTCGCTGCCGTGGTGGTGGTTGTCGATCATCACGAACACGCCGGCCTTGTTGAAAAAAGTCGGCTCGCCGTGCGAGAGCTTCTCGTACGCGTCGGGAAGCGCGAGGGCGATCTTGCGGATTCGCTCGATGATCGCTTCGGCGGGCGGCATGCGCTCATCGTACCTTCGGCGCGCTTCGCGGGTTCTTCGACAGCGTTGCTTCCGGATCAGGTCAGGGGTCTTTGGTGAGTAAGAGCATTCGTTTGCCGGATCGTGACGCTCACGCGGCATCCACCAACTACGCTTACTCCACATTTCTGCGTTCGCGAGGCGCGAATCTGCGACGCCGCGATATTGGCACGATCAAATGACTCGAGCACTCCTCGCCCTTCTTCTAACGCTCGCACAGTTTTCTGTCGAGGCGGTGCCGCGCAGGCGAGCCGTGCGGCATCCGTCAGCGCCCGTCGCGCCAGCGGCCGTCGTTACGGCGGCACGTCAGGCCGCCGACGCTGCAATGATCGCTGGCGTTCCGGCGGTGCAGATCGCGGTGTCACAACGCGGTCGCGTCATCTACTCTGAGGCTTTCGGCATGACCGATCAGGAGAGCGCGACTGCCGCGACACCGCGATCGGTGCTGCAGATCGCCTCGGTCACGAAGCAATTTACAGCGGCGGCGATTCTCCGCCTTGCCGAGCGCGGGGCTCTGACACTCGACGATCGCATCGAGAAGTTCGTACCGGAGTTCAACCCGCGAGGAGCGACGATCACACTGCGGCGACTCCTCAGCCACACGTCGGGAGTTCGTCGCGAGTGGTTCCCACCCGGACCCCCGTGGCTGGACCTTACCGCGCCGGTCACGCGTGAGCAGACGATCAAGGGCCTCAACAACGGGCAACTGCTCGACTTCCCGCCTGGCACAAAGTGGAGCTACAGCAACGCCGGCTACATGCTGCTCGGCTTAGCGATCGAATCGATCACGGGCAGGTCGTTCGCCGATTTCATCCATCATGAGTTCGCGTTGCCGCTCGGGCTCATCGACACGGGCGTGTGCGCAACGTCCAACCTGCCGCTGCCTGAAGGTTACGGTCTGCCCACAGGGATGTGGATGCGAATGCCGCCACTCCACACGTCGGTTGTCTTGTCGGCCGGCGGGGTTTGCTCTACCGCATCCGATCTCGCTCGCTGGTCGCACCTCCTCGCGATCGGCCACGCCATGCTGCCTGCCTCGTACGCGGCCATGACCACCCCCGTAGGACTCGAAAACAGCACCGCCGCGTCTAGCGGCTACGCGCTCGGCGTGATCGTCCAGAAAATCCTGGGGTATCCGGCCGTGTGGCACGACGGCGCAATCAATGGCTTTCGGAGCTTTCTCCTCTATTTCCCCGAACAGGACGTAGCCATTGCGGTCATCACGAATGCGTTCCCCTCCCCAGCCGGCGGCAACCCACAGCTCATCGCAATGGCCGTGGCGAACGCTGCGCTCGCCACGCCGTAGCGATTGCCCGAGGCGTCGCCGGCGCGAACGGCGTAACGCAGGAAGAGGCGATCGACGTGATCACGCACCTCGCCGTTCTACTCGGGCTGGCCGAACACCGTCACCGCGGCCGGTGTCGCCAGGGAAGTGTTCAATGCGGAAACTCAATCTCGGCAGTAGAGGTCTGGGCTTCGACGTCGTCACGAACGACATCGAACGCCTCTCGGGCCGTTCTCCGAAGCCGCTTCGAGATGTCCTCGCTTCCTCGCTCGCGTGATACGCGCGAAATGCCGCGCCTTCACCGCGCCACATTTCCCGTCTCACAATTCCACGAAGTAGTCATTCGCGATCCCAATCCCGGACCTCTCATGCACAGCGTAGAGGTGCAGGATGGAGCTCAGGCCGAAAGTCGTCGCGGTTGCAGTCGTCACAGCAGTGGTTGCAGTCGTCGCGGGTGCGACGGCCGTCGCAGTGTCCCGCATTGAACGCGAGTCAATCTCGGTGCATGAGATCCGCGTCGATCGCAACGGCCGCGCGTTCGTCGACGTCGTGTTCAACCGTCCCGTTCCCGCGGCGCCCGTCGGCGAGGTGGTGACCGATCCGCCCGCATCGATCGCGCCGGCGATCCACGGCATCTGGACGTGGGGGACGCACAACATCCTCCGCTTCCAACCCGCGGGCGGTTTTCCGATCGCGAGCGAATACAAGCTCACCATCGCGCCGGACGAGATCGCGACCGCCGAGCTCCCCTTCTCCGGCGAACGCGAGTTCGTCATCCGCACCGATGACTTCCTCGTACGCAGCGTCACCTGGCGCGAGCTGCCCGCCGCGAGCGGCTTCGTCGTGCTGCAGGGCGAAGTCGCGTTCAACTATCGCGTCGCACCGGAAAGCCTCGCGCCGCGCATCCGCATGCGCGACGGCACGAGAATCGAGCTGATCACGTCGTATCCCGCGGACGCAATGACCTGGAGATCGGCGCCACTGCGAAAGGAGAAGGAACAGCGCGAGGTGGCCCTCGTGATCGCAAAGGATCTCTTCCCTCTCGAAGGCAACGTCACCCTCGGCAAGGATTACGTGCAGAACATGACCATCGGCTCGAGCGACGTGCTGCTGGTGCGCAACGTCACCGCGAAACCCGACGAGCGCGACACGGTCCTGCGCATCGAGCTGTCCTCGGCCGTCAGCGTCGATGCGTTGCAGGACAGGATCGGCATCAAGCCCGCGGTGAAGTACCGGACGGAGACCGAGGGGAACGATGTGCTGCTGATCGGCGGATTCAGGCCGGGTGGCAGCTACGAGCTCGCGATCGAGGAAGGACTGGTCGCACTCGACACGGCGCTGCTGCGCGAGCCGTTCCGCACGACCGTCACCGTGCCGGATCTCGAGCCGCTGCTCGCGTTTCAAAGCGAAGGGATGTTCCTCAGCGCGAGCGGGCGCCGCAACGTCGCCATCGACACGATCAACGTGCGCGCCGGCACGCTGGCCATCGATCGCGTCTACCGCAACAACCTCTTTTTCTATCTGCAGTCGAGCGGCTACGCGCACGGCGATTCCGATCAGCCGTATTACCGCGCGTACTACCACTCTGGCCGCGTCGATCACCAGTACGGCGATCGAATCGTCGAGAAAGCGCTGAGGTTTCCCGACAAGCCAAACGCGCGTTCCACGAGCACCATCCCGATCGGCTCGCTCGTGCGCACCTCTTCGCCAGGCCTCTACAAAGTGTCCGTGTTCCGCGATCAGGAGGAATGGCGCCACACCACGCGCTGGCTGCTCATCACCGACCTCGGCATCGTCACCAAACGTTCGAAGAGTGAAGTGCTGATCTGGGTGGCGTCGTTCAAAGACCTGGCTCCAATCGCGAACGCCGCGGTGACGCTGGTCGACGATCAGAACCAGACCATCGCGCGCGGCCGCACGGATGAAGCGGGCTTCTGGACCGCGCGCAACATCAGCGAAAAGGCACACCCATTCGTCGTGACCGTCGAGCGCGGCAACGACTTCAGCTTCCTCGTCCTGGGCGACAGCCGCGTCGACACCTCCGCGTTCGACATCGGCGGCGCGGCGGAACCCGCCAGCGGCTATTCGGCGTTTCTCTATGGCGAGCGCACGCTGTACCGCCCGGGTGAAACATTGCGCGGCGTCGCCTCGGTACGTACCACCGCGTTGCGCTTTCCGCCGCGCATGCCGCTCGTGCTCAAGCACACGGATCCCGCCGGCGAGCCGCGCGGCTCGATTCGCCTGAATGCGGACGCGAGCGGGATGGCGAGCTACGACATCGCGCTGCCGCCGTACACGCGCACCGGACGACACACGCTCGCGCTGTTCGCCGGCGACACCGAGATCGGCTCCACATCGTTTCATGTCGAGGAGTTCGTGCCCGATCGGCTGAAGGTCGAAATAGAACCTGGAGCGACGGGCTCTCAGCCCGTCGTTCAATTTGACGTGTCGTCGTCCTACCTCTTCGGCGCGCCCGCGTCTTCGCTCGCAGTGGAGACGAAGGTGCAACTCGTTCCGTCGACGTTCACGGCACGCGCGTTCGAGGAGTTCACGTTCTACGCGCCGTCGCGCAAGTTCGATCCGCGCGAGGTCGCATCGGACAGCAGCACGCTCGACGACAAAGGCCGCAAGCAGTACACGATCGCCGTACCGGAAAAACTGGCCGTGCCGTCGTCACTCGCCGCGGTGATCACCGCGCGGGTGCAGGAACAGGGCGGCCGTGGCGTCTCCGCGATCACGCGCATGCCGGTGCATCCGTATCCGTATTACATCGGCATCCGCGAGCTTCCGCCACCCCCTCACCCAACCCTCTCCCCCTCGAGCGGGAGACGGCGGGGTGAGGGGGTGAGCTTCGAATGGGCCACCGTCTCCCCCGCCGGCAAGGAAGTTCCGTCTGCTCCGCTGCGCGCGGACATCTACGAAGAACGCTGGCAGACGGTGATGCGGCAAACCGGCAACGGCGGCTACCGCTACGAATCGACGCTCGACACGGAGCACGTGCGCACGATCCCGATCGCGAACGGCAAGAGCCGCGGCGTGGTTTCGTTTCGCACCGGCGAATGGGGCTCGTATCGCATCGTCATCACCGATCCGGTTTCGCTGGCCGCGACGGAGCTCACGTTCGATTCATGGTCGGGCGCCGGCTACTCCCCGTGGGCGATGAAGAATCCCGGACGCCTCGAGCTCACGATCGACAAGCCGGCATATCGTTCGGGTGAATCGGTCGCGGTCACGATCAAATCACCGTTCCCCGGCAAGGCGCTGATGACCGTCGAGAGCGACCGCGTGCTGCACACGAAGTTGGTCACGCTCAGCTCGAATACTGCCCGCGTCGATATACCGCTCACCGTCGCCGCGCGTCCGAACGCATACATCACCGCCACCGTCGTACGCACGGCGGACGATCTCGAGCCCGGCGAAGCAGGCCGCGCGTACGGCGCGATCCGCGTGGAAGTCGATCGTGCGGAGAACGAGCTCCGTCCCGAGATCCGAGTCGTCGAGGAAATGCGCTCGTCGCGCAAGTTGAACGTGTCGGTGAAGACGGCGCCGCACGCGAGCGTAACGATCGCCGCAGTGGATCAAGGCATCCTGCAACTCGTCGGCGAGGAGCGCCCCGATCCCTTTGCCTTCTTCTATCAACACCGCGCGCTGGCCGTGATGACGCACGACATCTTCGCGCTGCTCCTCCCGGAAGTCGCGGCGAAGAACAACGCCATCGCCGGCGGCAGCGAGAGCGGCGCTGGCATCTCGCAGTTCCTCCGCACCGATGGCATGCGCCGCACGAAACCGGTGTCATTCTGGTCCGGCCTCCTCACCGCGGGCGATGACGGCATCGCGAAAGCGACCTTCGACATTCCTGATTTCCAAGGCGCGGTGCGCGTCACCGCCGTCGTCCATGGCGAGCAGCAATACGGCAGCAGCGACAAGCTCGTGCTCGTGCGCGATCCCGTGGTCGTGCTCGCGACCGTGCCGCGATTCGTCTCGACGAACGACGCGTTCTCCATTCCCGTCACCGTGCGCAACGACACGAAGAAAAACGGCACGTTCGACGTCACCGTGAAGCTCACCGGCGACGCGTCACTGACATCGAACGTCACGCAACGCGTCGCGATCGACAGGAACCGCGAGACCACCGTGCTCTTCGCACTGCACGCCGCGAAGAACCGCGGCGGCATCGAGCTCGCGTTCACCGCAAGTGGCAACGGCGAGCGCGGAACTGCCTCCGCCACAATCCCTGTCTATCCGTCGCTTCCCGATGCGACCGATGAGCTCAGCGGCAGCATCGCATCGAAGACGATGACGCTCCCCGCTCCGCCGCCCGCGCGCTTCGTCGAAGGAAGCGCGCGGCGCGACGTGATCATCAGCGCGCTGCCGCTCATCCAGCTCCGCGGACGGCTGGACTATCTCGTTCACTATCCATATGGCTGCGTCGAACAAACCACTTCCACCGCGTTTCCGATGATCTACATCGGCGATCTTGCGCAGGAGCTCGACCCCAGGGCGTTCCGCAATCGCAACCCCGCCGCTTATGTCTCCGACGGCATCCGCCGCCTTGGCACCATGCAAACCGCGATGGGCGGCTTCGCGATGTGGCCGTACGGCACGGAGATCAATATCTGGGCCTCGATCTACGCCACGCATTTTTTGACAGAAGCCAAGCGTGCGGGGTATGCGGTCGACGCAATGCGCCACGGCCGCGCGCTCGACTACGTCGCGCAGCTCGCGAAGGCGCGTCCCGAGTACGACACCGGCGGCTTGCAGCAGGCGGTCTACGCGCTCTACGTGCTCGCCCGCGCACAGCGTCCCGACCTCGGCACCATGGACTACGTCCGCGAAAAACACGCGGCGCAGCTCATGGTCGATTCGCGCGCGCTCCTCGGCGCCGCGTACGCCGCGGTCGGCAATCCCGCGGCGGTGAGCGCGATGCTCGCGGACGTCGATCGCGAAGAGAACGTGCTGCGCGAGACCGGGTCAAATTACAACTCGACGCTGCGCAACCGCGCGCTGGTGGTGCTGGCGCTGCTCGATGCCGCGCCGAAGGATCCGCGTTTGCCGGCGCTCGCGGAACGCTTGTCGCGCGAACTGATTGTCGATCACTGGTACACACCGCAGGACAGCGCGATGGGCCTGCTGGCGCTCGGCCAGTACTTCCGCATGCGCAACGCGAACGCGACGTATCGCGGCGCGTTGCTGCACGACGGAAAAGTCGTGGGGCGCTTCGATGGAAAGACCAAGCGCTTCGACGACCTGCCGTCAACCGGCGAGCTGTCGGTGACGTTCGAGAATGGCTACGTCGCCGACGCCGCGTATTACACCGTGCGTGTGCGCGGTACGCCGCTCGAGTCATCGTTCCAGCCGTCAGCCGAGGGGATGCGCATCACGCGCACGTTCATGGATCGCAACGGCACGCCGCTGCAGACGAACGACGTGAAGCAGGGCGAGATCGTCGTCATCCGCACCGAGGTGACCAGCATGAGCGGACGACTGGAGAACGTGGTCATTCAGAACCTGCTGCCGGCGGGACTCGAAGTCGAGAACCCGCGGCTCACGACGACTGAAACGTTGCCCTGGGTCCAGCATCTCGCCGACGTGCAACATAGCGACATCCGCGACGATCGCGTGCTGTTCTTCGTCGACCTCAATCGCTCGGTGACCTTCTACACGGTGGCGCGCGCGATCACGCCGGGCGAGTTCCGCCTGCCGCCGGCGCAGGCCGAGGCGATGTACGCGCCGAGGTTCCGCGCGACCGAAGGGTTGGGCACGTTCAAGGTGAGGCGATGACGACCCCTCATCCGCCCTTCGGGCACCTTCTCCCCTCGCCGAGGGGAGAAGGCTACGCCCCTGGGTCGCGAAGGCGGATGAGGGGTGCTGCACTGGCGCTGATCACACTCCTCATCACCGCGATCGCCCTCGACCGCCTTTTCCCTTTCCCGCACGCCAACCTCCATCGCGCGTCCGCGGTCATCGTTTACGACCGCGACGGCGAGCCGCTGCGCATCTTTCTGCCGCCGGATGAAAAGTACCGCTTCCCGGTCACGCTCGATGAAGTGCCGCCGGAGCTCATCCGCGCGTTGATCGCGTCCGAGGATCGGCATTTCTTTCGGCATCCGGGAGTGGATCCGCTGGCGATGGTGCGCGCCACGATCTCGAACGTTCGCGCGCGACGCGTCGTGTCGGGCGCGTCGACGATCCCGATGCAGATCGCGCGCATGGCGGAGCCGCGCCGCCGCTCGCTTTCCGCGAAAGTGATCGAAGCGTTCCGCGCGATGCAGCTCACTGCGCATTACTCGAAGCGCGAGCTGCTCGCGATCTACATCAACCTCGCGCCGTACGGCAGCAACATCGAAGGTGTCGGCGCCGCGTCCTGGTTCTACTTCGCCAAGGAACCGCGCCGCCTCTCCCTCGGCGAAATCGCGCTGCTGACGACACTCCCCCGCTCGCCGAATCGATACGACCCGTTCCGCGATCCGAAAGCGGCACGTGTCGCGCGCGACCGCGTGCTCGCGCAATTGCATGAGCGCGGCGCATTCACCGTGCGCGAGATCGGCGAAGCGCGGCACCAGCCACTCCCGCGCAAACGGAGAAGCGTGCCGTTCGCGGCGCCGCACTGGTGCGAGCTCGCGCGGCGCGAGTCGCCTTCGACGTCGCGACTGCACACGACGCTCGACGCCGGCGTGCAACGCATCGCGCAGCAGCGCGTGACCGCGCGGGCCGCGGCATTGCAATCGCGCGGTATCGGCAACGCGGCCGTGGTCGTCATCGATAACATCACGCGCGACGTGCGCGCGCTCGTCGGCTCCGCGAATTTTTTCGACACGAGACATGGCGGCCAGAACAACGGCGCAATCGCGCGGCGCTCGCCCGGCTCCGCGCTCAAGCCATTCCTCTATGCGAAAGCGATCGACGACGGCCGCATCGTGCCCGACACGTATCTCCTGGACATCCCCACCGACTACAGCGGCTACGTCGCCGAAAACTACGACGGCACGTATCGCGGCCGCGTGACCACACGCGACGCGCTCGTTGCATCGCTCAACGCACCCGCCGTCCGCCTCGTTTCCGACCTCGGCGTCGACTCCTTTCTCACGATGCTGCGTCGCGGCGGGCTGCGCACGCTCGATCGCCGTGCGTCGCACTACGGTCTGCCGCTCGTGCTCGGCGCGGGTGAAGTGCGTCTGCTCGATCTGACGAACCTCTACGCCACGCTCGCCGAAGGCGGCGTACATAAGCCGGTGCGGATGTTTTGCATGGAGTGCGGCAGCAAAGCTGCCGCTTTGAAAGCGGCGGCTTTGCCGCCGCACTCCAAACTCATGTCGCCGGAAGCGGCAGCGCTGATCACGTCCGTGCTTTGCGAGCTGCGCAGACCGGACATGCCGCAGGGTTGGGAATTGACAGCGGACACGCCGCGCATCGCGTGGAAGACCGGGACGTCGTATGGACATCGCGACGCGTGGAGCATTGGCTTTTCGTCGCGCTACACGATCGGCGTCTGGATCGGCAACTTCGACGGCCACGGCGTGAAAGGTCTCTCCGGATCAGAAGACGCGGCGCCGCTGCTCTTCGATCTCTTTCGCGCGCTCGACGGAACGAGCGTCGCGCGCCGCACTGCGCGGCGCATCGAGACGATCGACGTCTGCGCGATCAGCCACCAATTGCCGGCACCGCATTGCCGGAAACGCGTTTCGATCGAGCACGTGGCCGGAGTCTCACGGCTGACGTCATGCGCGATTCATCGCCTGTTGATCGTCGACGCGAAGAGTGGCGAACGCCTGCGTGGGGATTGCGTCGCCGATCGGCCGAGCATCGCGCGCGTGTTCGAGATCGATCCGCCGGAACTGGTCAGCTATCGCCGCGCGAACGGCGAGCAGGTGGTCACGTTGCCGCCGCTCAGCGCGGCGTGTGATGACGTCGACTCGGAACAGCGGCCGCGCATCGTGTCGCCCGATCCGTCGACGCCGTATCGCATCCGCCGCGACGCTCCGCTGCGGTTCCAGGAGATTCGCCTGGCCGCGGAAAGCGGCTCCGACGTCTCGAGTCTCTATTGGTATCAGGACGGCGTGCTCGTCGCGGCGCAGCAGCCCGAGCGATCGGTATTCGTGCAGCCGGTCGTCGGTGTGCATCACATCGCCGTGGTCGATGATCTCGGCCGCTCGCATTCCGTGACGTACGAAGTGATGCGCTGAAATCGGCATCGTGACACCATCGGGCGGCACCGGGCTGACGCCGGCGCCGCCGCCGGCTCAGGAGTCGCAGCCTGCCTGATCATTCATGCAGAGCTTCGTCACTACGATTCCGAGGCCCTGAAAACAGCCGTGAGGGCGAGTGGGATCTGACGGCGCGGCGTTACGCGTAATGAAGTCAGCAACAACGACGCCTGTTCCGCCAAACGGCAGAGCGTTTTCGGGAGTCATTTCATGACTATTGATTACGAGCGGTAATCCTCGCGGCCGAGGTGAGCGCGGCTCGATTTTCGGGTCGCGCGGCCGGAGGCTGCGCCGACAAACGAAGACCGGCGGAGCCCTCCGCCGGCCTTCCACACCCTGCGCTGCGTCCGGGGGAACGCGCACCACATCCACGGGTCTCCGTCCTGACCCGTTACTTTGCTTTGGTGTTCTGCACGGTCACGCGCACCGCTGTCTTCGTGCCGTCATTCCCGCTGGTCGCCTTGACGTGCACGCGCCAGCCCGGCTGTATGTCGGCCGCGAGCACCGGCGTGTTGCCTTTGCGAATGTCCGTCTCCGCGTTGACGACGAATGTCTGCTGCTGACCCTTCGAGTCGTTGATCACGAGCTCGGTCGCCGAAGCGTTCACGACCAGTCCCTCGTACTGCCCGACCTTCGGCCCATTTTCGCCGTCGTCTTCATCCTCATCGTCATTCGTGTTCTGCACGATCACGCGCACCGCGGTCTGCGCTCCATCGTCCGCGATGCTCGCTTTCACGTGCACGCGCCAGCCCGGCCGAACGTCGGCCGCGAGCACCGGCTTGTCGCCTTTGCGGATGTCAGTCGTTGCGTTCAGGACAAACGTCTGCTGCTGACCCTTCGAATCATCGATCACGAGCTCCGTCGCGCTCGCAGTGACCACGATTCCTTCGAACTGGCGCAGCGCCGGCGTCTTGCCTGCCGCCCGCCTGCGTCCCGATTTCTTCGCCGCATTCGCCGACAACTCGACGACGACATGCCCACTGGCCTGCTCCAGTTGCAACGTCGCCTGGATTCCATCGGCCGCGCGCTGAAAGTCGAGCGCCGTTCCTTCAGGCACTCCCGCAAACATGAACTGGCCGTCCGCCGCGAGCCGCGTGATCATGCCGGTGCCGCGCACGGAGACTTCGACGCCGGCGGCACTGATGCCTTCGGACATCACCACCTCGCCCGTGATCACGCCGGAGCCGTACACGCCTGTGATCGTCGCGCGTTCGTTGTGACACGCGCCCAGGATCAGCATCGCCGCTACGCCCATCACGGTTGTCAGCACTCGACGATTCATCGGACCTCCGGAAAAACGAAAAGGGGGGCGTGCGGTACGCCCCCCTTGGTGCAACTTCATGTTTTGTGTGCGAGCGGGAGTTTACACGCCCCGAAAAATCGCGATGTGAGCTGCGTCACGGAACGTCATTCGTGGTCGCCGGTGCGGTGGTCCTTGATCTGGAACCGCAGAAACGCGTGCACCGCCTCCCGCCCGCGCGCGTCCTCTGTCTTTACGCGTACGCGCGCCCCGCGCTCGAGCTCTTCGTACTGGAACGTCACCGCGGCGCCGAGCTCCTTGATTACGTCGACACCATCCGGCATCCGCGCATGGATCTCCTGCGGCTTCGTGAACGTACCTGCCGTGAACTCCTTCGCGATCTCACGCATGTGCGAGCGGATTGCCGCGATGCTCTCCGCATCGGCGCCATCGTTCGCGCGCACTTCGATCGCGCCTCCGTCCTCGAGCAGACGGAACGTGTGCTTCGTCTTCTCGTGCGAGAAGCCCATGACCTTGTCGCCGCGTTGATCGACCTCCGTGGCCGTGTGTTTTGCGTGCATCGGACAGGTGGCCGCGAGATCGCCGGCCAGCATCAACATCAGAAGAATCGCGTTCATCTTTTTTCCTTTCGCCCTCTCACTTTCCCCTCTCGCCCGCCGGGGGAGAGGGTTGGGTGCGGAGGATTTCGCAGTAACCCTTCGAGCAGCAACGCCGGCTGGCTGTCGCGCGTCGCGTCCAGCCGTTCGTCCCACTCGTCGATGATGGAGGCCAGTTCCGCGCGCATTTCAATGAGCTCGGCGATGCGCGCGTCGAGGTCCGCGAGCTTCGCCTGGGCCATTGCATGCACGCCGCGGCACGGGACCTCGCCCGAGTCGCGCTGGCGGAGAATGCGCGTCAGTTCCGCGAGTGAGAAGCCGATCGCGAGTGCTCTCCGGATGAGCTGCACGCGTCCGACGGTCTCGCGCGGAAAGCGCCGGTAACCGTTTTCGCCTCGCACGGCTGCAATCAGGCCGAGGCGCTCGTAGTGGCGGATCGTGTCGGGGCTGACGCCGCAGAGTCTGGCAAGCGTCCCCGATTGCAGGTCCAACACGATCTCGTCTTTCATCGTCACCCAACGTACACTCTGGAACCGGTTCCAGGGTCAAGGTGGTCGCGGAGAACATTCTGTGACGGATCAACCGCTGCTTCATCTCCTGCAGGGTGGCGAGGGTCGTCCCGACTCGCGCGCGGACGAGATTGCGAAGCTGCGCGCGGAACTGGAAGCGCGCAACCGGCAGGAGATCGCGATCGCGGAGCTCGGCCAGGCCGCCCTCACCGGCGTCGATCCGCTCATCCTCCTCGGCCAGGCCTGCGCCCTCGTCGAGCTCACTCTGCAGGTCTCGCACTGCCGCGCTCTCGAGATCACACCCAGCGGACGGATGATCGTCCGCACCGCCCTCGGCGCCAACGATACGTTTCTGCACTGCGTGCATGACTCGGAGGAAGACGATTCGATCGGCATGGTCGCTCTGCTCGCCGATGCGCCGTTCACGTTCGGCAGCCTGGTCGAGGAGACGCGGTTCAAGGCGACGCACCTGCGCGATCACCATCGCGTGAACAGCGGCGCCGGCGTCGTCATCCGCACGCAATACGGGCCGTTCGGCGTGATCCTCGCCTACGCGAACGACGAGCGTACCTTCACTGATTACGAGCTCGCGTTCCTTCGCGCAACGGCGAATATCGTTGGCGAGGCCATCGCGCGCGCGCGCACCGAGCACTCGTTGCGCAAATCGGAAGCGCGGCTGCGGAAGCTGATCGCGTCGACGCTCGATGCGATCGTGACCATCGACCGATCGTTCACGGTCATCGAGTGGAACCGCCAGGCGGAAGCGATCTTCGGCATCCCGTCGAGAAACGTCCTCGGCTCGCCGCTGCAGGACGACTTCCTCCCCGTCGGCGACATGCGCACGCTGCACGCGCTCCTGGAGCGCTTTCGCTCGAATCGACCCATGCGCCTCCTGCGCCGCCGTCACGAAACGCTTGCGCGGCGCGCGAACGGCGAAGTGTTCCCGATCGAGATCACGCTCGCGCCTGCAGGCTCCGGCGCGGACGTCACGTTCACCGCGTTCATCCGCGACATCTCCGAGCGCAAGCGCGCGGAGAACGAGCTCGCCGCGAGCGAAAAGCGTTTCCGCACGATCGTCGAGAAGAGCTGGAGCGGCGTGGTGCTGCTCGACGGCGATCTGCGCTTCACGTTCGCCGGCTCATCGACCCAACACCTGGTCGGCTACGAAGACCACGAGATCCTCGGCCGCTCGATGTTCGACTTCGTCCATCCGCACGATCTGGAGAAGGCGCAGGAGGTCATGCGCGGCGTGCTGCAGTGGCCGAACCACGAAGCGCACGGCGAGCTGCGCTTCCTGCATCGCAATGGCCACTGGATCTGGATGGAAGGGTTCGGCCAGAACATGCTGTACGAGCCGACCGTCGGCGCGATCGTGCTGAACTACCGCGACGTCTCGCAGCGCAAGCAGACCGAGAAGCAGCTCGAGTATCGCGCGTACTACGACTCGCTCACGGGACTGCCGAACCGGCTTTTGTTCCGCGATCGCCTGGTGAACGCGCTCGCGGCGGCGAAACGGAATCGCGTCGGCGTGGCCGTGATGTATCTCGACGTCGACCATTTCAAGCTCGTCAACGACGGACTGGGGCACTCGTTCGGCGACCGGCTGCTCGCCGACATCGCGCGGCGCCTGTACGAAGGCTTGCGCGCGTCCGACACGATCTCGCGCATCGGCGGCGATGAGTTCAGCATCCTGTTGCCGGAAGTGACGGGGGCGGATGGCGTGGCGGGCGTCGCGCGAAAGATCCTGGAGTCACTCACGAAACCGTTCCGCGTCGACGGCCACGAGCTCTTCGTCACCGCGAGCCTCGGCATCAGTTGCTATCCGAACGACGGCGACGACGCGGAGACGCTGCTGCGTTGCGCGGACGCGGCGATGTATCGCGCGAAAGAGCTCGGCCGCAATCAGGCGCAGCTCTTCACGGCGAGCATGAATGAGCGTTATGTGCGCCGGCTCGCGCTCGAACAGCATCTGCATCACGCGCTCGAGCGCGAACAGCTCGAGTTGTTCTACCAGCCGGTGTACGATCGCGCACGGCGCCGCATCGTGTCCCTCGAGGCGCTGCTGCGCTGGCGCGATCCCGGCCGCGGCCTGGTGCCTCCATCCGAGTTCATCCAGCTCGCCGAAGAAACCGGGATGATCATCCCCATCGGCGAGTGGGTGATCCGCACCGCGTGCCGCCAGTTGCGCGAGTGGCACGATCGGGGTCTATCAACGCTGCGCATGGCCGTGAACATCTCCGCGGTGCAACTGCAGCAACGCGGCCTCGTGGACATCGTGCGCTCTGCGGTCGAGGACAGTCGCCTTGAGCCGCAGCATCTCGAGCTCGAAATCACCGAGAGCGCCGCGATGCAGAATTTCGATCTCACCATGAAAGTGCTGCGCGATCTGCGCGCGCTCGGTGTCGGCGTCGCCATGGACGATTTCGGGACCGGGCAATCGTCGCTGACGTACCTCAAGCATTTCCCGATCGACACGGTGAAGATCGACAAGGAGTACCTGCGCGACGTGATGACCGATGAGACCGCAGCCGCGATCGTGTCGTACGTGATCAATCTCGCGCACACCCTGCAATTGAATGTGGTGGCCGAAGGCGTTGAGACGGAGGAGCAGTACACGTTCCTCCGCCATTACGGCTGCGATCAGATGCAAGGGTACCTGTTCAGCAAGCCGCTGCCAGCGTCGGAGATCCCGACGTTCCTGCTGGGTTGATATGGAGTGCGGCGGCGCCGCACTCCATAGTGCTCAGAACGTCAGCCGGTACGACAGCGATAAATCACGGCCCGGCAACGGCACTACGCTCTTCAACGGATTGAGATGGTTGTACGCCAGTTCGTCGGTCAGGTTGTTGCCTCGCAACAGCACGTCGTGCACGGTCTGGCCGACGAAGAAACGATAGCCCGCCGCGGCGTTAAAAATCGTGTGCGCGGCTGTGGACGTCTCGAACGCTGCGACGCGATCCTGCCGCGCGGCGTGACGCATTTCGGTCAGCATGTAAAGCGCGTCGCCCTGGAAACGGAGTCCGATGCCGAAGCGGAACGGCGGGATGGATGGCACCGGCCCGCGGCCGCCGCCGAGCTCCGCGCGCACGTAATCGCCGGAGAGCTCGAGCGTCAGGTGATTCGGATCGCGATGAAAGAGATCGATGTCGGCGTGTGCTTCCGCGCCGCGGAAATTCGCGTTCGCCTGCGCGAAGCGGAACACCGGCATCTCGTCTTCCATCTCGCCGGTCGGATTCTGAAAAATATAGCCGTCGAAACGCTGCGCGAAGACGCTCAGCTCACCCGTGATGCGGCCGGTGAGCTTGCGCACCGCGAGATCGAGTCCATTGCCACCCTCGCGAGTGAGGTTGGGATCGCCGATCTGGAACTGGAAGGTCGCCTCATGCGGCCCGTCGAAGTACAACTCCTCCGCCACCGGCAGGCGCGATGAATGCGACAACGCGAGCGTGGCCGTGTAATGCTCGTTCGGCACCCACACCGTCGCGATCGATCCGGAGAAACCGTTGAACGAACGATCGAGCTCGGCGTCATCCTCGACCTCGAGGTCTTCGCGCTCATAACGTCCGCCGAGCTGCAGCCGCCACACGCCGCGTCCTGTTTCCTCGAACGCGAAGAACGCGAGGTTCCTCGTCACGGTCGGCGGAAGCAGAAACTCCTCCCCCTCCACGCGGAAGTCGCGGTTCGCATACTGCAAGCCGATTGCGCCTTGAAACGGTCCCACGTCGCGATGCGAAGCCTCGAACCTCGCCTCGGTCGCCTCATTCATGAACTCGACTTCCGGGGCGCCGTCGACGACTTCGAAGTGCCGGTAATCGCTCGAGCCCGCGCGCAGGCGAAGCCGCGAGAAGGGACCGGCCGCGAGATTCCACTCGCTCTTGAAATCGAAGCGGCGCTGGCGCATGTCGATGCGCACCTCTTCGTCCGGCTCGACTCCCGGCCCCGCTTCCGAGACGCCGTAATCCGTGTCGTAGCCGTTGAACGAAACTCCGGCGAAGCCGCGGCTGCCGACCACGGACGCGCCGACCGAGCCGCTGATCGAATCGATGCTGCTGTTGAACAAGCGGCCGATCGGCGTGTCGAAATCGCCCGTCTCGCGATTGCTCACACTCGCATGCCACGCGAACAGCTTCCTGCCGCCTTCGAGTGAAACCGACACGTTGCGCTCATCCGAAACGGAGCTGGCCCGCGCGTCGATGACGCCGCTGATGGCCGCACCGATCAACGACATCGGCACGCGGTCATCGATCACGTTCACCACGCCGCCGACGGCGTTGCTGCCGTACAGCAGCGTCGCGGGACCACGCACGATCTCGATGCTCTCCGCGTTCGCGGGATCGATGCTGACGTTGTGATCCTGACTGACGTTCGATGCATCGCCGACGCCGACGCCGTCCTCGAGCACGCGAATGCGATCGCCGCCGAAGCCGCGAATGACGGGGCGGCTCGAGCCGGGCGCGAAGCCGGTCGACGTCACACCCGGCTGCTGCGCGAGTGTTTCGCCGAGGGTCGGTTGCTGGCGCACCTGGAGCTCTTCGGAGGAAACGACGTCCACCGCCTGCGCGACTTCGGACGCGGCGCGCGCATCGGGCGAAGCGCTGACGACGATCTCTTCGCGGTGAACCGCGAGATCGATCTCGACATCGAGCGTCGTCGGTCCGTTCACGTCGACGCGGCGCACCCAGTCGCCTTCGCGCGTGCTCGCCACCTGCACGAGGTGCGATCCCGCGGGCACGTTGTCGAAGCGGTAGACGCCCGCGGCGTCCGTAGTGGTGGTGCGGCGAAGATCGACGAGCAGCACTTCGGCGTTCGCCACCGGTTCGCCGCTGGACGAGGTGACGGTGCCGGTCAGACTCCCGGCCGTTTGTGCATTGGAAGGAATGGCAACGAGCGCGATGAGAATCGCGCGAAGAAAACGCTTCATGAAAGAGCTCCTGGACTCGCGAAACAGCGTGAGCGCTCTACAGGAGCGCTGCAGGAGGAGCGCGCGGCGAGGAGGGAGAGAACGACGCGACAACCGCACGCTCGGTCAAGGTCGCATCAGCGATGGTGACGACCAGGACGCGCGGAACCGACAGCCGCGCGATCTCGACACGCGCGGGATCCGCCGCACGGCAAACAACGCACTCGGTCGAGCGCGACGCGCTGTCGAGCGGCTCGTACGCGCTGAAGGCGAGCGCCTCCGCCGGCACGTGCAGCCGGTGATGATGCGCGCCGGTCAGGGCGCCGAGGATGAGAAGCGCGGCGACGATGCATCCGGAGAGGCGGCGTTGCTCGCGCAAACGGGTGAAGACTCCCATCGGCGCGCGAAGCATGCGGCATCCACGCCAGCGGCGCAAGTGAACAATCGGATGCAAGCGACCGGGAGGCCTCCGGCGGCCGGGGCCGACGGCCCCGGACCCCATCGGTTGGCTCAGCCTCCGCGACACTTCTTTCCCAATTGTGTGAAATCGCAAAATCTCCCGCAAGGAAAATACCGGGACAAACCGGGACATTTGCGGGACATTGCCGGGACATAAGCCGCTGAAATCGTACAACTTCGGGCGCGCGCGCGTCAGATGCTTCGCGGCGGCAGCGAGCGCCAAAGTTTCGCAAAATCGCGCGAACTGCCGTTGCGCGACTCCGCGCGCGCTTACGATCCGCAAACCTATGTGTCGTCGCGAGTTGTAAGCCCGCCGACCGTTCGGCGAAGGCAGCAGCAAATTTTTCGAGTGCGCGCTCGCGAGTGCGTTTCGGGGCTACGTCATCAGTCAACGAGCAAGCCGCCGATTTTCAGTCACTTAGCGCTGGCTCGCCGTAGGAGCGAGGAATCGGGTCTGCCAGTGCGTTTTCGTAAGCGGCGGTTGATGGATGGTTTGCGCCGAGCGAACTTCGCCGCATGACAGCGACGGCGTTCGACCTACTCCCTGAGCCCCAAACCTCTCCCTCATTCGCGACGGTTCCCGAAGTCCTTCCGCCTGCCGCTTCTACGTTCCTTTCCATACTCGAAGTCGCCGCCACTCTCGGCATCGAGGCGACGACGGTTCGCCGGATGGTGTGGAACGGCAAAGCCGAAGGGCGGCGCGGCACGCGCGGCGACGAGGTCAACGTCGCAACGCTTCCGCCGAAGTACCGGGCCGCATATGCCGGATTCATCGCGTCAGTGCCACCACCAGCGCTGCGCCTCATGGAAACGCCTCAGCGGGCCGCGCGCTACAACGCGGCCCATGACGGCGGGAAGGCGCGCGCCGAGTTCCGCTACGAAGCTGCGATCTCGTTTGAAAAGGCCCGCACCGCGAAACGGCCGGGCGAGACTCTCGGGACGGTTGAACGCCGCTGGCTTCACAACTTCCGGCGCAGCCATCCGGGCCGGAACGTCTCGCTGCGTTCGGTCAAGACGTGGGCCGAAAAGCTCCATCGCGCGGGCGGCAGCATCGACGCTCTTGTCGATGGAAACGACGGAACGAAGCAACGTGGCGATCGGATTCCGGCAGTCGCGCGGCGCATGTTTCGGGACGAGTACCTACGCGCCCATAAGCCGAATATCGCGCTCATCTACGGCAACGTCCGCGCCGTCGCGAAGATCGAGGGGTGGGGCGCGATGCCGAGCTACGACACCTTCTGGCGTTACGCAACCAAGCGCCTGCCGAAGCTGGTCCGCAAGCTCCTCCGCGACAACGCCGATTCGCCGAGGAACGTCCTGCCGCACGTGCGGCGTGATCCGTCCACGATCGGCGCCTATCACACGATCCAAGCCGATCACCGCGAGATCGACGTACCGGTCCGCTGCGATAACGGATGCGCGGTCTGCACCGGCAAAAAAGCGAAGGGTCACTTCCCGATCTGGACGGCGTTCGTGGACATCCGCTCGCGGCGCATCCTCGGGAGTGATATCTCGGTCGATGCGCCGACGAGCGGTCTGATTCTCGGCGTCTTCCGCCGCATCGTGAATGAAAACGGCCTGCCGCGCCGTGTCTATCTCGACAACGGTTCCGACTTCCGAAAGGCGTTCGGCAAGCGGCTCCGCAAACAAGGCAAGAAGGAGTGGGACGGCGCAAGCGAGGAACGCATGCAAGCCCGGTTCGCGCCCGTCGGCGTCGAGGTTGTCTACGCGCTGCCGTACAACGCGCAGGCAAAGGCCATTGAGCGGATGTTCCGCACGTTCCGCCACCGGTTCGACGAAGACTTCGCTGCGTATCGGGGCATGCTCGGGGAACGAAGCGAAATCGCGAGCGAGCTTTACAAGCGGCCGAGCGAACTGCCGACGCTTTCCGAACTCGCCTACCTGCTGCAACTGGCGATCAACGAATACAACGCCACGCCACACACCGGCCGCGGAATGGAGCGCGCAGCATGAGAGCGCGCATCCTGAATGCGCGCACGCCGGATGAAGTGTTCTACGACCCGGCGATCCGCATTCCGGTGCGGGAGCCGGACGAGTCGTTCGCGTATCTGTTTTTCGACCTCGCCAAAGGCGGGCGCATGGTCGGCAACAACGGCGTGCAACACGAGCGCGTAATTTACCGGCTGACGTCTCTTCAGAAGCACCTGGAGTATTGGAGCGAGCGCGTAGATGTGCGGGTCAACCCTGACGATCAGCGCGTGGCGATGATCTTCGATCGCCGTACCGGCGCGTACGTGTGCAAGGCACTGGCGGACGAAAAGGACGCCACCTATGACACGCAGGACGCGGTAACGCGAGACCTCATCGCGCGCGTGTTCAGCGATGGCAAGCATCTGTTGAGGATGGCGAAGGAGTTCGTGGACGGGGCGGATCAGCGGCTCATCGAATACCGGCGCGCGAAAATCGAGTACCTCGTTCGGCGCAGCCGCGAGATCGAAGCCGAGCGGCGACAGCGGCTCGCCACGCTGACCGAAACGAACGGGCGCGGCGTGACGGTCATCGCGCCGCTATCGCAGGTGGCGCGAGAAACGGCGAGCGAGAAGGTTCCCGAGCTATCGGCCGCGATCGTGGCGGAAGTGTTGGCACTCGACGAGGCGGCAGCCGTGAATCGTGAGCAGGCGCACGCCGCGAGCGCAGACGCGGCCGAGTTGCACCGCGCCGAGGCGCCCCTCTGCGTTGTCTCGACGCGCAAACGCGCGCCGAAACGGAAGGCGGCGTGGCAGCGGTGTGATGGCGCGCTCCGGTTCTCAGAGATCGCTGCGAAGCTCGGCAAAACGCGGAGCACGCTGCATCGTTATCTCCGTGGCGTTCTGCCGTGGCCCGATGGACTGCGTGAGCAATTCGAGTATTACGCGCGGCTTCGCTCAGGAGAGCAGCCGCCGCCGGGCGAGCAGCCACCGCCCGTAGCACTGACGCGGCGCACGCGCAGGGATGGTGACTCGTACACCAACATCGCAAAGGCGTTGGGCGTCAGCCGCGAGACGTTGCGAAAGTACCGCAGGGGCGCGCAACCGTGGCCCGAAGGGATGAGAGAGCGTTTCGAGGAACTGGAGCGGCGGCGTTAGCGACCAACGGCTAGGCTCGGTGGCGTAACGCAGCGCGCGCTCGACGCTCATCGCGGGCCGACTCGTCCGGAAATTGAAGGACCTTCGCGTCCGGAAGACCGGTGTGAGGAGCGCTTGGTACACGCGCTCCACCTCGTCGCACTCAAACTCCTTCTTGCGCGCGCTGATCGCGAGATAGCGAAACGGAGTGCGGCCTCCGTCAGGCAAAGGAACGCCGTTCCTGAGCCAACCGTGGAGCGTGTCTATCTTCAACACCTCCCGGAACGAATAACGTGTAAGCGTACTCGATCGAGGAGGTCGCTGACGGTGATGCGGTCTAGCTGTGGGATGAAGGTCTGCAGGCCGAAGATTTCTACACCGAGTTCCTGCTGCCGCCGTCGAAGCAGTTTCTGCGCGTCGCGGTACACAGGGCTCTCGCTGCTCTCACGTAGCTCTTCCCCTGACGGTTGTACGCAATCCAACCGCGTTCGGGACGAACTGCTTGATCGTGTATTCCTTGTAGAGCGTCAGCGAATCGCCAGCACGTAGAATCGTGCGTTCTTCAAACGCATCACGATCCTCCAATGCGCCGCGCCCAGCGTCGGTATGTGGGCGGCGATCCCGCGTGTACGCGCTCACTCTCGCGGCCGGCGGGGTTTGAGAATGGTCTCCTTTCCTGTGAGGAGGATCAGCGCGGCACGTTGCTGTGAAAAGGCGCCTAGCGTGGCTCGGTCGTGCGCTCGGCAACAGCGTCGAGACGCGCCCCCCGCGTCGATCTCGTTGCGCGGGCGGCCCATGTCTCCGAGGCTGTGTTGCGAAATTCGCGCGCCGTCAGTTCAGCTAGGCGCCGCGACGATGCCAAAGATACGTATGATCCATGCGCGACGCTACAGGGATAACCGGCGTTAGACAACCTTAATCGCGCTGTCCGACGTGCGAAGCTCACGCCCAAGCACATCGCGATAGCTTCATCGAAGTAGAACTCGAAAGTGGCCGCGCGCCAGCGACGATCAACCGCAGCGCGCAGCTCATCGGACAGGCGTGTAACCTTGCGATCCGACGCAAGGAGCTGAACGCCAAGCCCTACACCGCGCCGTCGTCAGCGCTTCTTCTTGAGCAATTCGCTCAACGACTTGACGCCCTCGTCTTTTGAGGATCATTCCGAGCTGCTTATCGCTACGCATCGTTTCGCCATTCGCCCGTGACGGACGAGTTGCCGACAACGCTGCAGCCGCGCGTGAATGCCGCGTGATGCTTTTCTGTTCCGTCCACAGCACCCATCACGCAACTGCACGCCGCGATCGATGCGCCGTTCCGCTGCACCCTTGCTCGCGAACGCGTTCGACCCAACCCCGCCCGCCCTCGCCGCGTCACGCCCGTTGCACGCTTGCACCGCGATCTGTCACTCCGCAGGTCTACGAGAATAGCGGCCGGCATCCGCGTCGTCTCATGAAGGACTCGAACCATGGACGAGATTCTTTGGTTACTCGGTTGTAACGGCGCCAGCGCCGCGCGCCTGTCGCGAGATCGAACGCGTCGATGTGCCCGCGCACGCCGTACTCCGCACGTGACGACCCGACGATGATCAGGTCCTTCACCACGAGCGGCGCAGCCCTCGCGCTCTCGCCCGCACGTACGTCTGCGAATGCCTGTTCCCAGACCTTCCGCCCATTCGTCGCATCGAGCGCGACGAGGTGACCGTTCGCCGTGGAAACGTAACACGCCCGCTCGCCACGGCGACGCCGCGGTTCACGTTCCCGCAGCACAGCGGAGTGTCGAGGGGGGATCGAATGCTTGTACTGCCACACCAGGTTTCCATTCGCCGCGTCGACCGCTCAGACGTATCCGTCCCACGCGGAGACGAACATCACACCATCCACCACGATCGGCGCCGCCTCGAATGAATACGTCGCCGAGTTGGCTATGAGGCCGATCACGCCGAATTGAAACTGCCACGCCGGGCGCAGGTTCTTCACGTTGGAAGCATCGATCTGATCGAGCGTGCTGTATCGCTGGCCATCGTATGCGCCATAGTAGGTGAGCCAGTTCTGGGGCTCCCTCCGTGCGGATGCGCGAAGTCACGCCGCGCGTGAACGTCGGGCGCGCTCTGCCGTGCCGCTTCGTTCAGCGTACCGAAGGCCACGGGTGTTTGCGTGACGCGATGATCCGGATAATGCGTGCAGGAGAGTGTGACGAGCAGGCAGATGGCCGGGAGGGGCAGTAGTAAACGGCTGCCTCGGCATGGTCATGTCGGGCGTGATCGGCACGCCATTGCCACACGACACCCCCGACGATCGCGGCGAGCACGAGCGCGATGGAAACGGCGAGAATGATTCGTCGTCGGTTCATCGTGCTCACCTCATCTCCATTGCACTAGTCGTTGGCGCAGCCGACGGCATCGCAACATCCATCGGCTGCGCAGACATCGCACCTCCGCCGATCGCTCCGCGTCGCGCGCCGCGTTGAATCGCCTGAAAGTCGGCAATGGCTTTGATGTGTCGCGCGAGGAAGTCGTAGTAGTCGATCGCCAGGCGGAGGTACGCGGCTTCGGATGCGAGCACGGCATCGAGCGTCGTCTTCCCGCCTTCGTACGCCGCGCGCGTCGATTCAAACGCGAGCTTAGACTGCGGGACGAGCGTTTGTTCGTGGAACTCGATCTGCTTCGTCGCCTCCGCATGAGCCTCGTACGCGGCGCCAAGATCGCCGAGCAGCGCGCGTCGCAGCTCCGGGATGCGTGCGGTCGCCGCATCCCGCGCGGCGATTCGCCTCCCGCACGCGCGGTTCGATCGCAGTCTTCTTGCGCAGCGGCAGCTCGATCCGCGCGACGACGCTCACCACGTCGGTCAGCTGCGGTCTCATGCCGTAGGACGCTTCGACGTTGAAGTCAGGATGGCGGAGGAGTTCCGCCAGTCGAATCTCCTGCTCTCGCCGTTGCACGTCGGCGCTGAGCGCAGCGAGCGCAGGTTGATCCTCGGCGATCTCGCGTGCCGCAGTGATGCTTCGTGCCTCCGTCGAATGCGCCAGATGGAGTGCCGGAACCTCGGTCGTCAGCGGCAATCCGAGAAGCGGCAGGAGACGAGCGGCGGCCATTCGTCGCACGCCGGTCGTCGTCAGAATCTGATGATCCACTTCGCTGCGTTGGAGCGCCGCGCGCACGATGTCCGCTTGAATCGCGGTTCCGCTTTCGTAGCGCGCACGTACGGCATCGACGAGCGAGTCGAGCGCCTTGCCGACCTCCGCGCAGCGAAGCAATCTGGCTGTCTGCCGGGGCCACGTCGTACCAGGCGAAGAGCGCATCTCGTTCCGCCTCCACGCATACGCTCGCGGCGGCCTCCAGCTCGATCCGCTGCACGTCCAGCTCCGCGGCCGAGCGCAATACCTGGCGACGTGACCCGCGCGGGATCGTCTGCGAAGCGCCCACCATGTACATGGTCATCATCGGATCGTGGGCCGGGCAGAAGTCGCGCCGCCGCTACGCGCTCGACATCGTCGACTGAGATGCCGCCGGAGCGCATCGCGGTCGGCATCGATCTCGGTTCTCGCAGTAAACGCATGACTCGATCTCTTCGGCGAGTTCCTCGACGCGCGCTCGCAGTTCGGGATCGAGATCATCAATGTCACGCATTGCGGCGTAAGCCCGCATATGCGTGGTGCTTCGCGGGCTCAGGTGTGTCGCGCGAGGTAGGCTTGCGTTTTCTCCATGGCCTCGCGCAGGTCACGTTCGTCGGTGATGTTGTACCGATCGAAGACGCTGCGCGTCTTGTGGCCGCTGATCTTCATCGCGACCGTCTCGGGCACCGGCCCGCACCATATTCCTGATCGCGGTGGGCGAAAGTCGTGGAAGAGCTTCACGCCGACGCCGGCTTGCGCACAGGCTTTCGCCCATGCTTTCTTGATGTCGATGATGGCATGGACGTTGTGGTGGAAGACGTACCTGCTGATGAGGGGTCGTCTTGTTCCTGGCGTGATTGTGCGCCCATGCCAGCGGCGCTGGATGATCGCCCACAGGTCGCCTTCCAGTGCAAGCGTGCGTCCTTGGCCGTTCTTGCTCTCCTCTGGTCGGAGGCGAATGAGGCTTGCGTGCTAATCGACATCCGTCCATTCGAGGGCGAAGACTTCGCCGCGGCGCCAGCCGCTGAGGTAGGCGAACCGGCATGCATCCTCGAGATAATCGGGGAGGTGGGTGATGACGCGTTCGTACTCGTCGTGCTCGAAGAATCCCTGACGCGCGTTGCGCTCGGAAAGCTTGCGGATGCGCGGCAGCCCGCCGCAGCGGGCTGCCGCCAGCGATGCAAGATCAGCGAACCGCGGCGCGGACGGCGGCCGCGAGGGGGGTCGTGGAGCGCCCAATGAGACGGCGGAGATCGTCGCGATCGCTGGCAAGCTCGCCGCGTTCGAGTCCGAGGTCTGCATCCACGAGCATCTCGGCCACGGGAGCGGGCAGACCGACGCCGACGAGCATGTCGCGATATGCGTCAGGCGGAAGGTTGATATACGCGACCGGCTTGCCGGCGGCGTTCGAGACTTCGGCAGCCAGTTCCGGCATGGTGAACGCGGTGTCGCCGGCCAGCTCGTACGTTTTGCCTTCGTGTCCGTCCGTCGTGAGCACTTCCACCGCTGCCGCCGCGTAGTCGGCCCGCGCGGCCGCCGCAACTCGCCCGTTCCCCGCACTGCCAGCGATCGCGCCGTATTGCAGGGCGGGAGCGAGATTCTCGGTGTAGTTCTCGAGGTACCAGCCGTTTCGCAGGATCGTGAACGGCACTCCCGACTGGCGAATCATCTCCTCGGTTGCGAGGTGTTCCTTTGCCAGACTGATCCCCGAGTTGTCGGCGTTGAGGATGCTGGTGTAGACGAGCAGGCGCGGCGACGCGGCTTTGATCGCATCGACGGCGTTGCGATGTTGCGCGACGCGCTTGCCGACCTCGTTGGCGGAGATGAGCAGCACCTTCGTCGCCCCGCGGAACGCCGCGACAAGCGTCTCCGGCTTCTCGTAATCGGCGTAGCGGACATCGACGCCGCGCTCCGCGAGCTCGGCCGCCTTCTCAACATTGCGCACTGCGACAGCAACTTCACTCGCCGGAACCTTCTTCAGCAAATCTTCGACGACGAGCCGGCCGAGATGGCCTGTGGCCCCTGTAATGACGATCATGTTCTTCCCTTCAGCCAACTGCGTGCTGGTTCACTTCTGCTCATTCATCCCGTAAACCAGACCATCGGGGCCTTTGAAGTGCACGTATGCGTACTTCATCTCCGGCACACGAACGATGTCGCCGAGCACCTCGTAACCCGCTGCCTTCACTTCTGACACCGCGGCGTCGATGTCCTCGACGCGAAAGCCGAAGGCGACACTGCCGTTGTAGCCATAGGGCGGAACTTTGCTCTTGTCGTAAACCTCGAGAATGGTTCCGTTCGGCATCATGTAGACCGTGATGCCCTCCATCTGCATCATCGGCTGCAGTCCGAGAGTCTCTTTCGCGAACTTGTTGTAAGACTCGAC
>DASPNA010000082.1:0-12271 GCA_035626775.1 Thermoanaerobaculia bacterium
CGCGCTCGTTCACGACAGCGTTCGGTAGTCGACCATCCTGAACTGCACGATCGGACACGGCGCGTCGGCAGTGCACGTCAGCAGCGCCTCTTCGTGCGCGAGGTATGGCTCGATCGTCACCTCGTGCGTGGTCTCCGAGTCATCGACGAAGTGCACGTGCGTTCGTCCGTCGGGCAGCGAGTTGCGCAACACCACGCGATACGCGTCGCGCTCGATGACGCCTGTCCTGCGGCGGAGGAACGTCTCGGCCGCCTGCGTGAATCGCGGCATCGAGCTGCGGCCGCGGTACGCGCCGAGGAGCAACTCGCCGCGCAGTACGCTCTCCGCGAGCGCGTCCACCTCGCGCGGTTCCACCGGTCCGTAGTAGATGCCCCACGGCAGCACCACCGCATTCGCCGCGAAGCGATCGCCGCCGATGTGCGAGCACTGCCACACGTCCAGCGACTCCTGCATGCGCAGCGCGTCGTACAGCGGAAAGCCGCGGCGCCCGCAGCAGGAGTCGCGCTGGCCGTGCGTACACACCAGCACCACCGGCGTCGTGCAGAGTGTGACCTCGTCGCGATCCTGGCCGCGAGCGAGCGCGCGAAACGGCAGCTTCGCGACGTCATCGATCGAGGGAAGATCGACCGACACCGTCCAGATCGTGGGCGAGCTGCGCGCGATGTAGACGCGGCATCCGCTGCGCGATTCGAAGCGGCGGCGGATGAATACGATGCGGCAGCGCGGAATCTCCGCGAGAGCCTGAGTCAGCGCGCCGCGCACGGAATCAGGCAATGCCGCGTCGAGCAGCGGACGGCGGCCCCACGGACCGGCGTGCTCGATCAGGATCCATACATCGATGCGCGTGGCGGTGGCGGCGTTGTCATCGCCGCGCGCGCGTGCGGCGTCCGAGCAGAACTTCACGGTTGCGGCTCGGTCCTCGCCGAGAGCTCTGTTCTTTCAGAGAGACTGACGAGACCGTTGCGCGCGAGCTCGCCGACGAATTGCTGGATGCGCTCCGCATCCGGCGCGCCTTCGACCGCGCAGAGCTCCGCAACCGTGACCGGTCCGCGCGCGAGCGTGCGCAGCAACGGCTCCGTCGCGGCGTCGAATCGCCACGCGCGGCCGTTCGCATCGAAATACACGGCGCCGTCGTCGCGCACGAGCTCGAGCTCGCGCGGGACCGCCAGCGCCACGCGCGTCGTCATCGGCGGCGTCTCGTCCGCGACGCTCCACGGCAGACTGGCCCAGCCGCGCGAGCGCGCACGCGCGTTGTGACTCGCGTAGTAGCGTCCGAGCACGTCGCCATCGAAGAGCTCGAGAAACTGGCGACGTAACTCGGCGAGCTGCTGCTGTTGTTCCTCACGCGATGCGAACCGGCGCAGCGGCGCGCGGAAGTCGGAAGATGCGCGAAGCTGATCGGCCATCCAGTGCACGAGGTTGACGCCCGTGCGCTGATGAATGCCGAACGTGAGGTGCAACGTGACCTCGCCGAGTCCCGAAGCCTCGTGCCACCAGCCGCGCGGGATGTAGAGCGCGTCGCCGTCTTCGAGCGTCCCTTCCCACACCACCTTCTGCGGAGCTTCTTTGTTCGGCTCGATGTCGTCCTTCAGCGGATGCGGACGGCCGCCTTCGTACACGCGCCAATTCTTTTTCCCGTAGACCTGCAGCACGATCACGTCGTGCGTGTCGCAGTGGCGATTGAATCCCTGCTGCTCGCGCCATCCCGCGTACAGATTCACCTGCACGCCCTCCTGCAACACTCTTTCGAAATCTTCAGCCAGCCGCATCACGCCGTCCGACATGTCGTCGACCGCATCGACGATCAGCGTGTAGCCGTCGCGCAAGTGTGCCGACAACCCCTCGGGGATCACGAACGGCACTTTCGATTCGTAACGCAGGTACGACGTCTTCGGCGCGAACTCACCCTTGCGCACGAGCCGCAAACGCGGCGGCTCGAGGCGGTGCTTCTGCAGCATGTCGTTGACCGCGGACCACGGCAGCAACTCCTGAAAACGTCCGCGCGTGCCGGGGAGATGCGCGAACGTGCGGCCCCAGGCGGCGCGCAGGAAATCCGCGCCGATGATTTCGGCAGATGTGACCTTCATACGAGTTCCTCGGAGTTCCTCGGGTTCCTCGGAGTTCCTCGGAGTGGAGTGCGTGGTTCGTTTTCCCCCCCGAGGAACTCCGAGGAACTCCGAGGAACCCGAGGTACTGACTAGGCGTTGTCGGTGCCGTCCGAATCGTCTTCCGAATCGCTGTCGTCCGTTCCGTCGGTGTCGCCGCCGTCCGTCCCGTCCGCATCTTCGCCATCGGTGCCGTCGGTGTCACGGCCGTCGGTTCCGTCCGCGTCCGCCATCAGCCAAATCCGAGGATCGATGTCTTGTGTTTCGTGGATCGCCATCTCTTGAATCATGCAAACCTCCAGTGGGGAGCACGCGTGCACCGAGCGCGCCAACAGCAGAGAGCGTTCATCCAGCAACACGCTGCTCGATCCAGCGCAGCAGGTCCTTCGTAACCTCGGCGCGCGCCGCGGGCAGCTCGTTGAGGATCTCGTGATAGAGGTCGGGATACGAGTGCAGCTCTTTGTCGGTTGCCGGAGTGCCGAGGCGGTTGAAAAAGTCGTGGGCGAGGTGGTGGTCGGCGATGCGGTCGCTGCCCGCGATGAGGAACAACGCGGGCGTTTTGATCTCGTCCGCGTGCGCGAGCAACTCGCGCTGTGCCGCCGTCACCTCGGTGTACCAGCGCGGCGTGGTCGTGCTGAAGACGTGCGGATCGGCCGTGTACGCGGCGACGGTCTCCGGATCGCGGCTGACCCATTCCGGCGCGAGGCCGCTGTCGAACTTGATGGAAGGCGCGGCGACGGACACGGCGCGCGCCAGCATCGCGCGCGCGGCGGGAACGGCGAACGCGGGTCCGAGGAACGGGCTGCTGACGGCGATGGCGTCGAAGACGTCGGGATGCGCGCGCACGTACGAAAGCGCGATCAACCCGCCGAGACTGTGCGCCATGACCAGAAGAGGGGTGGCGCCGCCGCGCGCGCGGACGGTGTTCGCGACGCGATCGAGATCATCGACGTAATCGGTGAACCGCGCGACGTGTCCCCGCTCGCCGTCGGACTCGCCATGACCGCGCAGATCGAAGAGATGACACTCGATCCCCCGCGCGAGCAGTTGTCGCGCAACCTCGCCATAGCGGCCGCGATGTTCGGCGTAGCCATGCACGAGGACCAGCCGTGCGCGAGGATCGGGAACATCGTGATGCTCGAGGGTAAGTGAGAGCCCATCGTGAGTAGAAACGCGCGCGACGGACATCGTGCTCCGAGCGTAGCACTATGGAGTGCGGCGGGCGCAGCCGCCGCTTTCCCAAGCGGCAGCTATCGCTGCCGCACTCCATAGGTAGAATCCGCGCCGGACATGACCACCAACTCCTACGACTCATCAGCAATTGAAGTCCTGACCGGCCTCGAGCCCGTGCGCAAGCGGCCGGGGATGTACACCACCACCGAGCGGCCGAACCATCTCGCGCAGGAAGTCATCGACAACTCAGCCGACGAGGCCATCGCCGGATACGCCGACGAGATCACGGTCACGCTGCACGAGGACGGATCGCTGTCCGTGCAGGACAACGGCCGCGGGATGCCGGTCGACAAGCACGCCAAGGAAGGCGTTTCCGGCGTGGAAGTGATTCTCACGCGCCTGCACGCGGGCGCGAAGTTTTCGGAGAAAAGCTATCGCTACTCGGGCGGCCTGCACGGCGTCGGCGTGTCCGTCGTGAATGCGCTTTCGAAGAAGCTGCAGGTGTGGGTGCGGCGCGACGGGAACGAGTACACGATGATCTTCGGCGACGGCAAGAAAAAGTCGGACCTGAAGATCATCGGCAGCGTCGGCAAGCGCAACACCGGCACCACGGTGCGCTTCTGGCCCGACGAATCGTTCTTCGACTCGCCGAAGTTCTCGCTGCCGCGGCTCAAGCACGTGATGCGCGCGAAGGCGGTGCTCTCGCCGAAGCTGCGCATGCGCTTCATCAGCGAAGTCGATCCGGCCGAGAGCGAGGAGTGGTACTTCGAAGACGGCCTCACCGATTACCTCATGTCCGAGCTCGCGGGCAACGCGCTGCTGCCGGAGTCGCCGTACAAGGGGCACTTCAAGGGACTCGATCACGAAGTGGACTGGGCGGTGGTGTGGCTGCCGGAGGAGGGGGACATCGTCGGCGAGAGCTACGTGAACCTCATCCCGACCGCGCAGGGCGGCACGCACGTGAACGGTTTCCGCACGGGGCTCACGGAAGCGATCCGCGAGTTCTGCGAGTTTCGCAACCTCCTCCCGCGTGGCGTGAAGCTCGCGCCGGAAGACGTGTGGGCCCGCTGCAGCTACATCCTCAGCGTGCGCATGACCAATCCGCAGTTCACCGGCCAGACCAAGGACCGTTTGTCATCGCGCGAGGCGAGTGCATTCGTTTCCGGCGTAACGCAGGACGCGTTCTCGATCTGGCTGAACAACAACGTGGTCGACGCGGAGAAGATCGCGGCCGTCGCCATCGATCAGGCCACGACGCGTTTGAAGCAGGGGAAAAAGGTCGAGCGCAAGAAGCTGACCTCCGGTCCCGCGCTACCCGGCAAGCTCGCCGACTGCACCGCGCAGGATCTCAATCGCACGGAGCTGTTCCTGGTCGAAGGCGACTCCGCCGGCGGCTCCGCGAAGCAGGCGCGCGACCGCGAGTTCCAGGCCATCATGCCGCTGCGCGGGAAGATCCTGAATACGTGGGAAGTGGATTCCAGCGAAGTCCTCTCCTCGCAGGAAGTCCACGACATCGCAGTCGCCCTCGGCGTCGATCCCGGCTCCGACAAGCTCGACGGCCTCCGTTACGGCAAGATCTGCATCCTCGCCGATGCCGACTCGGACGGCGCGCACATCGCCACGCTGCTCTGCGCGCTTTTCGTGAGGCATTTCCGCAAGCTCGTGGCGGAGGGGCACGTGTTCGTGGCCATGCCGCCGCTGTACCGCATCGACGTTGGTAAACATGTTTACTACGCGCTCGACGACGGCGAGCGCGAAGGCCGTCTCGCGCAGATCGCAGCGGAGGGACTCAAAGGGAAGGTCAACATCCAGCGCTTCAAAGGCCTGGGCGAGATGAACCCTTCGCAGTTACGCGAAACGACCATGGACCCGAACACACGCCGCCTCGTGCGCCTCACGCTCGAGGATCCGGATCCCGCGATGGCCACGATCGACATGCTGCTCGCGAAGAACCGCGCCGGCGATCGCAAGACGTGGCTGACGGAAGAAGGGAATCAGGCGGAAGCGGTCGGGTAAACCACTCCCGCCCGGGAGTACTCAGAAGCGCGACTCGAACGTTTCGATCTCCCACTCCCTCTCCACTTCGTTGAGGGTGGCGCACAGGATGGTGTTGCCATCGGTGCGCACGTTCACCAGACCGTAGACGACGCCGGTGACGAGATGGGCCTGGTCGAGTTTCTTGGGCTTTTCGCCGCGCGCAGTGAACGTGACCGTAGCCTCGTCGGCCGGGATGCTCACGTCCTGGCCGTCCGCCGAGGAGTCGACGCGAGCTGCTTTCGCGAGTTTGTAAGAACGCGAAATCTCCGTCGAGTAAACCAGCGGTGTCACGAGACGGTCCTCGGCGATGCGCGTGAAGCCGGTCTGCGCACTCGCGGCCACGATCGTCGGACGCGGATGTGCGTGACTTTCATTGTCGCCGGAGGAGATCACCGTACACGCGGCGTTGATGGCAGAGAGGAATTCGTACGAAACATCGTCGCTGCCGTGATGGCAACCCTTGGTCACGTCGGCGGCGAGCTCCTGCCGCTGTCCGGTGTATGCCTCCAGGATGCGTCGCTGACTGGCGGCGTTCAGATCGCCCGTCAACAGCGTGCGCGTTCTTCCGTAATCGACGCGCAGCAGGATGCTGTGGCCGTTCGTCGTCTTGCTGTTGTCGCGCTGGAGAAACTCCATGCGCCGTTTGCCGTCGCGCTTTTCGTGCAATGGAGCGAGGACGCGGATGCTCACGTCGCTGTCTTCGGGTGCGTAGCCGGGCATGTATTTGTTTTTCGAGTCGCGGCCGAGAAACTGCACATCGCATTTCAAAGCGGAGACGCAGGCGAGGAACTGCGCCCACTGTCCCTGCGGCCTCAGGCCGTTCAGTTCCGCGGTCAGGCTTTTGCGGTTGCTCAGCAGTTGTGCGATCCAACCGTCGTCGTCGGCGCCGAGGCCGCGGTTGCCTTCGTCGCCATTGGTCCACCAGCCGATGCCGGCGTGGTAGAAAGTCTCGACGTTTGGCACCTGATGAATGTCCAGCTCATCGACCTCGTCGGGGTTGATCAGGTCCCACAAGCCGCCATAGTGGTCGGCGTCGCAATGCGATGCCACGATCGCGTCGAGGTCGATCGAGTCGCGCTGGTAGTCGCGCTTGAATTTCCAGTCCACGAAATCGGCTGCATTGCGATTGGTCGGCTGCTTCGAGCGGATCCAGCCGCCGTCGATGAGGATGTGGCGGTCATCCGGCGTACGAACGAGCACGCCGTCGCCCTGCCCGACGTCGATGAAGTAGAACTCGAGCAGCGACGGACCGCCCAGCTCCTCCGTCTTCACGAGGCCATCCACGCCTCGGGCGCGGACGCGTGTGTATTCATCGCCGTCGCCGGGCTTCTTCTTCTGGATATGGACGAGGTCTCCCCACAGGAGCTCCGTCACCAGCCGGTACTTCCCGTCCTCGCCACGTTCGACGAGGCGGGCGGTGTAGTTCTTGATGCGATCTGTCTTTGGTTTTGCCATCGCGAGTCTCCCCCGCAGTAGGAGTGACACGGATGGTGGGATTCCCTACAGGTGTTGGCGTCGAGATCGCCGAGCGCCGTTGATGAACGCGATCACGTGCACCTCATCGTCTGCGATGAGCCTGTAAAGCAAGCGGTAACTTCGACCGACGATCAGTTCGCGCAGCCGGTCATCGCCGCGCTCGGGCACAACTCATCCGCGCCGGGCAAACTGTCGCAGAGACTGCGCTGCAGCTTGTGTTTCACGCTGCAGCACGTCTGTCCCGCGCGATGAAACGCGCGATCTCCTCAACGTCGCGCCACGCCGGAGTGGTCCACCTGACTCGCCAGCCCAACGCGCGATCCGCTGCTCGATCTCCTCGTCGGAAATGAAATCACCGCGCTGAGACGCCCCCGAGTCCTTGATCGATCTTCTGTTGAACGTAGATGTGGTACTGGATGTCCTCGTAAGAGGCTTCGGGGAGCGTATCGAGCAGTCGCCGCACTTCTTGTTTCGGAATCGGTCTTCCCATCTTCGATTCCTCCGTCAGTCCGCCAGGCTCACATGCGATCCCTGCGAGATCGACTTCACCTGCGGCTCGCAGCGCAGGCCGGCGATCATCTCCGGCGTCAGGTTCGCGGCAACGAAGATGCCGATCCGGAACGTCGGTGTGAAACCGTACTTGGCCATCAGCGCGGTCGTGACGGCCGCGGTGTCCGTGCCCGCCTTGTAGGCGATGATCCATCCCTGGCGCACGATGCCGGGAGGGAAGATCAGCGGCGCGGGATCGCTGCACTGCGGGGTGACGCTGAAGTCGGGGCTCTTCTTGGTCGTGGTGCCGAGGACGAATGAGGGGTCGCCGGTGCCGGTGCGGACGACGGAGCCGAAGGTGTAGACCGGCTGCGAGGACGTCACGCGGACGGTCACGTCGCCGGTTGCGAGGCCGGCGACGAACGCGGCGCCGATCTCCTGCTGGAGCACGGCGTGTGCGGCGACCTGCGTCGAGCGCGTGTCGAGGCGCTGACCGTCAGCGTTGAAGAGCTCGAGTGTGATGTTCGCCGCGACGTCATTCGGGTTCGCGACGCCGAGGTTGGAGCGATTGCCGGCGGTGACGGTGAGGCCGGGGATGATCGACTCCTGCGCCAGCTCCGACACCGGCATTGCGGGCACGCTCTGTCCGACATCGGTGGTCGTGTGGACGCGTGCGCGCGCGGAGAGTTGCGCGTCGGTGAGTGCGTTGCTGATGCGCACGACACCGAGGCCGGTCTGGCGGCCGAAGCGGGTGCGGAGGAAGTCATCGATCGTGACGGTGCCGAGCGCAGGCACGTCGACGACGAACGAGAGCCGCTCGCCCTCGATCCACGCCTCGACGGTGACTTTCAGGATCCCGTACTCGGGCGAGAGGTTCGAGATCACGAGGTCCGTTTCCCAGAACGTGCCGCTCGCGCCGGGCACGCGGCCGGCGATGGGGATGATGAGGTCGCGGCCTGCGAGCTCGAGGGCGGTGGCGGCGGGGGCGATCGTCAGAAGGAGGATAAGCGCGAGAAGGAGGGTTCCGTGGGCGCGGGGCATGCCGCATATCGTAACGCCGCAGGCGGAAGATCGCTACGTTTCAGGCCCGCCATCGCGAGATCCATGATGAACGTCTTCCCGCTTTGTCCGGGTACGGAAAGGGATCGGTCAGCGACGTCAGGCGTTATCAGTGACACGAGTGGACTTGGAACTCTCTGTGACCGCCGGCGATCCTTGCTCGCCTTCATCTTTGTCTTTGCGAACGCGCAGCATTTTTCCCGCAGAACGCGCCACTTTCTTACGCGCGCCATCAGCCTTCTCGCCTTCGATGACCTCTCTTTTGACGACTTCGAGCTTCAATGCCTCGCGAAGGTCTTCGATTTCGACCTTGGCGTCCGATAGCCGGCGCAATTCCCGGCGGACCGTTTCGAGTACCGCATCGCTGAGAACAACTGCTGCAAGGTAGAACTTGTTCGTTGCCTGCAGGTGGTCGTGATATGCGTACAGTCCGGACTTCAGCATGCTTTCACGAGTCAGGAGGTACACGCTTTCGAGATCATCCGCACTCTTCGGATTGAGTGCGAGCAGGTCGATGTCGAGCACCAGGTCGGCATCAATCGGCTTGGCGAAGACGACGCGGAATACCTTCCATAGGTTGCCGTTGGTCAGCGCGACCCATTCGATTCCCTGATTTGCGGCGTAATCCACGGCTTGTTTTACGTGCGCCTCTTTGAGCTCGAGTCCGATCGCCTTGACTTCGATGAGCATCTGAAACTTGCCATCGATGCGAGTGGCCAGATCGCAGAATGTGCCACGAATACATAGTTCGCGCGTCACCTCGCTGTATTTGTCATAGCCGAAAATCTCCGCCAGAACATCTGTCACGATCATCGACGTATCGGACTCATTCACGTCGCGCGATTTGGCGGACGACAGAATCGGCTGAAAACGCTTCAAACCCGCGGCGAGGCGCTCGGCAACGCGTGTAGGGATCGCCATGACTTGTCTCCTTGTGGAGCCGAGTCT
This sequence comes from Thermoanaerobaculia bacterium, assembly GCA_035626775.1. Taxonomy (GTDB): domain Bacteria; phylum Acidobacteriota; class Thermoanaerobaculia; order Gp7-AA8; family Gp7-AA8; genus QHVT01. The sequence goes on from DASPNA010000082.1 coordinate 9,288, forward strand.
ACTCCCGCGTGCATTCTTATGGAAGGCGGTCTGCGATCACAGTAAAGACGCGTTGCCGTATGCTTCATACGGCCGGACATCAAAGTCCGAGCCGTCGGAGCAAAGATTCACACAACGCGGCACACCACGAGCGTGATGTCGTCATCCTGCTCGCGGAGGCCGCGGAACGCGGCCACGTCATCGAGCAGCGCATCGCGCAATGCCTCGGCGGCGCCGCCGCCCTGTTCGCGAATCACACTCGCGATGCGTTCGAGGCCGTAGACCTCTTCGTTTGCGTTGCGGGTTTCGTAGATGCCGTCACTGTGCAGCACGATCACGTCGCCGGGGGAGACGTCGATCGTGCGCTGTGGAATTTCGACCGGCAAGCGGACGCCGAGGGGTGGGGCGTAAAGGGCAATCGTCTCGACGCTGTCGGCGCGGCGGATGAACACCGGCGGATTGCCGGCGCTGGCGATGATCGCGCGGTGATTTGCGTGGTCGAGCAGGACCACTGACACAGTGACGAGCATGCGCCGGCGGCTCGTTTCCGCGACCAGCGTGTGCAATCGCTCCAACACGGCGGCGGGATCGTGCAGTGAATCGCGCAAAAGCGTGAAGCCGCTGCGCATCGCGGCCAGCACGAGACCACTGGCCATGCCATGACCCGCGACGTCCATGCAGACGAGCGCGACGCGATCGCCATCGACAAAGTAGTCGTAATAGTCGCCGCCGACCTCCGTCGCGGGAAGCGAAACGCTGCTGATGTCAGCCCAGCCGAGATCGGGCGCGCATTCGGGGAGCATGCTCAGTTGCAGCTCGCGCGCGTAGCGAAGCTCGTCGCGCATGCGGATCTGCTCGCGCGCCTGCACGCGCTGCGACGTCCACGCCGTCACCGTCGCCCTGCGCATGCGCCGCGACATGTACAGCTCGAATCCGAGCGCGATGACGTTCAGCACCATCATCGACGCGAACACCGGAACCTCCGGCGCCCTGGTCGTGCCGATGAGCAACATCAACAAGCCGCCCGCCACGAGGTAGCCGTGCAGCAGGAAGAGCTCGGCAACCAGCATGCGCAAGCCGAGCATGAGCACCGGAAATCCCATCAGCCAGCCGAGGAAGCCGTCGCCATCACCAGCAATGGCAATGGCCACCGCGTACTGCGCCGCGACATACGCGAGCGTCACCGCGTTGATGTGCCGCCGCGTCCATGCACCCGCCCGCGCGAGAAATCTGTCGGCCGGCAGGTCTTCCCGCGCCGCGTAACGCATCACGAAGAATCCGAACGCGACGAACGCGAGGTTGCCCGCGGCGAGCAGGATGTCGAGCACGTCTTTGTCAAAGCTGTCGTCCACGATCGCGATGAACGAGGCGAACGCGAAGAAGATCAACAGGAACGTCAGCCAGACACGGTTGCGCTGCGCGAAACGCCGGCGAACGAATTCCTCATCGGAGGTGCGGACAACATCATCGAGCGACCACGTCAGGTCCATCGGCGCGCATCGTAGCCCACAGGGAGACGACCGGGAGGCCTCCGGCGGCCGGGCCCAACGGGCCCGGACCCGATTGGGTTGGCCCAGCCTCCGCGACACTCTGTCGATACTTGGGAAAAGTGTCGCGGAGGCTGGGCCAACCAATGGGGTCCGGGGCCGTCGGCCCCGGCCGCCGGAGGCCTCCCGGTCGTCTATCCCAACGGCCCACTGCGGCCGACGACGATCCCGATCAGCTCGAACTCTTCCGCGATCTCGATCGCGGGGAAGCGGTCATTTCTGCTCAGCAGGCGCAGCACGCCGGCGCGGACATCGAGCACGCGCACGTACTCCGCGGCGTCGATGCGGCAGATGACCACGCGGCCTGCGGCTTCGCGTGTGCTGCGCGTTGGCTTCACAAAGAGCAGATCGCGATCGGCGATGCCGGCGCCGATCATCGCGTCGCCTGATGCTTCGTACACAAGCCGCGCGCCGCGGAACTTGAACGCGTGCGGGATGTCGGTCACGGCGGCGGGCACCGCATTCGGTTCCGGCCTGTCGCGGCGCTGCGTCGAGCCGGTCAGCATGTCGTCGAGAAAGCGAACGACTTTGCGCAGCTGCTTCTGTTCGTCGGCGGATAAGGTGAAGGAACGTTCGCCGAGGAGCCAGCCGACGTTTTCGTTGAGGACGCGGGCGATGCGGACGATCGTATCGAGCGTCGGCTTGTGATGGGTGGCGGTGAGGATCCGGCTGAGCGTCTCCGGGGCCACGCCTGCTTCGCGCGCGATCGCGCTGTGTTTCTTGCCGCTCTTCTCGACCGCCGCGCGCAGCCGTTCGCGCCAATCGGTCTCTCGCACGAGGATCAATACTGGCGCAGGGGGAAAAAAGAATTGCGGCGCCCGATTGATCTCCACGTAGACACATTACCTCGGCATTTGACGCCTCGATCAACGAGCTGCGCGGATTCTTGGGCAGTCGCGCACGCGAAGCAACTTGCAGTAACTTATGCGCGTCAGCGAGACCCCTGAAACCAAGGAAACGATGCCGAGCCGCAAGTCGAAAGAGCAACTCAGACTCACCCCGCCGCCCCCTACCTTTCCCGACATCGAGAACCTGCCCGTCGGCGATTTCGCGCGGAAGGCGTACCTCGACTACTCGATGTACGTCATCCTCGACCGCGCGCTGCCGCACATCGCCGATGGATTGAAGCCGGTGCAGCGCCGCATCGTCTATGCGATGTCGGAGCTCGGCCTGGGACCGAACTCGAAGCCGAAGAAATCGGCGCGCACGGTCGGCGACGTGATCGGCAAGTTCCATCCGCACGGCGACTCCGCGTGCTACGAGGCGATGGTGCTGATGGCGCAGCCGTTTTCGATGCGCTATCCACTGGTCGAGGGTCAGGGCAACTGGGGCTCGCCGGACGATCCGAAATCGTTCGCGGCGATGCGTTACACGGAAGCGAAGCTCGCGAAGTTCGCGCAGTCGCTGCTGTCCGAGTTGGAACAGGGCACGGTCGAATGGCAGCAGAACTTCGACGGC
>DASPNA010000083.1:0-20293 GCA_035626775.1 Thermoanaerobaculia bacterium
GTCGATCCGATCCTCCGCGGTCCGGTATGGCACGAGACGCATCAGGTGCCAGTGGCCATTGCGTGTCTGGACCTCGCGCTCGATGTTCTGCAGCCGATCGAGCACCATCTCGACGTCCCTGGCCAGATTGTCGATGGTCAGTTTCGTGGTGATGTCGAGCAGCGACCGTCCGACGTCCGCGGGGATGAGGTTGAAGATGTCGCGCATCCGCGGCGTGAAGAGCTTCACGGCCAGGGTGCGGTCGACGAAGACCGTGCCGATGTCGGTCGAGCTCATGAGGTTGCGGAGGTCGTTGTTGACGTGGCTGACCTCGTCGATCTTGACCTTCAGCTCCTGGTTGACGGTGTGGAGCTCCTCGTTGACTGACTGCAGCTCTTCCTGACTGGTCTCCAGCTCCTCGGCAGTCGAGCGGAGCTCCTCGTTCATGGCCTGAAGCTCTTCGTTCGCTGCACGCGCTTCCTCGACCTGGACCTCGTACTGCTCGACGGTGTTCCGTATCTGCGCCCTGAGGCGGAGATACTCTTCCTCGATCTGCCGCGACGCGGGCTGGCCCGCCGCGGCCTCGAGAGGCTGGTCGAGCGGCGCGCGAGCGGTCTCGAAGAGCACCAGAAAGTAGCCGCGCGCCGGGTCGCCGTCTCGCAGCGAGGGACGCGCGATGATGTCGATGGTCTCGAGGCGCTCGCCGGTGTTGACCGTCACGCCGCGCACGGCCACGGCGCCGCGCTTCTGCGATGCCTGGGAGAGCGCCGTGCGCACGTTCATCGATAGCTCCGGCCGGACGACCTGCAACAAATTCAGCGAGGCTTCACCGGACGCGAACTGCAGATACTTTCCGGCGCGATCGGAGAGGTGGACGATGTCGTACTGCTCGTCGACGATCACCGACGGCGCCGCGTACTCCTCCAGAAGACGATGGTGCAGCTCAACCGGGGCGAAACGGACACGCGGCTCCGCGTTGTCGCGCACCGAGCGATGGCGCAGGTCGGTGGGCACAGTGAGCTGTGCCGGCGCCGGCAAGCTGATGACGCGCGGAACGGCGCGGCCCTGATAGAGGTGATGTTCCTTGTCGACCGTCGAGAACAGTTGTCCGGCGCCATCGACGGACTCCGCGGTGCCGAGCAGGAGGTACCCTCCCGGCTCGAGCGCGAAGTGCAATAGCTCCATGGTGCGGTCCTGCGCGGTGCGGTTGAAGTAGATCAGGATGTTGCGGCAAGTGACCAGGTCGAGGTGCGAAAACGGCGGATCCTTGAGGAGATTGTGATGTGCGAACAGCACCAGCTCGCGTAGCTCGCGGCGGACGCGATATCCCTGCTGGTCCTTCACGAAATAGCGGCGCAGGCGTTCGGGCGGTACATCCGCGGCTTCGGCGACGGTGTAGTAACCGTTGCGCGCGCGGGCGATCGCGTCCTCATCGAGATCTGTCGCGAAGATCTGGATCTCGGCCGAGGAGCCGATCCGTGTGGCCTCATCGGCGAGCAGGATGGCCATGGAATACGCCTCCTCCCCCGTCGCGCAGCCGGCCACCCAGACCCGAAGATGATCGCCGGCGCCCTTTCCTTCGAACAGCTTCGGGACGAGCGTCCGTTCGACCATGTCCCACACTTCGCGGTCGCGGAAAAAGTTCGTGACACTGATCAGCAGTTCGCGCAGCAGCGCGTCCGCTTCCTCGGCCTCCTCGTGCAGCACGCGCGCGTATTCAGTCAGCCGGCCGATCTCCCGAATGACCATCCTGCGCTGGATCCGGCGCAGCACGGTGGCGCGTTTGTAGTTCATGAAGTCATGACCGGTCCGCGTACGCAGAACCGTGAAGAGCTCCATCAGGGCCTGCTCCTCATCGTCCACGGGCGGGGCCACGATGGGCGGAGCAGCGCGAACCTGATCGCGATACGCCATCATCCGGCCGGGCATCTCGGCAACAGGAAGGATGAAGTCGACGAGCCCTGTGGCAATGGAGCTCCGCGGCATCTCGTCGAACTCGGCTTCCGCGGGATCCTGGACGAGAGCGAGGCCGTTGTACTCCTTGATCCGGCGCAGCCCCATCGAGCCGTCCGAGCCGGAGCCGGAGAGGACCACGCAGACAGCGCGTGATTCGTGGGTATCGGCGAGGGTGCGGAAGAAGATGTCCACCGGCGCGCGGCGCTCCTCGAAGCCGGTGATGTCCGACACGATCAGCGTACCGTCGTTGATGACCAGACTCTTGTTGGGCGGGATCACGTAAACGTGGTTCGGCTCGACCTTCACTGCCTCGTGGATCTGCATGACCGGGATGCTCGCGGACTTCTGCAGCACTTCGGCGAGATGACTGTCGTACTCCGGTGAGAGATGCAGGATGACCACGTAGGCCATTCCGCTGTCTTTGGGGACGTTGCTGAAAAACTCGCGGAACGATGGGATCGATCCTGCCGATCCACCGATGCCGGCGATCACGAAATCGTTCGACGCCTTCTGAACCGTGATGCCGCCAGCGTCATTCACGTCATCCATGGGCGGCCTCCTGGCGCTCCGGTCATCGTACCGGACGAAGTGTATGGTATCGATCGTGCGGAGCCGCTCTCCGGCGGTTGCAACGGAGCAGCCGGGAGGACTCGTGCCTCGCAGCGACATCATCGTCATCGGCGGCTCGGCCGGGGGGATCGACCCGATCCGAACGATCCTCGCGGGCTTACCGGCCGACTACTCCGGATCTCTCTTCATCGTGGTGCACACCTCCGCCGACTCCCCGGGAGTGCTGCATACGATCCTGAACGGTGCCGGACCTCTCGCCGTCGTGGCCGCGGAGAACGGCGGCCGCATCGTACCGGGACGTGTTTATGTCGCGCGCCCGGACCACCACCTGATCATCGAGCCAGGCAAGATGTGCCTCACACGCGGACCGAAGGAAAACCGCTTCCGTCCGGCCGTCGATCCGCTCTTCCGCTCCGCCGCGCAGACATACGGACCGCGCGTCGTCGGAATCATTCTGAGCGGAGGACTCGATGATGGTGTCTCGGGATTGTGGACGGTCAAGCAGTTGGGAGGAACGGCCATCGTTCAGGATCCGGAAGAGGCGTGGTCGCCGTCGATGCCGCTGAGCGCCATGCAGCACGTCCGCATCGATCACGCGCTGCGCGCCGAGGAGATCGCGCCGCTGCTCGTGCGTCTGGCCACGACAGAGACCGACATGGAGGAAGGAGTAGTCGTGCCGGAAAATGTGCGCATCGAAGTCAAGATCGCCGGCGAGCAGAAGGCGCGCGAAGCAGGTGTGCTGACGCTCGGCGATCCGTCTCCGTTCGCGTGTCCCGAGTGCCACGGCGTTCTGCTGGAGATGAAGGATCGTCCGCCGCGCCGTTTCCGCTGTCACACCGGTCATGCGTACACGCTGGGCAGCCTCGTTTCCGAAATGGACGAAGCGATCGAAGACTCGCTGTGGAACGCAATTCGCGCGCTGGAAGAACGGGTCATGCTGATGCGCGAGGCGGCGGAGCGCACTCGCAAATCGAATGGTGGCGACGACAGGGCGTATCTCGCGGACGCCGAGGCGACGCAGCGCCGCGCGGATCTGGTGCGGCAGGTCGTGCTCAGTACCGACCGCAGCGCGGATGGAACGTCCGACTGACGCGCTGAAATTGGCTGTGGCGGCAGGGCTCGAACCTGCGACCACCGGATTAACAATCCGGCGCTCTACCAACTGAGCTACACCACAGCAGTGTTGGAAGGGACGGGGATGGTCGCCCATCGCCGCGTTATTTGTCAATCGCCGCGGCCGAGCATTTGCCTCTCGCGAATCCGTTACGATCTTGCGCACTTTCGAAGGAAGAGGTGCACATGACTGGCGTTTCGTCCTGGATCCCCTTTCATCCCCCGCTCGCCTATCAACCGCCCACCGGCACTCTCATCACCGCCATCACCGCCGCGTCGGACGGGACGGTGCTCATGGCAGTGCAGGTCCGGCTTCCCGACGGGCAGGTGGAGCTGCGCTGCGCGGCCGGCACGTGCGCAAACGGCGTGGTCACGTTCGATTACGAGCCGGCGGCGTTCTATCGTCCGGGTATGGAGACGGCGTGGATGGACATCTCCATGGACGACAACGAGCGCGTCGTGCTCGTGTTCGTGCAACTCAGTGAGCTCTGGTACGTGACGGGTACGCTCGGCGCCGACCGCTACGTCACCTGGAATGACGCGATGCCGTACGGCTCCGGCGATACGGTGTCCGTCGCGATCAGCAACAGCGGCGCGGTGCTCGAAGCGCATCGCGATCCAAACGACGCCTCCCATGTCCTCTTTCACCTCGGCTCATGGAACGGCGCGGTGATCGACGGTTTCGACCATAAGGCCAAGCCCGCGTCGGGCATTCAGGTCGGTTCTCTCACCTCGGTGAGCGCGGCCCTGAATGCATCGGGCGAGGTCGTGGTCGGCTTCGCCGGGTCCGCGTACGACATGCCTGCCTGTTGGGCCATCGTCGGGACCATGCAGGGCTCGGAAGTGCACTGGCACTACCTCGGCTCGCGAGAGTACGACGAAGGCGAGTTCGCTCAGGTCCACATCGACGAAGAAGGCAACGTCGTCGCGACGTGCGTGCCCGTCGGCGGTTTCACCACACCCTACATTCATTACTTCACCGGCACGATCAGCTCCGACGCCAAATCCATCGACTTCAATGATGTGGGGATCTACACGATGGAGGTCGAGTACCTGGATACGGCGATGCCTCCCGGCGGCAACTTCGTGGTGGCTCTGTACAGAACGACGGATCTCTACTTTCTGATGTACGGCGAGCTGCCGTAGCGCAGCGCGCGCAGAAGAAAGGCCAGCCAGCACGCGCCGATGATCGCGCCGGCGGCGATGTCGGTCGGCCAGTGCGCACCGAGACGCAGGCGTCCGGTGGCAACGGCCACGGTGAGCAGCAACACGACGAGACAGCCGAAGATGCGTTCGCCGTGGATGCGCGTGCGCCGGAGCCACAGCGCGACCAGCAAACCATAGACGACCACGGTCTGGCTCACGTGTCCCGAGGGAAAGGCGCTGAAGGACTCGGAAGCCGAGGCCATTCCTGCGGCGATGAGCTGGGGACGTTCGCGCGGCCAGAGCTGCCATCCCGCGATCACCGCCAGGTCCAGCAGCACGAAGCCGGCGAAGATCGTCAGCGCGAGAAGCGTCCTGCGCCGCCATGCCGCAACCGCGGTCGCGGTGAGCACCAGCGGCCAGAGCACGACGCCGTTGCCAGGACTCTCGATCCAGATCGCCCACCCGAACGAGAGCGGCGACTCGCGCTCGAACGCCTTGATGAACGGCGCCTCCCACGCTAGCCAGCCGCGGCGCTCCATGGCGCGCGTGGCGATGACGAGAACCACCGTGAGCGCGAGCGTGATCGCGAATCCCGCGATCATCGTGATCAACCAACGGTGCCGATCGGCGCGGTCGATGGCAAACCAGCCTTCGTCGATATGCCACCACGTCCGGCGAAGCGCGTGCACGAGCAGCCACTCGCCGGGCTGCCGCGTGGCGCGTTCGTCCGTCATCGCCGATCCGACGTCGACGCGACGATCGCGCGGAGGCGCTCGACCGCGCCGGGCATGTCGGCGTGAATGCAGATCGTGTCGAACGCGATCGGTACGCGCGTGCCGTCGCGGGCGATGACGATGCCTTCGCGTGCGAGCAGCTCGGCCTGCGCGGCCGCTTCTGCAACGGACAAGGTCGAACCGGAAATCGCGCGCGGAGTGAGCGAGCCATCCGCTTCGTAGCGGCGATCGGCGAACGCTTCGCGAATCACGCGGATGCCGGCGGCGCGGCCCGCGGCGGCCATCGCGGAATGATCCGGAGCGACGATCGCCACCGACGGGTCGATTGCACCAACCACGACATCGGCAAGCGCGCGATTCTTGTGCGCGTCGTTGTACAGCGCGCCGTGCGGCTTCACGTGATGCACCGGCTCGATCGCATGCAATGCGGCGATCTGCGCGATCAACGCCTGACGCAATGCGTCCGGCGTGATGTCGAGCGACTTGCGGCCGAAGTGTTCGCGATCGGGATAGGACGGATGCGCACCAAAACGCACTCCGTATTTGCGAGCGAGCCGCGCCGCTTCACGCATCGAATGTTCGTCACCTGTGTGACCGCCGCACGCAACGTTCGCGCTGGCGATGAGCGGCCAGATCTTGTCCTCGCGCTCGGACCCTTCGCCGAGGTCGGCGCTGAGGTCGATCAAAGTTCGGTGCCTTTCGTTTCGGGGAGGAGCCAGATCAGGATCGCGCCGAGCGCGAAGAAGACCGCATCGACCGCGATCGAAAAGCCGAGCCCGTGCTTCGTCGCAGCCGCGCCGATCGCGTACGGCGCAGCGGCGGACACAAGCCGGCCGGCGTTGTAGCAGAAGCCTTGCGCCGTGGCGCGAATGCGGGTCGGGAAGAGCTCGGCCAGCATCGCACCGAAGACGGAAAAGTAGCCGTGCGCGAAGTAGCCGACCAGCGGCCCGACGATCAGCAGCGTCAGCACCGAGCGCGCGCCGAACGCGAAGATCGGCACGACGATCGTCGCGCCGATCATGAACAACGTGAACGCGGGACGGCGGCCGATCTTGTCCGCGATCCACCCGAAGGTGATGTAGCCGAAGAACGCGCCGGCCTGCAACGCGATCAACCACGCCGCGGACTTCGTGATGGTGAGGCCAGCGCCGCCTTGCTCGACGGGCGTGGCCAGGAACGTCGGGAGCCAAGACGTCACACCCCAGAACGCGACGAGCACGCTGCTGGCCACGAGCGTCGCGAGGAGCGTGCGCTTGCGATACTCATCCGAAAAGATCTCGCCCCACCGCGACGGCTCGCGTTTGCGCTCGCGCCACAACTCCGGTTCCTCGACAGTGCGACGAATGACGAACGCCGCCACTGCCGGCAAAGCGCCGATGAGGAACAACACACGCCAGCCATAACGCTCGAGCACCAGCGCGGAGAGGCCCGCCGCGAAGAGCGCGCCGATCGCCCAACCCGACTGCATGATTCCCATCGCTTTCGCGCGATGTTTCGGCGGCCACGTTTCCGCGACGAGCACCGAGCCGCACGACCACTCTCCGCCCATCCCCAATCCGACCAGCACGCGCCATGCGACGAGCTGCCAGAGGTTCTGCGCAGTGGCCATGCCCGCGGTCGCGCCGGAGTAGAGGAGGATGCTGATCGTCATTGCGCGCACGCGTCCGATGCGATCGGCAATGCGTCCGAATGCGATGCCGCCGATCGCGCTGGCAATGAGGGCGATCACGATCGGCAAGCTCGCTTCCTGATTCGTGAGCCCAAGCTCTTTCCGGATCGGCACGAGCGCAAAGATGAAGAGCAGGAAGTCCATCGCGTCGAGCATCCACCCGAGCTGCGCGGCAAACAGCGCGCGCCAGGCCTTGCGATCGACGTCGTGCATCTTGCGAGTTTACGACGGTTGGACGGGAGGCCGCCGGAGGCCCCTCGTCTTACCCGCGCAAACGCGACAGGAGGAACGTCTCGATCCCGATGTCGACGGGCAGGCCGCCGCTCTTGCGTTGGATCTCGAGGTCGGCGACGTATGCAAGCGCTTGGAACAACTCCGCCTCGCTCGAGTTGCGCGCCGCTTCGAACTTCTTGTGCAGCGGGAACGGATGCGGGCGCTGGCGCACGAGACCGTGTGCCTTGAGATAGTCGCCGAGCTTGTCGGCGATGGTGTCCTTGAAGCGGTTGTACTGCATCGACTGGCGCAGGTTCACGTTGTGCGCGCGCGCCCACGAGTGGATACCGATGATCTGGCGGATCTCATCGGCGAGCGGAAAGAGGAAGCGGCCGTATTGCAGGTCGACCGGCATCTTCGGATCTTCGCGGCGGCCTTGCGCGACGAGCTCGCGCAGCTTCGCAACTGCTTCGAGAATCTTCCCTTCCGTGAACAGCGAGCCGAGCTCGTATCGCGCGCCGCCTTCGATGGCTGCGACTTCGCGCTCCACCATCGCGGCGGTCACGCGTCCGCCACTCCCGGCCAGCGTCACCAGCCGTTCCACCTCGGAGACCACGCCGCGCATCTCGGGCACGTCCTTCGAGAATTTATCGGCGAGGACGCGCTCGATGCCGAGGCGCTGCCGCAAACGGGTGATGGCCTGCGGTTCGAACTTCACGTTTGCGTCGGATGCAATCGAGGTGATGGCCTGTTCGAGCGCGGAGTTGAAACCATCGCGCGTGAGATTGGCGACGATGACGGCGCCGACCTTGTCGATGAGATCGATCGTTGCCGAATCGCGCGGCACCTCGGCCGTGCGCATCAGCAGGATCGTGCCGGGAGCGCCGCCGCGCGAGATCGCTTCCATCAGCATCGCGGCGTCGTCTTCACCGCGGCCGGCTTTCTTGCCCGTGTTGCGGCAGAACGCGAGCAGGTCGGTGAGCGTCGCATCGAGCGTGATGCCGAGAGTGTCGGCGATGCCGCGATCCTTCATCTCGAGATCGCAGCCTGCGAGCCCGAGGACGTGCAGAAGCTTCGCGGCGGACGAGGCCCGTTTGCGATCGGTCTTCGCGCTCTTCCAGTCCGCGGCCGCTTTGTCGTAGAGCGACGCGATCTCTTTCGCGGAGACGAACGCGTTCACCTCCGGCACGATCAGCAGACGCGCGCTGCCGAAGAGGGACATCGTGCGGAAGGAGTCGAGGATCGGCGCGAGCTCGCTGCCCGGTTCGTAGGTCTCGACGGCGAGCGCTGGATTCTTCGCGACGAGCGCGTCGCGGATGTGGTGAAAGGCCTGCTCGGAGAGGAACTCGGAATTGCCGCCGACGAGGAGCACGCGCGGCGGGTCGTTCTGCTCGATCTGAGCGAGGACGGTCTCGAGTTTTTTCGGCATGCCGATAGGAGCGCGGAAGCGCTCCGAAGATGCCGCCGGCTCTACAGCAATCCCTTTTCCTGCAGCTCCTGGCAGTCGATGCAGAACGGCGTCCAGGGAACGGCCTGCAGTCGCTTCTCGCCGATGACCGCGGCGCAGTTGGTGCAGACGCCGTACGCGCCGTTCTTCATGCGCACGAACGCTTCGTCGATGGCCATGAGCAGATTGCGCTCGGTGTCGGAGAGGGAGAAGTTGAGCTCTTTGGAGTAGGCGCTGGCGGCCTTGTCGGCCAGGTCCTGGATGCCGTCGTCATTGACGTGATTGCCGGCGGCCTTGTCACGCTCGAAGGACGCAAGCAGCTCGCGCTGTTTGGTGCGGAGCGCGTCCTCGTGCGCCTGAAATGGATTCGGTTTCGTCTTCGCTTTGGCCATTCGAGCCTCTTACTTGTGATAGGAGATGTTGCGCATGATCGTGCAGGCGCGATAGAGCTGCTCCAGCAGGACGACGCGCGCGAACTGGTGCGGGAGAGTCATCGGCGAAAGCGCGAGCAGCTTGTCGGCGCGCGCGCGAACCGAATCGTCGAAGCCGACGTCACCGCCCACGACGAAATTGACGCCGTGAGGGCTGTCGATCGTCAGCCTCTCCACCCACCTGGCAAACTTCAAAGAATCAAGCAACTGTCCCCGTTCATCGAGGACCACGACGTACCCGCGATCGGGGATCGCAGCCAGCAGGCGCGCGGATTGAGCGCGCATGATAGCCACATCACTCTGACCTTGTCTACCGCGCTCGGGCGGCACTTCCACGACCTCGATCGGGAAGAAATGTCGGACCCGATTGAGGTAACGCTCCGCGACTGCAGCCAGCTCGGCGTCGGCATGGGAACCGGCCTGGATCAGCCTAAATTTCATGGGCGGCGCTCACTCGATCCCGTACTTCTTCCGCTTCTCCAGGAGGGTCTTGCGATTGATCCCCAGGATCTCCGCCGCGCGTGAATAGTTCGCACGCGTCGAGCGCAGGACCTCGCGGATGTAGTGCGATTCGAGCTCGTCGAGAGTCCACGTTCCGCGCGCCGCGATCTCGACGAGGCTCGACGCTACACCCATCGGCAGCGACGCCGCAGTGATGCGATCCGACTCTTCGACGAGCGCCGCGCGCTCGATCGAATTGCGCAGCTCGCGCACGTTTCCCGGCCAGGCGTGATCGCGCAGCATCCGCTCCGCATCGGCTCCGAACTTACGGAACTTCGTGCGGCGCAGAAACTCTTTCGCGAGCGACGTGATGTCTTCCGGACGCTCGCGCAGCGGTGGCAGTTTCAGCGTGACGACGTTGATGCGATAGTAGAAATCCTGACGCAATGCGCCGGAGGCGAGCAGCTCTGTCGTGTCCGCGTTCGACGACGCGATCACGCGTGCTTCGAACGGCAACGTCGCCGCGCCGCCGAGTCGCGAGAAGCGCCGCTCCTGCATCACGCGCAGCAGCTTGGCCTGCAGTTGCGGCGCGAGTGCGGACACTTCATCGAAGTACACCGTGCCGCGTCCTGCCGCCTCGAGCTTGCCCACCTTGCGCGTCTGCGCATCGGTGAACGTGCCGCGCTCGTGGCCGAACAACTCCGTTTCGAAGAGGTCCGCCGGAATCGAAGCGCACTCGATGTGCACGAATGGCTCTGCGCGGCGTGCGCTGCAGGCGTGAATGGATTGTGCGAGGTAGTCCTTGCCGCTTCCGGATTCGCCCAGGATCAGGATGTTGGCGTCGTGGTCGAGGACTCGGGCGGCGGTGTCGAGGACGTTCCGCATGGCCGGATTGCGCGTGCGAAACAGGGTCTGCAAATCGCCCGCGCGGCTAAGCCGCCCGGAACGGAGGCGCGGCTCAGGAGGTCTTCTTGAAGGCACGCGGCTCGGCTTCTCCCGTGTACTCCGCGGTCACGTTCGGCGCGTCGCCCCATAACCGCTCCAGTCCATAGAAGCGGCGCACATCCTCGGTGAAGATGTGCACGACGAAGTCGCCGAAGTCGAGCAGCACCCAGCGGCCCGGCGTCGTTCCTTCGACGAGCAGAGGCTTCACCCCCATCTCCTGCTTGAGGCGATCGAGCACGTTATCGGCGATGGCCTGCGCCTGCCGCTCGCTGCCTGCCGAACAGATGATGAAGAAGTCGGCGATGGACGTGAGCTGTCCGACCGCGAGCACGTCGAGGTTCGTTGCTTTCTTATCGAGCGCCGCCGTCACCGCAAGGCGGACGCGGGATTCAATCGATGAGTCGTTCACGATTGGCCTTTCCGGTACAAACCATAGTGTTGAATGTAACGCGAGACGGGCGGCGGTACCAGATCATCGATCGGCTGCCCCTCGCGGACTCTGTCGCGCACGTCGGTCGACGAGATCTCGAGTGTCGGGTTGTTGCTGAAGCTGATCGAGCCGTGCGTCGAGCGCGACTCGGCATCGCACACGCGTGATGCGAACGCCGGCGGCACTTCGTGGCTGCGCCGAGTGAGCACTGCGAAGTTCGCGAGCTCGAAGATGCGGTCGAGTGATTTCCACTCGTGCAGCTTCAGGAAATTGTCGTCGCCGATGATCCAGTCGAGCGTATCGCCCGAATGTTTCGCGCGCAGCTCTTCGAGCGTTTCCACGGTGTATGAGACATGACCGCGCTCGAGCTCGATGCTCGAGACGTAGATAAAATCGTGATCGACGATCGACGCGGCGATCATGGCGAAGCGGTGATACGGCGATGCGAACGTGCGGTCCTGCTTGAACGGCTGCACGTACGCCGGCACGTACCAGACTTCATCCCACTGCATTTTGCCGCGCGCGGCGAGCACCGGCTCGAGATGTCCTCGATGGAATGGATCGAACGTGCCGCCGTAGATGCCGATCTTCATGTGGGGAAAGAAGCGGTTCCTCGGAGCTCCTCGGGTTCCTCGGAGCTCCTCGGAGGGGCTTGCTCGCGGACGAACTTCGCGAGCATGCGCACGAGCTCTTTCACGCCGTCGCCGACGACGGCGGAGATCACGTGATACGCGTAGCCGTTCTTTTCCGCGTACGCGCGCAGCTTCTCGATGTTGCCTTCGATCAAGGAGTCGAGCTTCGAGCCGACGACGATGCGCGGCTTGTTCGCGAGCAACTCGGAATACAGCGCGAGCTCGCGCGCGATCACTTCGGCATCGGCCGCGGGATCTTCGTTCGCGGAGAGATCGACGAGATGCACCAGCACCGAGCAGCGCTCGACGTGGCGGAGGAACTGATCGCCGAGGCCGTGACCTTCGTGCGCACCTTCGATGAGACCGGGGATGTCGGCGACGACGAACGTCTGCATGTCATCGGCGCTGACGACGCCGAGGTTGGGCACGAGCGTGGTGAACGGATAGTCGGCGATCTTCGGCTTCGCCGCGCTGATCACGGAGATGAGCGTCGACTTGCCGGCGTTCGGCAATCCGATGAGACCGACGTCGGCGATGAGCTTCAGCTCGATGAAGAGCTCGCGCTCGTCGCCTGCATTTCCGTCCTGCGCGAAACGCGGCGCCTGGCGCGTGGCGGTGGCGAAGTGCTGATTGCCCCATCCGCCGCGGCCTCCGCGCGCAACGAGCACGCGCTCGCCGTCTTCAGCGAGATCGGCGATGACGTCGCCGGTGGCTTTATCACGAACCACGGAGCCGACCGGCAGCTCGATGGTGACGTCCTGGCCATCATGGCCGGAGCAGTTCGAGCCCATGCCGTGCTGCCCGCGGCCCGCCTTCCACTCGCGTTGAAACTGCAGGTGGTAGAGCGTGTTGAGGCGTTTCGACGCGACGATCCACACGGAGCCGCCCGTGCCGCCGTCACCACCCGACGGGCCGCCCTTGGGAACAAACTTCTCGCGCCGGAAGGCAACACAGCCGTGTCCGCCGTCACCGGCTTTCACGCGGATGGTCGCCTGATCGATAAACATCATTTCAATCCAATCCCCCTCACCCAACCCTCTGCCCCGTCGGGGGAGGGGTTGGGTGAGGGGGATACTGTTTCAATGCCAGAAAACGAAAAGCACCGCCTCGGCGGTGCTTTGAAGACAGCCGCGACGGTTGCTTACTCGGCAGGCGTGACGCTGATGAAGCGGCCGCGCTCGCCTTTGTCGTGGAACTGCACGATGCCTTCGATCTTCGCGAAGAGCGTGTGATCGCGGCCAAGGCCGACGTTCACGCCGGGCTGGAACTTCGTGCCGCGCTGGCGGACGAGAATCGTTCCACCGGTGACGAACTGGCCGGCGAAGCGCTTCACGCCGAGCATTTTCGGCTGTGAATCGCGCCCGTTGCGCGACGAGCCCTGTCCTTTTTTATGAGCCATGGATGACCTCCCGTGCCGCGTGAGCGACTAGATGTTGATGCTGTCGATGCGCACTTCGACGATGTCCTGCCGGTGCCCGTGAGTGCGCTTGGTGTGATTCTTCCGGCGCTTCTTCTTGAAGACGATGATCTTCTCGCCGCGGCTCTCGCCGACGATCGTGGCAACGACCGAGGCGCCCTTGACGGTCGGAACACCGACTTGCGGCTGATCTCCGCCGATCATCAGAACTTCGCTGAACGTGACCTTGTCCTTGTCCGCGCTGCCGAGGACGTCACGTTCGACCTTCAGGCGATCGCCCGCGGCCACCCGATACTGCTTTCCACCTGACTGAATGATGGCGTACACAAAAGCCTCCAACAAATTGGAACCGCACGATTTAGCACACGAGGCTCCAGCGGTCAATGCGAAGACACTCTGGGTGCTCGGCAGACAACGCTGCCCCCGGGGGTGCTATTCCGCGGAAGCCTCCATAAAAAACGAGGGCGCCCGAAGGCGCCCTCGTCGTACAGCCTTGGAAACGATGGACTAGAACAGGAAGCGCGCACCCAGGTAGAAGCGGCGCGGCTGGACGGCGAACGTCGACAGACCCTGGCCGAACTCGAGACCGGGGCCCTGACCGGCAACCAGATCCTGGTTACGGGTGAACTCCTGGTCGTCGAGCACGTTGAAGATGTCGAGGAACAGCTCGAGGCTGGTCGAGCGCGGGAGCGGCTGGCTCCACGCGGCGCGCAGGTCGAGGATGCCGAACGAGTTGTTGGTCAGACCACCGACCGCACCCTCTTCGACCCAGAACTCTTCGACATTGCCGAAGACGTACGCGTCATGAACCTGGAGCGGGAGGTTACGGGCCGACTGCACGGCCGTGAGGCTGGCGTGCGAACCGGAGTTCCAGTTGTACACGCCGCCGAGCTCGAGGCGGTTGAACAGCTTGTACGAACCGGCGACCTTGAACAGGTGGTCGATCGAGCCGGGCTGCGTGCCGTAGACGTTCGGCGCGCGCGGATCGAGGAAGAGCACGTCACCCGCGAAGTCCGCGTTCGAGTCCGAGTTCGTGTTGCCCTCGGCATCGGTGAACGTGTAGGACACGAGCGCCTGCCAGTTGTTCGCATAGCGCTTGCGGAACACGAGGTCGATACCGTCGGTGTTGCGCTCGCCGCCCGCGAGGGTGGCGATGACGAAGTTCGACGGCGGGATCGAGTCGTAACCGAAGTACTCGAGGCCGAGGTAGAAGTCACCAGCGGCTTCCGGATGCGCCGGATCGGCGTAGAGCGTGAGGTCATAGTCTTCGATGATGTCGCGGGTCTGGCGACGATACAGCGAAGTCTCGAAGCTCATGTTGTTGCCGAGGTCGACCTGGTAGCCGAACTGCAGCTCGTCGGTGTACGGGGTCTTGGTCGTCGGCGCGAAGAACGCGTCCTGAACGACGGGGCCGCCGCGGGTACGGTAGGTGATCCAGCGATCGCCGACGAAGACCTGCTCGTCGAGGACCTGACCGGTGAGCGTACCGGCAAAGTTGGTGAGGTTCAGACGGATCGGATCGTAGTAACGACCGTAGTAGCCCGAGACCTTCTGACGGCCGTTGCCGAGCAGGTCATAGATGACGCTGAGACGCGGCGCATACTCCCAGTCGAACGTGAAGATGTTCTCGCCGGTGGTGGCGACGTGCTCCCACTTCTCGCCGCGGACACCAGCGTTGATCGCGAAGCGACCGAGCTGGATGGTGTCCTGCAGGTACATCGTCTGGCCTTCGGTCTTCGTTTCTTGCGGACCGGAAGCCGTCTCGATGACACGGCGGTAGTTGATCGCGCCGTTCGGATTGCCGGTAGTGCTCTGGAAGCGCATTGCCAGCAGCTCGGTGGTGCTCAGGACGCCGTCATGGTCGGTGTCGAGCAGCGCGTAGACATGCTGCCGGTCAGCAGCCGGAATACGGTTGTTGACGAAGTCGAGGAAGCCCGTGCGGTCGCTGACGTTGCCCGGGTTGAACGTGAAGGAGTTGAACGCGCCCGAGGTCGTGACCTCAGCGGCGGAGACACCGGTGCCGGCGTAGATCGCACCGATGGAGTTGTACTGCGCGCCGTTGACGAACTGGTTGTTGCGGAAGTTGATGTGGTCTTCCTGTTCGAGGCCGAGCTTGACGGTGTGGCTGCCGAAGCCGGTGTCGAAGATGCCTTCGAGCGAACCGCGGACGAACTCGGAGTCGCGCTCGCTGATGTTGTTGGCGCCGGCGCCGCCGAGCTGCTGCTCGGAGAGCGGACGGTTGTCCTCGCGGCGGAAGACGACGGTGTTGAGGGTTTCCTGGATCTGCGCGACGGTCGACACTTCGCCGTTGTGCTTACCGGCGGCGGCGTCGAGCAGGAAGTTCGAGCTGAACACGCGGTTGTACTCGAGCGAGTAACGATCGCCACCCTGCTTCTGACCCGAGCTGCGGGTGTTGAGCGTGGTGCTGATCGTGGAGCCGGAGATCTCGGTCGGGTCGTTCGTGAACGTGCCCGAGAAACGGTCCTTCGAGGTGACCTGCCACGACAGCTTGCCGTAGGCCTGGGTGCCCTCGTTGGTCACGGTGCGGAGGAATGTACCGGTGTTGGTGACGACGTCCGTTTCCGTGTTGAGGATGCGGTAGCTGCCGAAGAACCACGCCTTGTCGCGGACGATCGGACCGCCGAGAGTGGCAGCCGAGTCGTACGTCGAGAACGTCGCACCGGTCGCACCGACCTTGTTGTCGGCAACGAGGTTGTCGTTCTGCGTGTAGTAGTTCACCGAGCCGGTGAAGTTGTTGCTGCCCGACTTGGTGACGACGGAAGAGAGCAGGCCCGGGGCGCCGGCGAATTCGGCCGGGATGCCGCCCGTCATGACCTTCTGCTCCTGAATGATCTCGGTGTTGAGGTTCGCACCGAAAGTACCGGTCAGCGGATCGGTGACGTTGATGCCTTCGACGTAGTAGAAGTTGTCGGTCGACTGACCGATGTTTCCACCGATGTCGCTGTAGTTCACGCCCGAGCGCGAGGCCGGGTTGCCGCCGGCGGTGACCGACGCGGGCAGAACGCCCGGAACGAGCTGCAGGTACGACTGGTACGAACGGCCCGTCGGAAGCGACTCGGTCAGCTCGAGGGTGAGCTCCTCACCAACCACCGCGCTGGTCGTATCGACGATCGGCGCGTCTGCGGTGACGGTGATGGACTCGGAGACCGATGCCATCTGCAGCGTCACGCGGACCGTGGCGGTCTGCGCGGAACGAACCAGCACGTTCGTGTTCTGCGACTTGCCGAAACCTTCCAGGCTCGTCTCGACCGTGTACCGGCTCGAGGGCTGGAGAGAAACGAGAGTCGCGGTGCCATCAGCACCTGTAACCTCGGTGCGACGGGTGTTGGTATCACTGGCGGAAGCCGTGACGGTGACGCCGGGCAGCGGAGCGCCCGACGAGTCGGAAACGATCACTTCGATCGTACCGGTCGTCGACTGGGCGAACGCCGGCCCGGTTACTGCAACGAGTAACACGGACAGCAAAATTACAAGCCTCTTCATGCCTGCTCCTTTCGATGGGTGGGACACTACGGACCAAAAAATTTGTGGGCGAACCGTAACACATGTGATTTGAAAAGCAACCCTTCCCGATCCGATCCGTCTATCTACGACCGAGTCCGGTTGCGTCGTTGGCAGATACTCTCCGCAACCCCGCTGCCATGCCTGATCGCGCGTAAGTTACTGTGCAATCAAGGCTTTTTTCCTGAGATCGCCCTGTAACCTTCGGCTCCTTGGATCGGGGCGTTCGAATTCCCGAAGGAACTCGGTTACAGAGGGATGTTGCCGTGCTTCTTCGGCGGATTGCGATCGCGTTTGTTCCGCAGCATCGCAAACGTCGTGATCAGCTTCCGGCGCGTGAACCGCGGCTCGATGATCTCGTCGATGTATCCGCGCTCCGCCGCAATGTAGGGATTCGCGAATTTCTCCTTGTACTCGGCCACCTTCGCCTCGCGATTCTCCGAACCGCGATAAAGAATGTTGACTGCCCCCTCCGCACCCATCACCGCAATCTCCGCGGTCGGATACGCGTAGTTCATGTCCGCGCGAATGTGCTTCGAGTTCATCACGCAATACGCGCCGCCGTACGCCTTGCGCGTGATCACGGTGACTTTCGGTACGGTCGCTTCCGCCAACGCATACAGCAGCTTCGCGCCATGAATGATGATGCCGCCGTACTCCTGTCCCGTTCCCGGAAGAAAACCGGGAACGTCTTCGAGCACGAGCAGCGGGATGTTGAACGCATCGCAGAAGCGCACGAAGCGCGCGCCTTTGCGCGACGCATCGATGTCGAGCACTCCCGCGAGAAACGCCGGCTGATTCGCGACGACGCCGATCGAGGCGCCATTGAGTCGAATGAAGCCGACCACGAGATTGCGCGCGTAATGCTGATGCACTTCTAAAAAGTGACCTTCATCCGCGATGGTCTTGATCAGCTCGCGCATCTCATACGGCTGATTCGGATTCGCCGGCACGAACGTGTCGAGGTCCGCATCGACTCGATTCACATCATCGGTCGTCACCACGCGCGGCGGCTCTTCCATGTTGTTCGACGGCATGAACGACAGCAGCTCGCGAATGAGCGCGATGCAGTCCTCATCCGACTCGGTGGCGAAGTGCGCGACGCCCGAAACCTGATTGTGCGTTTCCGCGCCGCCGAGTTTTTCCTTCGTCACTTCTTCATGCGTGACGGTCTTGATGACGTCGGGACCGGTGACGAACATGTAGCTCGTCTTCTTCACCATCAGGATGAAGTCGGTGATGGCCGGTGAATACACGGCGCCGCCCGCGCACGGGCCCATGATCGCGGAGATCTGCGGCACGACACCCGACGCCAGGGTGTTGCGCAGAAAGATGTCGGCATAACCTCCGAGCGATACGACGCCTTCCTGAATGCGTGCGCCGCCGGAGTCATTGAGGCCGACCACCGGCGCGCCGTTCTTCATCGCCAGGTCCATGATCTTCACGATCTTCGCGGCGTGGGTTTCGGAGAGCGATCCGCCGAACACGGTGAAGTCCTGCGCGAACGCGTAGACCAGTCGTCCCTGCACGGTGCCGTATCCCGTGACGACGCCGTCGCCGGGAATGCGCTGCTTCTCCATGCCGAAATCGGTGGAGCGATGGACGACCAGTTGGTCGAGCTCCTGGAACGAGCCGGGATCGAACAGCAGCGTCACGCGCTCGCGCGCGGTGAGCTTGCCGTCGTTGTGCTGGCGATCGATGCGCGCCTGGCCGCCACCGAGCTCGCTCTGTTGCTTGCGGCGTTCGAGCTCTTCGAGGTTGCGTTCGTAGGACATTGTTTAAAGGATGACGTTGCGGTCGATGGCGATCTTCGCCATTTCCGCTTCGATCTGTGCATCGCTGGCCCGCTCGCCGAGCTTGAGCCGCGCTTCGCGCTCGATGGCCTCCACCACCGAGAAGTTCTCCTCGATCGCTTTCGTCACCACCAGAATCCCCGCCTCGGCATCCACGAACTCCACGAGTCCGCGATCCTCCAGGCGATTGACGATCGCCCGTGCGAGAAATTCGACGCGTCTGCTGGCGGTGCTCACAGGCGCGGCATTAAAGCATCATCTCCGCGCCGAAGGAACCGCCGCCGTAGGGGTACAGCGCGGCGGGCGCGGAGACGGCATCGATGCGTGCGATGCGAACGGTGGATGGAAACACGCGCTGGCCGTCATCGATGAGCACGCGCGCGAGGAGCTGCGCATCCATCATTGATATAGGTGCCGTGAGGGCGATTGCGGTGGGACGATCGCGCTCGATGTCGGTGACGTC
The DNA here is from genome assembly GCA_035626775.1 of Thermoanaerobaculia bacterium. Taxonomy (GTDB): domain Bacteria; phylum Acidobacteriota; class Thermoanaerobaculia; order Gp7-AA8; family Gp7-AA8; genus QHVT01. Next base: position 18,902 of record DASPNA010000083.1, read on the forward strand.
ACATTCGATGCGCAGCCGCAGCGGCATGCGCACGGGACGGACGCGATAACTCGGCCGGTACGCATTCGGCCACGGTCCCGCGGATTCGATGACCGGAGCGCCGTAGCCATCGACACCGCCTGCGGTCTGCACGAGACGCACGTTCGGCGGCGCGATGGCGACGAGCGATGGCAATAGCGCGGCGGTGACGTTCGGCGCAAGCCGCAAACGCCGAGGCGCTTCGCGCTCCACGCCATCCGTGCGCGCGAGAGCCGCGGCTACCTTCTCCACGTCACGTAAATCAAAGGATGCGAGATCGAGGAGCGCTCGCTTACGCGCGCGTATCAGAGAGAGGTGAATGCGCTGCGTGTGGTCGCTCCATTGGTGGTCGCCGTACTCGTGCTCTGCAGTGCCTTCGATGACGATGAGTCGTTCGATGGTTACCTCGCGCGCGAGCTCGCGGACGGCACGCACTACTTCGACGAGGCGCGACGCATCGACATCCGACGGGCTGAGAGCCCGTCGCTCCAGATCGGGATGACATTCGAACAACTCGCCACGCTCGTGCGCGACACCGCTTTCCTTGACGCGGACGAGCGCGCCGTTCTCCCACCGCACGACGCTGCCTCGCTTGCTGTAGATCATGCGAGCTCCGTCAGCAACAGCGGAGCGTATGAGCCGACCACGAGCTCCTGTCCTTCGCGCGAACAAATCACGCCCGGATAGCGCAGCGGCTCGCCGGCCGCGCCGACGATCGCGCGCGCGATGTTCCGGCGCGCTTCGCTGATCGTGAACGGCGCCATGCTTTGCACGCGAGCGCGCTCGACGAGGTTCGCGGCGGCGATGCGCAACGTGACGACCTCGGTGAGCGGGTCGTACGCGCCGCTGTCGACGAGCACGATCTCGATGCGCTCCTCCGGCAACGTGAACGGCGCCTCGTGCTGCCGCGTGACGACGTTCGTCATCCGCTCCAGCGGCACGTCTTTAAAGGATGCGCGCCGCTGGCGCAGCGGCACGTCGACGGTGAGCCATGACGGCAACTCGATCGGCGGCTGTCCGTGCTCGAGCGGATGGCCGATCGCTTCGTGCAGCAAAACCGCCGCGCTGCCATGCTTCCAGAGAAACGGCAGAGAGCGCGGCGCCGCATCGCCATCCATCGCATCGCGGAGCAACGCGATGTCGTGCTCGAAATGCTCGGGCGTGGTGACGACGGAACGATTCGCGAGCGTCACGACGATGGTGCGCGTGACGCCGTCCGCACTCGCTTCGACAACGAAACGCGTGCGCGCATCGGGAACGACATACGCGTGCAGCTCGTCCATCGCCGCGTCACAAGCATCGACGAGCGCATCATCGCGCGCATCGGCCGCACGAATCCCATGTTCGTCTTCGATGGCGAGGCCGTGCGCGAGA
>DASPNA010000084.1:0-82119 GCA_035626775.1 Thermoanaerobaculia bacterium
GCGGTGAAATCAGTACCTCGGCGTACCTCGGAGTACCTCGGGTTCCTCGGAGGGGACTTGTCGTAGCTCCTCCGAGGTACTCCGAGGTACTCCGAGGTACTACTTCGTCAAATGCCGTAGCGCGCGTTTCAGCACCGCCGAGAACTCCGCGTCGCCGCCGAGCTCCTGCCGCGCTTTGTCCACCGACATCTCCGCGTCCTTCGGACGGTAGCCGAGGTTGATGAGGGCGGAGTGGACGTCGTCGTTGACGGAGAGGCGCGTTGGGGCGGCAGGTGTCGCGGACGCGGCAGCGGGCAGGACGATCTTGTCGCGCAGCTCGAGACAGATGCGTTCGGCCGTCTTCTTGCCGACGCCCGGGATCGACGAAAGCTTCCGTACGTCGTTCTGCGCGATCGCTTCGGCGAGATCGGTGGGATCGATCCCCGAGAGGATCTTCTGCGCGAGCGTCGGTCCGATGCCCGAGATCGAGATCAACTTCTCGAACGCGTACTTTTCCTCGGCACCCGCGAAACCGTATAGCGACAGCGCGTCCTCGCGGACGTGGGTGTACACCTCGAGCGCGACCTGCGGTTTCCCTTCGAGCCGGTAGTACGTCGAGAGCGAGATGTGCAGCTCGTAGCCGACACCGCCCGCCAGGACGAGCGCGCGCGTGGCGTCGAGTTGTTTGAGCGTGCCTTCGATGTACCCGATCATTTCCTGCGCCAGCGCGTGCCACCCGCGCCATCCTCGAGGATGATTCCCTTCGCGAGCAGCTCATCGCGAATGCGATCGCTTTCCGCGAAGTTGCGCGCCTTGCGCGCCGCGTTTCGCGCGGCGATGAGCGACTCCACTTCGGCATCGAGCGTCGCGTTGCGTTTCGGGAAGATGTCCAGGACCGGATCGATCTTCTGCAGCGCCGCCTGCAACCCCGCGGCGTCGCCGGCGGCGATACGTCCGGCGTCGATGGCGGTGTTCGCGTCACGAATCAGCGTAAACAACGCGCCGAGTGCACCGGCGGTGTTGAGGTCATCGTCCATCGCTTCCTGGAAATCGCCGAGGAAGCGGCCGATGAGCGCATCTCCTTCTTCGTCCGCATGCGCCGCGTCTTTCGGCGCCGAGGCGGCGACTTCCTCGAGCCGGAGCAGGAACGATTCGATGCGCGCGATTGCACTCTTCGCGTCATCGAGCGATTGCGTCGTGAAGTTCAGCTTCGTGCGATAGGGGACCGACAGCAGCGCATAACGCAAGACCAGCGGGTCGTAGTTGAGCTCCTCGATCTCGCGCAATGAATAGATGTTGCCGAGCGACTTCGACATCTTCTGCGAGTCGACATTGAGATGTTCGCCGTGCACCCAGTAGCGAACGAACGGTTTTCCGGTCGCACCTTCGCTCTGCGCGATCTCGTTCTCGTGATGGGGGAAGATGAGATCGACGGCGCCGGTGTGGACGTCGAACGTTTCGCCGAGGAGGTCCATGGACATGGCGGAGCACTCGAGGTGCCAGCCGGGACGGCCGTCGCCGAGTGCTGTCTGCCACGACGGCTCGCCTTCCTTCTTGGCCTTCCACAGTACGAAGTCGCGCGCCGATTCCTTCTCGTACTCGTCCGCTTCGACGCGGCTGAAATCGCTGGTGGTGTCGATCTCGACGTGCGACAGCTTCCCGTAATCAGGCAGCGTGGAAACGCGAAAGTACGTCGAGCCTTCGGCTACATACGTGTGCCCGCGGCGCGTGAGCTCTTCGACCAGCGAGACCATCTGGGGGATGTACTCGGTCGCGCGCGGATAGTGGTCGGCAGGACGAATGCGCAGCTTCTTCAGGCCGGCGTGGAACGCGTCGATGTACGGCGCGACGTAGGTGAAGATGTCCTGTCCCGCCGCGGTGGCGTTGCGGATGATCTTGTCCTCGACGTCGGTGATGTTCATGACCTGCGTGACGCGCAGGCCGCGGTACTGCAGCCAGCGGCGCAGCAGGTCGCTCCAGAGGAACGTGCGCAGGTTGCCGATGTGCGGATCGCCATAGACCGTCGGTCCGCACGAATAGATCCGCGCCTCGCCTGGGCGGAGCGGAATGAACGTCTCTTTTTCGCGCGACAACGTGTTGAAGAGGCGGAGATCGGACATGGCCGCTGGAGTATAACGGCGGCGCCATGCTCACGCGTTCCGCCTTCGCCGCCCGCTTCTCCAGCCGCGCCATCTTCGGAATGATTCACCTCGGCGCGCTGCCGGGAGCGCCGCTGTTTGCGTCGCTCGACGAGGTCATCGAGCGTGCCGTGCGCGATGGGCGTGCGTTGCGCGACGGCGGATGCGATGGGTTCGCGATCGAGAACTTCGGCGACCGGCCGTTCACGCGCAGCCGCGTCGAGGCCGAAACGGTCGCGGCGATGACGCGCGTGATCGCGGAAGTCGTGCGCGAAGTGCGATTGCCGTTCGGCGTGAATGTGTTGCGCAATGATGCGCTGTCAGCGCTCGCGATCGCGGCAGCGACCGGCGCGGCGTTCATCCGCGTCAACGTGCACACTGGCGCGATGCTCACGGATCAGGGGATCATCGAAGGCGATGCATTCGCGACGTTGCGGAAGCGTGCTGCGCTCGCGCCCGACGTGCTGATCTTCGCTGACCATCTCGTGAAGCACGCCACGCCGCTGGCAGCTGTCGATCCGATTCAATCCGCGCGCGATCTGCGCCTGCGCGGGCTGGCTGACGCGATCATCGTTACCGGCGCGGAGACCGGTGCGTCCGCCGATCCGTCGCGCCTGCGCATGCTGCGCGATGCGATCGACGCGCCGCTGCTGATCGGCAGCGGACTGACGGCGCAGAACGCGCGCGATTTCGCCGATGCCGACGGCGCGATTGTCGGCACCTCGCTGCAACGCGATCGTGCCGTCGATGCCGCGCTCGTGGAAGCGGTCGTGCGCGCGTTCAAACGAGACGCCGGCGTTCCGCTTCGTGGCGCGATTCGCCCGCGGCAATGATCGCGTTGCGGAAGAGCACCGGTCCGATGAGCTGATTCACGATGATGGTGCCGAGGACGATGGTGCCGACCACGCGGCCCCACGGGGAAAAGTCCGCAAGCAGCAACGCGACCAGCGCGATCGCGACGCCTGCCTGCGGCAGGAGTCCGAGCGTCAGCCGGCGTGTGAACGTCGCATCCATGCCTGCGACGCGGCCTGCGATGCGCGCACCGGCGTAAATGCCGGCGCCGCGAATCATGGCCGCCGCGAGCGCAAACGGAGCGGTTCCAAAAAATGCGCCGAGCGGAATCTCCGCGCCGACGACGGCGAAGAAGATCGCGAACGTGGGCATGGCCACGCCGCTCGCCGCGTGCGCGAGCCTCTCGCCTCCGATCTCCGTGACATTCTCGAGCAGAAGGCCCGCCGTCAAGCCGATCAGCAGCGGGTTGAGGTGCAGTGCTTCTCCGGCCTCCGCCGCGATGAAGAGCAACGCAAACGTGAAGATGCCGCTCCGCGCGCCGATGCGGGACACGTACAACGCGAGCACGCCTCCCGCGACTGCGCCAGCAGCGATCGAGCCGAAGAGATGCGGCACGAGCAGCGCCAGTCCGCCACCACCGCTGCCGGGGAACACGATGTGGCCGAACGTGCTCGACAGCGCGTATGTCACCACGATGATCAGATCGGCGAGGACGACGATCGACAGCGTGGTCTCACTGAGCGGTCCGGCCGCTTTCGTCTCCGAAAGAATCCCCACCACCACTGCCGGCGAATATGCCGCGAGCACGTTCGCCGCAACGAGCGCCACCACGATTCTCTGCACCGTTGTGTAGCCTGCCGTCGCCGGCAGGATGTGCGTGATGCCGTAGAACAGCGCGAAGAGCAGCAGCGCCGCGGCGATCATCGTCAGCACGGAAGCGGTGCCGATCGCGCGCAGACGCGGCCGCAGTCGGCGCATGTTCAATTCGCATCCCGCGAGAAACGCGATCAGGCCCACGGCGGTGCCTTTCACCAGCGCAAGATCGGGCAGCATTTTGCGAGACACGAGTCCAATCACATCGGGGCCGAAGAAGATGCCGACGAGGATGTAGCCGGTGAGCCGCGGAATCTTTGCCGCGTCGCAGAGATGGGCGGCCTGCACCGCGACGATGAGCAGGAATCCGAACGCGAGCGCCGCGCCGGAACCGGTGATCGTCGCTCCCTGCGGCACGAAGGAGCGCGTCGCGTACGTGAGCGCCGCCACTCCGGCGATCGTCAGCAGTGCACGCGTGATCACGCCCCGGTCTCCTCGGCCACACGCAAGCGCACGCGGCGCTGATACGCCTGCACCGCCGCTTCGGTCAGCATGCTCCCGACAATCACCGCATTCACCGCCCAACGCACCGCCGGCGTGGCGCCGGAGCCGTCGATGGCCGTCGCGCTGAAGAGCACGACGATCGCGATCGTGCTCTCCGGCAGCAACGTGACCGCGAACGGTTTCCACGGCGGCAGTTCCGCATCGATCCGTGCCGCGGTGCGGACCGCCACGATCTTTCCGTACGCGCGTGACGCCGCGAAGACGATGCCGAGCACCCAGCCCTGCCATTCATCGGGACGCCACGCCGCGCCAACGACAAACAGGAAGAGAAAGTAGATCGGCCGCTCCACCTCGCGCAACGTCCGCACGATGCGCTCGCTGCGCTTCAGCGGAAAATTGATCATCACCGCACCGGCGAGCGCGCATACAACCGCCACTGCAAGCGCGAGGTAGCCGGCCATCCCCGCCGCCAGCGCAACACCACCGAGGAGCAACGCGAGCTCCTCGGTCTCATCGACGACGTTGCGCACCAGCAGAAAAATCGCGATGCCGAGCAACGCGCCGAGACCAAGGGTCATCAGGAACCAGCCACTTCGCGGGAGGTGCCAGAGCGTCACGGTGCGGTCGGGACGAAACATGATGGCCACGAAACCGAGCAACGCCAGCGCTGCGAGTTGATCGATGCGCGTCATCTCGATCACGAGATGTGTGGATGAGCGCCAGCGCCGCAGCAGCAATTCGAGATTCGCGGGCGCGCTCACCGCCGCGCAGGCCATGAGAATCAACGCGTCGCGCATGAGGCCTTTGCCCGGCACGACGCCGAGCCAGGTGAGCGTCAGCGAGCATGCGATCGCCGTGAAGAGAATCGGCAGCAGCGTGGTGAGCGCGATGACGGGAGCCGCGGAAGGGGAGAGTCGATCGAAGCGCCGCAGGTTGAGGTTGGTGCCGATCGTGAGGCCAACCCAACCCAATCCGAATTCGAACAGCGGGCGCAGATGCGCGAGCACGTCGGCCGTCAGCACGCCGAGCTCGCGAAAGAGAAGACCGAGGAGGAGGAAAGGAAAACCGGAGGTCGCGAGGACAGTGAGGCCGAAGCGACGCTCCCATCGTCTCACGCGGGGATGCGCGCCGAGAACGGCCAGCGCGGCGGCGACCGCGATGGCGATGACGACACCGGCTACGTGCGGAGCGTCCATGCTCCGACGCTATCACGCGGAGGAGCGGTTCCTCGGGGTTCGAACTCGAGGAACCGAACTCCGTCAGAGCACCCGTCGTCCCGTCGCGAGGCGGTAGATCAGCAGGATCAGCGCGATCACGATCAGGATGTGAATCAGGCTGCCGCCGATGTGGAACGCGAAGCCGCCCAGCCACAGGATGATGAGGATGATGATGATCAGCCAAAGTAAATTACCCATGGCACGGCGGAGTCTGCAAAACGTCGGCCCAGTCCGGTAACTGGAAGATCGTGCATACACCGCCTGTCGGGAATCCCATACACTGACGGCGAAACGCGCGGCCACGCTCGCGCGTCCCAACTCACGCCACGAGAAACGTTTGCGGTGAAATCGGAGGTCGCCTGCAGCCGCGATTTTCGTGGCACTCTGCTCGCCCTTGTCGAGCGGTACGTCCGCTCGCTCCCGGTGCAGCGGCAGGAGGCCCCAAGTGACCCGAACGATCCTCATCGCATTGACCGTCCTGATCGCCGCCGCGTCGGCCGCGGAAGACGCGCCTCCACCGCGCTTCTACATCGAGCGCATCGAAGTGCGCGAAGCGGCGCGTGTCTCGCCCGACGTCGTCATCGCCGAATCGCGTTTGCGCGAAGGGCAGGAGTACACCGAAGCGGACCTGCGCGACGCCGCATCGCGGCTGAGTCGCTTGCCGTTCCTGCTCTCGTCCGAGTTCGCGCTCGAAAAAGGCTCCGAGCGCGGGCGTTTCGTGCTCGTCGTCACGATCGCCGAAACGAAGCCGTTCTTCTACGCGATCGACTTCCGTCCGATCCTCCCGGCCGATCACACCGTCGAGACGGACTACAGCGATCGCATTGGTGCCGAGGACGGGACGGGGGCGCTGGGGGCGCGGTGGTTCGTAGGTCGCCGTGGCGCGCTGCACCTCGCGCTGATCACGACCGAATACGACAGCGCGTTCGCGCGCGACTACGGCGCTGTCGCCTTTGGCTACACGCAGTACGACTTGTTCGGCACGCGCGCCTTCGCGACGTTGAGCGTGAAGCAGGTGATCGAGCAGAACGCGGGCTCGATCTCGCCGCAGCTCGTGGTCGGCGTGCCGCTCTCCGCGAATCAGACGCTGACCGTGGAGCTCGACCAGACCAGGTTCGGCGATGACGTGGCGAACGTCCGCAATGAGGAGTTCGCGTTGCAGCGCGGGCAGCGCATCGTCGGCGCGACGTGGTCGTACAACACCACCAATCGACCGTTCCTCCCGACGCGCGGCACGCTCGTGAGCGTGCGGCCGCGCGCGAGCTGGAGCGACTCCGCGACGTATCTGTATGTCGTCAGTCCCACCAATCCGACACAGGATTTGGAAGTCGTCGCCGATACGGTGCACGCGCGAGCGGCCGAGCTGACCGTGAAAGGCGCGCAGTACTGGGAGCTCTCGGAGCGCACCTCCGTCTCGGCCGGACTGGAAGGGGCGTGGACGCACTTCCAGGCGGAGAGCGACTTCTACGGCGACCGCAGCGACCACGTGGTGCGCGTGGTGTTCCGCGGCGGTTACTCGTACAGTCTCTGGGACGCGGCGCGCATGAAGACGGGCGACTCGCGCCTCGAGCTCAACGCGCGCATCGGCAGCCGTTCGATCGATTACTACGATCTCGGCTACACCTCTCAACAGCAAATGTCCGCGAGCTGGGTCCGGCGCAGCTCCTGGGGCACCCTCCGCCTCGGCGTGGGGTACGCATGGTGAGACGCGCAGGAGCCCTCGCGTTGTCTCTGCTCTTCGCGACGATGGCGCGCGCGCAGCAGCCGCAACTCGCGTTCAGCGTACAACCGGGCGGCGTCGTCGCGGCCGCGCTGCCGGTGTCGATCCTCCAGGATGCGACGGTGCGCAAGCAGCTCCGCAGTGGATTGACGACGACGTTCCTGATCGTGGCGCGGCAGCGCGATACGCGTGCGGTGACCGGCGCGCGCATCGAAGTGCGCTATGACCTCTGGGACGAAGTGTGGATCGCGCAGAAAGTGGAGCTGAATCGCAGGGGGGAGCGGCAACGTCTCACATCGCTCGACGCGCTCGAGAAGTGGTGGCGCACGCCAGTGCGTCTCCTCTCGACGAAAGCCTCGCGTGTCACGGTGCAGGTCGACTTGTCGGTACTGCCGTTCTCCGCGGCGGAGGAAGAGGACGCGCGCGAGTGGATCTCGAAGTCCGGCGGCGTCGGCACGGAAGGCGGCAGCGGCGGCCTGGTCGATGCCTTGATCGGCACGACGCTCAGCGCGAAGCCGCTGACGTCGTATCGTTGGAACGTGGAGCTTGCGCTGCAGTGACGCCGACTCGCTCGCTGCTGGCCGTGGTCATCACGATCGCGGCGGCGACGCTGCTGTTCTGGTTCGTGCTGCATCAGATCTCCGGCGTGTGGCTGGACGTCGCGCTACGTCCCGAAGTGCGCGCCGCGCTGGAGCAATCGCGCGAGGATCAGAAAGCGCTGCGGCAACTCGATCCCGCGCGCCGCGCCGAATATCGCAAGCGCTTCGATGAGACGCAGAAGCTGATCAACCGCATCGAAGTGCTGCGCATGAATCGGCAGGCCATGCTGCGGCGGTTCGAGCTCGCGCTGATGATCGTGTTCGCGCTTGCCGCCACGGCCGCAGCCATTTTGTTGTGGACTCGCTATCGGCGCGCGCAGGAGCGGGAGCGGCGCGAATATCTCGAGCGCGTGACGTCGCTGCAGGAGACTGCGCGACGTCACGCACATGAGATCAAAGGCCCGCTCACGGCGGCGCGGCTGGAGCTGGAGCGTTATGCGGATCTCGTCACCGCGGACGCGAGTGCCGATGAACGCGCGCGCGCACAGGAAAGCGTGTCCGAGGAGTTGGAGCGGTTGGCGCGATACACGCGCGAGTTCTCCTCGTTCGCCGGCATCGGGAAGCCGGTGCTGCGGCGTGAATCGCTCGGGCAGATGATCGAAGAATTCTGCACGACGTTCGCGAACGCGTGGGCGGGGATGGAACTCAACGACAGCGGCGGCGACGCGGTGGTGTGCGTCGATCGCGACATGTTCCGCCAGGTGCTCGTCAACCTTTGCTCGAACAGCGCGCGCGCCGGCGCCGCATCGATGCGATTCATGATCGTGCGCAACGGCCCGGTGGTGCTGCTCGATGCGCGCGACAACGGCAGCGGCATCCCCGACTCGCTGCGCGCGCGCGTGTTCGATCCATACGTGACGACGCGCAGAATAGGGGAAGGGATGGGACTCGGTTTGTCGATCTCGCGCAAGGTGATGCTCGATCACGGCGGCGATCTCGTGCTGGCGAGCACGTCGTCGTCAGGGACGACGTTCAGAGTCGTGTTCGGAGCGGCCACGTGCGCGTGAAGGCCGGTCCCGCGCCTGCAGCGCAACGACCAATCTGGAGCCACGGGCTCTCAGCCCGTCGGCACCTTCGACGGGCTGAGAGTCCGTCGCTCCAGATCGCGATCGCCCGCCGCAGGCGCGAACCCTCGACGGAGGCAACATGCAACTGATTCTCGTCGTCGAAGACGACGACAAGATCGCCGCGAACGTCACGCTTCGGCTGCGTGAGGAGGGCTACGGCGTCGTCGCGTTCCGCACAGCGGAAGACGCACTCGCGCATCTGCGCGATGCGACGCGCGTGCAGCCGGACATGGCCATGGTCGACGTCCGGCTCCCCGGCATGAGCGGCATCGAGCTCGTGCGCATTCTCGGCGACGCAATGCCGCCGTCGATCGTCATCTCCGGCGAAGCCTCCATGGCCGAAACCGTCGAAGCGATCCGCCTCGGCGTCCACGACTTCATCGACAAGCCATTCAGCCGCGAACGCCTTCTGAAATCGGTGCGCAATTGCCTGGAGCACGCGGCGCTGCGGCGGCAGGTCGGCGAGTTGCGCGCGCGCGGGCAGGAGATCGTCGGACAGTCGGAAGCAGTGCAGGCACTGCGCGCCGCGATCGAGAAGGTCGCGCCGACGGAAGCGCGCGTGCTCATTCGCGGCGAGAGCGGCACCGGCAAGGAACTGGTCGCGAACGCGCTGCACCGGCAGAGCCGTCGCGCACAGCGGCCCTTCATCAAGTTGAATTGCGCGGCGATCCCCGCGCACCTCATCGAGGACGAGCTCTTCGGCCACGCGCGCGGCGCTTTTACGGATGCGAAGACCGCGAAGCGCGGCCTGTTCGAGGAGGCGGATGGCGGAACCTTGTTCCTCGATGAGATCGGCGACATGGACGCGATGCTGCAGTCGCGGTTGCTGCGCGTGCTCGAGGACGGACGCGTGCGGCGCATCGGCGAGACCACGGATCGCGCGGTGAACGTGCGCGTCCTCGCCGCCACGCACCGCGATCTACAGGAGCTCACGCGCGACGGACGTTTTCGCGAGGACCTTTTCTTCCGGCTGGCGACGGTGCCGATCGACGTTCCGCCGCTGCGCGAACGTCGCAGCGACGTGCCGTTGCTCTTCGCGACGTTCCTGCAGCAATCGTGTGCGCGCAATCAGCGCGTATCGTTGTCCGTCGACTCCTCCGTGCACGCGGCGCTGTCGGCGTATGACTGGCCGGGCAATGTGCGCGAGCTGCGCAACGTCGCCGAACGGTTATCGGTCTTCGGCACCGATCCGGTGACGCTCGATCAACTTCCGACGTCTGTGCTGACGCGCGGTGCGGGACCGGAAAGCGGCCTCGTGCGGATCACGGAAACGGCGCCGGTCATGCCCCTGCGCGACTTCAAGGCGCAATGCGAGAAGGAGTACATCGAGTCGGTGTTGCGGCGCACGAACTGGAATGTCAGCAAGGCCGCGCAGCAACTCGACATCCAACGGACGTATCTGCACGAAAAAATGTCGGCATTGGGCATCATTCGGCCGGTTTCCGGCTGAATGTGGTTTGTTATTTGAAGTAGATCCGGCCGTGGCGACGCCGAAAATCATCCTGGTCGAAGACGACGAGAATGTTTCGGCCCTGCTGATCCGCCAACTGAGGCGCGCGGGGTATTCGGTGGAGCACGCCGGGACGATGGCCGGCGCGCGCGAGTTGTTCCGCCGCAACGGTTGCGAAGTGGTGATCCTCGACCGCGGCCTGCCCGATGGCGACGGCATCGACCTCTGCCGCGAGCTTCGCCAGCAATCGCCGCACTGCTACATCATGCTTGTGACCGGCAACTCGACCGACGAGGCGAAGCTGCAGGGCTTCGAAGTCGGTGCCGACGATTACGTCACCAAGCCTTTCCAATTGGAGGAGCTGATCGCGCGAGTTCGCGCGGGCGTGCGCATCGTGGCGCTGCAGAAGGCACTGCTCGAAACGAACTCGCGGCTCGAAGAGTTGTCGCTGACCGACAGTCTCACGCGTGTCCCGAACCGGCGCGCGTTCGACGAGCGGCTGCAGGCAGCGTACGAGCATTCACGCCGCTATGAGCGCTCGCTGTCGCTGGTGCTGCTCGACATCGATCACTTCAAGCTGATCAATGATCAGCACGGACACGACGCCGGCGATCATGTGCTGCGCACGGTCGCGGATGTCATCGCCGACAACTCGCGCCACAGCGATTTCGTGGCGCGCATCGGCGGCGAAGAGTTCGCGGTGCTGCTGCCGGAGACGCCGCTGTTCGAGGCGATGCAGTTCGCCGAGAAGCTGCGCTGCAGCATCGCGGTGGCCCCCAGCGCGACGGGCCGCGTGACGGCGAGCATCGGCATCGCAAACGTGCCGCACTCGCAGATCCAGACCGCGGCCGACCTGTTCCACGCCGCCGACCAGGCGCTCTACCGCGCGAAAGCGAACGGCCGCAATCGCGTGGAGATCGAACGCCGCCGCGAGCTTCGCGAACCGCGCGTGCGCTGGCAAACCGAGGCCAGGAACGAGAAGTCGGCTAGTTGAGTACCTCGGGTTCCCTCGGGGTTCCTCGGGTTCCTCGGAGTGGCGGTGCTCATGCTCATCCGCTCGGAGGAACTCCGAGGAACCCGAGGAACCTCACTTCATGCGCGGATACGGATTGCTATGCACCCACACCTTCGTTGCCTTGCCATCCGGACCCATCTCGAAACGGTACGTTTCGCCGAGGGTGCCGTCTTCGCGGATGCGGCGGAAGGTGTGCTCGCCGGTTTTGCGCAAGCGCTCGAGGAGACGCATCGGCTCGGTGGTCGGGAGATCGACTGTCGCGAGGCCATCGCCCCACACGACCACCAGCGTCTCGCCATCCCAGGGGAACGCATCGTACGAGCCTGCGTATGGCGTGAGCGCGGTCGCGGCCGCATCCTTGTTCTTCAGCGCTGGCGTGACGATGTCGTACATCGCTTTCGCGTAGCGTCCGGTGTTTACGCCGCTGGCGTTGGCCATGACGATTACGCCGACCTTCTTCTCCGGATTGAGCTGGAACGCGGTGCGATAGCCGGGGCAACTGCCGCCGTGGCCGACGAACACGTTCGCGCCGTCCTTCCACGTCGCGAAGCCGACGCCCCAGAACGTCTCGAAGTCGGGATCGACGAAGTGGGGACGATACATCTCGCGCAGCGTGCGCGGGTCGAGGACGGGATCGCTGCTCGCGTCGCGCATGCGGAATTGCCACATCGCGAATTTCGCGAGGTCATTCACGGTCGAGGCGAAGCCGGCGGCCGGCGCGATGCCGCGCGTCTGGAACAGCGGCAGCGGCGAGCGCGTGCCGTCGCGGCGCCGCGCGCTGAAGCCTTGCGCGAGACGTTTGCCTTTCTCGTGCAGCGGGATCTCCGGATACGTCGAGTCGAGCTGCAGAGGCTGCAGGATGCGCTCGCGCACATATTGGTCGTACGGCTTGCCTGATTTCGCGCTCACGACTTCGCCGGCGAGCGTGAGGCCGAGGTTCGAATACTGGACGTAGCGATCGGCGGGATAGAGCGCTTCCTGCGCGGTGATGCGCTCGACGATTTTTTCGCGCGTCGGAAAATCGAACTCGCCGGTCCAGTACGGATAGTCGGACTCGCGCGGCAATCCCGACGAATGTGTGAGCACGCCGACGAGCGTCGCATCACGGCCGCCTTCGGCCGCTTTCATCGTGAACCACGGCAGGTGCTTGGCGATCGGATCGTCGAGCGCGACCTTTCCTTTGTCGCGCAATTGCATCACCGCGACGCTGGTGAAGAGTTTCGACACCGAGCAGATGCTGTACAGCGTATCGGCGGTCGCGGCGCGCTGCGTGGCGGGATCGGCGAGTCCACTGCCGCCGCTCCACAGTACCTTCTGATCGCTGACGATCGCGGCCGACATCCCGGGAATCTCGTCGTACGCGCGTTGCGCATCCATCCATTGCCGCGCCAGCTCGAGCGCCTGGGCGGGGGAGGGTGGGGCGTCGTCGGCGAGCGCGGCGAACGCCGCGGCGAGCATGAGAAGGACGATCGCGAGTTTTTGCATGGCTCGCGATGCTAGCCCACGTGGGGAGTCTTAGAGTCTTAGAGTCGTAAAGTCTTAGAGACAAAGCCGCGAGCGTGACGCGCGTCGTCTCTCCTCTAAGACTCTACGACTCTAAGACTCAGCGGAGCGACAGCGACGCGTCACTCCCCCTCGTTCGGATCCACCGTCGCGGCCGCCGTCAGCTCATCGGATGCTGCCGTGTACTCCGGCAGCTCGCTCGCGGACGCGGGAACGTACTGCAGGACGAGATCGCGCGTGTCGAAGACGGCGAGCTTGTCCATCAGGAACTCGAACTTTTTCTCGATCGCGTCGATGATCGGCTGCTTCGCCGCCACGTCGAGGTCCCACATCCGGCGCTTGAACGGACCGATCGCCTTTTTACGGGTCTTGTAGACGAACTGCTCGTCGGTCTCGCCTTCCTTGCGCTCGTCCATGCAGTTCTCGAAGCAGAACGTGCGGATGCCTTCCTTCATCTCCGCGGGCAGCGTCGCCGCGTCGAGGATCATGTTCTGAAAGCCGGTGGCGAGATGGATCTCCACCGCCTCGTTCTCCGGGAAGTTGTTGAAGACTTCCTCCGGCAGCGTCGACGCGCCGTGCTGCACCGAGCCGGCGATGCCGTACTCGTCGCGGCAGATGCGCGTCGTCTCCTTCAGCACGCCGAAGTCGATCTTCGCCTCGGCAATCGAGCCGTCCGCCATCGGTACGCCGCCGTGCGAAGTTCCGGTCTGCACCGAGATCTTGGCGATGCCGCGTTCGCCGTCGAGCAGGCGATTCACACCGTCGACGTACGCACGCACCTCGTCCGGCTGCGTGTTGTATTTGCCGACTTCGCCGATCTCGCCGCCGACCGAAATCTCGATGCCCTGCGGCTGCCGCGCGCGAATGTATTTCGTGAAGTGCGCGGTATAGGTGTAGTTCGTTTTCTGTTGTTCGTCGCGCGTCGGGAACGAAAGATCGACCAGCGTCGACGTGTCGATATCGATGTTGTAGAACTCCGCGGCGATCGCTTCATCGATCAGCGACTCGAGCGCCTTGACTTCGCTGTTCTTGCCGTCTTCCGTGGCCCACTTTTTCGCACTGGCCTGGAAGTGATCGCCCTGGATGAATACCGGTCCCTTGTAGTTCTCCGCGATCGCGGCCGCGAGCACACACGCCGCGTATTCACCCGGGCGCTGTTCGGTGTAACCGATCTCGGAGCGCGCGATCTCGAAGATGAACGGTCCGACGTTGTGCTTCATGGCCGCGCGAAAGAGCGCGCGTGCGACGTCGTACGTCAGCGCGCGGATGTTGAACGCCGGCACGGTGAAGCGGCGTTTCACTTCGCCGCGGCCGAGGGCTTCGTAGAGCGGGAGGATCGACGAGGGGATGGCGCCATTGCGCCGCGCCTGCAGGTGAATCTGTCTGCGCGCCTCGGCTTTCGCGTTGGCGTCGTCGCTGAACACGGCGGTGCGGATGAGGGCGTCGATGTTTTGCGTCATGGCGAGGGCGGACTTTAGCAAAAAAGAGTTCCTCGGGTTCCTCGGGGTTCCTCGGGGTTCCTCGGAGTTCCTCGGGGAGACAAAGACCCCGCCGAGGAACCCGAGGAACTCCGAGGAACCCGAGGAACTCCGAGGAACCCGAGGAACTCAGTTGTTCACGTGTCCGCGGATCGTCTCGACCAGCGCCGGCACATCGAACGGCTTCAGCACATGACCCGTGGCGCCGAGGCGCTTCACTTCGTCGGGACCGAGCGGCTCGCCGCTGACGATGAGGATCGGCACGGATGACAGCTCGTTTTCCGAGCGCAGCGCGCGCAGCACTTCATCGCCCGTCATGCCCGGCATGTTGCGATCGAGCAGGATCAGATCGGGCGTCCGCTTGCGCGCTTCCTCGATGGCCTGCTCTCCGCTGCCCGCCGCGATCGGCTCGAAGCCGAACTCGCGCAGCAGATTGCGCATGAGGAGCAGGATCGGCGGGTCGTCATCGACGACCAGGATGAGCGGACGTTGGGGGTGCGAGAACATTGGACGGCGCGCGGAGTGTAACAGACCGATTTGCATCACGCGGAAAACGATAGACTCTCGCACGCATGCCCATTCGCCACGATCGCAAAGTCAGCATCCTCGACGTGATGGGCCCGGTGATGGTCGGACCGTCGAGCTCGCATACCGCCGGAACCGCGCGCCTCGGCCGCGTCGCGCGCGAAATTCTCGACGAGGATCCGCTCGAGGTGCACTTCTATCTGCACTCTCCGCTCGCGGCCACGTATCGCGGCCACGGGTCGGACTTTGCGCTCGTCGGCGGCGCAATCGGACTCAACGTGGACGATCCGCGCATCCCCGAGGCGATCCGCATCGCCGAGCAGATGGAAGTGAAGATCGAATTCTCCGAGGAAGACCTCGGCGAAGTGCATCCGAACACGGTGCATATCCAGACGCGCGGGCCGAATCGTGAGGTCGAGATCGTCGGCTCGTCCGTCGGCGGCGGGGTCATCGAGGTGTTCAAGATCAACGGCTTCCAGACGCGATTCAAGGGCGATTCGCCGACGCTGCTGCTCTTCTATCGCGACCGGCCGGGCATGATTGCCGAGGTCGCGAACATCATCGCGGACGAAGGGATCAATATCGCCTCCCTCTACTGTTCAAGGAAGCAGCGCGGGAAGGACGCGTTCATGCAAGTGGACGTGGACTCGCCGCTGTCGAAGGCGGCGTTGCAGCGGATCTGCTCGCTGACCGACGTTGCCGACGCGCGCTACCTGGACCGGATTCCTTAGCAAACGAAACGATGATCGAATCATTCAAACACCTCGAAGAATTAGCCGTAGACCGCGACCTCGCCGATGTTTTTCTGAAGACGGATTCGGAAGAGCACGGCGTGCCGGCCGAAGACATCCTCGAAGCGCTGCGCAAGCGGCGCGAAGTGATGCGCGATTGCATCGTGCGCGGCAAGAGTGGCGGCGGCGAGTCGATGGGCAAGCTCGTCGGCAGCGAGGCGCGGCTGCTCAATGACGCCTTCCTGAAAGGGAAGACGTTTCTCGATCCGCTGACCGTGAAGGCGGAGATCTACGCGCTGTCGGTGATGGGCGAGAACTCGCGTATGGGCGTGATCGTCGCGGCGCCGACCGCCGGCGCGGGCGGCATCGTGCCAGGCATGCTGATGGCGCTCGAGGAAGAGCGGCACGTCGATCCCGAACGCACGGTGCGCGCGCTGGTCGTCGCGGGCGGCATCGGCTCGATCATCGCGCTGTCGGCGAACATCTCGGGCGCCGCCGGCGGCTGTCAGAACGAAGTCGGTGTCGCATCGTCGATGGGTGCGGCTGGCGTCGTATACATGATGGGCGGGGATACGCAGACCGCGATTCAGGCGGCCGCGCTCGCGCTGAAGAACACGCTCGGCCTCGTGTGCGATCCGGTCGGCGGGCTCGTTGAAGTTCCTTGCGTGAAACGCAACGCGCTGTTCGCGGTGCACGGGCTGACCGCGGCGCAGCTCGCGCTCGCGGGTGTGAAATCGGTGATTCCGATGGACGAGATCGTCGAGGCGATGGTGCGCATCGGGCGCGCGTTGCCTCGCGGTTTGCGCGAGACCGCGGAAGGTGGGCTTGCGACGACGGAGACGGGCCGCGCGATCGCGCAACGGTTAAAGGATGAGGCCAACAAGCGTCGCGCGGAACGGGCGGCGGAGCGGGAGCGGATGGCGCAGGAGAGAAAAGCGACTGGAGCGACGGGCTCTTAGCCCGTCGAACCGCTGAATGACCGACGGGGTGAGAGCCCGTCGCTTACTTCGAAGCGATCGTCCAGATTCCGATCGCGATGAAGCCCACGCCCGCGACGATCTTCAACGTGCGCGGCGAAATGAAGCGCTCGATCTGCGCGCCGACCAGCACTCCAATCGCGGCTGCGAGCACCAGCGCCAGCGCGGAGCCCGCGAAGATGATCCACTTATTCGATTTCGCGTCCGCCGCGAAGAGCATCGTGGCGAGCTGTGTCTTGTCGCCGATCTCGGCGAGAAAGACAGTGACGAAGACGGAGAAGAAGGTTTTCATGGGACTGAGTACCTCGGTTCCTCCGAGGTACTCAGGGATAGTACCCCTTGATCGTCTTCACCTTTCCCTCGGCCGTCCGCACCGTGACCTCGCGCCACTTGCCGCCCGACTTCACCTCCGCGCTCGGATAGAAGCCGAGCACGTATTGCGAGCGCAGCTCGTTCTGAATGTCCGCGTAGATTTTCGAGAGATCTTCGACGCGCTCGATGTAGTACGGCGTGCCGCCCGTTTCGGTGGCCAGGCGATTGAGCTTCGACTTCACGTCCACTTCGATGCCGCGGATGCCGAGCCCGATCGTGTAGATCGGCACGGCGGCGCGTTGCGCGTATTCGAGCGCCTGATCGAACGTGAACTTCGAGATCGTGTCCTTGCCGTCGGTGAGCAGCACGAGTGCTTTCTGACCCTTGACGCCGAGGAAGTTGTAGAGCGAATAAACGACGGCGTCGTAGAGCGCGGTCGATTCCTCGGGACGCATCTTCGCGAGGCCCGATTGGATCTCGCGGAGATCGCTCGACCACTTCTGAACGAGGTGCGGCGTGGAATCGAAGGCCACGACGAACGCCTTGTCGCCGCGCCGCAGCACGTTCTGGAAAAACGCGGCGCCGGCTTCGCGCGCGGTGTCCATACGCGTTTCCATCGAGCCCGAGTTGTCGACGGCCATGCCGATCGAGAGCGGCAGATCTTTCACCTGCTCGAACTTCGTGATCTCGACGGGTTGTCCCTCGTCGAGCACTTTGAACGCGGTCTGCGGCAGATCGTTGACCGGCTTGCCGTCTTTCAGCACGACCGTGGGCAGCTCGATGAGGTGCACGTCGATGACGGCCATGTAGTCGGGCGTGTTGACCATGACCACGTCTTCGGCGGGATCGACTTCCGGGTCTTTGAGCTTCGCCACGGCGCGCAGATAACCGACGCCTTCACTGCTCGGGATCTGCACGGTCTGCACGAACGGCGGGTCATACATCGTGGCCACGCGCGTCTCGTTCCAGTACAGCTCGACCGAGTCGAGATCTTTGCCTTCCGGAACGCGCACGTCGAGCTCCACGCGCGTCGCGCCGGACAGCTTCGGCGCCACGCGCGGCGAAGCGATGCGCACGCGGAACGGATCGGTACCGGTGTTGACGATGACCTCGTCGCCGGTGATCGGCTGGCCGTGCGAGTCGAGGGCGACGACGCGAATGCGCCGCGAGCGCGGAACGGTGCCGAAGTCGAGATCGAGCGTGTATGGCGGCACGCGCCGCGTCGCGACTTTCTTGCCGTCGAGCCAGAACTCGACGGCCTTGATGCCGCTGCCGCTGACCATCGTCTGGATGGTCTGCACGCCGCTGGTGACGCCGCCGGTCACTTCCGGCGTGAGCGGTACGATGCGCAGCGAAGCGCGCGCGGACTGCAGATCGTTGCTGATCGCTTCGAGCGTCGCGGTCTCTTCGCTCGGCTTCGCCGCGACGTCGACTTCCGGCACCTGCAGCGCCGTCTCGAGGATCGCTTGTGCGCCGCTGGCAGGATCGGTGACTTTCACGCGCGACATGTATGCAGCCGGGCGCAGCATGCGATCGATCACGATCGGAAACGTGTCCCCTTTGTAGTCGGCCGGGAAGTCGAAGCGATAGCGATAGCGCTCCCACATCTTCTCGTCGCGCAGCACTTCGCCGACGATGTCGATCGTGTATACCGCCGCCTCGCCGGCGGTGGTGGTTTTGAGTTGCGCGCGCGGTACGAGAATCGTGAGCTGCGCGTCGGTCTCGTCTCCGTCGCCATGCGGATACGCGACGGACACGGATGCTTCGAGCTTCGGCGCATTCGGATCGGCGAGGACGACGGAACGGAGGATGCGATTCACGTCCTCGCTGTTCACCGGCGGCGGCTCGAAGACCTTGTGAATGCGCATGGCCTCGACGCGCATCTGCGCGATCGCCGCGTTGAGCTGCTCGCCGTTCGGACATTGCATGGCGATGTTGTAAGGGCTGCCGCCGCGCGACTCGATGCCTTTGCTGAGGAGTTCCTGATACGCACTCTGGAAGTCGATCGGGTTCCACAACTTGTAGTCGTTGTGATGATTGGGGATGTAGAAAAGCAGGCGGAAGTCGCTGCCGAAACCAGGCAGGCGGTTGTAGAAGAAGACCTGCGTCGGCACGTAGTAAGAGGGGCATTTCACGTCGATGATGCCCGCCGGCGGACCATGCACGAGGTAGATGCGGCCGCGATCCGAGGAGACCTGGCCGAAGTTCTCCTTCACGAACTCGAGGTTGTTGTAATAGTCGGCGCGCGCGGCGTTGTTGGTCGTGCCGTTCGCGATGTCGCGGCGGCGCCAGAAGTCGTCGATGAACGCGTCGCGCTGCGGCTCCGTGTCGAGGCGCAGGAACGTATCGCGCTCGGTCGGAAGCATGATCGGCTCGACGTCGATCAGGAACTGGCGGTGCCTCTCGGCCGCCGCCGCGATGCGATCCTTCCGCTCCCGTTTCGTGAGCGGCTGCTGCTCGGCGAATACCGCCGGCGCGGCGAGCGACAGCATCAGCACGGCGATGAGCGTTTTCATGGGAAGTACCCTTTGATCGTCTTCGCTTTCCCTTCCGTGACCTGAACCGTGACCTCACGCCATTTGCTCCCCGGCTTCACGTCGGGCGAGGGGTAGAAGCCGAGGACGTATTGGGAACGGAGCTCGGCTTCGATGGCGTCGTAGACTTTCTGCAGGTCGCGGGCCTGATCGATGTAGAACGTGGCGCCGCCGGTCTCGCGGCAGAGCCGATCGAGCTTGTACTTCACGTCCGCATCGCCGGCACGGATGCCGATACCGACGCCGAAGATCGGCACCGCGGTGCGGCGCGCGTACTCGATGGTCTGTTCGTACGTGAACTTCGACGCGGTGTCCTTGCCGTCGCTGATCAGCACCAGCGCCTTCTGTCCGCGCACGCCGTGAAAGTTGTACAGCGCGTACACGATGGCGTCGTAAAGCGCGGTGGATTCTTCCGCGCGTAGTTTGGCCAGACCGGCGTGCAGCGCGGACACTTTCGTCGACCACTTCTGCACCATCTGCGGTTCCTTGTCGAAGGCGACGATGAATCCCTTGTCGCCTTTGCGCATCACCTTTTCGAAAAACTGCGCGCCGGTTTTCTGTGCTTCCTGCATGCGGTAGAGCATGGATCCGGAGCTGTCGATGGCCAGGCCGATCGAGAGCGGCAGGTCTTTCACGTAGTCGAACTTCGCGATCGTCACCGGCTGCCCCTCGTCGAGCACCTTGAACGAGGCCGCGGTGAGCTTGTCGGTCGGCTTGCCGTTGACGATGACCGTCGTCGGCAGTTCGATGAGGTGGACGTTCAGCTCTTCCATGTACGAAGGCGTGTTGATGATCACCACGTCTTCGACGGGCGGCGCGGTCGTGTCCTTCAATGTGGCGACGGCGCGCAGATACGCGGCGCCTTCGCTCGCGGGCAACTCGATGGTCTGCACGAACGGCTCGTCGAACAACGTGGCCATGCGCGTCTCGTTGAAGTAAAGCTCGAGCGACGCGAGCTCATCGCCATCCGGCACGCTCACGTCGACCTCGACACGCGTTTGGCCCGAGACACGCGGTGCGACGCGCGGCGAGACGATGCGCACGCGGAAGGGGTCGGTGCCGGTGTTGAGCGTGAGCTCGTCGCCGGTGAGCGGCTGATCGCGGTCATCCAGTCCAACCGCCCGGATGCGGCGCATCTGCGGCATGACCCCGAAATCGAAATCGAGCGCGAACGGCGGCGCGCGGCGCACCGCGAGCTTGCGCCCGTCCATTGAGAACTCGACCGCCTTGATGCTGCTGCCGGAGATCATCGTCTCGATGGTCTGCATGCCGCTGACGATCTCGTCGTTCGGCGGGATGATGCGCAGCCGCGGCTCCTCGGTGACGATCTCGTTCTTGATCTGTGCGACGGTGGGAATCGCTTGCGTTGTTTCGACGGGCCGAGAGCCCGTCGCTCCAGATGGTTCCGGGATTCCAGAGGTCTCCGGTGTGAAGATTTCCGGGACATTCAACGGTGTTTCGACTACCGCCTCGGCGCCCGTGTTCGCGTCAGTCACTTTCACGCGCGACAAATACTCCGCGGGCCGCAGCAGGCGATCGATGACGATCGGGAACTTCTCCGCCTTCGTCTCGGCCGGAAAGTCAAAACGATAGCGATATTTTTCCCACAGCTCGCCGTCGCGCAGCACTTCCCCCGCCACATCAATCGTGTACACCTCGGCGCCGCCGGCAACGGCGGGCGAGAGCTGTTCGCGCGGGACGAGCAGCATCAGTTGCACGTCGGTACGGCTGCCGTCTTTCGTCGGAAACGCGACGCTCACTTCGGTGGTGAGCTTCGGCGCGGTCGGGTTGGCGATGATCACCGACCGCAGCATCTTGCGCACGTCTTCCTGGTCGAGCTCGGGCGGCTCGAAAAGCTTCAACAGGTCGATGCGCGCCTGCACCATCTGCGTGATGGCCGCGTTGATCTCGCTCCCCTCGGTACACGAGAGCTGGATCTGATTGATGTACGCGTACGGGCTCGCGGAGAGCATGACCGACTCGCGTGCACGCGGTTCATCCGGGCCGCGCTGCGTCACGGAATCGGGCGCCACGAGCAGGTCTGCCAGCGCCACGGCGCCGCCGACGGGATTCCAGAGCCTGTAGTCAGTCTGGTGGCGCGGCTTGTAGAACATCAGGCGCGCGTCGTGGCCGAGGCCGGGGAGGCGAGGGTACTTCCAGATCTCGATGGGTTGGAGGAGGCGCGCGCAGTTCGTGCGCACGACGTCGACCGGCGGACCGTGCAGCAGGAACAGCCGCGCGCGATCGGAGTTCACGTTCTTGAATTGCTCTTTGACCAGCGACAGCCGCTGAAAGTACGCGTCCTTGAACATGCCGGACGTGCGATTCATGTGGTCGCGCCGCCGCCAGAACTCGTCGGCGAACGCATCGCGATCGCTGTCCTTCTCGAGCGAGAGAAACATGTCCAGCTCGGCGGGAAGCATGATCGGCTCGACGTCGTTCGCGAACTCCTGATGGCGGACCGGAAGTTTCTCGAGGCGCTGTTTGCGCTCGCGGCGCGAGAGCTTGCGGATGGCATCAGGACGCTCGCCATCCTGTTGCGGCTTGGGGTCTGGTGCTTCCTGACTGAGAATGGCTGCAGCGAATGCCAGCGACGACGCGACGGCTAACGCTTTGAGGTTCATCGGGTTCCTAGTGTGATGCGGATCTACCTCGACAACAACGCCACGACGGCCATCCATCCGGACGTGTTCGCCGTTCTCGCCACTTCGCTCCGCGACGTGTACGGGAACGCGTCGTCCATTCATCAGGAAGGCCAGGTTGCGCGCCGCGTGATCGAAGACGCCCGCGAGTCGGTCGCCCGGCTGCTGGGAGCGACCGCCCGGGAAGTCGTCTTTACCAGCGGCGGGACCGAGTCTAACAATGCCGCCATTTTTGGAGCCGTCGCGCAGGGAGAGCGTTGCGACATCGTGACAAGCGCGATCGAACATCCGTCCGTCGCCGAGGCGGTGCGCACGCTCGAGCAACGCGGATGCGCGGTGATGCGCGTGATGCCGTCGCGCAGCGGACTCGTCGATGCGGACGCGTTGATCGCCGCGATGACACCGGACACGAAACTGGTCACGGTGATGATGGCGAACAATGAGACTGGAGTGATTCAGCCGGTCGAGGCGATCGGCCGCGCGTGCCGTGAACGCGGCGTGCACTTGCACGTCGACGCGGTGCAGGCCGCGGGAAAGATCCCGGTCGACGTCGAGGCGATCGGCTGCGACACGTTGTCGATCTCCGCGCACAAGATGCACGCGCCGAAAGGGATCGGCGCGTTGTACGTGCGCCGCGGCTTGTCGATGAACGCGCATCTCGTCGGCGGCGCGCAGGAGCGGCGGCGCCGAGCCGGTACGGAGAATGTTCCGCTCGCCGCTGCATTCGGAGCAGCGGCGGCGTTGCCGAGTGCGGCCGAGGAGGTGCGCGCGCTGCGCGATCGCTTCGAGAGACGCGTGCGGGACGGCATCGTCAACGGCGTCTCTGTTCCGCGTTTGCCGAACACCAGCAACATCACGTTCAGTGACGCGGACGGCGAGGGAATCGTGATCGCGCTCGATCTTTCAGGCGTCGCGGTTTCGACCGGGTCGGCGTGTTCTTCCGGTCGCGTGGAGCCGAGCGCCGTCCTGCTGGCGATGGGATTGACGCCGGACCAGGCACGCTCGACGGTGCGTTTTTCGCTGAGCCGCTTCACGACGCAGGATGAGGTCGATCGCGTCTCGGATTTGCTTGCCGAACTGGTGCCGCGATGCAGGCGTGTTGCATCGCATCCTTAGTGCGGCTGCCTTTCTTTCCGTCCCGTCCGTGCTAACGTTTGTGCCCCGCACCAGCACGGAGGGTCCCAGCATGAAGTGCTCACGCAGCGCGTTCATTGCCCTTTCAGGCGTCGTCTTCCTCTCACTCTCGATCGTGCCGAACGCCGCGTCGGCTACGCAGCAACCCGAAGATCGAAAGGCCGTGATTCCCCAGGTGTGGGTCGATGAAGCTACGAGCATCTTCCACTCTCCGGCCTGCAAGCTCGCAACTAAGAAGATGGTGCGCCGTGCGCGAACGGTTGCGAAGATGCAGGGCATCAAGCCGGCAACGGAATGCGCGATGACAGACGCCGACGCGGCGAAGCAGTGGCGAGAGGAGCTGAAGAAACCGATCTCGACGATCACTCGGGCGGGAGGCTACTCCGTTGGCACCGGTACGTCTCAGCCGCCATCGATACAAAAGTCACCAGCCACAAGAAGGACTCCGGAGGTTGAACCACGCAGGCAAAGTGCTCCTCCACCGCCTCCAACATGGAACGAGATGATGGCTGCAAGTAACTGGACCGACGCGCCGAAAACGATTCGCGATCACTGTTCACGAGAGTGGCCCAACGATGCGAGGATGCAAACGTACTGCGTTGATCGCCAGATCGAGGGCCTGAATGCACTTCAGAAGAAGGAACCGTTCACGCCAGGGGAGCGCGTGACGCGTGTACAGTGCGCACGCGAATGGCCCGATGACTTCCGCATGCGGAAGTACTGCGAAGATCGCGCAGCGAAGTAATCCGCGTCGGCTTCCTTCCCGAGCGTTGATGATCACCGCCTCGCTAGCCCGCCCAGCCTCCTCTGATGTGTTCTCGATGCTCAATCCTCGTGCAATGCATTGAAGAGCACCAACGCGAGAGCGACGACACCGATTGCGGCCGCACCCACGAATAAGGCCTTCTTACGCGGATCCGAATCTTCGTATTTGAGCTTTCCCGACCAACCTTTCTCGCGCACGTAATTGTCAGGACGTCCGCGAAACGCGTCGATGATGGCTCGCTCGATGACATTGACGCGATCGGCAAACATCAAGGTCATCCAGTGCCGGTTCGTTGCTTCGCCATACTGATATGCGTAATCGCGCAAATGGCCGCTGAGGCCGGACGGCGGGACGGATTCACCGAATACCGGCGTCAGTCCCGGGTGCTCGTTCGACATGTGTACTTTCGTACGTGGCGTCTGCCAGTGTTTGACGTCGCCGCGAGCGGTCTTGACCGTCGACGGCAATTCCTTCGGGTACGACGGCCGGTTCTTGTGATCGAGATCGGCGCCCCAGCCGTTGATCTCGCGAAAATTAGCAGGCAGGTGTCTGGTGGAGTGACCGGGCGCCGGCGCCGGATCCTCTCCCCTTGTGCGTTTCGCCGGCCTGGACTGGCGTGCCTGTTCATCCGGACGCGTGGTCTTCTGTTCCCATGGCGCTTGTGGCTCCTGTGGTGCGAATGTCATGTCCGTCTCCTTTATGCCGCTTTCGGAATGACGACCGGCTTGATGCAGCCGTCCATCTTGCTGGTGAAGACGCGGTACGCCTCGCTGATGTCTTCGAGCGGAAAGCGATGCGTAATGATCTCGCTCGGTTTCAAGCGTCCGGCGCGAATGTGCTCGAAGAGGCGCGGTAGCTGGCGCTTCACAGGGCATTGATTGCCGCGGATGGTCAGCCCTTTGTTGAAGATGCTGCCCAGGGGCGCGAGGTTGTAGGGAGGACCGTAGGCGCCGATCAAGACGACGGTGCCGGCCTTGCGCACGGAATTGACCGCCCAATGGAACGCGACGGAGTTCCCGGCTTGTAATTTCAGCCGCTCGCCCGTCAAGGCCTGCATTACACTGCCGGACGCGTCGCAGCCGACCGCATCGATCGCCACGTCCGCGCCGATGTAGTCCGTGATCTTCTTGAAATAGACGACCGGATCCTTGAGGTGCGTGAAATTGACGGTCTCGGCGGGAGCCCAGCGGCCGACGAAATCAAGCCTGTAATCGAGATGATCGACCACGATGACCCGTCCGGCGCCCATCAGCCATGCCGAACGGGCTGCGAAAATCCCTACAGGACCCGCACCAAAAATCAGCACAGTCTGACCTTCCTCGATATCGCCGAGCTGCGCGGCGAAATAGCCGGTTGGGCAGGCGTCGGTCAGCATCAACGCGTCTTCGTCGTCGATGTCATCAGGAATGATTTCCGGGCCGAAGTTCGCGTAAGGAACGCGCACATATTCGGCCTGGCCGCCGTCGTATCCGCCGGCTGTGTGTGAATATCCGTAAATGCCACCGACGGCGGTCGCGTTCGGATTGACGTTGTGGCAATTCCCGGTCAAGCCGCGCGAACAGAAGTAGCAGAAGCCGCAGCACACATTGAACGGCACCAGCACTTTGTCGCCGGGCCTCAGGTTGCCGACCTCGGGTCCCACCGCTTCGACGATCCCGATGAACTCGTGGCCGAACGTCTGTCCGACGCGCAGGTCGGGCATCAGCCCGTGATACAGGTGAATGTCGGAACCGCAGACTGCCGCTCGCGTCACTCGCACGATCGCGTCGTTCGGATGCAGGATCTCGGGGTCCGGCTTGTCTTCGACTCGGACGCGAAACGGGCCTCTGTAGGTCATTGCTCTCATGCTTTTTCCTCCTCCCTGGCGCGTTGCAGTTAGTGCAAGGGAAGCGCCGTGAGATTTGCGCCAGATGCCGCATGCGCCAGCCCAATCGAGACGGGCGGCTCTCATGCGCCGGGAGGCGGCCGGGACGCGAATAGCCCTTGAATGCTGGTCGTTCTGCTGGCATTGTTGTGCCCGATTTAGGTCCATGCAGGAACGACCCATCCTTCAGGGCGATCTCTCGAAGATCCAGTTGCCCGACGTCTTGAGCTTCATGGCCATGATCCGCGAGAGCGGAAAGCTGGTCGTGCGGCGCGAGGCGTTCGAGCGGACGATTCAATGGAAAGAGGGAGAGATCGTCTTCGCCAGCTCGAACTCGCCCGAGCATTCGCTCGGCCAGTTCCTGCTGCGCAACGGCAAGATCACGCAGGAGCAGTACGAGGAGTCGAAGCGCCGCGTCACGCCGCAGTTGCGCCACGGAAAACTGCTCGTGCAGATGGGCGCGATCTCGCCGAAGGACCTCTGGTGGGGCGTCAAGAACCACGTGCTCGAAGTCATCTACTCGCTCTTCGGCTGGAAGGATGGCGACTTCGCGTTCTACCACTCCACGGATGAGGTGATGCAGGAGCGCATCGTCCTGCAGATCAACACACCGAGCGTGATCATGGAGGGGATCCGCCGGCTCGATGAGTCGGAGCGGATCCGCGAGAAGATCCCCAGCCTCGACGTCGTCTTCACGCGCGTGCCGGGAGCGGTCGGCGATCTGGCCGGTCTCGATCTGAGCGAAAGCGAGATCGGCGTCTACAACTCCATCGACGGCAAGCTGAACGTGCGCGAGCTCACCGGCCGCTCCGAGCTCACCGAGTTCGAGGTCACGCGCATTCTCTTCCAGCTCCTCTCCGCGCGTCTCATCGAGCAGGCGCAGGAGGAGAAATCGTTCCGTCCGGTCTTCCTCGATGTCGAAGACTCACCCGAGCTGCTCAAGGTCATCTCGACCTACAACGACATGTTCGGCCGCCTCTTCGAGTCGCTCGAGCGCACCGTCGGCGAGGATCAGGCGCGCGACATTTTCATGACCATTCTGCAGAATGCGGAGACCGACGATCTGTGGGCGGGCGTGTTCTTCGATCAGTACGGACGTTTCGACGAGAACATGCTCATCGCGAACATCTCCGAGCTGCCGTTCGAGAAGCGCAAAGCCGTGCTCGATGAAGGGCTGAACACGCTGCTGTCGGTGCAGCTCTTCGAGGTCTCGCAGCATCTCGACCAGGCCGGCAAGGTCGATGTGTTCCGCTTCATCTCCGATCAGAAGGCCAGCCTGGAGAAGGCGTCCGGCGTAGCCTGATATCCTCCGCGCCGCTCATGTGGCCCACGCTCGTAAAAATCGGCAACTTCGAGATCACGACCTTCGGTCTGATGATGTTCCTTGCGTTCATCGTCGCGGGATACGTACTGGCGAGGCAGTTTCGCCGCTACGGATTGAATGAGGACGTCGCCTCTTCCGTCGTCGTTGCCGGCGCCTTCGGCGGCATCCTGGGCGCCAAGATCTATTACGCGATTCTCTTCCGCGACTGGCATCTGCTCTTCGAGCGCGCCGGGCTGGTCTGGTACGGCGGCCTGATCGGCGGCTTCCTCGCCGCGTCGTGGATCGTGCTGCGTAACAAGGTCGACTACCTGACGGCGGCGGATGCAGCGGCGCCCGCGCTGTCGATCGGCTATGCGTTGGGGCGTGTCGGTTGTTTTCTCGTCGGCGACGACTACGGCGGTCCGACGAATGCGTGGTACGGAGTGGCTTTTCCGAAAGGTGCGCCGCCGACGACCGCGTTCGAGCTGCGCCGTTTCGGCGCGAACGTCGATCCGTCGATTCCCGATTACCAGGTGCTGAAAGTCCACCCGACGCAGCTCTACGAGACTTTCGCGGCGCTGTTGATGTTCGGCATCCTGATGTGGCTCAACAGACGCCCGCACCGCCGCGGCCTGGCTTGGGGCCTGTTCCTGATCATGCTCGGCGTCGAGCGTTTCCTCGTCGAGATCGTGCGCGCGAAGGACGATCGGTTCCTCGGCCCGTTCACGGTGGCGCAGTTGATCTCCGTGCTGCTCGTGATTGCGGGGACGATCTGGTGCGTTCGCGCGAAGCCGCCGCTGCGCACGTGAAGCGCTAAAATCGAGTCATGGAAACCGCCAAAGAGCAGGTCCAGCAGATTCTCGGAATGTTGCCGGAGGACGCCTCGCTCGAGGACATCCAGTACCACATTTACGTCCGCCAGAAGATCGAACAGGGGATCGCCGATGCGGAAGCAGGTCGTGTGGTGAGCCACGCTGAGGTCCAGCAACGACTCGCGAAATGGCTTTCGAAATAGCGTGGGCTGACTCCGCTGTCGCAACCCTCGTCGACGCAATCGAATACATCGCGAGAGACTCCCCGAGCTATGCAGCCGCATTTGCGGTTCGCGCTGAGCGTGCAGCATGGTCGCTGGCGAGCTTTCCGGAGCGCGGCCGGCGCGTACCTGAGTTCAACGACTCTGCTGTTCGCGAGATCGGCGTAGGTAGTCACCGCCTCATTTATCGCGTCACACGCAACCGGGTCCTTCTGCTCGCATTCGTGCATCAGTCGCGAGATCTAGCATCGCTTCTCGACGACAGCACGCAGTGACCTCAGGCCGAGCTTCGCGCCGAGGAGCGCAATCGTGAGCGCTGACTTAAGGAATGTCTCGGACGACGCGCCGAGGCATACCCTACCGGCCGCGACCACAGATCTGCACCGATGGATGTGCAGCCCCTCAGCGAATCCACCCAAGAGTGGAAAGCCGATGTATTGAGGTATTGACAGACACGTAAGGTTACCCCTAAGGTACGCGCTCTTCCCGAGAGAGATCCGTTTCAATAACTGTTTTACCAGGGTACCTACATGGCCAAAGTCTGCGGCCTTGCGCTTGTTGCGCTTGGCGTCTATGCGTCCACCATCATGGCCGCGCCTTCGCGCGTCCTCTTTCCGAAGAACCTCCACCTGACCCGTCAGGTCGAAGACCCTCTGACGAAAAAGACGATCACCATCGAGGAGTACTGCTCGGGAAATCGGGTCGTGTCGGTGTCGGGCGAGAAGACCGTCATCGCCGACTACGACAAGCAGGAGATCACGGAGATCGACCGCCGCGCCGGCACATACAGCATTTCGCGCTTTGACGAAGTCGCGACCGTCGCCACTTCGCCCGAACCCACCACCGAGAAAACGATCGGCACCGAGAGTGCGCGTGCACCGAAGCGCGATCGCTGGAAGGTCACGCCGCTCGGCGTGAAGGCCGCGGCGTCGCGTTCCCTCGATTCATTCGAGTTCGTCGAAGAAGGTCAGGCCGGACGCAAAGTCGAAGTCGGCATCGATCGCAGCGTCGCGCTTTCGCACGATGCCGTCGAAGTGCTCGTCGGCGCCGCGTATCCGAACCCGCGCCGCGAAGAGCACGAACCGCTGTTGCGCGCCGCCAGCGTGCGTGAGCCGTCGCGCGCGATCGCCGCAAACGCCGCCGACGACACGAACAGCGACACGGCGTACGGCCTGCCCGTGTCACAGGCATTCACGTACACCGACTCGGGCATGGAGATCACGTTCCGCACGACCATCACTCGCGTTGGCAGCGAACTGGTGCCCGCCGAGGTGTTGATCATTCCGCCGGCGGCACAGAGGGTGGAGTCGCCGGCTACGGCCGTGCTGCGGCAGTTGCGCGACCTCGACGATCCTGCCAACACCCGCCGCCCCTGATTTTCCTGAAGGGACTGAAATCTTGAGCCATCGCCGCCTTTCTACACGTGTCCTGTTGCCGATCCTCGCCCTGCTCGCGAGCGTGCCGGCTGCTGGCGACATCACCAAAGCCAGCCTCGAGATCCAGGGCATCGGACTCTCGGTCGTCCAGCAGGAGCCTCCGGTCACGACCCCGATCGATGTGCCAACCACGGTGCAGACGAAGTTCGGCGGCAAACAGAATGACGAAGCGCTGGCCATCGAAGGCTTGCTGGCAGTCGGCGACCTCACCGGTCCCGGCCTCGACGCGCCGCTCGAGCTGAGCACCGCGCCCGGCCACAAGTTCGAGATCCCGGGCCTCAGCCGCGAAGGTGTCTACACGCTCCAGAACGTGCGCCTGATGAAAGGGCGCGAGCTCCTCCAGTACGCAACGCCCTCCTCCGCGACGATCATCGTCGCCGATCTCTTCCAGACCGCCGTCGAAGTGAGACAGCTTTCGCCCGAAGAGATCCGCGCGCGCGGCATCGTCATCGACGCGCGCAACTTCGAAGTCTACGAATACACGCTCTCGTTCCTCATTCGCGGCGAAACCGTGAAGATCCCGTTCCCGGTGATCATCGATCCGCGCACGCGCGCCGTGCAGATGATGCCGATCATCGATCCGTATCGTCTGCCCGCGATCAACACCATCGGCGTCGGACGCTGGACGCCGCCGGATGTGGTGCCGATCGTCTTCGAAAACGACGAGCTCCCACCCGACGAGCGGCCCACACCAAAGCCGCCGCTCGAGCCGGGCGAGAAGCTGTACAAGCGGCCGCCGATCCCGGCGGCCATCGTCATTCCCAACAGCCTCGCCGTGATGCACCAATTCTTCGCCGTCGTCCTGTCGGTGCAGAACGGCGCGCCGACCGGCAGCACCGCGAAGCTCGAGAACCTCAGCGCGCGCATCAAGGTCCCGTCGCAACTGCGCACCGCTTCATCGATCCCCGCCGTGTCGCTGGGGCAGGCCGTGCCGATCGTCGACAAGGTCAACGGTCTCACGATCCTCGTCGCGCAGGCGAAGGGCGAAGCCGAATGGAGCGTCGAAGCGCTCAAGCCCGGTACTCACACGATCGAGATCGAGCTGAAGGCCACGCTCAAAGAAAACGGTCAGGAAGACGTGCCGCTCGTCGCGCGTCCGCGCGCATCGGTGGTGGTCCACGATGCGCGATTCAACATCGCGTTCTCGCATCCCGACGTCGTGCGCAAGAACATCGAGTACACGACCTACAGCTTCGTCACCAACACCAGCCCAGTCACGCAAACCATCCGCCTCGGCAACAGCGTGCCGCCGTGCGCGACCGCGGCGAACGCGAACGTCTGCCGCATCGACGGCGGCCTGTCCGACGAGATCACCATTCCATCGGGTGAGACGCGCATCGTCGAATATCGATTGCGCTCCGGCGTGACTGGAAAAGTGTTCGCCACCGCGGCGCACATCGACAGCGAGAACGCCGTCGCCACCGCGCAGTTGCACATGGGCGTGAGCGACACCGGCGTCCCGCTTTCGCCGGCCACGCTGATCATGCCGCACTACGCGCAGTACGTGAACGAGGCGCTCGTCTCCGAGTACCTGCAGATCCTCGGCCTCGGCTACAGCCTCGCGACGTCGTCGCTGACGCCTGCGACGGCGAAGCTGCCGCGCGTCATCAAGAGCGACGTCTATCGCCGCGCGGTCGACATCGCGCAGGCCGGTCAGGCGATCTTCCTCGCGAACGGCGCGGAAGGCGCCGAGTTCGGCGCGCTTGCGGGCATGTCCATCGACCTCCTCGGTAATCAAGCCGAGCTCAGTCAGTGGGACACGCTGCGCCGCCAGGAAAAATACGCACGGTTCGCCGGCGCGGCGGTCACGCGCGAGCTCGAGCGCACGGGCCTGAAGAACTCAGCGACGCTCGAGACTTTCACCGACAACTTCGGCAAGGCGATGTCCCATCGCGACGGCTACGTCGCCGCGCTCGTGCACGGAGCGGCGACACAGGCCCATGCGCGGCCGTACGCGTTGTCGATTCGCGGCGCGACGAGCGGACGCAGGATCGACATACCTGCCGAAGCGGAGAGCGGCTGGATCCGCGACCTGCCGTACGCGGAGCTCACGCAGATCAACGCGCCGCAGATCGGACGCCAGGGCGAGCTCGCGCTGGTCGGACGCTGGACGACCGAAGACCTGGAAGTAATCGTTACTCCCAATGTGAGCGGTCCGTTCCGCCTCGAGCTGCTCTTCCCGAACACGACCGACGGCTCGACGATGCGCGCGCACTTCGACACGATGGGCACGGTCGGTGAGCCGCTGCGCATTCCTCTGTCGCGCGGCATGACTACCGTGAATGCGCTGATGCTGAACGGCGGCATCGGCGCGACGACGTCGGCGGCTGCGGTGCCGCTCGAGCTGTTGCGCGTGGTCGGCATCCGCCAGGATCTGTATCTCGACGAGAACGGCCACAAGGTCTCGGTGCTCTTCAATCGTCCTGTCGCCGCGGGCGTGGAGCCCAAATTCCTGCGCGACAAGTTCCACGGCGAGATCGACTTTAACAAAGACGGCGTGGTGTGGCTCGATCAGCCGCGGCCGATCTCCGGCGCCGCGTTGCAGCAGAGCGCGCGCGTGATCGATCTCACCTTCGATCACGTGCTCACGACGAACGCGTCGTACACGATCGAGATCGATCCGCTCCTCGATCCCCGGTTGAACGCGCCGGCGTCATTCCCCGGCGAGCATGCGCCGAAGATCGACAACGACGCGCCAGCCGGCATCATCTACGGCAAGTTCGTGCGCGGCGACAACACGCCGCTCGCACAACATGAGGTCATCCTCTTCGCCGGTATCCCCGATCCGGAAAAGCGCGGCGGGATCTTCGAAGAGTTCGAAAACCCGCGGCGCCGCGTGCCGATCAATCCGTACATCCAGCCGCCGCAGATCGCCACGACGCGCGATGACGGTTCTTATCTATTCGAATTTGTCCGCCGCGATCTGGAAGCGGGCTTCAGCGGCAGCTTCCGCATGTGGGGACTCGCCGATGGTCTGACCAAGTACACCTACGTCGACGGCACCGTGCGTCTGCCCGGCCGCGTGCATCCGGTCACGCTGCAGCTTCTCGGCCGAGGGACGGCGGAAGGCGTCGTGCGGTACGACAACGGCGAGATCGCGAAGAACGCGAACGTCACCGTCGGCAGCACCGCGTTCGAAGGTGTGCGCTCCGCGGTCACGAACGACGCCGGCTTCTATCGCGTCGAAGATCTCCCTGTCGGACCGCTCGCATTCACCGCGACCGACGCCGCGGGCAACATCGGCTACGCGGCAGGCGAGATCGCCACGCCGGGTGAGATCGAACAGCAGGACATCTCCATCTATCGCCAGCCCGTGCCGAAGAACGGCAGCGTACATGGCGTCGTGCGTCGCT
Organism: Thermoanaerobaculia bacterium; assembly: GCA_035626775.1. Classification (GTDB taxonomy): domain Bacteria; phylum Acidobacteriota; class Thermoanaerobaculia; order Gp7-AA8; family Gp7-AA8; genus QHVT01. Next base: position 32,886 of record DASPNA010000084.1, read on the forward strand.
CCGACACGGGCGCGCCGGTGTTCGGCGCATCCGTCGGCGCGTTCAACAACGGCTATCCCCTCGGCGTCGTGCAGACCGATTCCGACGGCCGCTACAGTTTCGAGAAAGTACCTGCGGGATTCATCAGCATCGTCGCCGCCGAATGGACGATCTCGCGGCAGAGCGCGAACACCGACTTCGATCTGCGCGGCGATGAAGTGCGCCAGGTCGACTTTACGCTTTCGGTGACGCCGAACGAGCCGCTCGCCACCGTCACCGGCCAGGTGCTGCGCGAAGATCCGCTGTTCCCGGGCAACGCATCGAAGTACCAGAAGGTCGCCGGTGCGCTCGTGAAGATCTACGGCATGCGCATCGTGACCACCGATGCGGAAGGCCGCTTCGAAGTTGCGAACGTGCCGCTCACGCGCAGCGGATACGAGATCGCCGCGTACGATCCCGCGACGCGCCGCACCGAGCGCACCGTGTTGCCGATCCTCACGACAGCCGGTCCGAACAACATCCCGATCCTTCTGCGCGGCCTCGGCAAAGGAAAGATTCGCGCGAAGCTGCTCGATGCGCGCGGCGCCTCAGTCAATGGCTGCGAGATGCTCGTCAAGCAGGGCGGCGCGTACTACGTGATGTCCGAGGTTGGGGACGGCGTGTATGAGCTGGACAAGCTGGATGTGGGCGCGGAGTACATCGTGCGCACCGGTGCTGTGCCAGGACATTACGGCAAACAGGAAGCCGTATCCAACCCGATCCGCGTCGCGTTCGACGGACAGATCGCGAGCGTCTCGCTGCGTCTGCCCGGTCAGGGCAACGTGCACGCGCGCGTCAAAGGCATCTCCATTCCGAGCAATGGCGGCGAGCCGATTCTCACTTCGCTGATCAGCGAAGTGACGCTGCGCTACCGGTACTTCGACTCGGGAACGCTGCAGACCGAAGAAGAAGAGATCACGCTCTCGACGAACAACAACGGCCTGCCGGGCGACGCGGTCTTCCCGAACATCCCGGCCATGCGCGATTACTCGGTCGCGAGCGATCACCCGCTCGGACAGTCGAATGCGGGCGGACGTCTCGCGTTCGAAGGCGACCTCGGCGATCACACCCTGCTCCTCAGCAACCTCGGACACATCACCGGCGTCGTCTACGGCATCGACGGCACGACGCCCGTGCCGAACGCCCAGGTGCGTCTCGAAGACGGACATCAGGATCAGGGCATCGTCACCGCGGGACTGGACGGCAAGTTCGAGTTCCGCAACGTCGCGCCAAACACCGGCTTCCGCGTCGTCGCCGAATCGACGCAGGCCGGCATCTTCCGCACCGGTGAGCGCTACGGCTCGATTCCGCCGAACGGCGGCATCGTGAACACCTCGATCACGCTGATCGAGCGCGGACAGATCGAAGGCAAAGTCGTCTACGCCGCGTACAAGGTCTACGACCCGCTGCGTCCCGAAAACAACGTCGCGGACAACACGCCGGGCGATCCGAGCGACAACGCGCCGGTGCCGATGGCGCGGCTCTACATGCGCGAGCTCGACTTCCCGCGCCGCGACCTCGGCACGCCGACGCAGCCGCTCAACGCGGACCTCGGCGGACGCTTCGCGATCGACAACGTCTTCGTCGGCCGCCTGCGCGCGACCGCATGGTCGCCTGACAATCCGGATCTTCGCGGCGACTGGACCGCGACACTCGTGCGCGAGGGCGAACTGCTCACGCCGTACATCACCATCGGCGGCGGCGGCACGGGCGCGCTTGTCGCGACGGTGACGAATCCGAACGCGCAGAACGCCGTGGTCGAGAACGCGGAAGTGCAGCTCTTCCGCGGCGGCCTGTTTGATTTCGCGTCGACCGGCGTCGACGGAAAAGTGCGCTTCGAACAGTTGCCGGTCGGCCACTACACCGTCGCCGCGTATTCGAAGGCGCTCGGAAAATCAGGACGCGCGACCGGCACCATTGAAGTGACGGTGGACGGTGTTGCCGAAGCGCGGATCATGCTGACCTTCAGCGGCCAGGTCACTGGCCGCCTCACCGATCCGGAATCGTCGCCGGCGTATTCGCCGGTGCCGGGCTCGCACGTCACGATCCAGATGGCGGAGGGCTTCCAGCAGCGCTTCACCACCACCGGCGCGGGCGAGTACCTCTTCGAAGGCGTCCGCGAAGGCATGTTCTGGCTCGACGCGAAAGACACCACCAGCAACCGCCGCGCGAAAGCGAGCGGTCTGCTCAGTGCGGCCGATCCCGCACCGGTCGTGAACCTCGAGCTCGAACGCACCGAGACGCTGCACCTCGGCATGTACCTGCCCGACGACTTCGGCGCGAACTCCAACGTGCTCGCCGGACCGGTCGAAGCGACGGTCACGCAGCGCAGCGGTGACTTCTACCGCTCGATGCAGGGCAATCCGATCGAGATGCCGAAGCTCTTCCTCAACGAGGGCTACCAGATTCACATCCAGGAGCTCGGCGGGGAGCGCAGGGTCATCGACACCTTCGGCTCCTTCCCGAAAGGCAACTCCGCGAACCCGATCAAGATCACGTATCCCGCGTATGGCTCGCTCGAGGTCTACGTGCGGCGCGGCACCGCGCCGGTTGCCGATGCGCGCGTGAGCGTGCGCGTCAGCCGCTACGACACGCGCGTCTTCTACACCGACTCCTCGGGGCACATCATCGCGCACGGACTGCCGCTCAACGGCGAGTACTCGATCACCGCGACGACGCTCGACGGCTCGTCCGGCAGCACGAGCGTGAAAGTGCTGCGCACGTCCGTCGTGGCAACGGGCAACATCGAAGTCGGATCGCGCGCGACGCTGACCGGAAGAGTCATCGCCGAAGCCGGAGGTCCGTCCGCCGGAACTCCGGTCGTGATCAGTTTCTCCGGTGGTCAGCTCTCCGGCACCACCGACGATCAGGGCTACTACACCTTCGCCGGCGTCGCCACGACTCCGGGCGCGTCGCCGGTCACCCTCTTCTACTACGGACCCGACGGCAACACCCTCGGCGCGAAACAGAGCTTCCCGCTCGGCAATGAGTGGGCGGGCAGAGACGACTATCCGGTGCCGACCGTGCGCATCGATGCGACGCCGCCGGTGCTGATGAACATCGTGCCGGAACAAGGCGCCGGGAACGTGCCGCCCGACACGCATCTCAAGTTCGTCTTCAGCGAACAGATCGACGCCGCGACGATCAACAACGACCACTTCGTGTTGCAGCCGGCGGATGGCTCGGCGCGCGTGCACGCGACGTTCCTGTCGACGGCTGGCGCGAACAACACATGGATCGTGACGATGGTGCCGCCGGCGGCACCCGCGGGACAACAGTTCCCACTCAAGAGCAACACGCTGTATCGCCTCACGGTGTCGCAGCTCGTGCGCGACATGACCGGACATGCGGTCGGCACGAATCGCGGCCTCACATTCACGACAGCGGACTACGTCGAGCCGCGCGTCGTGTCGACGGTGCCCGAGGCGGGGACGCCGATTCCGGAGCAGATCACTTACGAGTTCCGCTTCAACGAGCCGCTCGATCCGGCGCCGTTCAACACGGGCGGCAGCGGACGCGTGGAGCTGGCGCGCATGTCTGATCGCGAAAAGACCGCGACAGTCCTCGAAGTAATCACGGGGAATGCGTACATCGATCCGTTCACCGGCATCTCGCTCTTCTTCGCGCCGAACCAGAACACGAAGCCGAATTCGTTCTATCGCATCAAGTTCTCCGGCGTGCGCGATCTGCAAGGGAACATCGTTCCCGAGCAGACCTATCGCTACGCCTCGTACGACACGTTCAAGCCGTTCGTGATCCTCACATCGCCGGTGCCGGATGGCAACGCGCTCGTGTCGGGACTCACGTACAAGCTCACGCCCGACATCCGCAATGCGACTGCCGACGGGACGCCCGCGCAGGACGTCGATCGCGTCGAGTACTTCCGCGTCGAGAACAACTTCGAGACGTTCATCAAGGCCGTGAAGAAGGCGCCGTTCGCGTACGAGTTCGTCGCGCCCGATGCGCCGGCCGCGGGTCTGCCGCTCGTCTTCCGCGCGAAAGCGTGGGACAGCTCCGTCAACGAGAGCGAGATGGTCACGCTCGAGTTGACCGTCAAGCCGAACCAGCCGCCGACGGTGGCGGTGGTGCTCGACCGTACCGCCGATGTGTATGCGGGTGAGCGCGTGAACGCCACCGTCACCACGACGGATGAAGTCCTGGACATCAACCTCCAGCTCGATTTCAAGGCCACGCGCACCGACGGCTCGCAGTACCGCAAGGTCGATCCGAAGACCGTGCATCGCGACAAGCTCACCGATCCGTGGCCGACTGCGACATTCCCCATCGATCTGCCGACGAACCTGCAGGGCGGCACCATCGCAACGTTCACCGCCATCGCCACCGACATGTCGGGCCTCAGCAACAACGCAACCGCGTCGCTGACTCTGGCGGTCGACAGCACGCAGCCGACGATCGTTTCGACAACGCCGGACGCGGGCACCGAGTTCTCCTTCGGCCAGACCTATCGCGTCACCGCGAACGTCACCGACATCGGCAGCGGCGTCTCCGAAGTCATCTTCAACGTCGATGGCGTCGCGCACGCCGTTCCGCGCAGCGCATCGCTGGATGGAACGTACACCTCGCCGCTCATCACCGTCACCGCGCACAGCGTCAACACGACCGTGCCGATCACGGTCACGGCGGTCGATTACAGCAACAATCGCCGCGAGCAGACGTTCGACGTCATCTATCTCTCCATCGACGATCCGACCGTGCCGTCGGGCGAGTGGCTCTGCCCGATCTCGAACGCCGTACTGCCGGCGAACGCGAGCAACTTCCCGCTCAAGCTGCGCTTCTACGCGACCGACGATGTCTCGGTGACGTCCGTGAAGTTCCGGCTGCCGGGCGTCGAGACGCTGGTCACGCCGGCCAGCGACAAGCCGAATGAATACGCGGCCACGGTCACCATCAACACGCCGTCGCCCGAAACAACCGACTCCTTCATCACCGCAATCGTCACCGACGCCGATCCGTCGCACACGCAGGAGTTCCGTCTGCGCTTGTCGTTCGTGACGCCCGACGTGACCATCAACTCGACCCAGGCGATCATCGCGGACAACATCGGGATCTATCAGGACAAGACCGTCCTGGTCACGGGCGTCGAAGGACGTCTCGTGCCGCACGTGCCGGTGCGTCTCAAGAACCTGCTCGTGCTCGACGGTGGCCGTGTCGACACGCTGCCCACCACCACCTCGATCGAGCGTCGTCTCGATCTCACCATCACCAACAACCTCTACATCGATTGCGCATCGTCCGTTGATGTCACGGCTCGCGGCTACCTCGCGTCGTACCAGGCGAACGGCGACGGCAGCGGCACGAGCAACAACAGCGACCGCGGACGCACCAGCGGCAACACCATCGACGGCGGCGCGAGACTCGCCGGCGGCTCGCATGGCGGCAGCGGCGACTCGCGCGGAGACGGCGTCACCAACAACACCTACGGTTCCTACACCGAGCCGCGCACCCTCGGCGCGGGCGGCGGCGGCAACCCCGGATTCGGCGGAGCAGGCGGCGGTGCCGCTGCGATCACCGGCGCCGAAAACTCGCGCTTCGTCATCGCCGGCGGCATCCGCGCCGACGGTGCGACCGGCCACGCACACATGAACTCGGGCGCCGGCGCCGGCGGCAGCGTGTTGCTGCGCGCGCAGGACGTCATCATCGGCCGCTCCGGCCGCGTCACCGCGAATGGCGGCGATCAGGTTTCGGGCGGCGGCGGACGCGTCGCCATCTACGCGACGCGCACGTTGAACATGCCGGACAACACCGTACAGGCGCGCGGTGGACGCCACGCCGGTCACGAGACCGTCGATCACCTCGACGGCGGTGCCGGCACGATCTACATCGCGCGTCCGGGCGATGTCGAAAACGAGCACGAGCTGCGCATCACGTCATTCGACGATCGTTACCCGGCCACCATCCACCAAACTCACGGCACGCCGATCGGCATCGGCAGCGGATCCGAGCTCGTCTTCCGCAACATCACTGTCGGGCCGCATGCGCTGCTGCGCATCGACAGCCCGTATCGCGTGACGCAGGCCGATGGCGTCTCGGTCGATGCGACATCGCTGCTCGTTGGTCCGGAGGATCAACCGCTTCTCAATTTCACGACCACACCGGCCGCTGCTGCGACCGTGTGGCAGAACGCGCCGATCTCGTTCACGTACGACGCCGCTGCCGACGATGGCATCGGCGAAGTGCGTGTGATCACGCCGGGCGCCGTCGATCGGATCGAAGGCTCCTACACGTGGCCTGCGACGGTCGGTCCGCGCACGATCAATCTCAACATTCCTCCGACCGCGCAGCCGGGACCGGTCACGCTGAAGATCCGCGCGCTCACGCGCAGCTTCCGCACGGTTGAGAAGACGGTCACGTTCGACGTCGCGTCCGACGCGGCGCCGCAGGTCGTCTTCGAGAACGTCACGCCCGACACCGACATCTACGCGGGCGGCACCATCGTAGTGAATGCATCCGCGAGCGATGACCTCGACGTGAAGTCGCTCACGCTCGCAACGAGCGCGGGCAGCGTGTCGTCCGCCGCGGCCGTCGAGCCGACGCCGCAGACGATGACGCGGCAGTTCTCGGTGGTCGTGCCGAAGACGCAGCCGAGCGGCACGAGCGTCGTGCTCACGCTCAGCGCGTCCGACGGCTTCCCGAGCCGTCCGCCGACGACAAAGCAGCACTCCATTCTCGTGCGCCGCGATGAAGTCGCGCCACAAGTGACGGTGGTCAGGCCGTCGCCGAATCAGGAGCTCAACGAAGTCTCGAACGGCACGTTCACGATCGAGGTGCACGCGACCGACGCCGCGGTCGGCGTGAACACCGTCGTCGCCACGTTCGAAGGAACGAACTATCCGATGCAGGCAGTGGCCGGTAATCCCGGCCGCTACGCAGTCAGCGTTCCGATCCCGCAGGTGGAAGGCCTGGTGCCGGTGGCGAAGACGATCAGCATCGCGGTCACCGACTTCGAGCCGAACACGACGCCCTCTTCGCTCACCATCTACATCGTCCCGCTCACCGATCCGAACGCGCCGAAGATGGCGTGGGTCTGCAGCAGCCCGAATGCGATGTACCCGGCCGGCATGGCCGTGCCGCTGCGCCTCTCCGCGGTCGGTTCCTCCACGCAGAACGGAGTGCAGCGCGTCGAGCTGAGCATCAACGGCGCGGCGCCGGCTGCCATGGCGTCGGCAGGGACGAACCTCTATCAGACGAACTTCACTATCCCGGTCGGCACGCCCGCCGGAACGGTCTTCAACCTTCGCGCATCTGCGTTCAGCACCTCGGGCGCGGAGGCGGCGTTGATCAGCTCCTTCAAGGTCGTGGCGGGAACGCAGATCGCGTCGGCGTACACGATCAGCGCAACCGATCTCTCACTCGACAACGGCACGATCATCGTGCAGTCGAACGGCGTGTTGACCATCACCGGTCCGCACACGTTCGCCAACCTGGTCGTTCTCGATAACGGCCGAGTCATTCAGAAGCATCGCGACATCAACTCCGCCGACACGATCACCGTGCAGTCGCTGTACGTCGCGTGCAACGGCGCGATCGACGTCACCGGATCGGGTTACCTGCAGGGAGCCTCATATCCGGGCGCGCGCCTGCCCGGAAGCCAGGGCGGCGGCAGCCATATCGGACAGGGCGGTTTGTGGGAGCAGCCGGTCGCGTCGTCGTTCGGCAGCATCTATCGTCCGCTCGAGCCGGGTGGCGGCGGCGGAAATCCAAACCTGAACTCCGGTCCCGGTGGCGGCGTCGTGAGGATCGCGGCAAACGCCGTGACACTCGACGGCGCGATCCGCGCGAACGGCGTCAACTCGCAATGGGACGGCGGCGGCGCCGGCGGCTCGGTGTGGCTCACCACGAACATCATCGGTGGCGCGGGCGCGATCGACGCGAACGGCGGCACCGCTGCAGGCGGCAGCGGCGGCGGTGGCGCGATCGCCATCGAATACAGCGACGGCGCAAGCAAGCTGCCGGTGCTGCGCGCCGCGACGAACACCTCGACGCACGCACATGCACGCGGCGGCGCGGGCTCCATCTATGTGAAGGGTCCGCAGTCGCTCTACGGCGACGTCTCGTTCAACAACAACGGCTACGTCGGTCAGCCGACGGACCTGCCGGCCTTCGGCATCGCAACGGTCGACTCGGTTCCGTCCGCGGGCACGATCGTGCTGCGTGCGCCGGCCACGGTCGCACCGCACTTCGCCGGTCACTGGCTGCGCGTCTATGCACCGGATGGAACGGAGCGCGGCACGTGGCGCATCTCCATCGTTGCGAACACGACGCGCGTCGTGCTCGAGAACCCGTCCACGATCACCACGATCCAGCCCGGCGACACCGTGCGTGGCGCGTATCGCTTCGATCGCATGACGCTGACCGGCGCGAAAGTGCAGACCGCCGATCTGGTCATCCTCGAGAATGCTGCATCGATCGACGCGACCTCGTCGCTCGTCACGGGCAACGTCGCTCCGCCGCCGATCGATCTGACCAAGATCTCATTCGTCAAGGGTGTCGGCGGCCCGCTGCTCGTCGGCGCGCCGGGCGCGGTTTCGGATCCCGATCAGCCGATCGAGATGATCGTGCGCAACACGGCGCGCGAGCCAGCCGCGCCGGTCATGAATGCGAATCTCGTCACATTCGGTACTGTCGGCGGCTTCTCCGTCCGGAAGGTTTCGAACGGACAACAATGGGGCAGCGCGATGGGAACGCGCGCATCGACACACTCCGCCTACATCTCCTGCCGCGCCTCGCAGACGAACATCCAGACGGACTGCGCGCTCCTCTCGGCCAACTCGGCGCGCAACTACGCGATCGGGATGTTCAACAACAGCACGTGGCAGATATGGGTGCACAACTCGCCGACTTCGGTTACTGGCGGTTACACGACGAACACCACGTTCCGCATCGAGCGCACGCCCGGAACTACGCGCTGGTTCGTCGACGGTAAGAAGGTCCACGAAGTCTCCGCCGACGGCACCCCACTGTTCCCGTACGTGAGCGTCAGGCATGACGGCGGCGAGGTGAACTCGGTCCACTTCAGCGTGGACACGAATCTCTCCTCGCGCGGATATGCCACATCCGACGGCTCATTCTCACTGGCGGTTGAAGGCCTCGCCGGCGATCCGGTCCTGCTCACCGCGCGTGACGGTCACGTCTTCCCGATGGAGACCGCTGATGTCGCAGTCGGCTCGATTCCCGCCGACTTTGGCGTCGCTTCGGTCTCGCTCGCGCCGAATCCGGTCACCGGCGGACGCACGTCCATCGGTACGGTGACGTTAGCCAGCGCCGCAGGCGCTGGTGGCGCGACGATCGTTCTCTACAGCAACAACGCCGCGGCGACCGTTCCGCAAACGGTCGGCATCGCAGCGGGACAAATTTCCGCGCCGTTCAACGTCACCACCACGGCGGTTACCGGTCCGACCGACGTCGCGATCAGCGCGGCCTGGGGCGCGAGCTCCGCAAGCGCGACGCTGTCGATCGCGAAGGACCTCAACCTTCCCACCATCACCGTCACCTCCCCGGTCGCGAACGCGCAGTACAACGAAGGCGCCACGGTTTTCATCCCCGTGCAGGCCACGGTCGTCGATGAAGACTCGGGCGTGAAGCGCGTCTTCGCGACGTTCAACAGCCAGACGTACGAACTGCCGCGCGACACCGCGAAGGGCGCGAACGTCTACTACACGCAAGTGCCTGCGCCGTTCGTCGACGGCACGCAGCCGGTTCCGTTCGACGTCGTCGTGAGCGCGGTCGACAACACCGACAACATCGCGGCCGCACCGGCCGTCCAGGTGCTCATCAAGCCGGTCGTCGAAGGTGGTATCCCGTCGATCAGTTGGGTCTGCTCGAGTGGCGCGACGTACCCGGTCGGCTATCCGGCCAAGCTGCGCGTGCTGGCGAAAGCGCCGATCGCGGCGAATCCGATTCACAAGGTCGACTTTGTGATCGACGGAACGAGCTATGCCGCGACGAGCGTCGGCGGCGACGCGTACGAGCTGACGTGGACCGTTCCGGCGGTCGCTTCGGGCACGACGTTCAACGTCAACGCAATCGGCACAACTGCCGCCGGCACTACGAACAACGTCACGGGTTGGGTCACGGCGATCGTCGCCGATCAGACGTTCACCGCGAACGCCACCATCGCCGCGACCGATCTGCAGTTCGAGAACAAGGTCATCGTCGTCACCGGCGGCACGCTCACCATCGCAGGCGCGCACACGTTCCAGCATCTCGCGGTCCTCGGCGGCAACGTCACGCATCCGGTCGTCGACAACAACGGCGACGGCGGTCTCGACGTGCGCGTCACCGGCGATCTTTACGTCGCATGCAACGCGACCATCGACGTGTCTGGCCGCGGCTTCGGCCCGGGCAAGATGTTCCCGGGCATCCCTCCCACCGGCAACGCCACTGGCGGCGCGCACATCGGCTGGGGCGGACATTGGGAAGGCGCGCAGAGCGAGCCGTATGGAAGCATCTATCGTCCGCTCGAACCGGGCGGCAGCAGCTCGCACGGCGGCTGGGGCGGCGGCGTGGTGCGCATCATCGCCGCGAACATCGGCATCGACGGCGTCATCCGCTCGAACGGGTTGTATACCGACTCCGCGGGTGCCGGCGGCTCCGTCTATCTCACCGGCGGCCGCGTCAACGGCGCGGGCCGCATCGAAGCCAATGGCGGCGACGGTTACTGGGGCAGCGGCGGCGGCGGCGCGATCGCGATCGAGTACACCGATCCGGCGAGCATCCTGCCCGTGCGTCAGGCCGCCGCGGGACCGAGCCACGGACACAATCGCCTCGGCGGCGCGGGTGCGATCTACACCAGGGGCGCAGGCGCCACCTACGGAGATCTCTTCATCGACGGCGAAGACCGCGTGCATCAGTGGAGCGGTCTCTCCAGCCTCGGCACCGGTACGGCGGCCGCGGGCAGCTCCGGCGCGACGCTCGTCACCGGCCGCACCAGCATTCAACGTTACTTCCGCGGACACTGGGTACAGATCTCCACACCGGCGGGAGTGGTCAAGGGCATCTGGCGCGTCGAGTCGATCAGCGGCGGCACGATCACATTCGAAACCGGAGCGACCGTGCCCGACGTTGCAGTAGGCGACACATTCAAGGGCGTCTATCGCTTCGACAACGTGACGATGCGCCGCATCGTCCTGCACTCGCCGGATCCGATCATTACGTCGAACGATCAGGTCATCGAGGGCAACGTTTACGTCCAGGGCATTGCCGCGAAGAACCTGATCGTCAAGGGCAGTCTCCTCGGACCGCCGCACACCCTCACGCCGATGACCATCGACATCGAGAATGAGCTGCGCGTCGAAACAGGCGGGCGTCTCGATCTCTCTGGCCGCGGCTTCGCGCCCGGCACCACGTACGCCAATACCGGCGGTTCCGGCAACGCCACCGGCGGCTCGCACATGGGCTACGGCGGCATCTGGGATGGTCCGTTCGGCGCGACGTACGGCAGTGTCTATCGTCCGCAGGAGCTCGGCGCCGGCAGTACACATGGCGGCTGGGGCGGCGGCGCGCTGCGCATCAACGCGCCGAAGATCGTCGTCAACGGCGCCATTCGCGTGAACGGTGCGCACACCGATTCCGCCGGTGCGGGCGGTTCGCTCTGGATCAAGGCCGGCCACATCAGCGGCACCGGCACGATCGAGGCGAATGGCGGCGACGGCTATTGGGGCAGCGGCGGCGGCGGCGCGATCGCAATCGAATACACCGATCCGTCGACGCAACTCCCGGTGCTTCACGCCACGTCCGGCCCTTCGCACGGCCACAACCGTCTCGGCGGCGCCGGTACGATGTACATCTTCCATCCGACTTCGACGTACGGAGATCTGATCGTCGACGGTGAAAATCGCGTGCATCAGAAGACCGAGCTGCCTGCGCTCGGCAATGGCACCGCGCAGGACGGCAGTTCCGGCGCGACGCTCGTCACGGCGCGCTCGCAGAACATCCCGACGTACTTCATCGGTCACTGGGTCGAGATCTACGACGCGAGCGGTGCACTCGAAGGCACATGGCGCGTTGCCACCATCAACGCGAAGACCGTTACGTTGCGGCCGAACGGCAACGAGACGATCTCCGTCGACCAGGGCGATCGCTGGCAGGGTGTCTATCGTTTCGACACCGTCGACTTCCGCGGAGTGGTGGTCGATAGCGCCGATCCGATTCGCGTAGTCGGCACGCAGATCGTCAAGGGCGTCGTCGTGACGGAGCGCGTCACCGCCGCGAATCTGCACATCGTGTCGGGCGGCACTCTCACGCATCACATGGGAGGCAGCCTGACCGTCAACGTCGACGGCGAGTTGCGTATCGATGCGGGTGGATCGATCGACGTCAGCGGCCGCGGCTACTCACCGGGCGTTACGCATCCGACCGCGTCACCGGCCGGCAACGCCAGTGGCGGCAGTCACATCGGCGTGGGTGGACAGTGGGAGCTCCCGCTCGGCACCACGTACGGCAGTGTGTACAGACCACAGGAACGCGGCGCAGGCAGCACGCATCATGGATGGGGCGGCGGTCTCATTCGCATCAACGCCACGAACCTCGTGGTCAACGGTGCGATCCGCGCGAACGGTCAGTCGAACGACGGGGCCGGTGCAGGCGGCTCGGTCTGGATCACGGTCGGCAAGATCAGCGGCACCGGCGGCATCGAGACCAACGGCGGCAGCGGCTACTGGGGCACCGGCGCCGGCGGCGCGCTGGCGATCGAGTACACCGATCCCACCAGCGTCATCCCCGGCACCGGCAGCGCCGGCGGTTCGAGCCACGGCCACAATCGCCTGGCCGGTCCGGGCACGCAGTACTTCAAGGGTCCGAACCACACGTACGGCGACCTGCTCATCCACGGCGCGAGCCGCGCGCACCAGTTCACACGCTTGCCGTCCCTTGGCAACGGTGTGGCGCAGTTCGGCAGCAGCGGACCGGTGCTCGTCACCGATCGCACCACCAACATTCCCGATTTCTTCGTCGGCCACTGGATCGAGATCTCCTCGCCGGCGGGAACGCTGCGCGGCACGTGGCGCGTGATGGCAATCGATCAGAAGACCGTGACGCTTGCGCCGAACGCGAACGAGACGATCACCATCTCGCAGGGCGACAAGTGGCAGGGCGTGTATCGCTTCGACAAGGTCACCATGGCCGGCGACGTTTATTTCGACAGTCCCGACCCGGTCCGCTCGACCGAGCACCTCATCCAGAACACCGTCTCCGCGGAACACATCACCGCCGACAAACTGCTCATTGCCGGAACGCTCACGCATCCCTGGGCGCCTGGTAAGACGCTCACGATCGAAGCCACGAGCGAAGTGCGCGTCACCGGCACGATCGATGTCAGCGGCCGCGGCTACGCGCCGGGCACGTCGTATCCGAACACCCGCCTCTCCGGCCATGCATCGGGGGCAACGCACTTCGGCCGCGGCGGCATTTGGGAAAATCCGCTCGGCGCCGCGTACGGCAGCGTCCATCGTCCGCAGGAACCGGGCGCCGGCTCAACGCACCACGGATGGGGCGGCGGCGTCATTCGCATCAAGACCGCGAACCTCATCGTCGACGGCCCGATCCGCGCGAACGGCCAGGCGAACGACGCCGGCGGCGCAGGCGGTTCGATCTGGATCACCGCCGGCAAGATCAGCGGCAGCAGCGGCATCGAAACCAATGGTGGCAGCGGCTACTGGGGCACCGGCGGCGGCGGCGCGCTGGCGATCGAATACGCCGATCCAACCAGCGTTATCCCCGGCATCGGTTCCGCGGGCGGTTCGAGCCACGGCCACAATCGCCTGGCCGGACCCGGCACGCAGTTCTACTTCCGCCCGACCTCGATCCTCGGCGATCTGTACGTCGACGGCGCGAATCGCGCGCATCAGGCGTGCGAGCTCCCGTCGCTCGGCATCGGCTCGGCAATGAACGGCAGCGGCGAAGCGACGATCGTCACCGATCGCGCGTCGATCGCGCCGTACTTCGTCGGCCACTGGGTCGAAGTGTCGACCGTGAGCGGGACCGTGAAGGGCATGTGGCGCCTCGCCAAGATCAACGGCAGCACCATTACGCTTGCTCCGAACGCGAACGAGTCCATTCCCGTGGCCGCGGGCGATACGTGGCGCGGCCTCTATCGCTTCGACAACCTCAAGCTCCGCACGGCCACCCTCACGTCGGCCGACCAGATCCTGATCACGAACCCCATCGACAAGGACGCCTCGTCGTCGGTGGTCGTGAATTCGGGACCGCCGCAGTTCCCGGCCGCGAAGCGCTCGCAGATCGTGGTCGTCAGCGCGCTCACCGGCGATGCAGTCACCGGTCCGTTCGGCGCGGTCACGGATGACGATCTGCCCGTCAAGCTCACGGTGACGAATACGCGCACGTCGCTGAAATTCACCGCGAACGCAAACGCCGACGGCTCGTTCCGCGTGCCCGTCGATGGTGTGCCGGGAGATACGTTCACGATCGTCGCCGAAGACTCGCACGCCGTGCCACTGTCGTCGCCGTCGTTCGCGATCAACGGCTCGATCGTCGAGACGAACTCGATCGCGACCTTCGCCGTGGATCCATCCACCGTCGCGGGCGGCACGACGACATACGGCGTCGTGCGACTCGCCGGCGCTGCGCGCGCCGCGGGCGCGACGATCGCATTGTCCTCGTCCAACGGCATCGCTTCGGTGCCCGCGTCGATCGTCGTCAAAGGCGGTCTCGCAACGGCGCAGTTCCCGATCACCACCTCTTCGCCTGCCGCGACGACCCCGGTGCAGCTCACCGCATCGATCGGCTCGAGCAGTGCGAACGCCACGTTCACCATCACCTCCTCGTCGTCGTCCGCCATCGCCGATCTCGTGCTCTCCTCGAGCACCGTCGAAGGCGGCACCAGCATCACCGGCACCGTCATCCTCGGCGCTCCGGCGCCTGCGGGCGGTGCAGTGGTGATGCTCAACTCCAGCGTCCCTCAGGCCGGCGTCCAGTCCACCATCGTCATCGGCGAAGGTGAGACGCAGGCCGCGTTCACCATCACCACCTCGAAGGTTGCCGCGGCTACGCGCGCCTCGATCTCCGCGACGTGGGGCAGCTCGATCGCGAAGAACCTCGATCTCACCGCATGCACCGCGATGACGACGGCCACGCCGCCGTCATCGACGAGCATGAACACGATGTGGTTCGATGACGCGTATCCGACCGGCGGCGTCGAGATCGGTGATGCGTCGTTCGACACCACGCAGGCCGCCGCGGGTGCGAAGTCCCTGCACTTCGGACCGCCCGTTTCGGTGCCCGCGCGTTCATGGACCGTCACGAACGCCGCTCCGCTCGCCGTTGCGCCGGGCGATCATCTCGTCTTCTACGCGCTCGTCAATCCGTGCAATCCGCCGAAGCAGATCCTCGTCGAGTGGAACGACGGCACCAACGCACATCGCGCATCGTTCGGCGAGAACCGCATCGGTGCGACGAACGTCGCGATGGTCGCCGCGGGCGCTGTTCCCGCCGGCGGCGAATGGCGTCGCATCGAAGTCCTCGCGCGCTCGATCGGCATCACCGCGACCAAGAACCTCACCGGCATGAAGTTCAGCGTCGAGGACGGTGAAGTGTGGTTCGACGCCGTCGGTGTCGCCACGTGCACGCTCGCGAAAGCAGCGAAACCTGCGTATCTCCCGAACGAGCGCATCTGGTTCGATGATGCGCTTCCAGGCGGAGCCGCTCCGCAGACGCCGTACGCATGGGACACGTCGCAGGTCGCCAGCGGCGCCGTCGCCGACGTCGTCGGCACACCCGGCAACACGGCGTTCACGCAGCACTACTTCATCAATGCCACCGAGACTCTGACGCTCAAGGCTGACGACATGCTCGTCACCTACGTCCTGGTCGATCCGTGCAATCCACCGCGGGAAATCCTGCTCGAGTGGAACGACGGCGGCTGGAACCGTCGCGCGTACTGGGGCGAAAACCTCATCGACTACGGCGGCATGCACACCGTGCAGCGCCGCCGCTTCGGTCCGATGCCCGAGGCAGGGAAGTGGGTCCGCCTGGAGGTCCCGGTCTCCTCGATGGGCATGACCGGGATGACGCTGAAGGGCATGGCCTTCACGATGTACGGCGGACGCGCGTGGTTCGATCGCATCGCCGTCGCGTCGCGCGTGAACCTCGCCCTCGGCAAGCCGGCCACGCAGTCGTCGAACTATCAAAACATCGCCGGCACGGAAGCCGGACTCGTAGTCGACGGCGATCTCACGAACTGGAACCACACCAACAGCGATCCGACCGGGTGGTGGGAAGTTGATCTCGGCGCGGTTCAGCCGATCGACAACATCGACGTCTGGGCCTCTCCGCACTGCTGTCCGGATCGGATGCAGAACTTCTGGGTGCTCGTCTCGGATGTGCCGTTCACGTCGAAGAACCTGGCCACGACACTCGCGCAGCCGGGCGTGACCTCGTACTACTACCTGCGCACGCCGGAGCGGCCGACGTCGTTCGAGATCAAACACAGCGGCCGCTACGTGCGCGTGCAGATCACCGGACACAACTACCTCCACTACTCCGAGGTCCAGGTATGGGCTCCGGTCACGCCCGAGGCGGTCAACCTCGCCAGTGGCGCGAAGGCGACGCAGTCGACGACGTACGTGAATGCATACGCCGCTGCGATGGCGGTGAACGGCAATTCGGGCGGCGACTCGATGTCCCATACCAATGAGGACACCGAGGCGTGGTGGCAGGTCGATCTCGGATCGGTGCAGCCGATCTCGATGCTCGACATCGACAACGCGTACACCAGCATCTACTGGCAACGCATGTCGAGCTTCTACGTGTTCGTGTCGGACGTTCCGTTCACGACCAACACCGTTGCCGGCACGCTCGCGCAACCCGGCGTCTCGGCGTACTACCGCGGCGGTGCCGCGTCGGCGTACCTGTACGACATCCGCCGCAGCGGCCGTTACGTCCGCATCCAGCTCACCGGAAAGAACTGGCTGCATCCGATGGAAGTGCGCATCTGGTCGCCGTCACTGGCCATCGGCTCACGCGCGAAGACGGCTCCGGAACACTGATGCAACGCTCAATGCTCGCCCCGCTTTTCGAAAGGAACACTCGCTTGATTTTCACTGCATCACACAGAAGTCTGTATCTGCGCGGCGTTCTGCTCGCTGTGCTCGTCTTCGTCTTCGGAGGCGCGGCCACCGCACAGCAGAGCACCGTCGCATTCAGCGAGAACTTCCAGTCGTACGGGAAGAGCAAGAAGCCGGCGGGCTGGATCGACACGAAAGTCGGTTCGCTCAACGCCAAGCCGCGCGGCTACTTCAAGACCCGCATCGATCCGACCCAGGACAAGAACGGCGCGAACATCGTTTACGGCACGCTGAAGTCGACCGGGCATCATGACGATCAAACCGATCCCGATGACGACGACGCGAACACGAACACCAACAAGCCGAAACGCGACGGCTACTTCGCGATCTATCAACCGAAGGTCTTCTCCGCGTCCGGACGTTTCGAAGTCACCGGCCGCCTGATCCGCGTCGGCGACCGCACCCGCGCCGGCCTCACTGTCCTCTCCGGCTATCCCGAGAAAGACAAGTACTACCTCATCAACGAAGAAGTCGCCAAGGGCGCCACACTTCCGACGCTGCGCCTCAGCTCCTTCGGCGCGGGCACGCCGAGCGGCGTCATCGACAGCAAGGTCACGCTCACGCCGGGCAAGTGGTATCGCTTCAAGCTCGCCACCGACAGCGTCGGCGGCACGACGTTCATCCGCGCGCGCTTCTGGCTCGAAGGCACGACCGAGCCTTCCACGTTCCAGATCGAAGCGACCGATTCATCCGCGAGCCGTCTCACCGCCGGCCGCTTCGGCATGTGGACCGGCGGCGGCGATCCCGACGACGACAACTCCGACAAAGGTGATGACGAGAGCGCGCCGCCGAAGAAGGGCGCGTACATCGACGATCTGAATGCGAAGTCGCCGGCCGACGTCGGCCTGCCGACGATCTCGTTCTTCGAAAGTGGCAATCCTCTCAGCACGACCACGCGCACCGACTTCGGCCGCAACGTCGCGGTCGAGATCCGCGTCGCCGACGAGCTCTCTACCGTCACGCACACCGCCACGATCAACGGCGCTCCGTACAAGTCGCTCGATCCGATCACCACCGAAGGCACGCACGTCATCAAGGCACGCGCGATCGATGCGGTCGGCAACGTCGCCGAAAGCGAAGTGCGCATCCTCGTCGACAAGACCGGCCCGGTGATCACGCTGCTCGAATCGGGTCAGCCGCTCGCCGACAACACGAAGTTCATGCGTCCGGCCGCCGTCGAGATCGTCGTCGCGGATGCCCTCTCCTCCTCGACGTCCGTCGCGAAGCTCGACGGCAATCTGTACACGTCGCTGACGTCCATCGGTACCGAAGGGCCGCACGTGCTGCTCGTCGAAGCGGTCGATGCGGTCGGCAACAAGACGCCGCGCCAGGTGCGGCTCGTGATCGATCTCACCAGGCCGGTCATCACGTTCCTCGAGTCGGGCAACGTCGTCAATTCAACGAACGCAAAGTTCAAATTCAATCCGTCCATCGAGATCAAGACCGTCGACGCGCTGCCGGTCGATCTGAAGGCGACGCTCAACGGCGCGCCGTACGATTCGCTCACTCCGATCACTGTCGATGGACATCACCAGATCGTTGCCACCGCCACCGATGACGCGGGCAACGTCGCCACCGCGACGCTCGACGTTCTCATCGACAAGGTCGCGCCGGTCGTCGATTTGCTCGAGTCGTCACAGACGCTCGATGTGACCAGGATCGCCACGTTCGCGCGCGACGCCTCGATCGAGATCAAGGTCAACGACGCGACCTCCACGGTCGAGTGGGCCGCGAAGCTCGACAACGCGACATACAACTCGGGCACGCTCATCACCGCCGAAGGCACGCACACGCTGACCGTGCGCGCGACCGACGAGACGGGCAACTTCACCGACGTCACGTTGTCGATCCTGATCGACAAGACGAAACCCGAAGTGTCGTTCTTCGAGACCGGCGTCAAACTCGATCCGCGCGCCGACAATCTGTTCCGCAAAGACGTCGCCATCGAAATCAAGGCCTTCGACGCCGCATCCGACGCGACGTTCTCCGCCACACTCGATGGCGCGAAGTACGAGTCGCTCACGCCGATCACCGCCGAAGGCGTGCACGTCATCGGCGTCCATGCGGTCGATACCGCGGGCAACTTCCTCGACGTCGAGCTGCGCTTCGTCATCGACAAGACCAGGCCGGTCATCGTGCTCACCGAGGGCGACGCGCCGCTGGCGCCGGGCTCGGAGAAGGCACTTCCACGCGACGCGCGCGTGGTCATCACCGTCACCGACAATCAGCCCGGCGTCGCACACACGGCGAAGCTCGACGGCTCCGACTACACCTCGGACGCGGTCATCTCCGCCGAAGGTCCGCACACGTTGACCGTGCACGCGGTCGACGCGGCCGGCAACGAAGCCGAGTCGACGGTCACGCTGCTCATCGACAAGAGCGGCCCGACCATCGCGTTCTTCGAATCGAACGTTGAACTGCTGCAGACGGAGCCGAAGCACAAGTTCAAGGTGCGCCCGGCCATCGAGATCCGCATCGCCGACACCTACTCACAGGTCAATCGCGAGATCAAGCTCGACGGCGTCGAATACACGCCGCTGACGCCGATCGCGGAAGGCATTCACACGCTGACGGTCCACGCCGTCGACGTCCTCGGCAATCCGACCGACGCGAGCATCGCGCTGCTCGTCGATCTCACCGCTCCTCGGGTCGTGCTGAAGGAAGGGACGAACGTCCTTCCGCTCACGGGCGGCATCTTCGCGCGCGATCTGACCATCAGCCCTGATATCCAGGATCTCAGCGCGACCGAAGTCGAGGCCACGCTGGACGGCGCGCCGTTCCCGCTCACCACGCCGGTCGCTTCAGAACAACCCGTTCCGCACACGCTCACGATTACGGTGACGGACGAGCTGGGGTGGTCGACGCCGGTCACCGCGACGTTCACGATCGACAAGACCGCGCCGAAAGTCACCGTGCGCGAGGGCACGGCGCCGCTGCTCGACAACGACTCGTTCGCGCGCGACGTCACGATCAATGCGACGGCCGAGGACGCGACCCCGGTCACGTACGAAGCCACGCTCGACGGCCAGCACTACAACCTCGGCACACTCATCACCGCCGACGGCACGCACACGATCGTCGTCACAGGCATCGACGCGGCGGGCAATCGTTCCGAGCCGCAGACCATCCGCTTCCACATCGAGCGCGCCAATCCGGAAGTGAAGCTCTTCGAGAGCGGCCAGCGCTTCCCGGCCGACAAGTCGTTCAACCGCGACATCGTGGCGACGATCGAAGTCGTCGCGGCGACCGCGTGGACGAGTGTGGCGAAGATCGACGGCGTCGAGTACACGCTCGGCACACCGTACACGGTCGAGGGCAAGCACGAGCTCACGGTCGTCGTCACGACCGCCGCTCAGCGCTCGACTCCAGCCTCGGTCGAATTCGAGATCGATAAGACCAGGCCGACCATCCGCCTGATGGCCAACGGCGCGGCGATGACGAACGATCAGACGTTCAGTGCCGACTTCACGCCGAGCACGGAAGCGGATGACAACCTCACCAAGCCGCCGGTCGTCGTCGTGACGCTCGACGGCCAGATCCTCGCTCCGACCACGGTCGTCAGCGAGGAGAAGGTCCACACCATCGTCGCCACCGCGACCGATCGCGCCGGCAACACGGAAACCTCGGGACCATTCACGTTCGTCCTCGACAAGACCGATCCGACCGTGACGGTAAACGTGGACGGCAAGCCGCTCGTCAACGGCGATCAGTTCAAGACCGCGATCACGCCGGAGATCAAGGCGGAGGACCTCACGCCGACCACGATCAGCGCGACGCTCGACGGCGTGAAATACGAGCCCGAGACGCCGATCGTCGAAGACGGCTCGCACACGCTCGTCGTCAAGGCGACCGATCGTCTCAACCACGAGACGCCGCTGCCTCCGATTACATTCGTCATCGACAAGACCGCGCCGGTCGTCACTGTGCTCGAGGCTGGCGCACCGTTCGTCAGCGGCTCGAAGTATCGCCGCGGCGTGAAGCCGGAGATCAAGGTCGTCGACACGACCAAGACGGAGATCACCGCGACACTCGACGGCAATGTCTACACGCTCGACTCGGAGATCACGTCCGAAGGTCATCACGAGCTGGCGGGCGTCGTGACGGACGAGCTGGGATGGGTCACGCCGATCCCGACGATCCGCTTCACCATCGACAATACCGCGCCGGACGTCGAAGTCCGCGAAGGCGCGAACCTCCTCGCCAACAACACGATCTTCAATCGCGACGTGCAGCCGACGATCGTCGTGACCGACGCGACCACCACGATCATCGACGTGACACTCGACGGTGTGAAGTTCGAGTCGGGCACGCTGGTCACGACCGAAGGCGCGCACACGCTCGTTGGAAAGGTCACGGACGAGCTGGGCCTGTTCACGCCGATCCAGCCAATCGCATTCACGATCGACAAGACCGCGCCGGTCGTGGTCATCACTGAAGCCGGCATTCCGTTCCTTGATAACGCACTGCTCAATCACGACGCGGTGCCGCAGGCGACCATCACCGACATCACCGCGGTCACGATCACCGCGAAGCTCGACGGCGCCGACTACACGCTCGGCACGCCAATCACCACCGAAGGTCCGCACACGCTGGTCTGGTCCGCCCGCGATGCCGCCGGCTGGACGACTCCCGATGCAACGATCCGCTTCGTCATCGACAAGACCGCGCCCGAGGTGAAGATCACCGACGGCGGCGTGGAGCTCGTCTCCGGCCTCGAAGTCGGACGCTCCGTCGTGCCGGTCATCACCGTCACTGACATCAGCGCGACGAACATCGACGCGAGACTCGATGGTGTGCTGTTCCAGAGCGGCACCGAAGTCGCGGCGGAAGGCACGCACACGCTGAACGTCACCGTCACCGATGCCGCCGGCTGGGTGAAGATCGTTCCGCCGATCACGTTCCTCATCGACAAGACCAAACCGAACGTGCGCGTGCTCGAGAGCGGCCAGGAGCTGGTCAGCGGTACGAAGTTCAGCCGCGGCGTGCTGCCGCAGATCGTCATTACCGACAACACCGCCACCACCATCGCCGCGAAGCTAGGTGACGCGGAGTACACGCCCGATACGCTGATCGAAACGGAAGGACTGCTCACGCTGTCGATCTCCGTCACCGATCGCGGCGGCAACACGACCATCGTGCCGCCGATCTCATTCACGATCGACCGCACGCCGCCCGTCGTCACGATCACCGAGAGCGGTCAGCCGCTCACGACCGGCAAAGCGTTCATGCGCGCGGTGAAGCCCGAGATCGCGATCCAGGACATCACCCAGACGACGATCGCGGCGGAGCTCAACGATCAGCAGTTCACGTTCGGCACGGAGCTCACCGAAGAGCGCCGGTACTCACTGAACGTGACCGTCACCGATGAACTGGGCTGGTCGCACACGGTGCCGACGATCGCGTTCGCGATCGACAAGACCGCACCGAAGGTGGAGCTCGTCGAGGACGGCAAGCCGTTCGTCGACGGCGCGATCTTCAACCGCGCGGTCGAGCCGAAGGCGATCATCGACGACGTCACCGAGACGACCGTGAGCGCGACCCTGAACGGCGCGGAGTACAAGCTCGGCGACAAGATCGAGGCGGAAGGGGAGTACACGCTCACCGTTCGCGTCACCGACGCCGTCGGCCTCTTCACCGACGCGCCCACCGTGAAGTTCCGCATCGACCTCACCAGGCCGGTGATCAGCTTCATCACGCCCGCGAACCAGCAGACGCTCACCGACGCGCGCGTGCTCGTCACCGGCAACGCGGACGACTCCATGAAGGTCGAAGTGAGCGGCGTCGAAGCCGAGATCGATCTCACCACGAAGCGCTTCACCGTTCCGTCGCTCGAGCTGCTCGAAGGGCCGAACACGATCGTTGCCATCGGTACCGACGCTGCCGGCAACGTCAGCGACCCGGTGTCGGTCGACGTTACCGTCGATACGCGTGCGCCCGAGGTGGACATCGCGTCGCCGGAGACGGATGCGTGCGTGACGACGCGGGAGCTCGCGGTCAGCGGCACGGTCAGTGATCCGCAGGTTGCATCGGTGCGCGTGGCCATTCTGCCCGGCACCACGGCGCCGGTCGAAGCGACGCTCAGCGCCGATCGCAGGAGTTGGAGCGCGAACGTCATCTTCCCGTCGGAAGGGAAGTTCGTCCTCTCCGCGACCGCACGCGACAACAGCGGCCACGAATCCGTTTCGACCGTGCAGGTGCGCGTCGACCAGACCAAGCCGCGCATCGAGATCACGGAATCGGGCGCGCCCTTCAACGCACCGTTCGTGAATCGCACGGTCATGCCGTTCGTGCGCGCGATCGACGCGGATGCGACGACGAAGCTCACCGTGACGCTCGACGGCGTTGCGTATGTCAGCGGTACCCCGATCGCAAACGAGCGCGCCGAAGCGTACGAGCTCAAAGCCACCGCCACCGATTGCGCGGGCAATAAGTCGGACGACGTCGTCATCCGTTTCGTCATCGACACGACGCCGCCGGTGTTCATCACGCTCTCGCCCGCGAACGGCGCTTCGATCGGATCGTCGGTTGGGACAGGGCCGGCGATCACCGGCACCGTTTCGCCCGACACGGTATCGGTGCTCGTCGAAGACACCGGCGCGCCCGCGAACGTCGCCAACGGCGCGTTCACGTTCGGCGCGCTGCCGACTGCCGACGGCGTGAATCGCTTCACGCTCGTGGCCATCGACCGCGCTGGCAATCGCACGCGCCTCGATTACTCGTTCACGCTCAAGACCACCACCCCGACCGTCGAGATCACGGAGAATGGTTCGGCGATCGTCAGCGGTACGAAGTACATCCGCGAAGTCGTCGTCGACGTCCGCTCGAATGAGGCGGACGCGATCATCACCGCGACGCACAACGGCGCTGCGTTCACCTCCGGCACGACCATCAGCGCCAACGGCTCGCACACGATTCACGCGAGCGCGCGCGATGCGTTCGGCCACACCTCGCAGCCGAAGGAAGTCACGTTTACCATCGATCGCGATCGTCCCGTCGTCACGATCACCGAGCCGGTTGACGGCGCGAACGTCTCGACCAGCACGGTCCGCGTGCGCGGCAGCGTGAGCGGCGATCCCGTCAGCGCCACGATCAACGGAGCGATACTGACACTCACCAACGGCGCGTTCGATACCGAAGTCGCGCTCGAGATGGGCGTCAATCAGATCACCGTCATGGCGCTCGACGCGGCCGGCAACGCCGGCTCCGCAAGCGTCGACGTCACCCGCGGCGGCGGCACCCTCGGCATCATTCTCAACAGCCCGGTCGGCGGCCTCCCGACGAATCGCCGGACCACCGTTGTCGCCGGCCAGGTGCTTACGCCCGCGGGCGTCGATCACGTGACCGTCAACGGCGTTGAAGTTCCGATCGACGCGGCCGGCGCGTTCCGCAAGACCGACTTCCCCCTGAACGAAGGACAGAACGTCATCACCGCGACGGTGCGCAAAGGCGGCGCCGAAGGATCGGTCAGCGTCACCGTGACGGCGGACTTCACGCCGCCGGCGATCGTCGTCACCGAGTCCGGTAACGCGCTCGATGACGAGGCGCGCTTCGCATCGCGCGCGGACATCACCGTCGTCGCTACGGATAACGGACAGAGCGTCACGCCAACGCTGCTCGTCGACGCCGCGAACGCGACGTCGCCGGTGTCGGTCACAACCACCGGAGGTCACACGCTGGTCGCGGTCGCTCGCGATCTCGCGGGCAACGAGAACCGTGTCGAGCGGACGTTCTTCATCGGCGGCAGCTCGACCGCAGGTGGTTGCGCGCTCACCGATTTCGATCCGGCCACCGGCGCGCTCGTCACTTCGCCGACCGTCACGCTCGTCGGCCGCACCGGCGGCGCGATCGGCGTGAAGGTGAATGGCACCGCCGCAATCGTGTCGAACGGCTCGTTCTCCGCCACGGTGAACCTGCCCAACGAAGGCGAGAACACCATCACCATCACGTGCACCGATGCGAACGGCAACGCGACCGGCGAGCCCGAGATCACCAAGCTGATTCGCGCGACCGGCGCTCCCTCGGTCAACATCACCACGCCGGACGACAACTCGGTCCACCCGACCGAGACCATCACGGTCACCGGCACGATCGGCGGCGCGGCGAGCGAAGTGCTCGTCAACGGCGTCGCGGCGACTATCAACGGCAACACATTCACCGCATCGAACGTGCGGCTCTCCGGCGGCGTGAACGTCATCGTTGCGCGCGCGAAGAACACGGCCGGCCGCACCGCCGCCGACTCGATCCGCGTCACGTGGCTCAAGAACGCGCCGGGCATCACCATCACGTCGCCGGCCTCGGCGCTCACCGTGCGCACGCCGACGCTCGACATCAGCGGCGTCTGGGCGAACCTCGATCCCGCTTCGATCACCGTCAGCAATGTCGCCGCGCAGTCGACCATCACCAGCGACACGACCGGCACGTTCAGCGCGCCGTCGGTCCCGCTCAACGTCGGCCTGCAGACGATCCTCGTCCGCGGCACCGATCGCCTCGGCCGCGCCGCGACCGCATCGATCGCCGTCACGCGCGCCGATGGCAAACCGTCGATCACGATCAACTCGCCGATCGACAACGCAACCTACAACAGCACGGCGCCTGAGACGTTCACGGTGACCGGCGCGTTCAGCGCCGACGCCGGCGCGACCGTCGAAGTCAACGGTCAGCCTGCCACCTTCGCGCAGTCGGGTAACGAACAGGCCACGACGTTCACCGCCACCGTTCCGTTCGCGTCGCTCGCGCTCGGCCTCACGCCCGTCATCGCACGCGTGACCGAGCCGGATGGCACATTCGCCATCGACACCGTGCGCGTGTCGAAGTACGGCGTCGCGCCGATGGTCGTGCAGACGTTCCCCGAAGCAGATGCAGTCAACGTCGACGCGGGCACGCTGCCGCTGGTGCTCTTCTCCGCGCCGATGGATCGCGCCTCGACGCGCGCCGCGTTCCGCCTCGAGAACGCCGCCGGCACCGCCGTGAGCGGCGACATCACCATCGACAAGGACGTGCTGACGTTCGCGCCGGCCGCGCTGCTCGAAGCAGGGGAGCGCTACACGATGCGCGTCGCCGCGACCGCTGCGGATCTCGCGGGCAACGCGATTGGCACGGCGTTCTCGCGATCGTTCACTGTCGCCGCGACCGCACCGGCGGCCGCGCCGTCGGTCACGGTCTCGCCGACTCGCGCCTGCGACTACGTCGATCTCACCGGCACCGCCATTCCCAACGCGCGCGTCCGCATCGACCTCGGCTCGCTGACCTTCAATGTCACCGCGTCGTCGACCGGCGCGTTCACGTTCCGCCTGCCGCTCTCCGGCCGCACCGGCTTCCAGGTTGCGCGCGTGCGCATCGTCGGCAGCGACGCTTCGCTCTCGCCCGCAGCCGAGGCAACATTCGAAGTCGATTGCAGCGGACCGCAGGTCACGAACGCGACGTACGACAGGACGTCGAACGTGCTCACCGTGTCGTTCTCGCGCGCGATCGACATCGCCACCATCACCACTGGCGCGAATGGCTCTGCGCGTCTGCAACTCGACAACGGCACGATCGTCAGCGGCACCGTCGCGGCGCTCGCGTCGCCTTCCAGCGTCTCAATCACTCCCGCGCAGAACCTGACCGCGGAAAGCTTCACGCTCACGATCACCACCGCGGTGAAGGACACGAACGGTACGAATCTGACCGCGCCGTTCGCGCGCTCGTTCAACACCGGCGAGCCGCAACTCGGCGACGGCGCCGGGTACATCGCCGGCGAGATCTTCGACGCCGACACGGGCCGTCCGCTCGCCGCCGCGACAGTCACCGTCGATCTCCCCGGCGGCGCGATGTCTGCCGTCGCCGGCAATCGCGGACGTTACCTGCGCGAGCTGCCTGAGGGCGCACACACGATCCGGGCGTCCGCTGACGGATATACGACCGTGTGGCGCCAGATCATCGTGCGCGCCGGCGCGGGCGTGATCCCGACCGACATCCGCCTCACGCGTCGCGGCACGCAGAAGAACGGCGACGGCGCCGCGCTCGTGTTGACGCACATGCAGCCGCTCGCGCTGCCCGCTGACCTACGCATCCCCGCCGGCGTCGTCGCAGCCGGAAAGAACGTCACGCTCACCACGCTCGGCGCGCAGTCACTGGCTGGCCTGCTGCCGCTCGGCTGGTCGCCGCTCGCGTCGGCGGAGATCGTGTCGAACGCGCCCGCGCTTTCCGGCGCCGAGCTCACCTTCACCGTTCCTGCCGCGGACATCACCGCGGCCACGCAAACACTGACCGCCGTTCGCTACTTCGACGATCGCGATGAATGGCGCGTCGTCTCCGCCGTCGTTTCACTGAACGGCGACAAAGCCACCATTCCGGTCGCGGCCGCGGGCGCATACGCGCTCGTGTATGCCGACAAGGGTCCGCGCCTCGAGGCGCCGCCGGTCCCGACCAGCGGCAGCGTGCTGTCCGGCGTCATCGATCCGTGCATCAATGCAACCACTCCGTGCCCGCCGCTCGCGGCGAAAGAAACACTGAAGCTCGATCCGCCGGTCGTGCTGCCATCGCAGCGCACCGTGGCCACGTTGCGCATCGAAGGCGCGAACGCATCGATCTTCCCCAGCGGTACCGCGGTGCAGGCGTACGTCGATGAAGAGCTGCGTCTCGCCGATGGCACGCGCGACGTCGTTGCGCCGTTCGCTACCGACCTGCTGCTCTATCGCACGCTCACGGGCGATGTCGCTGAAGCCGAGTTCCATCTCGCGCCGAGCGCGCGTGCGTCCGAGGTCGTGCTGGAAGTCGGCTACGACCACATCCGCATCCTGCCGTATCCGGAGCGCCTCGATCGCGGCACGCTCATCGGACAGGAAGGTGGACGCGTTCCTGCCGATGACCGCGTGTCGATCGACATCCCCGCCGGCGCAACCGCCGAGCCGCTGCGCGCGAACGCGACCAGCATCACCGACTTCGCGCCGTTCGGCACGATCCCCGGCTACAGCATCGTCGGCGGCGTCACGCTCTCGCTGCAGTGGGGCGGCGCGCAGAACGAGGAATCGACGCCGCCCGAATTGCTCAAGCCGGCGCGCGCGACCTTCACCGTCAACGCGTCGACGCAGCCGTCGCAGCTCATCCTCGTCGAAGTGCTCGAAGGCACGCAGTACGGACGCGTGTTCCGTCTCGCGTCGCAGATGACGGCGCTCGAAGGGACCGGCCGTTACTCGACGAAGAACATCGATCGCGCGCTGCTGCCGGTCGACGGCATCATTCGCGACGGCCGTTATCTCCTGCTCGCGCCCGATGCGCCGATCGCATTCGCCACCGGCACCGTGCACATCGGAACCGGCGGCGCCGCCACCGCGAACGCGCGCGTCCTCACGCCCTCGCTCGGCGTCGTCGACATCACGCGCATTACCGGCATCTTCAATGTGCCGGTTCCCGCGGCCGCCTTCTCTCTCATCCCTCGCACTCCCGCGACCGGTGATGGCGCGACGTACACGCATCCGTCCGCCGTTGCAGCCGATGCAATCGTCAACGTCGGCGCGCTGGCCATCGTTGCGCAGCCGCCCACCGTAGCGCTGACTGTGCTCGCGCATCAGGGCACGGGCACGTCGATCACCGAGGTGTCCGCGGATGGTGCGACGGGCGTCACCACGAACACGAGCGTCAAGGCCTTGTTCTCACCGGGCCTCGATCCGCAGTCCGTGCGAACCGACTCGCTGGTCGTCATCGATGATGGCGATGCATCGGTTGTCAAAGGCCGCGCCGTCGCGCAAGGCAGCACCGGCATCCTCTGGACGCTCGAGCCGGGCGCACGCCTCCGCGCCGATGGCAAGTACACCGCCGTCGTGTCGCCGAACGTGCGCGGGATGAACGGCACGCCGCTCGGCACTCCGCGCCCGGCGTCGTTCTCGACGGTCAGCACGCTGAGCAGTCCGGAAGTCGATCCCACGAAGATCCGCATCACCATGCCGGACGCAAACGGCCGCGCGCAGATCATTGGCGCGCCCGGCGCGCTCGCCGAGGGCTACAACGCCGTTGCCGTTCGCCGCGGCGTCGACTTCTCGAATCGCCCGCAGGACACCGCGAATTCGCAGAAGGCATTCCTGATCCGGCTCGGCGAAGACAACGATCCGAACAACCGCGTCACCATCGCCGACGAGATCTATCTCCAGATCATCAACCACGCGGGAGCCGTCTCCGCGATCGTGCAACTCGGACCGTTCACGACCGAGGATGGACGCGGGTTCGTCGCGCGCGCGGAGAAGGAGACAAAGTACACGACGCCGGACCATGTCACGATCACCGTGCCCAGCGGTGCGTTCGACGCACCGACCATGGTCACGACGCAGCCCGCGCCGCAATCAGCGGTCGCCGAGGTTCCGGGGATCGACGAGGAGCTCGGCTTCCTGGCCGGCTTCAAGATCGACTTCGAGGGGATCGCGAAGAAGCGTCTCGACATCATGTTCCCGACGCCCGCTTCGCTTCCCGCGGGCAAGAATGCGTACCTCGGCATGCACGGCATGTCATCGCGCGGGCCGCGGATCATGATGATCGACCTGCTGCGGCGCGACGGCGCGAACCTGACCACCGTTCATCCGGACACGTCGGGCGCGCGCGGCATCGGCGCCGAGAGCCTGAGCGGCCGCGGTGTCTCCGCCGACGCCATCGTCAATCCGACCGTGCTGCGCGACATGCTCCTCGGCATCGACCGCGGCTCGATCATCATCGGCTTCACCTTCCAGACCGCGGTCAACTTCATCACGTTCGCGCCGCCGCCGGTGCCGCTCGACTTCTTCATCCCGCCGATCAAGTCGCTGTACTACGCATCGTTCGCCGTCGAACGCGATCGTCTGCTCGTACCGATTCCGGCGGATCGTCCATTCCGCGTGATCGGCGTCGATCCCGGATCGGGAATGACCGTGATCGATGCGCCGTATGACGCGCGTCTGCCCGGTGAGCCCGGAGATGCGATTCCCGTCACGCTGCCGAGCACGAACGACATCGGCCCGTATCCGGTGTTCGCGTCGCCGGGCCGCGTCGAGATCCTCGATCTCAATTCCGACTCGATCGAAGACGAATCGGTCCGCAACCTCGTCGTGAAGTTCGACGGTTCGAGCGTCGAGTTGAAGAACGCGACCTCCGCTCTGGCGGCGAACACGCGTGTCGAAGTGCTGAACCTCCGCAGTGCGGCCGTTTCGCGCTGGGATGACTTTGCATCAGTCGGTGCGTCCGGCGTCACGTTCCCCGCGCAAGTCGGCGATCGTCTGATCTTCCTGGTCGGCGAGAAAGACATCGATGCCTCTTCGGTGCTGACCGTCGTGTTCAGCGAGCCGGTCACGGTCGGCACGCAGGACCAGTTGCGCGCGCAATTCAAGTTGCTCGTCGCCGATCCGGCGGTCGTGCCGTTGTCGTTCAAGCCGCTCACCGCGTTTGCCGAGATCAAGACCGATTCCGGCGGCCGGCGCGTGAGCATCGTCCAGCGCGGTGGATTCCAGCGCGGGAAGCACTATCGCCTCGTGCTCGGCGGAGACATCAAGGACCGCGATACGACGAATCCACTGTTCCTCGGACAGAAAGCCACAGGCGCAGCGCCGGGCGCGCTGACGCTCGATTTCGTAACGCGCTCGCCGAAGGGTGTGCTCGGATCGTTCGACATTCCCGAGGGTGGCGTGCGCGATCTGGCGATGAGCGGGAACGTGTTGCTCGTCTCTGCGCTGGAGGGCGGCATCCTTGCGTACGACGCCTCCAACCCAGCGGCGCTGAGCGGTTCGGCGTCGCCGGCGCCGATGGCCAAAGTCAATCCGCCTCCCGGCAGCACCAGTCAGAACTGGGCGCTGGCCACCGACGACCATGGCCGTGTGTTCGCGACGGCGGTCTCGCCGATGTACGGCGTGCTCCGTTCGTATCGCATCGAGGACTTCTATTGCGTCGCCGGCAGTGGCACCACGTGCCCGGCCGAGCCGCAGCAGAAGGGCAACGCCATCATCGCGTGGCGCACCGGCATCAACGTCGGCATGCCGCTCGCGTCGATGGTGATCGGCGGATGGCCGGAGGCCATTCCGCGGAAGCTGCAGGTCGTCACGAAGGATGCGGAGCCGGAGATCATCACGTTCGAGCCTGATCCGCCGCCGGCGATACCCGGCGGTCCGATTCCGGGCGCGCTCGGCAACGGCTTCCGCTCGATGCAGATCGAGGTTACGCCGTCGAGTCTGCTGTACGACAAGCAGCGCGTCACGGTGATCAACACCACACGCAATTTCCGCTGGTCGAAAGACATCTCCACCACGGGCGGAGCGACGACATTCGACGTCATCGGCAGAGCGGGTGACGAGATTCGCGTGGTGAAGAACCTCACCACGCTCGGCGTCGTGTCGCTGTTCGGCCATGGCGTCGGTGTCTATGACATCAACGCGGTCGATGCGAACTATCGCCACGTTCTCGATTCGAGCTGGGAACGGATGATGGATGTGCTCGTGCTCGATACCGGCGACGGTGGCAGTTGCGGGATCAACGCTTCGTGCGACATCCCGGGCGAAGCGACGCTCGGCCGGCAGTGCCCGATCGCGGACCTTGCGTTCACGCCCGACGCGGCGATGGTCGCCAACTTCAGCGGCAGCGGCTTCGGCACTTTTGCTCTCGAACAAAACCGTGGACTGGTCCAGCTCAACATGGCGGCTCAGACCCCCGATCCTGCCGATCCGTCTTCGTCGACGGTCAGTTGCAATCGCTCGGGCAGCCTGGTCTTCGCCGAGCGCGTCATCATCCCCGGCCAGGGCCGGCGCTGGTCCGCGCATCCGCGCCTCAACCAACTGCGCCGCCTGTTCCGCGATGGCACCGGCCGCGATCCGTCCGCGCGCTACACGTCGATCGCGCCGTATCAGCATGCGAACGGCAACAAGTACCTGCTCGTCGCAGGCAATGAGTTCGGCCTGCTGGTCACGAAGGCCGGCAATTCGCTCGATCGCAGCTCGCTCGTCGATGTGGTGTGGATCCCGTCCGGCGCGAACTCCGTGCGCGTGATGCAGGACGCAAATCTCGCCGTCGTCGTCGACGGCATCGGGCGCGTGCTGCTCATCAACCTCGGACAGATCGACTCCATGCCGATGCCTGCCGCTGCGCCGAACTGCAGCGCGCTCGATTGCGAGTGGCCGCTCTTCCCGATTCCGCTGGCCGCGTTGTCGCCGGTGCCGCCGCCTGCTGGCTCGCCGGCCGGTACGCCGCCGACTCCGATCCCCAACGGTCCGGACGGAATCGGCTTCGACGATCCGCGCATCGTCTGGAAGTCGGCGCCCGGCATGGTCACCGGGACGCTGCCGCCGATCGTCGATGCCGAGACCGGCTTCGTCTACACCGGCGATGTTCTCGGCCAGAAGATGAATGTCGTCTCCGCTGTCGATCCGCGCGCGCGGTTCGTCGGCCGCAATACCGCCAGCGCCGTGCCGTTCGGCGAGCTCGATCGCATCGTGCCGCTCGGTGTCGAGGGTCCTGCCGTTCCGGCCGGAACGATCGCTCCGGCTCCCGGCACCCTGGCGGCGTTCCAGGTCCAGCTCTCCATTCCGGGAGGGGTGACCGAAGCGCTGTCGCAACCGGTCCTGCACATGGCGCTGGAAAGCGAGCGAGTGCTCGGCAGCGCCAACAGCCAGTCTCCGGCGTTCCTGCCGCGCGCGCATCTGCGTCAGACCTCGCGCACCGGCAAGAAAGACTCACGCTCGACCGTATTCGCGCTGCAGCACGACGTGCCGACGTCCGGTCCGGGTCTGGGCAACCTCCGCTTCCAGCGCGGCTGGAACCGGATGGTCTCGAAGTGGATCGTGGCCATCGCCGATCCTCGCGCGTCGAAGGATTACGAGTGGGGCGCAACGCTCACCGCGCAGCAGAAAGCGGATCGCGGCTGCTACTCGTGCGAGCGCCCGAGCTTCATCACCGGCACGCTCGGCACCGACTGGTTCGAGCTCTACACGGCCGGTCGCGTCATCGCCGTCCGTCCGGAACGTTGTGCGACGCCGAGCCCGGCCGGGTGTGCGCCGACCGACGTTTCGATCTTCCAGGGAACCGACTACGCATACCTCGGCGATGCGCATCGTCTCGAGTCGCGGATCGCGACCGTCATGGCCGACACCGTTCGTCCGACGCACGTCCTGAGCGCAGCCCAGGGCGCGCCGGCGGCGATCGGCGCACATCAGGAAACGTTCCTCGTCCATAGCGGTGAAGTGATGTCGCGGACGGTGGATCTCGATGCCGGCGGACGCGTCGGATGGAACGTCGTGTTCGACCGTACGTACCGCTCGCGGACGCTCGGTCTGTCGCCGCTCGGCGCCGGATGGGATGCGTCGTACCTGCAGCGCCTCCGTCCGCTGCCGAATCTTTCGGTCGAGTACCGCGATGGCTCCGGCGAAACATGGCGGTTCACGCCCGCGACCGGCGGCGGCTACAACGCACCGCCCGCGCTCAACCTGAAGCTCGTGCGCCGCAACGAAGGCTGGCGCATGACCGATGTGAAGCAGCGCATCACCGACTTCGACGAGCTCGGACGGATCACCATGCGGTCCGATGAGTTCTTCAAGATCGGTGTCGCGAACACCGGCAACGCCATCCACTACTCGTACGACGCGGACGGCCGTCTCGCGCGCATCACCGATCCGGTCGGACGCGCCACGACGGTCGACTACGAAGGCGACAGCGATCAGGTGTCGGTCATCGAGGATTGGCGCGATCGCGAGATCAAGTTCCACGTCAATCCGGCAGGTGTGCTGACGCAGGTCGAGTTGCCGAAGACGCGCGGTGCCGATCTTGTGTACGACCATTCGTCGGACAGCTCGCGGCCGAAGCAGAACTACACCTACTTCTCCTCGTCGAGCGCGTATTCGGATCAGCTCGAGCTCGGGACGAACCTCGCAACGATCCGTGAGCCCGGCGACCTGGAAGCACGCGTCACGTTCGAGTACGAGCCTTCCGGCAACGTCCGCGACATGATCAAGAACGAGAAGTGGGGGACGCTGGACAACGCGGTCTCCACCTTCGCGTACACGCTTGCGTCCGATCTCCCCGTTTCGGTCGAGACGATCGTGCATGACGCGATGCAGCAGAAGCGTACGTACACCATCAGCGGCGCGCTGGCCCCAACCAACTACACGGACGATCGCGTTCATGTGGACAAGATCGTCGAAGCGGGCGTTCCGGTGTGGGAAGTCGCGGAGTTCGGCGCCCTTCCCACGAGCGTCTCGTATGCGACCTACGGCAACACCAACGTGGATCGGACGTGGCGGTTCGAATATTCGAACGGCCGCCCGCACGTCACGAAGTTGATGAAGCCCGGATCGAGCACCGAGCCGCTGGTGACGTCGACCATCGGATTCGCGTCGATCTCCGGCATCGGATCGGTGCCGGCATCACGTTCGATCACCTCGATTTCGGGGATCGCCGGGATGTCGCAGACGTTCGATCACGGTGGCGATGCGTTCCTCGACAACGTGTCCAGCGATGCCGGGTCCGTTCAGGCGCCCGAAGCGCACCGCGACACACTCGTACCGGCCGCCACGGACGGTGGCGTCGAGCGTAAGAACACGTTCAATGCACAGGGGCAGCTGAAGAAGGTGGAGTCGAGCGCGACCGCCGCGCCGGCCACCGGCCCGGGCGCCGTTGGTGAGATCGATTACCACCCGAGCAACGATTCGATTCGCCACCGCCGCGGGATGCCGTCCGCGTTCAAGGAAGGCGCTGGCGGCTCTGTCCGCACCGACGTCATCTACGATCCATTGAATCCGGACATGGTCACGTTCGATCGCGCAGGCAGGAGCTACACCACACGCCAGCAACTCGACGAACGCGGAAGGATCATCCGCACGACCGTCACCGGTACGGACGTCGACAGCGAAGATGTATATGGGTACGACGCGCGCGGACGTCTGAGGATCCACCGCCGCAAACAGGGCACGAAAGTCATCGAGGAGCGCTATCGGTACGATCTGGTGGATCGCCTTCTCGAGCACGAGACGTGGGAGGGGCTGGGCAGCCCGAGCACGCGGAAGCAGAAGACCGAATACACGTACAACCTCCCCGCGCACGTGCTTCGCAAGATCCTGCCGGAGGGCGGCGAGATCACCACCACTATCGACAAGCTCGGAAGAATGCAGGATCGCGTCACCGATCCGAAGAACCCCGCTTTCATGGGCATCGTGACCACGATGACCGAGCGCAAGCGGTATGACGTACACGGCAACGTGGTGTACGAATCCGACGACATCCACGCATCCGCAACGCGTTACGACGCCGCGCATCGCGCAGTCGAGACGCTCCTCGACGATGGCAGCCACCTCACATCCGCATACGACGGCTTTGGCCGCCTGACCACGTTCTCGGATCCGGAGAAGAACTTCTCGATGTCGAACGTGTTCACGTCCGGCGGGAAGCTGCAATCGACCACCATCAACGGCGGTGCCGCGCAGCAGCACACGTGGGATGGCGCGGGCCGTACCAGCATGACCATCACCACCGCCGGCGCGGGAGCACCCGCGCAGATGGAGCGCGCCGATTACGACGATGCCGGACGCCTGCTCAACACGCGCTTCGGCGAGGCGTTGGGCTCGACGATGGTGCGCACCTTCGAGCAGACCACGTTCACCTATGGCGGCAGCGATCTGCCGTCGCAGGCAACGACGGCCGAGAACAACGGAGCGAGCTCGTATTCGAGCATGCTCGAGCACGACGCATTCGGCCGCACCACGAAGATCGCTCCTCCTGCCGCGGCGGACATGACCATCGAGCGCGACTTCGATCAGGCCGGCAACGTCACGCGCGTGAAAGCTCCCGACATGGCGGGCGATGTGACGTTCGACTACGACGCCCGCAGCCGCATGACGCTCAAGCAACTGCCCGGCGGCGGCGCGAACCAGTACGTTTACGACGAGAACGGCGCGTTCCACAAATACATCGATCCGCTGTCGGAGCCGACCACTACCGAAAACGACGGCGTCGGCAGACCGTTCCGCAGAACGTATGCGGACGGATCGACCGAGGAATTGCACTACGAGCTCTGGCGCCTCAAGAAGGTGAAGGATCGCCAGAACCGCTGGCTGCATTACAACTACGACAGCGAAGGCCGAATCGAGCTCGTTACGAATGGCGCCGGCGTCGAAGTGGACCGCATGGTCTACGACGCGCAAGGGCGGCTGATCCGTTGGCGGACACCCGACAGCCTGATCGAGCTTTTCAATTTCGACTCGGTCGGCCGTCCGCAGCTCACGCGACAGACTCGCTATCGCAACGGCAGCCCGATCGACGACTACCAGCAGAGCCATTCGTACGACGCGATGGGCCGCCGCACCACGTGGACCATGCCTGGTACTTCGGCACTGGCCGGCCAACCCTGGACTACCAGCGTCACGCAACGCTACGACGCGGTCGGCAATCTCATCGGAATCGATCGCGCCGTCGCGAACGGTGCGGGTACCGGCCCCTTGCTCACCAGCGAGTACCGCACGATGAAGCGTCCGATTCATCGCACCCTGAACGTCGGCGCAGGCACCGCCGGTGCGAGCGAAATTCGCCGCGAATACGGTTATGAGTCCGCGGCCGGCCGCATGAATCTCTTCAAGGTCTTCGCGGGCAGCCAGTTGATGGCCGGCTCGGAGATCATCTTCGAAGGTACGCTGCGCAAGAGCGCGACCCTGCTCGGTCTCGCGAACGGCGGGCTGACCACGACCTGGGACTATGACGACCGCGGACGCCTGATCGGCTCCTCCGCGGCCACGAGCACTCCGGGCGCCGCTTCCGTGCCCGCAGCGTCACAAACCGTGACGCCCAGGATGACGCCGGCCGATTTCCTGTACGAGATCCAACGGAGTGCCGGGACGACGTCGACATTCACCGAAACGCCGCTCGGTCACAAGATCGCGTACGCTGGAAATCCCGCGGAGCCGTACGAGTACAAGAAGGCCGACGGCAGCGATGGCGGCGGCGTGCGCACCGGCGACGGTCAGTTCCTCTACGAGTTCGACGAGAAGCAGCGGCTGCGCACCGTAACCGAGCGTCTCAGCGCCGGCGATACGCGCGTGATCCGCGTCGTCTACAGCTACAGCGGCGCGGACCGCATGATCGGCCGGCGCGTCGAGATCGCCGATGTCGCCGGCGGCACGATGCCTCCCGACTCAGCGTTCGTGCTGGCCAAGCCGGAAGAGCTCGGACCCGACGCCGGCATCCCCGCGAGCACTACGTTCGTGTGGGATCCGATCTCGGACCAGCTCGTCGCGGTATTCGAAGCGGAGAAGTATGCCGCCGGTGCAGTCGTGCCGAGCGGCCGCCTGATCCGGCAGTACATCCACGGCGGCATGAGCCTCGATGATCCGATCGAGGTCACGGTCGCCGAGGACGACGGGGTGCATCGCTATTACCCGATCTACGACGAAGCCGGCGATGGCGGACTCCAGGCAATCCTGAACGAGTCCGGCAGGATCGTCGCGCGCACGATCATCAGCGATCCCTATGGCGACGGCGAGGTCGTGCTCCCTGGCCCGGCCGTCGAGAAGCTGACCGTTGGTCGGGGCACCGGCACACCGGCAGGCGTTTACGTCGACCTCGAGTTCACCGAACCGATCGATGCGGCCACACTCGCCGACGGCATGCGTCTCTCCTCACTGAACACCGGCGGCACGACGATCTTCACCTCGACCGTCGTGCCGGGACTCGTGGGAGATGGCCGGCTCGTTCGGTGGGATCTCACGCCGGCGCAGTGGGCCGAGCTCGCGAACGCACCGAACGCGCGCGCTCTCTCCGTTTCCGTGACAGCAGCGTTGCGCTCCAGCACGTACACGCATGGCGCGGCGGTGTTGCCTGCCAATACCACGCTGCGCAGCGGCGTGTTCACGACGCCCGAGGTTCCGTTCGAGTTGCACGAAGCATTCAATGGTGTCAACGAACGGCTGGCCGCGAATTCCTCGTACCTGCTCTACGAGCTCACCACGCTCACCGGCATGGGATCATCGTCCGGATCGAGCGCACGTTCGGGACGCGGTATCTCGACGGAAGCGGTTCAGACCGCGGACAGTGGTGCGTTGCTGCTGCTCACCGCTTCGTTCCAGGCGCAGTCCTTCACCGATCCGTTCACGCTCAAGAATTACGTGCGCGCGCGGTGGTACGACCCGCCGAGCGGCACGTTCCTCAGCCCCGATCCGCGCGGTTATCAGGACAGCGCGAATCTCTACGCATTCGCCGCCGGCGATCCGGTGAACCACCGCGATCCGACCGGCGAGGCCGTGTGGGTGGTCTACCGCGAGTTCAACGGGAGAGGCCTGCGTCTCGCGTATCCGATCATCGGCCATTACTACCTCGCGTTCGACGCGACCGGGCTCGCCGATCCTGTGTGCTGGGCGCAGCTCGTGAACACGCAGCCGCTGCAAACCGGCGGATCGCTCCTGCGTCTGCCGAATCCGGATGGCGAAACGTTCTCGTTCCACCCCCGCGGCGTGCGCTCGGATGACGACGGGACCGGCGCCGTCGCCTCCACGTTCGTCACCCGCGGCTCGTACATCGGCTACAACGACAAGTTCGACCAGGAGTCATTCTGGGAGGCTCGCACGAACCATCTGCAGAACCGCGAGATGGGCCGTCAGCGCATCTGGAAGATCACCGACGAGCAGGAAGCACAGGAGCGGCTCTATCTCATGGCCGTCCGTCAACGGCAGGAGATGAACGAGCGGAGACGCGATGTGTTCGGTTCGTACTATCTGATGCACAACAACTGCGGCACGTGGGCGCAGGAAATGGTCGAGCGGGCTGGACTGACCTGGCCCTCCGAAGCGACCAAGTACAACGCCGGCGGCGCCGGTATCGGAGGAATTCAGGATTACCTCGGCTTGTCCACCATCGTGACCGGCATTGCTGCCGCAAGCGGGTTCACATGGGAGTTCCTGAAGACAGGCGAGTATTTCCTCGAGCTGCAACCGGACCACAGCGGCATGCAGTGCGAGGCTCCGGCCATCGTTGGCGGATACAGGATCAGGTTCTGAGTTGAAGCGGACATTCATGATGGCGACTGGTTTCGGCGCGGCTGTTTTCGCCTTGGCGTTTCTCTCCTGCGCGGACGTTTCGGCGTCCGCGCAGCAGCAGGACGGCGGCATTCGCCGCGATTCGCTGGCCTGGGATGAGAAGCATTTCGGCGAGGCCGGCGTGAAGTTCGAAGCGCCCGCGCCGTTGTGTGCCGAACGGGAATCGGTCACCAGTTTCTCGATCGGGATTCACTCGGTGGAACCGCCGGCCGGCGTTCACGACGACACCACGTGCATCGTCACGATCGCCGGCGACCGCATGACTTCCGACGCTTTCGAGCAGCAGCAGAAATCGCTGCGGATGGTCGTTCCCGACGATCCGGTGCAACGGAGGCTGCGCGAGTGGCTGTCCGCGTTCCACGATACGATCGACCGCATCGACAACAAGGACTACGCGAACTACCGCTACGATCTCCGCTGCACGAACGGTGATGTCCTGCGCGCGTCGGCCGAGGTGCTTCACGTGTACCAGAACGGCGTTTCTGTACACGACGCCGAAGACGAAAAGACAGTGCGCCGCATCCTTGGTTCGCTGAAGTGCGTGGAGCGCGGGTACTGACGCGATCCCGTACACTCCCGAGTGATGTCTACGTTCTCCTTCCTCACCGCCGGTGAGTCCCACGGGCCGCAACTCACGATCATCGTCACCGGCATGCCCGCGGGCGTCCGTCTCGATCGCGCGCGCATCAACGACGATCTTCGCCGCCGCCAGCACGGTTACGGCCGCGGCGGGCGGATGAAGATCGAGACCGACGAGGCCGAAGTCACCTCGGGCGTGCGGGGAGGGGAGACGCTCGGCTCGCCGATCGCGATGACCATTCGCAATCGCGACTTCGACAACTGGCGCGACGCGATGGATCCGTGGGACGTCGATGAGGCGGAGGCGCACAAGCGCCGCGTGCATGCGCCGCGGCCGGGGCATGTCGATCTCGCGGGCGGCATGAAATACGGACGCACCGACCTGCGCGACATCCTCGAGCGCGCGTCGGCGCGCGAGACCGCGTCGCGCGTCGCGGCGGGCGCGATCGCGAAGGAGCTCTTGCGGGCGTTCGGCATCGAGATTCGTTCGGGCGTCGCGTCCGTCGGTGCCGCGGGCGATCCGAATTACGCGCCGGCGTGGGAAGAGCTTGGTGCAGTCGACGACGAATCACCGCTGCGGGCGCTCAATCGCGGGGATGAAGCCGCGATGGTCGCCGCAGTCGATCGCGCCAAAGAAGCCGGCGAAACCCTCGGCGGCACAATCGTCGTCGCCGCGCGCGGTGTGCCGGTCGGCTTGGGGTCGTATGTCCAGTGGACGGAAAAACTCGACGGCCGCATCGCACAGGCCATCCTCTCCATTCACGCGGTCAAGGCCGTGTCGATCGGCGATGGCGTCGCCGCCGCGCAGCGCATCGGTTCCGAGGTGCACGATGCGATTCTTTTCGATGAGAACCGGCGGTATCAACGCCAGTCGAATCGCGCTGGCGGCCTGGAGGGGGGCGTCACGAACGGCCAGGACGTGGTCGTCCGCGCGTACATGAAGCCGATCTCGACGCTGCGCCGCGGCCTGCCGTCCGTCGATACCGAGACGCATGAGGCCCATCGCTCGCAGTGGGAGCGCAGCGATGTCACCGCGGTTCCCGCGTGCGGCGTCGTGTGCGAGGCCATGCTCGCGGTGATCCTCGCCGCCGCGATGCGCGAGAAATTCGGCGGCGATTCGCTCGTCGAGATGAAGCGCAACTACGACGCGTACCTCGCGCAGCTCGCTACGTTTTAGCGGCGCGCTTCACGAACGCGCTCACGCGCTCGATCAGCTCCGGCGCGACCGGCAGCTTCGGGTCGCTGTAAGACGGGAACTGCTGCCCGATGTCACCTTCGACCTTCTTCAGCACGTGATTCATGCCGTCGATGATGGCGACGTCCGCTTTCGGATTCGCTTTCTTCAGCGCATGCGCGTCGGCGACCGGCACCTGCAGGTCCGTCGTGCCTTGCACGATGAGCACGGGCACGGCGAGTTGCGCGACTTCGCGCGAGGGGTCGTACTTCATCCACGAGATCATGTACGGCTGCACGCTCGCGCGATACAGCATCTCCAGCGGCGCGGGGACGTTTTCCGCGGTCGATCCGCGTTCGAGCGCCGCGACAATGCGCTCGCTTTCTTTCAGGAGATCGCTCGGCAATTTCGTGCTGAGCTGCTCGCGAATGATCGTGCCCGCGGGCCGCGCCGTCCCTGCAATCGACACGAACGCATCCGCCTTCCGCGCGGCGATCGTGCCGATCAGTGAGCCTTCGCTGTGTCCTGCCACTACGATCGTCGAGAAGCGCGTGTCGTTGCGCAGTTGCTGCACCCACGCCGCGGCGTCGCTGACGTATGTGTCGAAGCGCAGGTCCTCTTCCTTCGGTCCCGCGGCCGCACTCGCCCCGATGCCGCGCTTGTCGTAGCGCAGCGACGCGATCCCGTTCGTCGCCAGCCCTTCGGCGAGCATCTTCAGGCTGTCGTTCGGTCCCGGCAGTCCGGTCACGTTGCCGTTTCGATCCGTCGGCCCCGACCCCGCAATCAGCAACACGACGGGAACCGGCGTTTCCGCAGGCGGCAGGAGTAACGTGCCATGAATCGCGCCGCTCAGCGTCTGCAACTTCACGTCTTCCGCCGAGGCGACGGCGGCGAGGAGCAACGCTGCAAGCACTGTTTTCATCGGCTTAGCCGGAGTCTACAGCTCTGCCGATGGATTCGACGGCGTCGCCGTCCATCCAATCGCAGCGGACCGACGTAAAGTTGAGAACCATGCGTGGTGCAATCGCAGCGGTCCTTCTCTTCACAGGGTGTGTGACATCGGATGGCCCGATCGGCAAACGGGTCGACATCGGTGGCCGACGTCTCCACATCGTTTGCAGCGGCAAGGGACCGCGAACGGTGGTGATGGAGTCGGGCGCGGCAGTCGGTTTTTACGAATGGTGGCTGGTGCAGGCCGCGCTGCGCAATGAGATGCGCACGTGTTCGTATGACCGCGCTGGCTACGGCTGGAGCGATCCGCCGCCTGAGCGGAGTGTCGCCGGGTACACGAGTGATCTCCACGAGCTGCTGCTGCGCAGCGGCGAGAAGCCGCCGTTCATCCTCGTTGGGCACTCGATGGGCGGATCGTTCGTGCAGCGGTACTACTGGCGTCATCCCTCGGACGTCGCGGGCATCATCGCGGTTGACGCCGCCAACGCCGAATGGTCCCGGCCGAAATCTCCCGAGTTGCAGGCCGCCGTCACCGCGCATCGCGCACGGCGCACCAGGGAGATGGAGGAGTGGCGCGCCAGCGACCAATGGCCGAAACAGGAGTTTCCGTCGGAGCTTCCGCGCAATCTCCGCGCACGACTCGTGGCTGCGAGCGCTTCGCGCAATTGGTGGGAAGCGCGATTCGGGGAGGGTGCATTGCCGGACTACGAACAGGCGATGACAACCGAGCAGCGCCGTGTCCACGTTCCGCTCGTCGTCATCGCCGCGGAGTGGCGGAAGCCGCCCGGATGGTCGGATGAAGCGGCAGAACGATTCCGCAGGTACTGGATCGAAGGGCAGGAAGAGATCGCGTCACGCGCGCCGCGATCCAGGATGGTACGGACGACCAGTGGTCACGATGTCCCAATCGAAGCTCCCGCAGTAGTGGTCGACGAGATCCGGGCGATGGCGCGCCAGGTGTGGTGCGCCGGTGTTACCTCGCCCGCGCTGCGCCACCGCGCAGCAGGCGCAGGACGAAAAGCAGCACGACCGCCCCGACAAACGCCACGAAGATCGTTCCGGGCAACCCGCCGAACGGCGACGAAATCCCCAGCTTCGTGAACAACCAGCCGCCCACGAACGCGCCGACGATGCCGATGATGATGTCGCCGATGATGCCGTAACCCGTGCCGCCCATCACCATCGATGCGAGCACTCCCGCGACGAGGCCGACGATGATCCAGATCAGAATGCCCATATCGACTCAGCCAACGCAACCATCATGCCCCGCCGCAGTATCCTGCAGGAACTCACGCAGGACACGCCGTGAAGGAGAAAAATGCGAACGGCCTTTTTCGTCTTCCTCATGATCATCGGCGTGCGCGTGGCGGCTGATCGCGAACGGTCATTACAAAACGGCTATCTGGTCATTCACGGCGGCAGTGAGGCACCTGAGCCCCTT
The DNA here is from genome assembly GCA_035626775.1 of Thermoanaerobaculia bacterium. GTDB lineage: Bacteria > Acidobacteriota > Thermoanaerobaculia > Gp7-AA8 > Gp7-AA8 > QHVT01. Next base: position 76,146 of record DASPNA010000084.1, read on the forward strand.
GCAGAGTTTGTTCGGCTCGCGGGAGGCAGCAAGGCCAAGGTCATCGTCATCCCGACCGCTGCAGGGCGCGACTACTACGACGAGCCATTGCAAGCGAGTTACTTCCGCCAGTTTCGCGGCGACCGGTGTCTGGTTCGCGGGCGGCCGCCATTGGCGTATTGCGGACGCTTACCTCGACACGAAAACGGAATCCGCGCTTTGGGCGGTTCTTGCGCGCGGAGGCGTGATCGGCGGCGGCTCGGCAGGAGCCACGATCCAGGGCTCCTACCTGGTTCGAGGCGACACGCGCGGCCCGCTGTTGCCGATGGGCGATCACGAACGAGGATTCGGGTTTCTCGCGAACAGCGCGATCGATCAACACGTGCTGGTCCGCAACCGCCAGTTCGACCTGGTCACGATCGTTCGCGCGCATCCGGAGTTGCTCGGCCTCGGTCTGGACGCCGACGTGGGGATCGTGGTCCATGGCGGCGAACCGCTGTGGCTCCCACACATACAACCGCGCCTGACGCTGACACCGGAGATCGGTGTGACCGCCGGCCGGGTTCACGCCGCACCCTGCACGGAGGGTGAACGGGAGTTGATTCCAATTGCACGAGATCTCTTTTTTGACAGTACAGACGGCGCGAAAATCACGATCCAGCGCAACGAGAGCGGCGCGGCCGCAGGTCTGACGTGGGGATTTCACGAATCATGGGCCAGCAAAGGTGTCGTGAGGAAAGTTCAAGCGACAAAGGTGCATTGACTCCCGGCATCTGGAGCGACGGGCTCTCAGCCCGTCGGCTCCAGATTTTGATCCGCGCAGTATCCTGCCTCGCGTGAACCTCCGCGAGCTGTTCCCGGTCACGCAGAACCTCGTCTACTTCAACCACGCCGCGGTGGGGCCGCTCTCGACGCGCGCGCACGCGGCCATGGCGAAGCACGCCGCCGATCAACGCGATTTCGGCGCGCTGCACTGGCGCGAGTGGTACGCCGAAATCGATAAGCTCCGCGAAGCGAGCGCGCGGTTGATCGGCGCGAACACGGACGAGATCGCGATCCTGAAGAACACTTCCGAGGGGTTGTCGTTCGTCGCCGAAGGACTGCCGTGGAACGAAGGCGACAACGTCATCACCTCGGCGCTCGAATTCACGTCGAACTGGACGCCGTGGAAGCGGCTCGAATCGCGCGGCGTCGAAGTTCGCGTCGCGGCGGAGACGACGGTCGCAGCGATCGAGCCGCTGCTCGACGAACGCACGCGCATCGTCAGCGTCTCCTCGGTCGCGTTTCACAACGGCTTCACCGCCGACCTCGTTGCGATGGGCGAGCTTTGCGAGCGTCGCCGTGTGCTGTTCTGCGTCGACGCGATTCAGAGCGTCGGCGTGTTGCCGATCGATGTACACAAATCGCGCATCCATTTCCTTGCCGCCGACGGCCACAAGTGGATGTGCGGTCCGGAAGGGGCAGCGATCTTCTTCGTCGCCGCCGACAAACGCGAGCTACTCCACGTTCTAGAAATGGGCTGGACCAATGTGGAGCGCGGCGGGAAGTTCATCGGTACCGGCACCACGCTCGTCCGCGACGGGCGCCGCTTCGAGGCCGGCTCGCTGAATACGAACGGCGTCTTCGGCCTCCGCGCTGCCCTCGATCTCCTCGGCGAAATCGGCATCGACGCGATTCGCGGTCGCGCGCTCGAGGTCGCTACGCTCCTCGCCGATCGTCTCGAGGAGCTCGGCTGGCGCGTCGCGTCGCCACGTCCGATCCGTTCGCCGATCATCGGCGCCACTCCACCAAATGTAGAGAAATCGCTCCTTTGGTGGCATCGCAAGCTCGAAGAGCAGCACATCGTCTGCGCGCCCCGCGAAGGCCTGCTGCGCTTTTCCCCTCATTTTTACAACGACGCGAGCGACGTCGAACGCGTGATCCAGGCGCTCCAGCCGTTACAATAAATGCATGACAATTACGGCACTGATTTTTGGCGTGATCGCGCTTGCCGTCGGCGCGATCGTGGGATGGGTGGTCGGGAGCGCGCACAAACGTGCCGAGGCGTTACGGGCGCTCGCGGAAAGAGACGCGGCACGTTCGGAGCGTGAACGCAGCGAGCGCACGACGCGCGAGATGCAACGCCGTCTCGAGGAAGCGCAACAAGCGCGGGCTGTTGCCGAGACGCGCGCCGACGAGACCGCGAAGATCCTCGCCAATCACAACCAGCTTCGCAAGGAGATCGAGGACAGCTTCGCGAACCTCGCGCAGAAGGCGTTCAAGGACGTCAGCGAGGCGCTCGTGCACACGAACAAGACCCAGGTCAGCGGCGCGCTCGACACCAAGAAGGCAGAGATCGAGTCGCTGCTCACTCCCGTGCGCGAGATGCTCGAGTCCTATCGCACCGAAGTCGCGAACAGCGAGCTCGCGCGCAACGCCAGCTACGGCGGTTTGCAGGAACAGATCCGCGCGCTGCTGATCGCGCAGGAATCGACGCAACGCGAGGCGTCGCGGCTCTCGAACGCGCTGAAGTCGCCGACCGTGCGCGGCTCATGGGGCGAGAGCTCGCTCAAGCGCTGCGTCGAGCTCGCTGGCATGAGCGAGTTCTGCGACTTCGACACGCAGCAGACGTTCTTCACGGATGAAGGACGCCGCGTTCGTCCCGATCTCATCGTGCGCCTGCCGAACAATCGCGTGATCGCCGTCGACTCGAAGGCACCGCTTGCGGAGTACGCCGAGGCGTCGAACGAGACCGATGATGCGCGCAAGCGCGAGCTGCTCGTGATGCATGCGAAGACCCTGCGCCGGCACATCGACTCGCTCAGCCGCCGCGAATACCAGGCCAGCGTCGGCGAGACGCTCGACTTCACGGTGATGTATCTCCCGGGCGAGCATTTCCTGTCCGCCGCGCTCGTGACCGACGCGAGCCTGTTCGAGTACGCGGTCGAGCGAAAGATTTATCTCGCGTCGCCGACGGTGCTGCTGCCGCTGCTGCGCGCGATCGCCGCCGGCTGGAAAGCGGAGCGCACCGAAGAAAACGCGAAGAAGATGCACGACGCCGGCGTGGAGCTGTTCAACCGCTTCGTGAAGGTGATGGAGCACATCTCCGGCATCGGCAAGGCGCTGCAGGGAACCGTCGAGCGCTACAACGCCGCCATCGGCTCGATCGACCGCATGCTCTGGCCGAAAGGAGAGGAACTGCAGCGCATGGCGCAGAGCGGCAAGGAGATGAAGAACATCGATCAGATCGAGACGCTGCCGCTCGAATCGACGAAGCTGCGCTTGACGATGCAGAACGAGGAGCCGGGGGTGCTGGTCAAGATGCCCAACGGCGCGTCCTGAGCCGGACTGCCAATTCGACGCAATCCGTGTTAACACTCCCGCACCTTGATCACCGTCATCGACAACTACGATTCGTTCACCTACAACCTGGTGCAGCAGATCGAGCGCCTTGCAGGTGAGCGGCTGCGCGTCATTCGCAACGACGCGTTCGAGCCGCGAGCGCTCCTCGACGAACGCCCGAGCGCGATCGTGATCTCGCCCGGTCCCGGCACTCCCGCGCGCGCCGGCCGCTGCATCGATCTGATCCACGCCAATCGCGACATCCCGCTCCTCGGCGTCTGCCTCGGCCATCAGGCCATCGCCGAGGCGTTCGGGGCGAGCGTGGTGCGCGGCGAAGTACCGGTGCATGGGAAGGTCAGCGACGTCACACACAGCGGCGAAGGATTGTTCGCCGGCTGTCCGACTCCGATGCGGTCGGCGCGTTACCACTCGCTCATCGTCGCGCGCGAAACGCTGCCGGACTTCTTCCGCATCGACGCCGAAACGCCCGATGGCGCGATCATGGCCATCACGCATCGCGAGCGGCCGATCTACGGCATCCAATTCCATCCCGAGTCGTACGGCACCGGCGGCGGCGACCAACTCATCTTCAATTTCCTCGGCGGCATCCGATGATCGCGGAGGCGATCAAGCGAATCGTCGACGGCCGTTCGCTGACGCGCGACGAGATGCACGAAGTCTTCGGCCACGTGATGGACGGACGCGCGACGGACGTGCAGAAATCGGCGTTGCTCGTCGCGCTGCGCATGAAAGGCGAGACTGCCGAGGAGATCACGGGCGCGGCGATGGCGATGCGTGAGCGCGTGACGCCGCTCGACGTCGATTCGATTCGCGATCAACTCGTCGACACTTGCGGTACCGGCGGCGATGGCCGCGGCACGTTCAACATCTCGACGATCGCGGCTCTGGTGGCCGCGGGCGCCGGAGCGAATGTCGCCAAGCACGGCAACCGCGCCGTCTCCTCCTCCTGCGGCAGCGCCGATCTCCTCGGCGCACTCGGCGTGAACCTCGATCTCGATGCGACGCGCATGTCGCACGTGCTGCAGCGCGCCGGGATCGCGTTCCTGTTCGCGCCGCGATTGCATCCCGCGATGAGCGCGGTCGCGTCGGTACGCCGCGAGCTCGGCGTGCGCACGATTTTCAACGTCCTCGGGCCCCTGACCAACCCCGCGTTTGCGCGGCGACAGGTACTCGGCGTCTATGCGCAACGCCTCGTCGAAACGGTTGCGCAGGTGCTGGCGGCGCTCGGCGCCGTGCACGCGCTGGTCGTGCACAGTCGCGATGGTCTCGACGAAATCTCCGTCTCCGCGCCGACGCTGGTGTGCGAGGTACGCGACGGTGCGACGCGCACATACGAGATCACCCCGGAGGAGATTGGCGTGCGCATGCATCCGATCGACGCGCTGGCGGGCGGCGATGTCAACGCGAACGCCGCCATCGCGCGCGAAGTTCTCGGCAATGCCGGCGGCGCGCGCCACGACATCGTGATCGGGAACGCCGGCGCCGCGTTGTACGTCGCGGGTGCGGCGTCGTCGATCAAAGAAGGTGTGAAGCTCGCGCACGAGTCGATTGCGAGCGGCAACGCCATGCGCAAGCTCGAACAACTGATCGCGGAGACGAACGCGTGACGCCCCTCATCCGCGCTTCGCGCACCTTCTCCCCTCTGCCGAGGGGAGAAGGCTACACAGGCGGTGTCATTGGGTCGCCTTCTCCCCACGGCGAGGGGAGAAGGTGCCGAAGGCGGATGAGGGGTCGCGCATGACCGTGCTCGAGCAGATCGTCGATCGCACGCGCGCGCGGCTCCGCGAGGAGCCAATGGACGTCGAAGACGTCCGTCGCGCCGCACGCGATCGCGCCGCTGCGAAAACACCGTTCGCGTTCCGCACCGCCATCTCGCGCGAGGGCATCAACGTCATCGCCGAGATCAAATCCGCGTCGCCGAGCGCCGGAGCGATCGTCGAAAATCCCGACGTCGAATCGATCGCGCGCGATTACGCAGCGGGCGGCGCGGCCGCGATCTCGATTGTCACCGAGCCCGAGTTCTTCCGCGGCTCGACCGACTGGATCGCGCGCGCCGGATCCGCCGCGTCGCTGCCGGTGATCATGAAGGACTTCGTCGTCGAGCCGTCGCAACTGATGCGGGGCATCGCTGCGGGCGCCGACGCAATCCTCCTGCTCGCGTCATTACTCGACGCGCGAAAAATCCTCAACTTCGTCGGCCTGCTCGAGGCGTACGGCTGCGACGCACTCGTCGAAGTGCACGACGAGCAGGAGCTCGATCGTGCGATTGAAGGCGGCGCGAAACTCATCGGCGTGAACAATCGCGACCTCCGCGATTTCCACGTCGACCTCGCCACCTCCGAGCGCCTCGGCGCACTCATGCCGCCCGAAACCATCCGCGTCGCGGAGAGCGGCATCCGTACGCGCGCCGACGTCGAACGCCTCCACGCCGCCGGCTTTCACGCCTTCCTGGTTGGCGAATCGCTGCTGCGGCAGCACGATCGCACCGCCGCCGTGCGTACACTGCTCACGACATGACAACCATCAAGATCTGCGGAATCACCCGCCTCGACGACGCCACGTACGCCGCCGAGCTCGGCGCCGACTTCCTCGGCTTCATCTTCGTGCCCGGCTCGCCGCGCTACATCGATCCGAAACGCGCCGCGAAAATCAT
>DASPNA010000085.1:0-66634 GCA_035626775.1 Thermoanaerobaculia bacterium
TCGGCCCGCGATCGGAGGTAGCGCATCGGCGTCGTACACCTGAACGTTCCCATCGCTATACGACACCGGGTCCTTCGATGCAGTTTCATCGCACATCGCGCAGTCGATCGATGTTTCGGCTGTAGCGATTCCGGTGCACGATTGCACCCGCGCGTGGACCAGGAACTGTTGAGAGCTCGGGGGAGGATCGAAGAATACGGAAGCGCTCCCTGTACGTGTGTGAGAGGTAGGCACCCATAATGGCGTAGACCCCGTTGACGAACCATCTGCTGTCTTCCAACTCAGCAGGTCCGCACGCGCGGTCCAGCCCGAGGTGCCGAGGCCGAAATCCCACTTGATGGTTGCTTTCCTTCTCATCCTCCCAGCGACTGGATCGAATGCCTTTTCCGTCGTCGCATGGACGCTCGGCTTGGTTGCTTTATTGGAGATGATTGTCGACCAATCGCCGGCCGGATAGGGCCCCCAGCAGTCGTGGGCTTCGACTCGCAACTCGGATGGCTCCGCCATGCAGGCCGCCGACATTGGGATGTACACACGTCTACTCGGCAGCGACTGGTAAAACCACGACCCGCCGCGAAAAAACAGCTCGAACTTCGGCGGGAAATCGAGATCGGTGCGCTCCACTGTCAGTGTGAACGACCCATTTTCCTGCATCTCGTCGACGGATCCCGTCAGCTTCGGCTCCGAACACGCATAGCCATGGGCGACGGGTGATGGGATCAGTGCTGCGATCAATGCGATCGTCAGGGACCATGCGAGTTTTCGATACGCGGTCATGCCTTTTCTCCGAACGGCCTGGCTGTAAACGTGGCCGGTTCCGAGTCAGGGATCGCGCTCGCGACGGCGAGCAGAAAGACGTAGGGGGAGGCCAGAATGCCGAGGTTATTGTAAATGGGTAGATTGGGGCACGGGTGGCAAAAAGTCAAGCAGCGAGGCCGCCCGCAGCGACGGCATCTTCGTCCGCCGCCCAATGAGCGTATTCTTTCCGTACCCTAAATAAAACGGAGGAACGATATGGCCAACCGGATTGCCACGATTCTCGGTGTGGTATTTCTCCTCGTCGGTGTCCTCGGGTTCGTCGCACCCAACCTGCTCGGCGCGCACCTTTCGCTCGCGCACAACGTCATTCACCTCGTCAGCGGCGCGATCTCGCTCTGGCTCGGTCTCAAAGGGACGCCCGCAGGCGCGCGCACGTTCTGCCTCGTCTTCGGCGTGGTCTACCTGCTCCTCGGCGTCGTCGGCTTCGTGATGGGCACGGGCGATGACCGCATGTTCACGGTCATCCCCGATCAGCTCATGCTCGGCACGATGGATCACGTGATCCACATCGCGCTCGGCGCGGTCTACCTGATCGGCGGTCTGATGACGAAGACCGCGGCGACGGCGCGCGTGTAAGCAATCTGGAGCGACGGGCTCTCAGCCCGTCGAACGTGGGCCGGCGGGCTGAGAGCCCGCCGCTCCAGATCACTCCACCGTCACGCTTTTCGCCAGATTGCGCGGCTGATCGACGTCGCACCCTCTCCGTAACGCGACGTAGTACGCGAGCAGTTGCGTCGGCACGACGGTCAGGATCGGCTGCAGCGCCTCGACCGTCCACGGCACTTCGATGTACTCGTCGGCCATCTTCTGCATGGCCTCGTCGCCTTCGTCGCAGATGACGATGAGTTTTCCGTCGCGCGCTTTGGCTTCCTGCAGGTTCGACACGACTTTGTCGTAGACCGGCGTGTGCGTTGCGATCGCGACCAGCGGCATGTTCTCGTCGATCAGCGCGATCGGCCCGTGCTTCATCTCGCCAGCCGGATATCCCTCGGCGTGAATGTACGAGATTTCCTTGAGCTTCAGCGCGCCCTCGAGCGCGATCGGGTAATGCACGCCGCGGCCGAGGAAGAGAAAGTCCTGCGCGTTGTGATAGCGGTTGGCGAGCTGCTGGATCTTCTTCTCCTGCGTCTTCAGCAGATGCTCGATCTTGTGCGGGATCGTCGACAGCTCGTGCATCGCGTAGCGGATGTCATCCTTGTCCTCACCGCGCAACTGGCGGATGTAGAGTGACAGCAGATAGAACGCCGTGAGCTGCGTGGTGAAGGCCTTCGTCGACGCGACACCGATCTCAGGTCCGGCGTTCGTGTAGATCACGCCGTCCGACATGCGCGTCGCGGCGGCGCCGATGACATTGCAGATCGAGATCAGCTTCGCGCCCTTGCGCTTCGCCTCCTGCATGCCGGCGATCGTGTCCGCCGTCTCGCCGGATTGCGTGACGCCGATGACGAGCGTGTTCTCGTCGACGACCGGCTCGCGATAGCGGTACTCCGAACCGTAATCGACTTCGACCGGAATGCGCGCCGCGTTCTCGAGCAGGAACTTGCCGACCAGTCCCGCATGCCATGACGTTCCGCACGCGACGATGTGCACGCGCTCGAACTGCGCCCATTCGTCCGGCGTGAACTGCAGGTCGTTGAAGAAGATCTCGCCCGATTCTTCGAACATGCGCCCGGTGAAGGTGTCGCGCACTGCCCGCGGCTGCTCGTGAATCTCCTTGAGCATGTAGTGGCGATAGCCTTCCTTCTCGGCCTGCACCGCATCCCACAGGATCTTCGTGGGCGCGCGCTCGACCTTCTGGTCGTCGAACGTGAAGAGCTCGACCTTATTGTCGTCGAGCACCGTGTACTCGCTGTCCTCGAGATAGATGATGTTGCGCGTGTACGCGAGCAACGGAGCGACGTCGGACGCGACGATATTTTCGTTCTCGCCGAGGCCGATGACGAGCGGCGGTCCCTGCTTGGCGGCGATGATCGTGCCCGGATCATCGGCGGCGATCATCACCAGCGCGTAGTGGCCTTCGAGCTCCTTGAGTGCTTTCTTCACCGCGTCGACGAACGACAGTCCGCCTTTCCGGTACTGCTCGATGAGATGCGCGACCACTTCCGTGTCCGTCTCGCTCTTGAACTCGTGTCCCTGCGATTTCAGGCGCTGCTTGAGCGGCAGGAAGTTCTCGATGATGCCGTTGTGGATGACCACTACGTTACCCGTGCAGTCGCGATGCGGGTGCGCGTTGTTCTCGTTCGGTTTGCCGTGCGTGGCCCAGCGCGTGTGGCCCATGCCGAACGAGCCGTGCAGCTTCTGCTCTTCGAGCTTCGCCTCGAGGTTCGAAAGCTTCCCCTCGGCACGCACGACGTCGACGCCGTTTCCGTTGACGACCGCGACGCCCGCGCTGTCATAGCCGCGGTACTCGAGCTTCTTCAGCCCGCCGAGCAGGACCGGCACCACGTCGCGCGTGCCGGTGTAGCCGATGATTCCGCACATTCGTTTTTCTCCCGTTACAATCGCGCCCCGTGACGCTCCGAAAGTTCCTGGTCGTGTTCGTGATCGCGGCAGCCGCATGCGGCAAACGTGGCGACCCCCGCCCGCCAGTCCCGATCATCCCCAAGGCGACGACCGACCTGCTTGTAACACAGCGCGCGGACCAGGTGATCCTCTCCTGGAGCTACCCCGCGCTCACCACCGCGGGCCGCAGTCTCACCGAGATCCGCCGCATCTCCATCTTCCGCTACGTCGAAGAGCTTCCGGCCTCCACCGTCGGCCAGGATCCGCGTGTGATCGCGCCCGGCGAAGTCGATCCGTCGACGCCGCAGCCGGTGGCGCTCTTCTCCCGAATCCCGACGCTGCCGCAGGCGCAGTTCGTCAAGCTCAGCAACCGAATCGAGAGCATAGAAAAGGCCAACCTCGCCACCGCGACCGCCGGCGCGAAGCTCGTGTTTGCTGACACGCCACCGTTCCGCTCGCAGGACGGCCGTCCCGTCCGCGTGACCTATGCCGTCGTCACCGAGGGCGCCGCCGCGCGCAGCGAGCTGTCCAATATGGCAATCATCGTCCCTCTCCCGGTGGGCACCGCCCCGGCAGGTGTCGCTGCCACGGCGAAAGCGGAAGGCGTCGAGCTCACATGGCAGGAGCCGAAGACGTCCGTGCGCGGCGAAGAGGCGCCGATCATCGCCGGCTATCGCATCTATCGCACCGCGCCCGGCGAGCCGATCAACGAGTTCGCGCTCCCGATCAACAACGCGCCGGTGAAGGGCACGATCTACACGGACACGCCGCCGTACGGCGAGCATGAGTATCGCGTTTCGGCGGTGGCGTCCGAGGGGCCGCCGCTGCTGCAGAGCAACGCGTCGGCGCCGGTGCGCGCGACGTTCAAGGATCTCGTCGCGCCGCCCAAACCGACGTCGATGACCGCGCTGATCGAGACGAAAATCGTGCGTCTCTTGTGGGAACCCGTCGAAGCGGCCGATCTCGCCGGTTATCGCATCTATCGCAGCGAGGGCGTGGGCCACGTCAACATTCAGGAGATCGGCACGGTGCCGCTCGTGAATGAGATCGTCACCGCCACCACCATCACCGACGCCAACGTGAACCTCGGCATCGCCTATCGCTACGCGGTGACGGCCATCGACAAGAGCGGCAACGAGAGTCCGCGAACGTGGACCGAATGGGTCGTCGCGCCGAAGACGCCCTGACGCTCGCGCTGCTCGCCGCCGCGGTCGCCGTTGCGGCGTTCCTCCGCTTCGACGGCCTCGGCGAACCGAGCTACTGGCTCGACGAGATCCTGCACCAGCAACTGACGACCAAGCTCACCGCGAACCGGTGGTGGCAATGGTTCGGACGTCTGGAAGAAGAGCACGCCGGTCTTTACTACCTGACGCAGCTCGCGACGCGTGTGTTCGGGACGACCGAGTTCGCGGGCCGACTCGCGGCGGCGACGTTCGGACTGGCGACGATTCCGCTGCTCTGGTTCGTGCCGCTCGAACGACGTGCGCTCGGCGCGTCGCTGGTGCTGCTCGCCGTCTCGCCGCTGCACGTTTATTACTCGCGTGAAGCGCGCGGCTACGCGCTGATCATGTTTCTGACGGCCGCGCTGATTGCGATTCTGATGCGCGGGCGTTCGCTGGCCGCGTTGTGCGCCGTGTTGCTGGCGATGCTCTATACCTCGGCCGTCGCATCGACGATCGTCGCGTCGGCAGCGGCGGTCTGCTTTCTCGTCGCAATCGTCGATCGCGAACACCGCCGCTGGTACGCATGGGCCACTGCATGTGCGGCGATCGTGCTCGCGCTGTTCCGCGCGATCTACGCCGCGCGGCCGATGTATGACACGAAACTTCCGGGCTTCCCGCCGCTGGACTGGGACTTCGCGACGACGCTGGGGCGCATGTTTTCCGTGTCCGCATTCGGACAGGAGATCGCCGGACGCACTGCTGCGGCAACGGTGATCTTCGCGCTGATCGGCGCGATCGCGATCGCGCGCAACAGCCATCGACAGGCAATCGTGCTGATCGGCATGACGGTGTTGCCATTCGCGATCACGCTGCTCGCGCTGCGCATTTACGACCACTTCTTCGCTGTGCGCTACGTAGTCGCGTCGTTGATTGGTTATCTGCTCTTGGCCAGCGTAGGCATATGGAGTGCGGCGGCAAAAGCCGCCGCTTTCAAACGCGGCGGCGAAAGCCGCCGCGCGGCATACGCAATCACACTCATCATCGCCATTCTCACCGCCGCCCAGGCCTGGCCCTCCGCCCGCACCGAGCCCTTCCAGAAACTCGACTGGCGCGGCATCGCCTCGACGCTTCGGCAGTACGTGCGCCCTGGCGACGTCATCCTCGCGGCCGAGCCGTGGTCGGACGTTTCACTCCGCCACTACTTCGGCGAAGTCCCGGGAGTGCGCCTGGTGCTCATGAGCGGCGTCGGCATTACCGAAGTGATGGTGAATGGCTCGCCGGCATCGTGGCTCGTCAGCGCGGGGGCTTCGACCGACACGTCCATTCGCACGTGGATGTGCCGCTATCCGATCGTGCTTGCGAATGAGCTCGAAAACTTTCGCCTGCACTACGCGCCGTCACTGCGCGATTTCGTGCAACATCGAGCGCGCCCCGCCGATCTGCGCGCTTTCTCCACCGCGCTCGGCGACGACGGCTTCACGATCAAGCCCGATGACGAGCCGCTGTTCGGCGAAGGATGGGCGAACGCGGAAGGCACGTTCCGGTGGGCAGTCGGCAAACGGGCGACGGTCGTGTTTCCGCGAAACGAAAAACGCGATCGCACGATCGGCTTTCATGCTTATCCCGCCACGCCGCAGACGATGCGCGTTTCGCTCAACGGTCACGCGGTCGGCGCGGTCGCTCTCCCAAACGAATGGCGCGACTACACGATCACCGTACCTGCTGCATTCTGGAACGAAGGACTGAACACGCTCGCGTTCGAGTTCGAAAATTCGGTGGTGCCGTCGGAGCAGGATCGTCGCGAGCTCGCGGTCTCGTTCCAGCGCATCTGGATCGACAGGCAAAAACCTGCGGGTGCCTATCCGGTGGCCTTCAACGACTGCGATTAAGCGAAGCTATGGAGTGCTGCCGCACTCCAAATCACAACAGTGTCCGTAGCTTTTCCGGATCGCTGGTCGGTTCCTCGCACGCGTAGCCGAAGCAAACATAGGCGAGCGTCTTGTCGGCCGGCCGGTTTTGCATCAGCGGCAGATCCGACGATCCCGTTCCCGCGACGAGCACGCGGTGCGGCACGAACGTCTGTCCGATCACGCGGCGAAACTCCGCTGTGTCGCCGGTGAGGACGAGCTCCTTCGGCTGTCCCGCGCGCCATTCCGCAACGCCGAGGAGGAAGCCGAAGCCCGAGGCGTACTTTTGCGCGATCGGCCAGACCGCCTCGAGCGCCTCCGTGGCGATGCGCGCGTACTCTTCGCTGCCGAACAGCAGCGCATGTCGCAGCAGCACGTCGCATGCGACCGAGTTCGCGCCAGGTGTGGCGTTGTCGAACAGATCCTTCGGACGCGTGATCAGTTTCTCGTGATCGACCGGCGTGTCGAAGAAACCGCCGCCTTCTTCGTCGCGGAAACGCTCGAGGATCTGCTCGACCAGTACGCGCGCGGCGTCGAGATAGCGCCGCTCGTGCGTGGACTCGTACGCGAGCGTCAGTCCCCACGCCACGCCTGAATAATCCTCGAGCAATCCCGCGATTTTCGCGTGACGGGTCAGACGTCCGTTCGCATCGATGCGTGTGAGCAGGAAATCGGCATTGCGACGCACGACGTCGCGATACTCCTCGCGATCGAATGCGAGCGACGCCTCCGCGAACGCGGCCAGCATCCAGCCGTTCCATCCCGCGAGCATTTTCTCGTCGCGTCCCGGTTTCACGCGCTCCGCACGGACGCCGTACAGCTTGCACTTGCCGCGCGCGGCGATGTCGTTGAGCTGATCGAGGGTGATGCCGAGATCGGCGGCCACGCTTTCGGGATCGCGCGGCATGTTGAGAATGTTGTGGCCTTCCCAGTTTCCGCGGTCCGTGATGTCGTACAGCGCGCAGAAAATACGTCCTTCGTCGGCACCGAGGAGCTGCATCACTGCGGCGCGCGTCCAGACGTAGAATTTTCCTTCCTCACCCTCGGAGTCGGCGTCCTGCGTCGCATAGAACGCGCCGTCGGGCGAGGTCATCTCGCGGGTCACGAACCCGAGCGTCTCGTTGGCAATGCGCGCGAACAGCGGCTCCTTCGTCCACTGCCACGCGCGCGTGTAGAGCCGCGCGAGCAACGCGTTGTCATACAGCATCTTTTCAAAGTGCGGCACGAGCCAGCGCGCGTCGACCGAGTAGCGATGAAAGCCGCCGCCGACCTGATCGTAGATGCCGCCGTACGCCATCTTGGTCAGCGTCGTGACGATGATCTCGCGCAGCTTCGCGCCGTTCGCGTCGGGATTGCGATACGCGACTTGCATCAGGAAATCGAGCGCCATCGACGGCGGAAACTTCGGCGCCGCGCCGAAGCCGCCATTGATCGGATCGTAGTTCGAGGCGATGCGTCCCGCGGCCGCGTCGAGTTGTGCGCGACTGACGGGCTGAGAGCCGGTCGCTCCAGATCGCAGTTGAGACGACAGCGCCTGCTGGACTTCCTTCGATGCTTCTTCCACTTCGTTGCGGCGCGAGCGATAAACGTTGACGACGTGCTCGAGCACGCGGCGGAAGCTCGGCATGCCGTGGCGATCGTCCGGCGGGAAATACGTTCCCGCAAAGAACGGCCGGCCATCCGGCGTGAGGAACATCGACATCGGCCAGCCGCCGTGGCCGGTCATCATCTGCACGGCCTGCATGTAGATCGAGTCGACGTCCGGCCGCTCTTCGCGATCGACTTTGATCGACACGAAATCCTCGTTGAGGATCGCGGCGATCTCTTCGTTCTCGAACGACTCGCGCTCCATGACGTGGCACCAATGGCACGCCGAATAGCCGATGGAGAGAAAGATCGGGCGGTCCTCCTCGCGCGCCTTCGCGAAGGCCTCCTCGTCCCATGGATACCAGTCCACGGGGTTGTGGGCATGCTGCAGCAGATACGGCGAAGTTTCGTGGGCGAGGCGGTTGGTCATGCAATTAGCCTGGCAACTGGTTTGGCATCGGCCGCTGAATGGCTTCCAGCAACTGGTGCGGGAACGCGCGCATCTCGAAATACTCGGTCTCCAGCTCTTCGACCTGGAAACGGTCCAGGCCGGAATTCGACAAAAAGTCGGCGCGCAGTTTCGGGTCCTGCTCCTCGATGATCCGCGGCAGCAATTGGTTGATGTAGAAGGCCTCGAGGCGGATCTTCGTGATCACCTCTTCGAGCAGCCCTTCCGTGATCATGTCATGCAATTCGTGCAGTTCCGGGTCGTGCGCGATCTCCGCGCGAATCTCGCGGCGGAACGTCTCGCGCCCCTCCGGCGTGTTGAGCTCGAGATAGAAATTCGACATGCGCCGCCGCGCCAGGTTGTACGCCGCGAAATAGGCGCGCTCGTGGCGATTGAGTGACGTCACCGATTCGACGACGCCTGCGATCGACTCCTCGTTGTTCTCGATCTGGATCAGACCGAGCGTCAGCGCGTACAACTTCTTCTTTCCGTATGCGAGTGCGTATTCGTTGTTCACCACCGGATCGATGAAGAGCTGCTGAAACAGGCCGCGCCGCAGTTTCTCGAAGACCTGCATGTTGCCGAGGAGCGAGCGGACTTGTTCGGGGCTCAGCTCGACGTCGTCCATGAATGCCAGCTTGTTCACGAGTGTGGTGGTGTGATCGATGCGATCGAAGAGCGTGACGAGCTCGCCGAATGATTCGAGCCGCTCGAAGTCTTCTTCCTCGCGGCCGATCTCGTCGATGAGGCGGCCGGTTTCGAGCAGGAGCTCTTCGAACGTCTGATCGCGGTTCGCGGCCGCCTTCTGCTTGTTCTCCATGAGCTGCACGAGGTCGAGCGACGAGAGCTTGCGCGTGATGTTGCGGCCCAGCAGAAAGCCGCCGAGGATCTCGCGGGTGTGCTGGATGTACTCGGGCTCGTCGTGCTTGCGCGTCACCGCGCGCGGCTCCTGCAGCACGATCTCTTCGAGCGTGTCGAAGATCGACAGCGGCACTTCGTTGCGCAGCGACAGCGTGCGCAGCCGCATCAGGCGCGCGCGCGCCGACGGGTCGATGGTCGTGCCCGCGCATGATGCGAGGATGCGCTTGTACTCGTCGATGAGCTGCTGATTGTCGGGATGGCGGTAGATGACGTCGATCTGGATGCGCTCGCGCTGGTACGGATCGATGTCGAGCTCGCGCGAGTTGATGTCGTCGAGCGTGCGCGTGGTGGCGTAGGCCTCCTGGCATTGTTCCGCGAGACGCTGATTGTCGCGATGGACGACGCGCACGATCGTGAGTGTCGACTCGGGCTCGCCGAGCGCGCCAAGCATTTCGTGCGCGAGCGCGAGGAACTGTCCGGCGCCGACGCGCCGCGAGCGTTTGAGCAGCTTGCCGGCGCTTTTCAGCGTCGCTTCCTGGCGGTCGCCGACGTCCGAGTAGCGCTTGCGGTCGTCGATGAAGAAGTAGTAGTTCGCGACGGCGTTGCCCTGCAGGAACAGGTTCTCCCACCGCTCGAAGCCTTCGGTGTTCTCGGTGAAGTGCAGCTCGTGCGATTTCGCGTTCACCGTCGTGCCGTAGAGCACGAGGCGATTCACGACTTCTTCATTCAGCAGGTCGCCGACCGGCAGGTGTCCGCCGAACATGTACTCGCCGAAGATTCCGCCGTTGCCGCGGAAGCGCGCTCCTTCGGGGTTGAGCACGATCTCCGAGTTGCCCCCGAAGTAGCGGACCACGTCGCCGCGCGAGGCCGGGATCTGCTCGAAGAAAAAGCGGCGGTCGACGTCAGGCCCGACCACCACGGCGAAGTACTCGATGGCCGAGCCAACGAAGCCATGGTGGACGATCGCGCGGATCACGGCCGGGATTGTAGTGGCGCGTCAGGCGTGCGGGTGTGCCTTCTTGTAAACGGCGATTTACGCTCCGGCCGGCACTCCGCATTCGAGGCAGTTCAGAGTCCTTGCAGGATTGCGCTGGCCGCATCGACAAGACCAGTCCGCTGCCAACTCAGCGCGCGATGTCGAAGGCGCTGGGAGAGACATGATCCTCGCGCGCTCCGGGTCGTCGAGGAACGGGGACGTGTTGACGGCTCCGTCGAGCGTCGCTTTCAGGAGTTGACCGTGTGCGGCGGCGAATGTCCCCATCACGAAGAGCATCGTGCCGATCGCTCCCGCGATGACGATGCCGGCGATGGCCAGTGCGACGCCCAGCGCATTTCGCGCAAGACTGAACGATGCGAGCGCGAGCACTACAGCAATGACGATTCCTATGACCTTGATCGTGTTCCCGAAGCCTTCGATCGTGGCCGCGACGAGGTATGCGTCTGCATACCGGCGGCTGACTGCGACAGACGTTCCGTGAGCGGACATGTTCTTCCTCCTCGACATGCTCGATGAAAGGAAAGACACGCACGGAATGATTTGGTAGTTACGCCCGCGGGTGTGCCTTCTTGTAAACGGCGATGAGCTGCCAGTCGTTGAGATGCGTGTACTTTTGCGTCGTCGAAAGCGATGCGTGGCCGAGGAGCTCCTGGATGCCGCGCAGGTCGGCGCCGGCGTTGAGCAGATGCGTTGCGAACGAGTGCCGCAGCGTGTGCGGCGAGATGCCCGCGCGCAAGGCGGCCTGCTTCAGATAGTCGTCGAAGAGGCGTCGCACGCTGCGTGTGGTGATGCGCCTGCCGCGATAGTTGACGAACACCGCCTGTTCCTCGGCATCGCGCACGAGCTCCATCCGCGCCGCCAGCCACGTGCGCAACGCCGCCTCCGCTTTCGAGCCGAACGGCACGATCCGCTCCTTCGATCCCTTGCCATGCACTTTCACCAGCCGCGCGCGCAACTCGAGGTCGTCGAGGTCGATGCCGACCAGCTCGCCGATGCGCAGTCCGGACGCATAGAGCAACTCGAGAAATGCCGCGTCGCGAACACCGAGCGGACGGGAAACATCCGGCTGTTCAAGCAGCAATGCCACGTCGGCGGGCTGCATCACGGCAGGCAGGTGCTTCTCACGCTTCGGCGTCGCAACCGTGCGCGCGGGATTCGCCTCGACGACGCCCTCACGCACGAGGTACTTGAAGAACGACCGCAACGCCGACAGATGCCGCGCCACACTCGCCCGCGCGAGCTTGCGGCGCGACAGATGCGCGAGATAGGAACGAACAGTGAGGTGATCGACGCGCGTGAGCTCGAGCTGGTCGCGCCCCATCGTGAAGTAGTCGTTGCAGAGGAAGGTGGTGAACGATTCGAGATCGTCGCGATACGCGCCGATCGTGTTCGGCGAGACGTTCCGTTCGTACGTCAGGTAATCGAGAAAATCGCCGATCTCGTTTTTCACGCCCAACACTCCCGGCCGAAAGCGTAACACGCACATCTGGAGCGACGGGCTCTCAGCCCGTCGGCCTCGCGGCACCTCGAGGGGCTGAGAGCCCGTCGCTCCGGATGGCCGATGTGCTACGTTACGCGCCCTATGTCGGAAAGCACGGGACCGCTCAAGAAAACGCCCCTCAATGAAGTCGAGAAAGAGCTCGGCGGCAAGATGGTCGACTTCGGCGGGTGGGAGCTTCCGGTGCAGTTCACCGGCGTCATCGAAGAGCACCAGGCGGTGCGCAGCGACGTCGGCATCTTCGACGTTTCGCACATGGGCGAGCTCACCGTGCGCGGGCCGCGGGCGCTCGAGCTTTTGCAGCGCACCACGTGCAATGACGTCGCGAAGCTCGCCGACGGCCGTGCGCATTACAACGGCCTGCTTTATCCGAATGCCGGTTTCGTCGACGACATCCTCATCTATCAGCTCGCGCCGGAAGACTTCTTCATCGTCGTCAACGCATCGAACTCCGACAAGGACTTCGAGTGGCTGCGCGACAGCGCGAAGGGGATGGACGTCGACGTGCAGAACGTCAGCGCCGACTACGCTCAGCTCGCCCTGCAGGGTCCGAACGCGGAGCGCATGCTGCAGGCCATGACCGATGTACCGCTCGCGAACATCAAGTACTACCACTTCGATCGCGGCGACGTGGACGGCGTGCCCGCGATCGTCTCGCGCACCGGCTACACGGGTGAGGACGGTTTCGAGATCTACCTCGCGCCGGCGGATGCGCCGCGCATCATGCGCAAGCTCGTCGACGCAGGCGCCAAGCCATGCGGCCTCGGCGCACGCGACACGTTGCGCCTCGAAGCGAAGATGGCCCTCTACGGCAACGACATCGACGACACCACCACGCCGATCCAGGCAGACCTCAACTGGATGGTGAAGCTCGACAAAGGCGAGTTCGCCGGCCGCGACGTGCTCGCGCGCGAGAAACAACAGGGACCTCCCCGCAAGCTGATCGGCTTCGAGATGATCGACCGCGGCATCGCGCGTCACGGCTACCCGGTCGTGGAGGGCAAAGAAGAGATCGGTGTGGTCACGTCCGGCACTCATTCGCCGACGTTGAAAAAATCGATCGGACTCGCATATCTTCCGCTCGACAAGTCGGCCCAGGGCAGCGAATTCATGGTGCTGATACGCGGCAAGGAGACCCGCGCTCGCGTCGTCCCGACCCCGTTCTACAAACGCGCCAAGTGACCGCACGCGTCATCCCGACCGCTCGACCTGACGAGGAGATAATCGAATGGCCAATCCTGAAGACAACCGTTACGCCAAGAGCCACGAGTACGTTCACGTGGAAGGCGACATCGGGACGATCGGCATCACCGACTACGCGCAGAAAGAGCTGGGCGACGTCGTGTTCGTCGAGTTGCCGCAGGTCGGCTCGGAGCTCGAAGCGGGCGATGAGCTCGGAAGCATCGAGTCCGTCAAGGCCGTCTCCGAGCTCTTCGTGCCCGTCACCGGCACCGTCGTCGAAGTGAACGAAGCGCTCGCCGACAACCCAGCGCTCGTCAACACCGATCCGTGGGGCGACGGCTGGATGATCCGCATTCGCATGGCCGACGCGACGGAAGTGGACGAGCTGATGACGGCCGAGGAGTACGACGAGTACCTCGAGAAGGAAGCCGCGCACTAACGCGACACATGACCAATCTTCCGGATCCCACCGACCCGAGCAACTCGCACCGCTACATCGCCAACGCCGGTGAAGACATCCGCGAGATGCTCGCGGTCATCGGCGTCGACTCGATCGACGATCTCTTCGAGACCATTCCCGCCGACGTAAAACTCAAAGGCCTGCTCGACATCCCCGGTCCCACCGCCGAGATCGAAACGCGGCGCTGGTTCCGCGGCCTCGCCGCGCGCAACCTGACCGCCGCCGACCGTGTCTCCTTCCTCGGCGCCGGCGCGTACGCGCACTATCAGCCCGCGTGCATCGATCAACTGCTGCTGCGCTCCGAGTTCCTCACCGCGTACACGCCGTATCAGCCCGAGGTTTCGCAGGGCACGCTGCAGTCGATCTTCGAGTACCAGACACACCAGTGCCTGCTCACGGGACTCGACGTCGCGAACGCGTCGCTCTACGACGGTTCCACCGCGTTGTGCGAAGCGGTGCTGCTCGCGGAGCGGTTGACGAAGGGAAAGAAGAAGGTCGTCGTCGCGAAGTCGATTCATCCGCATTACATCCAGACCGTCCGCACCTACATTCAGAACCTCGGTCTCGACATCGTGGAAGTGGGCTGGGGCGCGGACGGACGCATCGATCTGGACGCGTTGCGTGCCGCTACCGAAGGCGCGTTCGCGGTGGCCGTGCAGTCTCCCAACTTCCTCGGCATCATCGAGGACTACGAGGCAATCACGAAGGCCGTTCCCGACCTGACCAAGATCGCGGTCGTCGCCGAAGCAACATCGTTCGGCATCCTCGCTCCTCCGGGACAACATGGCTTCGACATCTGCGTCGGCGAAGGGCAGGCGTGGGGCATTCCGACGCAGTTCGGCGGACCGTACGTCGGTTTCATGGTCGTCCGCGATGCACTCAAACGCCACATGCCGGGACGGCTCGTCGGCGAGACGGTCGATGTCGACGGCAAGCGCGCGTACGTGCTCACCCTCGCCACGCGTGAGCAACATATCCGCAGGGGCAAAGCCACTTCGAACATCTGCACGAACGAGGCGCTGATCGCGCTCGCCGCCAACATGTATCTCTCTCTGATGGGGAAGGTTGGCCTGCGCGAGGTGGCTACGCAATGTGTGCAGAAAACTGCCTATCTGCGACGGAAGTTGCAGGATATTGCATCCGTCGAGCTGCCGTTCAGCGGTCCGGTGTACAACGAGCTCGTCGTGCGGACCCCGTTTCCTGCTACCGAAATCCTGAAGGATCTCGAGCACGAGAACATCCTCGGCGGCATCCCGTTGGGCCGCTTCTTCCCAGACTCCGACCGCGATTTCCTCGTCGCCGTGACCGAGTTGCACACGCGCGAGCAGCTCGATCAGTACGCCGTCGTCCTGAGCGCGGCGATCTCCCGGGAGCGCCGATGAGAACTTATGGAGTGCGGTGGCGCCAGCCGCTTTCGTATGCCACCGAGCCGCGCATGAACATACAAAAGCGGCAGCTGCCGCTGCCGCACTCCAAACTATGACGACAACCGACACACCCCAAACGAAGCCGACCTCGCTCGAAGCGCTGATCTTCGAGCGCTCGCGCAGCGGCCGCCGCGGTTATCAACTGCCCACCCTCGATGTGCCGGAGCAATCGCTCGACGATGTAATCCCTGCCTCGTTGCGTCGCGATGAGATCGCGGACGAGGTCGAAGTGGCCGAGGTTGATGTGATCCGGCACTTCACGCGGTTGTCGAAGTTGAACTTCTCGATCGACGCCGGCCTTTATCCGCTGGGCTCGTGCACGATGAAGCACAACCCGCGCATCAACGAGGAGATCGCGCGCACGCCGGGATTCGCGCACTCGCATCCGATGCAGGAAGAGCATCAGGTGCAGGGCAATCTCGAGCTGCTGTGGTGGCTCGAACAGACGCTGAAGGAAATCTTCGGCTTGCCGCGGGTGACGCTCCAGCCGGTGGCCGGCGCGCACGGCGAGCTCGCCGGAATTCTGATGGTGCACAAGGCGCTCGCGAAGAGCGGCAACGCGCGCAAATACATCCTCATCCCCGATTCCGCGCACGGCACCAATCCCGCGTCGGCGGCATTCGCGGGTTATCAGATCAAGGAACTGAAATCGAACAGCCGCGGCACCGTCGATCTGAATGTGCTCGCGGAAGCGGTGACCGAAGACGTTGCGGCGCTGATGGTGACGGTGCCGAACACGCTCGGCGTGTTCGAGTCGGACATCAAGAAGATGGCCGACATCCTTCACGCGAAGGGCGCGTATCTCTACTGCGACGGCGCGAATCTCAATTCATTCGTCGGGATCGCGCGGCCCGGCGACATGGGCATCGACGTCATTCACTCGAACCTGCACAAGACTTTCTCGACGCCGCACGGCGGCGGTGGTCCGGGCGCGGGGCCGGTCGGCGTGAGCGAGCGGCTGCTGCCGTTCCTGCCGACGCCGACCGTCGAGCGCCGCGAGGACGGCACGTTCTACCTCGAGTACAACCATCCCGATTCGATCGGCCGCATGCGCGCCTTCAACGGCAACTTCAATGTGCTCGTGCGCGCGCTCACATACATGCGCTCGATGGGACCGACCGGCCTGCGCCGCATCGCGCAGCTCGCGGTGCTGAATGCGAACTACATTCGCGCGCGGCTCAAGGGCCACTATCACCTGCCATACGAGTCGCCGACGCTGCACGAGGTCGTCTTCAGCGACAAGAACCAGACGCCGAAGGACGTGCACACGCTCGACATCGCCAAGCGGCTGATGGATTTCGGATTCCATCCGCCGACGATCTACTTCCCGCTGATCGTCTCCGGCGCGCTCATGATCGAGCCGACCGAGAGCGAGCCGAAGGAAGAGCTGGACGCGTTCTGCGATGCGATGATCGCCATCGCGGTCGAAAGCCAGGAGCGCCCCGAGCTGGTGCGCAGTGCGCCGCACACGACGCCGGTGCGGAGGCTGGACGAGGCGCGCGCGGCGCGGCAGCCGATCTTGCGCTGGCGTCGTTGACGGGAGGCCTCGCGGTCAATAACGTTGCGTTAGACTCAACCACGCGTGCCGACCTACGACGACGAAGATACCGACAGGTTCGACAGAACGCTGTCGATGCGGCGTATGCCATCGCGTCCGCTGCCGGAAGCTCCGCCCGATAAACGCGCGGCGGACCGGCGTCAGTCGAACGCGCGCATCCTCTTCGGCACGATCATCGTCATCGCGGTGCTGCACCTCGCCAAGCCGGTCGTGGTGCCGGTTGCGCTGGCGGTGCTCTTCGCGTTTCTGCTGACGCCGATCGTCGTTCGCCTCGAGCGCACGTTCATCCGCCGCACCGGCGCCATCGTGCTCTCCCTCGGCCTCACTACCGCCGCACTCGGCTTCGGCGGCTGGTGGATCTATCAGCAGTTCAACGCCGTCGCGCGCCAATTGTCGACCGCCGTCACGAGCGAAAACGTCGAACAGAAACTGAAGTTCCTGCGCCGCACGAGCGGCGGCACGCTGGAACGCCTCGAGCGCACGCTGCAACAGGTCGCGGCCGTGCGCGACGTGCCCGAGACGGCGGACCTCAAGGTGCGGGTCATCGAGAAGAAAACGCTCGGCGAGCGCTACGAAGAAATCGCGCCGACCGTCGAAGGAGTCGCCGCGACTTTCCTCGTCATCGTGGTGGTCTTCTTCCTGCTGCGCGATCGCGAGCAGCTCCGCGACAAACTGCTGCGCATCGCGGGACGCGCGCATCTCACCGTGACCACGCAGGCCATCGGCGAGACGGGACAGCGCATCAGCCGTTACCTGCTTACGATTGCGTTGCTGAACGTCGGTTTCGGCTTGCTCATCGGCCTCGGCTTATGGCTGCTGCGCGTGCCGCATGCGGCGCTGTGGGGCGTGCTGGCCGGATTGCTGCGTTTCGTGCCGTACATCGGCGCCGTGCTCAGCGCCGCGGCGCCGACGTTTCTCGCCTTCGCCGTCTTTCCCAACTGGTACACCGCGCTCGCGGTCCTCGGCCTTTTCGTCTTCAGCGATCAGATGATCGGCGGCTTCATCGAGCCCATCGTGGTCGGACATCGCGTCGGCGTTTCGCCTGTGGCCTTGCTGCTCGCCGCGATTTTCTGGGGCTGGTTGTGGGGACCGGTGGGCCTGCTGCTCGCCACGCCGATCACCGTGTGCCTCACCGTCGGCGGCGAGTTCATCCCGGCGCTGCGGATCTTCTCGATCATGTTCGGCAGCGAGGATCCGCTGGAGGGCTACCTCAGCTTCTACAACCGCCTGCTCCTGCGCGACCGCACCGGCGCCATCGCCATCGCCGATCGCTACTCCGAAGCGGCGACGATGGAGGAGATGTTCAACGACCTCTTCATCCCGACGCTGTCCTTCGCGCAGGAGGAGCTCGATCGCAAACGCATCACGCAGGCGCACGATCACTTCATCAAGGACGTCGTGCGCGAGCTGATCATCCGCTTCGGCGATCGCAACGCCGGCACGCCCGATCCGACCAAGCACATCGTCGCGGTGTCGGTCGCTGGCGAGCGCCTGTCGCTGGGCACGTTGATGCTCACGCAGCTCCTGCGGACCGAAGGCTACACCGCTGATTACTTCACCGACCTGCCCGAGCAGGAGCTGGTCGCGTTCATCAACGAAGTGAAGCCGGAGGCCGTGTTCGTGTCGTGCGCGAATCCCGACCATCTCGATCAGGGATACGCCCTCCTGCAACTGTTGTCCGCGAACTTTCCGGAGCTCGCCATCGTCGCCGGTGGTTCCGCGTTCTCGAAAGATCGCCCGCGCACGCTCGCAGCCGGCGCGACGTACGTGCCGTCTACGCTCAAGGAAGCGAAGGACGACTTCCTGGCGCAGCGCCGCGGCGCGCGGAAGAAGAGTGGCCGCCTGTCGGCGACGTTCTCCGGCACGCGCTTCCGCGTGCCGCCGCCGGGGTAACTGGAGCGACGGGCTCTCAGCCCGTCGTTTTCTTGTCCATGCCGACGGGCTAAGGGCCCGTCGCTCCAGACAGCTCCTCGAGCCCCACATCCATCAGCTCGAACTGCTCCCATCCGCGAAAGTCGTAATGCCACCATTCGGACGGCAGCGGCTCGAAACCGTGTTTCATCATCACGTCGCGCAGCATGGTCCGATTCGCGATCGCTTCGGATGGCAGATCCATGAAGTCGTGTGCCGCGCGCGGTGTGAAGTCGTCGTATTCGGTAGGCATCGGCAACTCGGCGCCGGTGCGCCGATCGATGAGCGTTACGTCGACTGCCGCGCCGCGATTGTGCCGCGAGCCCTTCGCGGGATCGGCAACGAAGTCGGGATTCCTGATCGGCTCCCACATTGCCACCGTCACGCGATAAGGCCGGTACGCGTCATACACCTTGAGCCCCAGACCGCGTAGATAAAGCTCGTTGTATGCGTCAAGCAGTGCGCGCGCTGCGGGCACGCGCAGATACGCTTTCGCGACCGGGTACAACGGCTTCTTCATGAAGTTGTTCTCGGTCGCATATCGGATGTCGAGTGGAATGTTGAACAGTGAGAGATCGAGGAGGCGCTTTTGCGGCTCGAGCGTGGCCAGGCGTTCGTAGGCCGCCAGGTCCGGCACCACCTGCAATCCGTGCTGGTTCGCCGGCGGCCCGGAAGCACACGACACGAGCAGGACGAGAGCGATGAAGTTGATCGCGCGTTTCATGTCGCCTACTGTAGTGCCCTCCTATGGAGCTCGACATCTTCTTCTCCATCTGCCAGACCGAAGTGCACGGCTACCTGCCGAGCGAGCGGGTCATGTTCCAGAACTTCTTCGAGCAGATCGAGCTCGCCGACCGCCTCGGCTTCGGCACCGCGTGGGTCGCGGAGAGTCACCTGTCGACGGAGATCCAGAAGATGAATCCGGGTGCCGTGATCCCGCACTTCGTCGGCGAGATCGGCCTCAACACGGACATCCTCCAGCTCGCGCATCGCGTGTTTGCGCGCACGAAGCGCATCAGCATCGGCTCCGCGATCATGAACATCCTCTGCAACGGAGGACCGATCGCCGCCGCGGAGCGCGTGAAGACCTTCCTGGCGTTGCATGGTCTCGACGAAGACGAGCGCCGTCTGCTCACCGTCGGTTTCGCGTCCGGCCGCTTCCCGTTCATCAACGTCCCGTACGGCATCGTGCCGCGCAACGCGGTCGAACAGGCGGCGTGGCCGGTGGTGAAGAACAAGATCTTCGAGGAGGCGACGGAGATCTTTCTGCGCCTGCTCCGTGGCGAAGTCCTCAGCTCCGACGCGGTCACGCCTCGCTTCCTGCGCCGCGCCGATTTTCGCAAAGACGAAGACTGGCAACGGGTGGTCCAGGCGGTTCCTCGGGTTCCTCGGAGTTCCTCGGGTTCCTCGGTGCGTTCGTCCTTCCCCTCCGAGGAACTCGTCGATGAAATCCCGATCGCCCCGCGCTGGATCTTCCCGAATCTGAAGATCATTCCCCAGGAATCACGCATGGACCTGCTGCGCCTGTCCATCGGCTCGCACGACCCCGCCACGCAGATCTTCGCGAACACGCTTCTTCCCGTCGGCGTCTTCAACCTCTCCATTACACCCGGCGATGAGATCGAGCAAACCAACGCGCGAATGCAGACCCGCTACCATCCCGATGGTGGCGGCTGGCATCGCCGCCTCATGCCGCGCACGGTCCTGGTCTTCATCAACGACGAAGCGGAAGCTGCGCGTGAAGAAGCGCGCGACGCGTTGTCGAACTATTGGCGCGCACTGGAAGGTACGCTGGACGAGGAGAAGGTCCGCCGCGCCACGAACAACGCGCTGGTCGGCGACGCGCAGACCATCGCCGCGCAGATGAAGGAGCGCTTTCATCCCGAGGACCGGCTGATGCTCTGGTTCGATTTCAATAATCACGACTCGAAACGAGTCATGAAAAACATGTCCGATTTCATGACCAGAATTGCGCCACAATTTACATGACCACGATCGACAAAGAAATCGTCATCTTCGACGAGAGCGCGGCACCGAATTTCGCGCGCGCGATGCCGAACTGGCAGCCGCTCGTCGAGTACCGCCGCAACGGCGTGGCCGAGAACACCATCCACGGCGCCGTGTCGTGGGTGTCGGGCCGCAACGTCATCTACTCGTTCGGCGGCAACGTCGAGGTCTACGGCCGCTCCATGGTCAAGCCGATCATGATGAAAGTCTTCCGCCGCGAGTTCGCGCGCGCGCTGACCAGCGAGCAGCAGGCCATCTCCTGCGCGTCGCACAACGGCGACACGGAGCACGTCGCGGTGGCGCGCTCGATTCTGCGCGAAGCCGAGTGGGGTCTGATGCAGACGCCGCACGACGTCCCGCTCGTGCAGTTCGGGCGGCAGGTGCGCCGGCCTCGCCGCTGGTATCACTGCTGTTCCGGCGAGCATGCCGCGATCCTGCACGGTTGCCGCCTCAAGGGCTGGCGCCGCGTCGGCTATGTCTGGCCGCACCATCCGTTCTTTCAGGAGTACCTTGCCTACATCCGCGGCGTGCTCGGGCCTGAATGGGCGACGGGCACGATCGCGAAAGACGGCTGCGGACTGCCTACCGTTTCGATGACCGTGACCGACCTCGCGCGGCTCTTCGCCAATCTCGTCACCGAGAAAGACGAGGACTGGATCTGGGGCGCGATGACTGCGCATCCCGACCTGATCGGCGGCTTCAATCGCCTCGACTCGACGATCCTCAAGGCATCGGGCGGACGCGTGCTCGCGAAAGAAGGCGCCGACGGATTGCTCGGCCTCTCCATCGAACACCCCGAATTTCCCGAAGGCCTCGGCGTCGTCGTGAAGATCGCGCATGGCTGGAATCCGCAAGCCACCTGGTACATCGCCCGCTACATCCTCGGCGTCCTCGGCTTCGAGTTCCGCAACCCGTACAAGTTGCGGCGCCAGAAGGCGTTCATCGTGCCCGAGGTGATTCCGCCGGGACTGAGGGAACGGATGGCGGCGATCGTGCCGTGGGATTCATGGGATCCGGACATCGATCGCTGGGAGTTCGACGCGGAGGAGTTTGTCGGACTGCGATGAAGGAGAGCACCCCTCCTCCGCCTTCGGCACCTTCTCCCCTCTGCGAAGGGGAGAAGGCCGCTTCCCGGTGTAGCCTTCTCCCCTCTCGGAGGGGAGAAGGTGCCCGAAGGGCGGATGAGGGGTGATGCGCCTCGGTAACTTCATCAACGGCAACTTCAGCGCGCCGTGCTGCGATCAGTACTTCGACGACATCGCGCCGGCGACCGGCAAAGTGATCGCTGAGATTCCGGACAGCGATCATCGCGACGTTGCGAACGCGGCCGATGCGGCGAAGCGCGCGTTTCCGTCGTGGTCGGCGATGCGCATGGAAGAACGTTCGCGCATCCTGCTGAAACTCGCAGATCTCATCGAGCGCAACCTCGACGGGCTCGCGCGCATCGAGAGCGAGGACACCGGCAAGCCGCTCTCGCTCGCGAAGCGGCTCGACATTCCGCGAGCCGTCGCGAACTTTCGCTTCTTCGGCACGGCCATCCTGCACAACGCGAGCGAGGCGCACGTCACGGACGCGGCCGCGCTCAACTACACCCTCCGCCAGCCGCTCGGTGTCGTCGGACTGATCTCGCCGTGGAACCTCCCGCTGTACCTGCTGTCGTGGAAGATCGCACCGGCGATCGCCTCGGGAAACACCTGCGTCGCGAAACCCTCGGAGCTGACTCCGCTGACCGCGAATCGCCTCGCGGAGCTGTCGCTCGAAGCGGGGATTCCGCCGGGCGTGATCAACATCGTCCATGGATACGGCGCGAATGCCGGCGCCGCGCTCTGCGAACACGAGGACGTCGCCGCGATCTCCTTCACAGGCGGCACGGTCACCGGCGCGAAGGTTGCGGCAGCCGCGGCGCCGAAGTTCAAGAAGCTCTCGCTCGAGCTTGGAGGCAAGAATCCGAACGTCATCTTCGCCGACGCCGATCTCGACGAATGCGTGGCGACGTCAATCCGCTCGAGCTTCTGGAATCAGGGTGAGATCTGTCTCTGCGGCTCGCGCATCCTGGTCGAGCGCTCGATTCACGATCAGTTCGTCGAGCGCTTCGTCGCGGCAACGCGCGCGCTGCGCATCGGCGATCCGCTCGACGATTCGACCGACGTCGGCGCCGTCATCAGCGAAGCGCACGCGCAGAAAGTCCTCGGTTACATCGACCTCGCGAAGCAGGAAGGCGGCACGGTGGTCACCGGCGGCACGCGCGTCGCGCGCGACGGCTTCTTCATCGAGCCCGCCGTCATCACCGGCCTCGGCAGCTACTGCCGTACGACACAGGAAGAGATTTTCGGCCCGGTGGTGACGATCACGCCGTTCGATCGCGAAGAGGAGGCGATCCGATTCGCGAACGCGACACGGTACGGCCTCGCCGCGTCGCTGTGGACGCGCGACCTGCAGCGTGCACATCGCGTTGCGGCGGCGCTCGACGCCGGGACGATCTGGATCAACTGCTGGCTCCTGCGCGACCTGCGCGTGCCTTTCGGCGGCATGAAGGACAGCGGCGTCGGACGCGAGGGCGGATTCGAATCGCTGCAGTTCTTCACGGAGGCGAAGAATGTCTGCGTCAAGCTCGCCTGACGTGGAGCCGGTCCGCTGGACCGTACTGACGCGCATCGCGTTTCGTTTCTTCTTCTCCTTCTTCGCTCTCGCTCTGCCGATTCCGCTCTTTTTCCAGGGACCGCGATTCCTGCAGATGTCGGCCATGTTCTGGGACGCCATCGTGCCGCCCTTCGCGAAAACGTTCTTCGGGTTGCAGGTCGAGCAGCAGCAGAACGGCAGCGGCGACTCCACCTGGGACTGGATTCAGTTGTTTGCGATCGCGATGATCTCGCTGGCGATCACGCTCGTCTGGTCAGTTTTCGATCGCAAACGCACTGCATATCCGCGCCTGTACGTCTGGTTCCGCGCGTACGTCCGCTTCGCTCTGGCGATGGTGATGATCATCTACGGCACGATGAAGGTGATCCCGCTGCAGTTCACCGCGCCGCCGCTCGACCGCCTGATGCAACGCGTCGGCGACATGTCGCCGATGGGATTACTGTGGACGTTCATGGGCGCCTCTCCCGCGTACGTGATCTTCAGCGGCCTCGGCGAGCTCCTCGGCGGTTTGCTGCTGACGATGCGTCGCACCGCGCTCCTCGGCGCGCTGGTCGCTGCCGCGGTGATGCTCAACGTGGTCGTGCTGAACTTCAGCTACGACGTACCTGTGAAGATCTTCTCGTCCATCCTGTTGTTGGCCGCGCTCTTCATCGCCGCGCCCGATGCGAAACGACTGTTGCATCTCCTGGTGCTCAATCGGCCGGTGGAAACGAAACCGCTCGAGCCCGCCGTCCGGCCGCCGTGGCTGCACAACACGCTGCGCATCGCGCGCACGGCGGTCGTGATCTGGTTCGTGGCGATGTCACTGCAGCGCACATGGACTTCACGGCAGCAATTCCTGCAGAACGACGCGCGCGGCGAACTGCACGGCATCTGGAACGTCGATGATCTCACGGTCGACGGAGTGCCTCGTCCACCGCTGCTCTCGGACGTGACGCGCTGGCAGCGGGTGGTCTTCACCAGTACGCGTGGCATGGCCATCGAACAGGTCGACGCTCGGCGCGACCGCTACATGGTCACGCACGATCTGAAGGGATTCATTCTCAAGAAACGCGACGATCCCCGCTGGAGCGCGTCGTTTTTATCCGAACGTCCGAATTCGAATACGCTGCTGCTTCGCGGAGCCATGGACGGCAGGAACATTGTCGCCACACTGCGCAGAACGCCACCGCGGCAGTTCCTGCTGACCTCGCGCGGATTTCACTGGATCAATGAAGCTCCATACAACCGATAGGACATCCACTATGAGCAACGGACAGATCGTCGGCGGCGTGCTTGCGCCGCACCCTCCCCACATCGTGTACGGTGAGAACCACTGGCGCAATGAGCCGAAATCCGAATGCGGATGGGAAGTGTTGCGCTGGGGCTATGAGCGCGCTCGTAAACATTTTCTGGAAAAGAAGCCGGACGTGATCCTCGTGCACTCCCCGCACTGGCAGACCGTCATCGGCCACCATTTTCTCGGCCTTCCTGAATTTCACGGCCTGTCCGTCGATCCGATCTTCCCGAACCTCTTTCGCTTTCAATACGACCTCAAGGTCGATGTCGAGCTGGCCGAGCTGATCGCCGAAGAAGGTAAACGTGACGGCCTGATCACGAAGATGATGCGCAACCCGCACTTTCGTGTCGATTACGGCACGATTGTCTCGTGTCACATGATGAATCCGGAGTGGGACATCCCCATCGTCGGCATCTCGTCGAACAACTCGCCCTATTACTTCTCGAACGAGATGGGCCAGCAGCAGATGCTCAAGCTCGGCCAGGCCACGAAACGCGCCATTGAAAAGAGCGGCAAACGCGCGATTCTCCTGGCTTCCAACACCCTTTCCCATCGCCATTTCACGACTGAGCCCGAAATCCCCGAGGACATGTCCCGTGAGCACGTCTATGAACACAGCGGCTATCTGTGGGACATGCAGGTCATCGACCTCATGCGCAAAGGCCGCACCAAAGAACTGCTGGCGATTCTGCCCGAATTCATGGACCACGCTGTGTCCGAGGTCAAGGCGGGGTCACTCGCGTGGATGCTGTCCGCGTTGGATATGCCCTCGTATCCAGCCGAGGTGTATGGGTATTGGACGGTGATTGGGACTGGGAATGCGGTGGTGGGGTGGGATCCCGTTTTG
Source organism: Thermoanaerobaculia bacterium (assembly GCA_035626775.1). Lineage (GTDB taxonomy): Bacteria > Acidobacteriota > Thermoanaerobaculia > Gp7-AA8 > Gp7-AA8 > QHVT01. Next base: position 25,094 of record DASPNA010000085.1, read on the forward strand.
CGTGAGGGTGCCACCACCCAAGGACGGAATTGAGAATTGAGAATTGGGAATTGAGAATTGAGTACCGGTGACGATATTCGCGAGCGCGCGTTTCGGTTCGGGTGCGATGTGATCGCGCTGCACGACTCGTTGAAAGTGCGCGACCTGACCCGGCAACTGCTTCGCTCCGGCACGTCCATCGGTGCAAATCTCGAAGAAGCCGACGCCGCTCAGAGCAGGGCCGATTTCATTTCGAAGTGCACGATCGCGCTGAAAGAAGCGCGCGAGTCCCATTACTGGCTTCGCCTTCTGCGCGCATCGGGCAAAATGCGGGACGGCGACCGCCTCCTGCGCGACGCGAACGAGCTCGTCGCGATTCTCACCACAATCGTAAGAAAGGCAGCTGCCCAATGAACAATTCTCAATTCTCAATTCTCAATTCTCAATTCGGTGCCCCCGAGGCCCGACGGTGATCCTGAAGGCATACATCGTCCCCGGCCAACCGCATCCTCTTTTAGCGCCCGAGAAGAACCTCGGTTGGGCGAGCTTGAGACGGTCTTACGAGCAGGTCGGCAAAGAGATCGCCGCTTCCGGCGCGGAGCTTCTCCTCGTCTATTCAACCCAATGGTTCTCGGTAATCGGTCATCTTTTTCAGGTCGACCCCAGGCCGACCTGGACGCTCGTCGATCCGAACTGGTACGAGTTCGGCGAGATCCCGTACGAATTCCGGATCGATCCGGAGTTTGGCAAGCTCTATTGCGGGATTGTGAAGAAGCAGGGGATGCAGGCTTCAACGGTTGCTTATCACGGATTTCCGATCGATACGGGAACCGTCGTGGCGTTGAAGCTGCTCAATCCCGATAACGCGATTCCTGCGTCCGTCGTCTCGTGCAACATTTATGCGGAGCGCGAGGAGACGCGCGCGCTTGGTTTCGCGGGGCGCGCGGCGATCGAGGCTTATGGGAAGAAGACCATCGTCGTCTGTGTCACGAACTTTTCCAATCGCTATGAAGTGGCGGATATCGATCCCGCACAGGATCGCATTTCTTCGCAGAAGGACGATGAGTGGAATCGGAAGCTGCTGGAGATGCTGGGTGAGGGGCGGCTGGAGGACGTTGCGCAGGTGGCGCGTGATTTCGCGCGTGAGGCCAACGCGGACATGGGCTTCAAAGCCATCTGGTGGCTCGGCGCCGTGATGGGGGAGCACAACAAATACGACGGCAAGGTGTGGGATTACCAGCCGGTCTGGGGCACGGGCAACGCCATCGTCGAGCTCACGCCGAATGAGCGGAAGCAGATCGACTGGGAGAAAGAGTTCGACGAAGGGCCGGTGCCGGATCTCAGTGCGGGCGCAGGGACCGGGTTGGAAACGCACAACGTGCTCGCCGAAGGTCCGAACGTGCATCAGTCGAGCGAGATGAATTCGCAGGACGATCCTGCCGTCATTCGCACCGAGCGCGCGCCGAAGCCGGTGGGGCCGTATCCGCACGCGCGGCGCGTCGGCGATTTTCTGTTTCTGTCCGGCATCGGGCCTCGTACACCGGGCACGGGCGAGATTCCGGGGTTGCGCGCCGACGGCACGCATGACATCGAGGTGCAGACGCGCGCATGCATCGAGAACGTGAAGGTGATTCTCGAAGAAGCGGGCAGCTCGCTCGAGAAAGTGCTCGACGTGACCGTCTATCTGACCGACATGCAGGGAGACTTCGCGAAGTTCAATCAGGTCTACGGCGAATACTTCGGAAAAATCCAGCCGACGCGTACCACGGTCGGCGTCGACGCATTGCCGACGCCGATTTCCGTGGAGCTGAAGGTGGTGGCCGCGGCGTAGCCGCTATTTCACGGCATTCCGAATCTCCTGCATGGTGGCGGCGCGCACAGGCGCGCCCGCGTGGACCGCGTTGGTGAACGACGTCGCGCTCAGCGCCAGCGCCGTGCGCGCTTCGTTGAGCGCCGTGCGCAGCTCGAGTACGTGCGCGGCGACGATCGGGCTTCCCGCGGATGCGCCGCCGCTGTATGTGGCCGGTGCGAGTTGCGCGAGCGTCCGCAGTGAATTCACGGCCGCGCGCAGCTCCGTGACATGAATCGATTTCACAGTGATGCCGGCGCCGAGCGGGTCGTCGGTAAAGACCATCGTCGTCGCGAGGTCCACGTTGCTCGGCGCGGACGTCTGCTGCGGCGTCACGGCGCGCACGCGATAGAGATAGCTCGTCTGCGATGCGACCGATCCATCCGAATACGCCGCGCTCGGCGACGTACCGACCGGCATGAACGCGATGCCGTCGGCGCTGCGCTCGATCTGATACGACGTTGCGCCCGCGACCGGCTGCCAGGCGATCTGCACCTGCGCGGCCGATTGCGCCGCGGCGGTGAGTGCGGACGGCGAGCCGACGAGCGTGAGCGTGCTGCATCCCGTCGATTCGCGATACGCACCGTTTGCGGCGGAAACGCGATACGCATGCTCATCGCCAGGCCGCACGCCGCTGTCGAGATAACTGGTCGTACTCGGCGAGGTCTCGCCGATCAGCGCGCCGTCGCGCCATACGTAGTAGTGGTAGATGCCCGACTGCGCATCGCCCACCGTCGTCCACGTGAGCGTCACACCCGAAGCGTCGCGCGTCGCGTTCACGGCCGGACATGCGGGCGGCGTCGCGTCCGTGAGGCATTCCGCGGTCTGGAAGAAAAGCTCCGCGAGCGTTGCCCAGAGCACGCCGGACGTAACACCGTTCCACGCCGCCGCTGCCGCACCGCCCCGATTGGAGATGGTCCGCGCCGCGCCGAGTTGCGCGCCGGCCGGATTGAAGTCGACTTCCTTCATCGTACCGAGCTCGCCGGGCGTGTAAATCAGGCGGAAGCGATCGTTCGCCCACAGCAGCGACTGCGCGTTCGTGCCGAATGATCCTTCGGCGATCGAGACTTCGTTGAACAGCTTGATGCCATCGAGCCCGAGGACGGTGAACCGTGCCATGGGTCCGGATGCGGCGGCGCTGCTGTATGCCACGCCGAGCGAGTCGCCGCTGAATGCGATGAAGATGAACGTCTTCGCCTCGGCCGGAGTGAACGTCACGCGCACCGGACCTCCAATCACCGCGCCGCTCGTGTCGAGCAGCAGGAAGTGCAGGTCGCTGTCCGCGGAGTAAACGATTGCCCAGCCGGAGCCGGTCCACGCGAACTGCACCGGCGCGTTTCCGGCCAGTTGCGGCGCGAGCGTCGAGCGGGCGCCGATCGCCACACCCGCCGGCGACACGCGCTGGAACTGCATGCGCGTGTTCTGCACCCACAACAGCGCGTAATTTTCGCCATCGAATCCGAGCAGCACGGCGGGACCGGCCGCGCCAGTCACCGGCGTCGTCTCGGACATCAGCGGATTTCCGTTCGCGTCGTAGCGGCAGAACGCAATCGCGTTGGTGGCGTCGCGGAACGCGACGGCAAAGGTCGAGCCGGCACTCGCGATGCCCGCCCTGCTGCGCAGGCCGCGCATGGTGAGCGGGAACTTCGTCGCGCTGACCGCGCCGGAGCCGTCGACGATCTTCGCGTACAACTGCGTGTCGCCCGGCACGAGCTCGTTCCATGTCGCGACGAAGCCGCCGCCGAGCGTCGCAAGCTGATGATTCGATGTGGTGATGAACCCGATCGTGTTGCCGAGGCTGTGGCCGCTGGTGAGATCGGTAGGTCCCGCGACGGTGGCGCCGGACGAGTCGACGACGACGCTGGCCAGTTCCTGCGTGCCGAGGCGGCCTTCGTTGAAGGTGATGAGGAAGTGGGTGCCGTCGAAGGCGAAGTGGCCGGCGCCCGAATGGAACGCATCGCCGGGCGAGACGACGACGCGCGCTCCGAGGCGATTGCCGGAGGCGTCGGCGCGGAGGAAGCCAACTTCGTTGATCGCCGGCGTGAAGAGGCGCGTCAGGATCGCATAGCCGCCGGATGGAATCGCGATCGTGTCGTAGATGAGGTCCGTAACTTCGAACGGCGACGTGTCGTCGCTGATGCGAGTGGCGGCGCCGAGCGGCGCGCCGGCTGCGTCGAAGCGGCGCATCATCGCCGGCGCTTCGACATCGTCTGCACTCTCGCTCCACGTTACCGCCCATCCGCCGCCTGGTGACGCGACGACGTCCGGCAGGCTCGCGAGCGGGAACGAGTTGACCGCGATCGGCGAGCCGAACGGACTGCCGCTGCTCGAGAAACGTTGGAACTGCGCGGTCTGATCGGGGCCGGTGCCGCGCAACCAGGAGATGCCGTACTCGCTGCCGTTCCATGCGATGGCGTGGCCGAACTCGGCGTCGGGATGGCTGGTGAGGTTGATCGGATCCGAAAGCAGATCGCCGTCTTCATCGAAGCGGTAGAGCAGCAGGTCGGTGTTGTTGCCGGGGATGGAGTGCGACTCGACGAAGCTCCACGCGGAGCCGTCCCACACGAACTGCGGATCGCTGTTCATCGACGATGCACCGTCGAGAGTGGCGAGACGAACGTCGTTGCGGATGATGTTGCCGGATCCGTCGAGGAGCGCGAAGCGATACGGACTGTGCAGCTCGCCGTTCGGCCCGCGCAGCGGTTCGGTCCAGACGACGCCGATGTTCGTGCCGTTCCATTGAATCGAGGGCCGCAGCGAGACCGAGTCGTTGTTGCTGAGCCGCAACGGCGTGCCGGTCATCTCGCCGTTCGCGTCGAGGAGGGTGAACCAGATCTCGTCGTTCTCGCCGTTGCTGCGGTCTTGATACGCCATTGCCCATTGCGAGCCCGCGCGCGTGACTGCGGAGGCCCGCGCGAACGAGTGATACGGCGATACCTGCTGGATGCAGCTCTTCGCCGCTGTCGCGGGCCAGGTGGTCGCGGTACCGGCGTTCGATGGAGGCGCGTCGCCGCTCGGCGTCGTAGCGACGACGCGATAGGTGTACGCGGTCGCGGCGCTCAGCGCGGTGTCGGTGAACATAGTGGCGTTTGCGCCGACGATCGTGATCGGGGTCCACGATCCGCCGAAGTTTGCCGAGCGCTCGATGCGGAAGCCATTCTCGTTGCGCTGCGGATCGGTCCAGCGCAGGCGGATGCTCGACACCGACAGCGCGAGCGCCGAGAGATTGCGTGCGGCGCTGCCGGTGCTGATGACAATCGTGTACGCGCGCGAGGTCGAACAGCCGATCGAGTCGGTCGCGCTGACGGTGAAGTTGAACGTGCCGGTGGCAGTCGGCGTGCCGTGGATCCAGCCGGTCGCGTCGAGCGTGAGACTCTCGGGCAGTGCTCCGGCGGTGATGGTCATGTTCGCGCTGCCGACCGCGCCGGAGGCGACGACGGTCTGACTGTATGCGTTCGCGAGGAAGCCTTCCGTGAGCACGGTGGGGAACAGCGAGATGCCGGAGCAGATCCGCACCGAATACGCGCGCGAGCCGCTCTGCGCGAGCGCGTCCGTCGCGGTGATGGTGAATTCGAAGAGCCCGGCCGCGGTCACGACTCCGCTGAGCGCGCCGCTGTTTGCATTCAGCGCAACGCCGGACGGCAGTGCGCCGGCGGTGACGGCGAATGTATACGGCGCGGTGCCGCCGGTGCCGGCGACGGTCGCGTTGTAATTGGAGTTGACGCTGCCGTTCGGCAATGTGACTGGATTGACCGACACGCCGGCGGCGATCGTGCGGGTCGTGCAGCCGCTCGACGCGCGCAGCGCGCGATTGACGGCGCGCACTTCGTACACATGCATTGCGCCGGAAACGAATCCGAAGTCGTCGAAGACGAGCGTGTTGCCGAGCAGTTCGGCGAGGTGCGTGCCGTCGCGGTAGACGTTGTATGCGCCGATGCCCGACTCGTTGTCGAACACGCCCGGCCACGTCAGATGGACTTTCGTGCCGTCGAACGACGCGGTGAGGTTCGGACACGGCGGCGCGGTCGCGTCGTCGAGACAACTCGTCGTCTGGATCGTGAGATCGAAGAGCGAGTTGAAGAGCATGCCCATCGATGTGCCGTTGAAGGCGACGCTCATCGCGTGCTGGCGGTTGTGCAGGATGCGCTCGCCCGGTTGCATGGTGCCGTCGCTCAGCACCGTGAGCTCGCGCGTCGCGCCGGCGCCGTTGCTGTACACGATGCGGAAGCGGTCGTGGTCCCAGTAGATCGCGGGGGCGTTGTCTGCGTACGCGGTGCTGCCCACCGCGGTCTCGAAGAACGCTTTCGTCCCGTCGAGCTTCAGCGCGGTGAACCAGATGTCCTGTCCCGGAGGATCGCCGCCGCGCTGTTCGCGCCATACGACGCCGAGGCGGTCGCCGGACCAGGCGACCTGCACGTTGGTCTTCAGCGTCGATGTGAATGTGAAGGGGAGCGGCGCGATGATAAATGCGCCGTTGCGATCGAGCAGAGCGAATGAGAGGTCGGTCCCGGAACGCCACACCACGGCCCAGCCGCGATCGACCCACTGCACGAGCGGCGACAATCCCGGCTGTCCCTGGCCGATGAAAACGGTTGGTCCGACGAGCGAGCCGTTCGTGGCGACGCGCTGAAAGCGCAGGCCGCCGGAGAAATACGCGACGCCGTAATATTCGCCGTTCCAGGCGATCCCGGGCTGACTGCCGTTGCCGATGGAAACGTCGGCCATGAGCGGATTGCCGGTGCTGTCGAAGCGGCCGAAGCGCAGCGTGTTGTTGCTGCCTTCGCGCCACGCGAGCGCGAGCTCGTGTCCCACTGCCGTCGCGGCGATGCGGTTTACGACGTTCGTGGACGGCACGAGCGGGAAGCGCGTCGCGGCGAGGTTCCCGCCGCCGTCGTAGAACTTCGCGTAGACCTGGTTGCCCGATGCGTTCGACTCGGTCCAGATCGCGCCGAAATCCGCGCCCATCGCCACGAGCGTGGCAGGGCCGCCGGAGCTGCCGGCGCTGTGGCCGGTCGTGAGAAGCGTCGGGCCGCTGGTGACATTGCCGGATGCGTCGAGGACGAGCGACGCCGCTTCCACGTGCGAGCTCGCTACCTGTTCGTGTGCGATGAGGAACCGCGTGCCATCGGTCGTGGCGTGCGGGATGTTCGTGCCGAGCGTGTCGTTGTCGGGCGTGAGCAACACGCGCGCGCCGGCCCGCGTACCAGCAGCGCTGGCTTCGAGCCGCGCGAGCTCGAACGGCGCGACCGCAATGGAGCGCGATGCGGTGAATGCGAAGTAGCCGCCGCCGCTCTTCGGCATGAGAGACGGATAGAGGTCGATCGGCGGATCATCGGGATCGACCAGATCGTCGCTGAGTCGTGTCACCGGCGTCTTCGGCGACCCGTCCGGATTGAGGAGGCGAAGGCGTACGACTGCCTCGTCGTCGTTTTCGAAGTTCCACGCCACCGCCCACTCGCCAGCATTCCAGATCAGGGCGGGCGCGTAGACGAACTGGTTCGGCGCGGTCTGATCGAGCAGTAGCGGCGTGCCGATGAGCGTGCCGCTCACCTGCATGCGCGCGAACCAGAGCTTGCGCGTCGTCCCTTCGACCGTGACCCAGGTCAGGCCGTATTCGCTGCCGTTCCACGCGGCGGCCGGATCGAGCTCGAAGTGCGGCGTGTTTGTGAGCTGCACGGGCCCGACCGCGATGTCGCCGTTCGGCGTGAGGCGGCGGTAGTAGATGTTGCTCGGATCGGCGCTGCCCGTGGCGGCGAGTGAGAACACGCCCCAGCCGCCGCCGTCCCAGACCAGCGGCGTTTCGCCCGTCGTGTTGATGAAGCCACCGGGCGACGCATCGTGGATGCGCGCGCCGGTGCGCAGCAGGTTGCCCGCGGAGCTGAGCAGCGCGAAGTTCGTCGTGCTGGTGATCTCGCCGGCCGGACCGCGCATGTGCTCGGAGTAGAGCAGTCCGAAGTGCGTCCCGTTCCATCGCAGAGTCGGGAAGCGCGACATCATGTCGGTCTGCGTGACCAGCACCGGAGAGCCCGTGGGTGCCCCCGTAGTGTCGTCGAGGAACTGGAAGTAGATGTCCTCGAGCCGTCCGTCGCGGCGGTCAGTCCAGGCGGCAGCCCAGCGCGTGCCGTCGTGAACGACGGAGAGGAATTGCGCGCGCGGATGATACGGACCGATGGCCTGCGCGCAGATCTTCGTCGGACCGTGCGGGAACGTGATCGCCGCGGCCATCGCGGACGTCGCCGATTCCGCGCCGTACAACGCCACCACGCGGTAATGCACGAGCACCTGCGGCGTGAGTCCCTGATCGAGATGCGACGTCACGTCCGCTCCGACGATGTTGATCGAGCCCCAGCTATTGCCGCCGTCGAACGAGCGCTCGATGCGGAAGCCGGTCTCGCCCTTCTGCGGCCGCGACCAGCGCACGAGGATGGCGCTGTTCGATTGCGCCTCCGCGCGGACGTCGCGCGGCTCGCGTCCGCTGACGACGCTCATCGAATACGCGAGCGCTGTGGTGCAGCTCGTATTTTCGGTTGCGGTGATCGTGAAGTTGAACGCGCCGAGCGTCGTGGGCGTGCCCGATAACGTGCCGTTCGACGCCAGTGTCAATCCGGGCGGCAACGCGCCGGACGTCACGGCGAACGTCTGCGGACCTCCGCTGTTCTGCACGAGCAGCGTCTGCGAGTATGCGGTGTTGGCGACCGGATTCGGGAGCACGGTCGGGAAGAGGAAGGACGCGCTGCAGACGCGCAGCAGATACGTGCGCGCGCCCGTGGCGCTCGTCGCATCGGTCGCAGTGATGGTGAATTGAGGCTGCGGTCCGGCGATTGACGGCGTTCCGCTCAGCGTGCCGTCCGGCGCGAGGGTCAGTCCCGTCGGCAGCATGCCGTTCGTGACGGCAAATGTGTAAGGGCTGGTTCCCTGTGCCGCGGTGATGAACTGGTTGTAGCTCTCGTTCTGCCGCGCGTTCGGAAGCGTGGCGGGATGGAGGACGATACCCGCCGTTACATTCACCGGTGTGCAGCCGGCCGATTCGATGTAGGACGTGTTGTACGAACGCAGCTCGTACGCGTGCGTCGCGCCGGGCGTGAAGCCGCCGTCGGCGTACGCGAACGTATTCGGCAGCAACTCGGTGAGCAGCCTGCCGTCGCGATAAAGATGAAATGCGAGGATGCCGCTCTGCGCGTTGTTGGGCCAGCTCAGTTGCACCATGCCGTTCGCAAACGTCGCGCTCAGCGGTGCGCACGCCGGCGGCGTCGTTGCGGTCAGACACTCCGTCGTCTGCACGAAGAGGTCGTGCTGGTGCTCCCATGCCATGGCCATCGTCGCGCCGTCGTGCGCAACGGCCACGCGTCCTTCGGCGTGATCGCCGACAAAGCGCGTGCTGGCGATGGAGCCTTGCGGAGTGACGGCGATCTCGCGGAGTCCGGTGGCGAAATCGGGATAGACGACGTGGAAGTTCGTGCCATCCCACGCGAGCGCCGGGTTACGGTTCGCGTGCTGCGTATTCGCGACCGATACCGGCGTGAATTGCTTGAAGCCGTTCGCGTCGAGCGTAGTGAAGAAGAGGTCGATGTCGGAGATCCCGCCGGTGCCGCCCGGTCGGACCTGTGACCACACCAGGCCGAGGTGCTGGCCGGTCCAGCGGAGATCGAAATCGAACGTTGCGCCGCCGGAGGTCACGGCGATCGGCGGCACCAGCAACGCGCCGGTGACGTCGAGCCGTGCGAACCACAACTGCGTCGCATGCCGCCACACCACCGCCCAGCCGGAGCCGATCCACTGCAGTTGCGGATCGTGTCCATCCGCCGCGCCGATGGGCACCGGCACGCCGATCGGCGTGTTGTGGCCCATGCGTTGGAACGTGAGAATGCCGCCGTCGATCCAGACGACGCCGAACTCCTCGCCATCGAAATCGAAACCGGCGCCGCGATCGACGTCCGCATCCGCGATCCGTACGCCGCCTGCGATTACGCTGTTGCCGTTCTGATCGAGGCGGTCGTAATGCACGCCGCCGCTGCCGCGATCGGTCCACACGATCGCGAAGTCCAGCCCGGCCGACGGCCGCGCGATCACGCGCCGCGCGGGATTGCCGCCGTTGACCGCGGGGACGTGAACCATCGTGCCGTTCTGATAGAACCGCGCGTCGATCCTCGCGCCGTTCTGCTCCGCCTCGGAAAACACGACGATGAAGCCGTTTCGCGCGAGGAGCGACGGCCATCTCGACGCGGAGGTGCCGGTATGCGTGGTGGTGATGTCGAAGACGGTCCCCGGCGTGCCGGAAGCGTCGACGATCGCGTCCGCGATCTCGTGCGCGTTTACGCGCGACTCGTTCCACGCAACGACGAACGACGCGCCGTCGAACGTCGCGCGCGGGAAGATGGAGTCGAAACCGTCATCGGGACTGACGAACGAGAGAACGCCGACGCGTTGCCCGTTCGCATCGGCTTCGAGACGGCCGATCTCGCGGATGCCGGACGAACGTGTGGTGGTGGTGTAGACGACATAGCCGCCGCCCGGCTTCAGCATCAGCTTCGGCGTGAAGTCGTGGGCTGGTCCGTCGTCGCTGAGCCGGACTTCGGGACCGAGCGGATTGCCCGTCGCGTCCAGCCGGCGCAACGCGATGTGCTCCGTCGTATCCCACGCCACCGCCCATCCGGTTCCGTCCCACACCACGCTCGTGCCGGCGGTGTCGTCCCAGCCGTCGCTGCCGAGATGAAACGCGGGTGAGAACGTGCCATTCGTTTGCACGCGCAGGAAGTACGTGCCGCGGGCAAACAGACTGCCGGCCGTTTTCCACGCCACGCCGTATTCGGAGCCGTTCCATGCCGCGGAGACACCGGCGTCGAATTGAAACGGCATCTGCATCAGCGGTGTGTTGACGAGGACGTCGCCGTCCGCGTCGAGCCGATAGAACGTGACGTCCGGCAGTCCGCTGCTCGCCTCGGTGACGAAGATGCCCCATCCGCTTCCGTCCCACAGCAGCGGCACTTCTTCGTGTTCCCCGCTCGGCCCCGCGGCGTTGAGGCTCGTGACGCGTACGTCGCCGCGGATCTTCGCGCCTGCCGGGCCGAGAAGCGCAAACGAAAGCTGCGCGACCGGCTTGCCGTCCGCCGCGCGCAGATGATCGAGCCACAGCAATCCGTAACTCGCGCCGTTCCACACCAGCGTCGGATGCGTGGACGGCACGTCGTCGTTCGTGATCTGCACTGGCGCGCCGAGCGGCGAGCCGTTCGCGTTCAGCCTCTGGAAATAAATGTCGGGCGCGCGTCCGCCTGACGCGGCCGAATACGCGATCGCGCCGTTCGTGCCGTCGAAGGCCACGCTCGGCGAGACCGCGCGATTGTGCTGGGACGCTGCGGGCTCGCGGCAGAGCGGCAACGCGAAGTTGTTGAACGCGGTGGCGATGGCCGTGTTCGATGGCGGCGCGTCGCCGGATGGCGAGGTCGCGATGACGCGATACGTGCGCCGCGCGCCGGGCTGAATGTTCGTGTCGATCCATGTCGTGACATTCGGGCCGAAATTCGTGAGTGTGTTCCAACTCGCGAACTGCTGCATCTCGATCCGGAAGCCGGTTTCACTCGCGTTCGGATCCCGCCAGCGCAACTCGACACCGCCGGCAATCGGATAGGCGACGAGTTCCGTCGCGGCCAGTGGTTGCGCGGTCACTTCTTTCGCCAGCGAAAACTCGGAGGTGCCGTTCAGGCCATCGACGATGGCGGTGATGAACGAGCCGGCAGGCAGCGGCGGCAGCGTGATCGTGAACGGGCCGGGATTGAGCGGCAGACCGTAGACGTGCGTCGCGCCTTCGCCGTAGCCGGAAGGATCGCGCGTCGTGTTCACGTAGAAATCGAGATGGTACGAGCCGCCCTGCGTATCGAGGAATCCCTCCACCTCGGTACCGAGATTCGTCGCGGCGGCGCGCGTGAGCACGGGAAAGTTCTGCAGCGTGTTCGAGCCGTTGTCGGGATCGCCGTTGCTGTCGTTCGGCGTGACGCCATTGCCATCGAGATCGATGCCGAGCCCGCCGTTGTCGAAGATGGAGTTGTTGCGGATGCTGACGTTGTTCGAGCCGAGGATGCGAATGCCTGTGCCGCCGTTGCGCGCGATGGTGTTCGCATTCGCCGCGATGCTGTTGCCGATGTTCACGTCGACCGCGCCGCTCTCGACGCTGATGCCGTGGCCGAGCGGCGTGGCGGCGGCGGGCCAGCCGATGATGTTGCCGCGCACGTCGACATTGCTCGCTCCTTGAACGAGGAGAGCGGTGTTGGTCCCGGCGATGCGGTTGCGTTCGATGAGCGTGGATGCCGCGAAGTTGCGCACTGCCAGGGCGAACGACGTCGCGTAGCCACTCGTGCCGGCCAGATTCAGGCCGAGGTGATTACAGACGATCTGATTGTTCTGAGCGGGACCGCCGTCGATGACGATCAACTCGTTCACGAAGCGGTTGATCGCCATGCCGCGGATGGTGTTGCCGGCAGAGACGATGCTCAGCCCCGTGAGGATGCCGTTGCCAGTGAGCTCGATGTCTGGTGCGCAGTCGTTGTTGATGTCGCCGTTGATGAACGTGTTGCCGCCGAGAAGTTGGCCGAACGGCGTCAGCGCGGTGATCGTCGCGCCGGCGAGCGATGGGTCGAACGTGATCAGCGACTCGACGCCGTCACCTTCTGCTTCCGACAGCGCGTTGCGGAACGATCCCGGACCGCTGTCGTTCGTGTTCGTGACCACGATCATGTGCGGAACGGCGAAGTTATCGGAGAACTCGGAAGTGTTGCCCGCGGCGTCGGTGGCGGTGGCAGTAACGCTGTAGTACGGCTGCGGCAGTGTGATGGTGATGGTGAAGTCGCCGCTGCCGTTTGCGGTGGTGGTACCGGCGTAGAGCTTTCCTTCGCCGCCGAAACCGAAACCGTCGTTCGTGCTGCCGAAGACTTCCACGATCGCGTTCGGCGGCGCGGTGCCGTCGAGCGTGATGGTGCCGTTCGGATTCAGGATCCGGCTCAGGAAGATCGGATAGTTCAGAAACGTGTTCGGACCCGCATCGACATCGCCGGCATCATTGACGTCGCGGCAGCAGCACGACAGCGCGATGCCTTGCAGGCCGTTGTCGAAGATCGAGTTTTCGGTGATCGTGTTTCCTTCGGCCGGAATGCGTCCCTGAAAGAGCTCCGCCTGCATCCCCGGATTGCCGGAGAAGTTGAACGTTGGTGTAGCCGGTCCACCGAGTGCGAGCAGCAGACGCGCGGCGCCGCCGCCTTCCCAGAAATCGAGCTCGAACGAGTGATCGCCCGCGCCGAGAAAGATCGTTGCGCTCATCACCGGCGGCGCGCCGCTGTCGAGGACCTCGACGCCGTCGATGAGCAGCAGGCCCTGATCGTCGAGGTTGGCGAATTGAAACGTGTACGAGCCGCTCATCGAGATCGACATCGTCGCGGTGAGGCGCATGCCGAAGTTCTCGTTGAACGCGCGGCCCGATGCGTCGAGGATCGTGGCGCCGGCGCTGTGGCGGAAGCTGCCGCAGTCGTCGGTGAAATCGGCCGACGGCACCATGAGCGTCTGATCCGGGATGAGCGCGGTGAACGTGGGGAAGGAGAAGTTCGCGCTCTCGTACACCGAGACGCCGTGGTTGTTGCTGAACGCGATGACGTTCTCGCGGATGACGTTGTTCGAGCCGCCGTTGATGGTGATGCCGTCGCCGTCGTTGCCACGGTCCTGCGTGTGCGTTGCGTTCGTGCCAATGATGCAGTTCTCGACGGTGTTGCCGGAACCGTTGATGACGATGCCATTGAGGAAATCGTTCACGAGCAGCGCCCGCAGCATGCTTCCGTTGCTGCTCAGTTGCAGACCGGGATTCGTCTGTGTGCCGTCGAGCTCGATGAGCGGAACACCCGCATAACCTGGCTGAGTCGAGCCGTCGATGGTGACGGCTTCGCTGATCGCCGGCAACACGATGAAGGAGATCGTCTGCGCGCCGCTGCCGATCGCGAAATGGATCGCATCGGCGCCCGCGAACGCATTCGCTTCTTCGATGGCCGCGCGCAGCGTACACACGCCGGCACCCGCGTCGCACAGGCCGTCACCCGCGCTGGCATCGGAGGTGTCGGCTGTGGAGTTGACGACGAACGTCGCCGCGAACGAGGGGGAGGCGAGGATCAGGAAGGTGAAGCAGAAGGCCGTGCAGGCACCGCGCAACGCCATGGGCAACTCCTTTTGCGAACAGGAGCGGCGAAGTCGGGCGGCCGGCCGGATGCCGGCCGTCCTGAACCTTGTCGTTTGTGCGGCAGACTGTAAACCAAATCCTACAAGGAGGGGTGGGGAATCATGCCGGCTCTCTCTGCGCGACCACGTAAAACGCGTCGAGGCGGCTCGTGTCGGCGCCCGGCTCGAGGCGTGCGCCATTGCTGCCGTAAACCTCGATCGCGGTGAAGCCGGCTTTGCTGACTTCATCAACCAACGCGCGCAGCGTCACGTAATGCAGCACGATCCCGAACTCGTGCGGCGACGACACGTGCATCCCCCAGCCGTCGCCTTTCACATTCAGCCGCCGATTCTTCAGCCAGTTCATCCACGAGCGGCGATAGCGGCCGACGCGCAGCGGCGCGCGGGCGATCCATCGAAAGGCGCGATACGGCGCGGGGCCACTCGACGGCCGTCCGCGCCACGGCACTTCGCCGTAACTCGGGCCGTCCATGTTGTGCGTCGAGAACATCATCCAGCCGCCGGGCCGCAGCACGCGATGCATCTCGCTGAGCACCTTGCCGCGGTCGTGGTGTTCGAGCGCGTCGATGCCACTGAACGAGAAGAGCACGAAGCCGAACTGGCCGTCGTGGAACTCGACCATGTTGCGCGCGTCGGCCAGCCGCACGTCGACGCCGGGATAGTTGCGGCGGCATCCCTCGACCATCCCCTGCGCGTAATCGAACGCGATGTAGTCGTCGGTGAAGAGTCGCACGAGCGGCACGGTGCGTCCGGCGCCGACGCCGACGTCGAGCGCGGCCTGTCCGCGCACGCGCGGCGCGACGGAGAGAAAGGCGTTGCGCTCACCGGCGTCGATGAAACCGTTGATGCGCGCGAAGTGCTCGACCGCGGCCGTCCCGGACCAGACATCGCGGTTCTTCTCTGCAACCTGGGCAGTCATGGACGATGCGTCGTCCATGACCCATGCCAGTGACCCCTCATCCGCCCTTCGGGCACCTTCTCCCCTCGCCGACGGGAGAAGGCTACACAGCGCACGCGCCTCGTAGCCCTCGCCCCGCTTGCGGGGAGAGGGTGGGCCGAAGGCCGGGTGAGGGGCCGCTTATCCAGAGTCATACGCCGCGATCAGCCGCTCTGCCGCACGCGCGTAACCGAACTCCTGCGAGCGCTGCGCGGCGGCAGCGCGAAGCGGAGCCGCCTCGCGCGCGAGCAGCAACTCCGCGAGTGCAGCAAGCGACGCCGGCTCCGCGTCGGACGCGATCCATTCGCGCGGCAGCAGCGCATCGATCCCTTCGATCGGAAACGCAACCACCGGCACGCCGCACGCCATCGCCTCGAGCACGGCGCGATGTCCTTCATCGGAACCGCGCGCGGTGAAGAGCAGGAGATCCGAGGCGCGGTAGTGCTCGGCGAGATCGTCCTCGTGATAGCCGGCCCAGATCACGTTCGCCTCGATGCCGAGCGTGCGCGCGCGCGCTTCCAGCGCAGGTCGATGTTCGCCGTGCCCGATGATCATCATCTTTGCGCCGCGGATGCGCGCAAACGTCTCCAGCGCTTCCTCGAATCCGCGCCCTTTGGACAACTTGCCGATGACGGTGACGAGCTTCGCGTCGTCATCGATGTCGTACAGCGCACGCGCATGTTCGCCGTCGGGCGAGAACTGCTCGTGATCGATCGGCGGCGGCGTGAAGACCGCGCGCGGCAGCGCATCGCGAAACGCATCGTTGATCACGAACAGATGCTCGGTCCTTCTGAGTAACGAGCGCGTGAATGGATCGCGCCTGAGCACGCGCCGCGCGTGAAACGTCCGCGCGATGCGAATGTTCGTGCCCGCGGTGACGAATCGCGCCAGCCAATGGTCGTACGTGAGGTGCGCATGCACCACGTCGAAGCCGTGACGTGTGATCACGCGATCGAGCGCATCGAGCGAGCGGCGGAAGGCCACCGGGTTCTGCGCTTTCTCGATGATCGGATGCGCGAAATCGTGATGCGCGAGCTTCGCCTGCAGCTTGTAGCCGCCGACATACGCGTAGTGCGCGTCGACGCCGGCAGCGCGCAGCGCTTCGACTTCCGCGAACGCCGGCGCAGCCGCGCCGGTCCAGCGGTTTCCCGCCGCCAGGTGGAGAATTTTCATCGCGTCGGGTTTTGGTATAGTCCCCGCGCCATGCCGGTCGACCAGGAACTGCTCGAGATTCTAGCCTGCCCCATCTGCAAGGAGGAGGTGAAGCTCGTGCCGCTCGACGAGAACCGCCGCACCACCGTGCGCGACAAGTTCCGCGAGAAGTTCCGCGGCGAGGAGCCGGTCGTCGAGCAGGGTTTGCAGTGTGTGAAGTGCCGCCGCATCTATCCGATCGTGAGCGACATCCCGGTCATGCTCGTCGAGGAAGCGTTCGAGGAGTGAAACCGCGGGCGGAGCGATGAGCCGCGAAAAGGCTACGCTCTCCTGGTACGTCGGCGACCGCTCCGCGCTCGTGATCACCTCGGCGGTGATCTACGTCCTGCACATCCTTTTTCAGGGAAAGATCGCACCGCTCGAGCTCTGCGCGTTCTGGTCGATCTTCACCCTGGCGTGGGCCATCGCGCGCCGTGAAGCGAAGTTCTCGTTTCACATCCTCTACTTTCCGCTGTTCGTCTACGGCATCGTCTCGACGACCTCGGCGCTGCTTTCCGGCCGCCGCCTGCACGCGTTCGGCGAAGGCATGCTCTGGTTCAAGATGCTGATCTTCCCCGCGGCGATCATTCTCTTTCGCGAGCTGCCGCGCTTCCGCGAGCTGGTGCTGTACGCGCACGCGGCGTTCGTGTCGCTGATTTCATCGTGGGGCCTCTTCGAGTTCATCGTGCTCGACCGCCGCGATCTCGAGCACCGCATCAACGGACCATCGACGCACGTGATGACGTTCTCGGGCTTGCTCCTGCCGCTGTCGTTGATGCTGCTCGTTCTGTGGTGGCGTGAGCGCAAACGGTGGCAGCTCACGGCGGGCTCGCTCGCGACGATCACGCTGCTGCTCACCTTCACGCGCAGCGTGTGGCTCGGGTGGATCGTCGCCGCGGCGGTGTTTCTGCTCGCGTCGCGCGCGCGGCTGGTGCTCTACGCGATCCCGGCACTGCTTCTCTTCCTCACGTTCATGCCGCTCGACCTCTTCAGCCGGCTGATCTCGACGTTCGACACGAAGCAGGAGTCGAACTTCGATCGCCTGCGCATGCTCGAAGCCGGCGGCGAGATGATCCGCGACTTTCCGCTCCTCGGCGTCGGTCCCGCGAACGTGAAAGAGCTCTACTCGATCTATCGCAAGCAGGACGCGCCGCGCGTCCGCCCTCCGCACCTGCACAACAACGCCGTGCAGCTCTGGGCCGAGCGCGGCATCCTGGGCCTGGCCGCGTACTTCATCCTTCTCGCGCTCTTCCTCCGCGAGTGCATCCGCGGCTGGCGCGGGCCAGAGCGAAAGTGGGCCGAGGCGGGTGTCGCGATCGTGGTCAGCCTCTCCGTGGCCGGCCTGTTCGAGTTCAACTTCGGGGATACCGAGGTCTTCTATCTGATGCTGAACCTGTTCGCGCTGGTTGTGGTGTCGCTGGAGCAGGCGAATGCACCGGCTCAGGAGCTTGTTGCGGCCGAACTGGAGCGACGGGCTCTCAGGCCGTCGACGGGCTAAGAGCCGGTCGCCCCAGTAGCCGAAACCTTTCCAGACATGAGACCGTCCCAAGGCAGAGATCACGGGGAGATGAAGCACCTGAACGATCAGGAGTTAATGCGTATCGTTCAGTCCGGCGACTACTCCCCGGCGTCCGAGATCTACGACCGCTACAGCGGCAGGATCTACAACTTCGCATTTCGGTTCCTGAAGAACGCCGAAGCCGCGGAGGACGCGACGCAGGAAGTCTTTGTCAAGATGCTCAAACACGCAAATCAGTTTCACGGAGACGCAAAACTCTCCACCTGGCTCTTCTCGATCACGGCCAACTGGTGCCGTGATTACCTGAGGAAGGCCGACAACAAGACCAAGGAGTCGGACGACGTGCTGGTGACGCTGCCGACGCCGGCGGAGCTTGCGCCGGACCGGAACCTCGAGCGGCGCGAGAGCGAGCTGCGTGTGCGCCGCGCGCTCGAGGCGCTGACCGCCGAGCAACGGGAAGCGATTCTCCTGTCCCGCTACCAGGGACTGTCGTACGCCGAGATCGCACAGATCGCGGGATGTTCGGAAGGCGCCGTCAAGACGCGCGTCTTCCGCGCAATGGAAACGTTGAAGAAGACGCTCATGGGTGATGCGAGCGGAGGAGACCGATGTCTGAATGTAGTGCAGTGACCGAACGCATGCCGCTCCTTCTGACCGAGTCGCTCGACACGGTCCGGCGCGAGCAGACGCACCAGCACATCGAGACGTGCGGGATGTGCGGCGCCGAGTGGTCTGCCTACAAGGAGACGTGGCACCTCATGGGCGATCTGCCCGAGGTGGACGTGCCAGCGCGTGTGAAGCAGCGTTTCCTGACCGCGGCGGGCATCGCTCCGGTCGTCGTTCCGCGTGATGAGACACCCTCGTCGAATGTGGTGCCGTTCCGCCGCCGTTCCGCGGCGAAGTGGGTCGCGCAGGCCGCGGCGGTTGCGCTGCTCGTAGGCGGCGCGTACATCGCCGGCGATCGCAGCTCCGATCCGATCGAGCGAGCGCCGGTCACGGTGTCGAACGGCTCGCCGTTCCTCCCGGCCTCCGCGAAGCTCACGCCGATGTCGCTTGCGGAGTCGCGGACGATGGACGCGGAAGCGCTGAGCCCCGAGATTCAAGGCCGCCCGAACATTGCCAACGTGCAGTTCGTCGACGCCGACGCCACCGATCAGCAGATCGGCGTCTCGTTCGACATCACCTCGCGCTGGACGGTCACCGGCAATCCGAAAGACAAGAGCATGGTGCGGCTCCTGTCGTACATGCTCGAGAATGAAGAGTCGATGACGCCGCGCTCGTCCGCGATGGAGTGGGTGCGCCGCACGTACTCCGATCCCGCGTACGCCGATCCGGAGATCGCCAACGCGCTCGCGAAAGTGCTACGCAACGATACGCATGAAGGTGTGCGCATCCGCGCGGTCGAGACGCTGTCGACGCTTCCGCCCGCAGTCGGCTCGCAGACGCGCGACGCCCTCATCGAAGCGCTGAAGAGCGATCCGAATCCGGCCGTGCGTCTCAAGGCGGTGGAAGCGCTCGTCGAGATGGCGCGCAGCGGCGAAGTGCTGAGCCCCGCGATGGTGGACACGCTGCGGCTGAAGGCCGAGCAGGATGATGAAAACCTCTACGTCCGCGTCAAAGCGGCCGAGGCGCTGAGCCAGATCAAGCCAAGACAATGAAGAAACAGGCCCTCATCGCATTGATCGTCTGCTCCATCGCCGGCGCGAGCTCCGCGCAGGTGCTGCGCAAGACGCTTCAGGGCGACCTGAAATACACGCTCGAGCCGGGTGGCACGTTCATCCTCGACAACCCCCTCGGCGACGTCGAGATCGTCGGTGCCGAGGTGGCGGACATCCAGGCGAGCTACTTCACGACCGTGAGCGCGCCGAACGAGGCGTTGTTCCAGGAGGCGATGCGGCAGTCGGGACTGGTCGAAGCGGGCGATGCGAAAACGCGCGTCGTGCGTACCGCGGCCATGACGACGAACTTCCGGCCGCGTCCGTGGACGGTGTCGGTGAAGTGGAACGTACGCGTGCCGAAGTCGGCCAGCGTGCGTGTGGCGTCGCACTCGAGCAATCGGATCCGCATCGCGAACGTGATGGGCAACGTGCACGTCACGAACTTCAACGGCAACGTGGTCCTCGCGAACCTCAACGCGGCGACCTTCGCCGAGAGCGTGAATGGCTCGATCTTCTACAACACGGCGCGGCCGCGCGGAAACGTCGTGCTGTCGACGGTCAATGGTGCCGTGACCGCGACCATCCACGGTGACGCCGATTTCAAATGGGTCGCGAAGACCGTAACCGGCGACATCCGCACGAACCTTCCGGTGCGCGGCACGTTCTTCGGGACGACATTCCGCGGTGGCGTGAACGCGCCGGGCGGACCGACCCTCAACACCAGCTCGCTGATGGGCAACATCCAGTTGCTCTCCGCGGGCGGCGGACCGACGCCGCAGTCGATCCGCAGCGTACCGACGATCGTCGACATGCCGACCCTTCGCGGCGTCTCGCAAACGTCGTCGGCAGGCCGCGCGGACTTCAAGAAAAACACCGTCACCACCTCCGTCAAATACGCCACCAGCCTCGGCGACGTGAAAGTCGCGCGGATTCGCGGCGAGGCCGAGATCTTCACCGGCGCCGGCGAAGTACAGCTCGGCGAGGTCCAGGGCGCGTGCAAGGTGCAATCGCTCGGCGGCCCGCTGCAGTTGGGCGAGATCATGGGACTCCTCACCGCCAGCACGCGCGCGGGCGACATCCTCGTCGACAGCACGCGCCGCGGCGGCTCGATCACCACGGACGGCGGCACCATCAGCCTGCTCTACACGAGTGGTCCGACGCGCCTGAAGTCGGGCGGCGGCGACATCACCGTGCGCCAGGCCGCTGCGTCGATCAATGCCGAGACGTCGTCGGGCGACATCGCCATCACGATCGATGCGAAGTCGAAGAGTGAGACGGTCGAAGCGAAGACCGGCAAGGGCAACGTGATCGTCAACGTGCCTGCGGCATTCGGCGCCGACGTCGACGCGACCATCATCACCACCGATCCGACCGGCGACACGTTCGTGTCCGACATCCCTGGCCTATCGATCACGCGCGAGCAGGTCGGCGGCACCACGCGTGTTCGTGCCACCGGCAAGATCAACGGCGGCGGCGAAAAGGTCACGTTGCAAGCCACGGGCGGCGACATCCGCATCTCGACCGGCCGCGTCGGCCCGACGCTCGTGAAGCGGCGCTGAATCTGGTTCCTCGGGTTCCTCGGTCCCTCGGGAGTTCCTCGGGGGAGCAAGCAAGCCTCCGAGGAACCCGAGGAACCCGAGGAACGCTTTCTGCTAGGATTCGCGCGCTCAAAAACTGGGAGGGAATCACTTGAAACGAACGTTCCTGGGCATCCTGATGACTGTCGCGCTCGCGGCGTGCGCGCAGAACGGCGCCGATGCGACCGCGTCTGACACCGCGACGACCACCACCGACACCAATGCCGCGGCCGCCGAGACCTCGTCCTCGGCCGAGCCTGTGCAGCAGGAGAAACCGATGAGTGCATACAAGAACAAAGTCGCCGAGGTCTACACGACCGCCGGCCAGATCGACATCCGCTTCTTTCCGGACGTCGCCCCGAACCACGTGAAGAACTTCATCGAGCTCGCCGGAAAGGGCTTCTACAACGGCACGAAGTTCCATCGCGTGATCCCTGGCTTCATGATCCAGGGCGGCGATCCCAACTCGAAGGACGGCGATCCGTCGCTGTGGGGCACTGGCGGCTCGGGCACAAACGTGAAGGCGGAGTTCAACAGCGTCAAACACAAGCGCGGCATCGTCTCGATGGCCCGCTCCGGTCATCCGGACAGCGCGTCCGCGCAGTTCTTCATCATGGTCGCGGACTATCCGGCATTGGACAACCAGTACTCGGTGTTCGGCCAGGTCGTGAAGGGGATGGACGTTGCCGACAAGATCGTCTCCGCGCGCACCGGCCAGAACGATCGCCCGCTGGAGCCGACGTCCATCGAGCGGATCGTCATCCGCGACGCGCGGGAGGACGAGAAGGGTCCGACGCCGAAGTAGTCTGGAACGACGGGCTCTCCACCAGCCCGTCGAACATTCACGATGGCGGCGGGCTGCGAGCCCGCCGTCCCAGTCCATGACCCTTCCCGACGACGCAGCAACCTGGCTCGACGAGTGGCTCGGTCCCGGCTGGACGGCGCGTCCGCTGGCCGGCGACGCGTCGGTCCGCGCGTACTATCGCGTGGCCGGCGCCGACGGGCGGACGCACATGCTCGCGTATTACCCGGAGGAAGTGCGGCATCAGTTGCGGCGCTTCCTCGACGCATATCGTGCGCTCGCGCCGCATGTGCGCGTCCCCGAAGTGACGCAGCACGCCGGCATGGTGATGCTGCAGAACGACGTCGGCGACCGCACGCTCTTCGCCGTGCTGCACGACGATCGTGCCGAAGGCATCCGCCTGTATCACGAGGCCATCGAACTGCTGGTGGCGTTTCAGCAGGCCGGCGACTGCGGATTGAACGCGCCGTTCACCGCGGAGTTCTTCTTCAACGAGCTGAAGATGGCGCGCGAGTTCTTCGTCGAGATGCTGATGGGGCAGGACAGCGCGGCGCTGGAACCGTTCGCGAAAATGATCAGCGAGAACGTGGCGCGGCATCCTTATGTGTTATGCCATCGTGATTATCACGGCCAGAATATTCACATCTTTAATGACACTGTTTATCTGATCGATTATCAGGATTTGAGAATGGGACCTGATACGTACGACATGGCCTCGTTGCTGCGCGATCGGGGCGTGGCGCGCATCGTCGGCGACGAGGTGGAGCTGGAACTGCTCGAGCACTACGCGAAGAGAAGCGGCGCCGCGGAAGGCATCCGCCGCCGATACTTCGAGACGCTGCTGCAGCGCTCGATCAAGATCCTGGGCACGTTCTCCGCGCAGCCGATCCTCCGCGCGCGCATGCACTACCTCGAGTTCATCCCGGCCACCCTGGAGAGCATCGGCCGCTGCATCGAAGAATTGCCCGAGTACGCGCCGCTTCGCGATATGTTCCCGCTGGCGTTCGATCTCGACAAGGCGCGGGAGCGGGCGCGCGAACTGAATGGGAGCAATGCATGACCAGACACAAAATCACTCTTCTTCCCGGCGACGGCATCGGCCCTGAAGTCACGGCGGCCGTGGTGCAGATCATCGAGTGCGCCGGCGTCGAAGTGGAGTGGGAAAAGTACGTCGTCGGCGCCGAGGCGCTGGCGCGGACGGGCGATCCGCTGCCGCAGGACGTGCTCGATTCGATCGTGCGCAATCGCGTCGCGCTGAAGGGGCCGGTGACGACGCCGGTCGGAACGGGCTTCGCGTCGATCAACGTGCGTCTGCGCAAGACGCTCGATCTCTACTCGAACCTGCGACCGGTGAAATCGATGCCGAACGTGATCACGCGTTACGAGGACATCGATCTGATCGTGGTTCGCGAGAACACCGAGAGCCTCTACGCGGGCCTCGAGCACGAGGTCGTGCCGGGCGTTGTCGAGTCGCTGAAGATCATCACGGAGAAGGCCTCGACGCGCATCGCGCGCTTCGCGTTCGAATACGCGCGCACGCACGGCCGCAAGCGCGTCACCGCGGTGCACAAGGCCAACATCATGAAGCTGTCCGACGGCCTGTTCCTGCAGTGCTTCCGCAACGTCGCGAAGGATTACCCGAACATCGAGGCCGACGATCGCATCGTCGACAACCTCTGCATGCAACTCGTCCAGAATCCGAATCAGTTCGACATCCTGCTGCTCGAGAACCTCTACGGCGACATCGTCTCGGATCTCACGGCAGGTCTCGTGGGCGGACTTGGTGTCGTCGCCGGCGCGAACATCGGCGAGAATGGTGCGGTCTTCGAGGCGGTGCACGGCAGCGCACCCGACATCGCCGGACAGAACAAGGCGAATCCGCTCGCTCTGCTCCAATCGGCGGTGTTGATGCTGGAACACATCGGCGAGACAGGACCGGCCAGGCGCATCCGGGATGCGATCGTGAAGGTGCTGGCCATGGGTCCCGAGGTGCGCACGCGCGACATCGGCGGCACCGGCTCGACGACCGATTTCACCTCCGCCATCTGCGAAGTGTTGCGGAAAGGGACGCGCGCGGGCGATTAGCATGTGAGCGCGATCGCCGCCGGCGTTGAGCTTTTCAACGCGCACGAGTTCTGGCACGCGCACGAGGCGTGGGAAGAGCTGTGGCTGCAGACGACCGGCGACGAAAAGATTTTTCTGCAGGGGCTGATTCAGCTTGCCGCCGCGTATCACCACGTGCAGCGCGGCACGTTTCGCGGCGGTGTGCGGCTGTTTGACGCGGCCTTGAGAAAGCTCGAACGATTCGAGGACGGCCGCAATGGGATCGACCGGAGTGAAGCCGTCGCGGCAGCGATCGAACATCGAGAAAAAATCGCGCGCGGCGAGCACATCGCGCCCGATCACTTCCCGAAGCTGCGCTACAATTGAGTCCTTCGCGACAAGCCCAACGGGAACGCCACGCACCGAGGGGACCAATGCAGGAAATGGATCAACGGGACAGGGAGCTGCTGGGCGCTCTGCAGGCGGACATACCTCTCGTTTCCACACCGTTCGCGTTCATCGGGCAGGCGCTCGATCTCTCCGAAAAAGAAGTCATCAAGCGCACGGAGCGCCTCAAGCGCGAGGGCGTGGTGCGCAATGTAGCGGCGCAGTTCGACGCGCGCGCGCTCGGCTACCGCAGCTGCCTCGTCGCGGCGCGTGTCGATCCCGATCACGTCGACGAAGCGGCGGCAGCGATCAACGCGCATCCCGGCGTCACGCAGAACTATCGCCGCAACAACACCTTCAATCTCTGGTTCACGCTCTTCGTCGCTCCACAATCCAAGCTCGGCCTCGACCGCACCATCGAGATCCTCGGCCGCGAAGGCGAGTGCAACAGTGTCCGTCCGCTGCCGACGCTGAAGCTCTACACCAATGCGGGCCACGAATCCGACGCATCCGAGCACGACGTGCACGGCGATTACACGCCGCTCACGCCGCTCGAAGTCGAATGTGTGCGCCTGCTGCAGAGCGATCTGCCGCTGCAGCCGCGCCCCTTCGACATGCTCGCCCGCGTCTCCGGCATCAGCGTCGATGAGTTGCTCACTTCCGCGCGCACGATGGTGAAGCGCGGACAGATCCGCCGCTTCTCCGCGACCATCGCGCAACGCAAGCAGGGTTTTGCGGCGAGCGCGATGGGTGTCTGGGTCGTGCCGCAGGAACGCACCGACGAGCTCGCGGCCAAGTTCGTCCAGCATCGCGGCGTCTCGCACTGCTATCTCCGGCCGACCTACGACGACTGGCCGTACAACCTCTACACGACGGTGCATGCGCGCTCGGTCGATGAGTGCGAGTCGGTGATCAACGACCTCGCCATCGACAGCGGTGTCACGGAAAAGCAGGCGCTTTATCCCACGCGGGAGTACAAGAAATCGCGCGTGAGCTTCTTCGGGCGCGATGCCGACGAGTGGGAAAGCGCGCACGCCGCCAGTCAGGCCGTCGCCGCGGGCTGACCGTGGCGTATCCCACCGTTCCGTACGCGCGCGAGCGGCTCTCGCGCGACGCGATGCTCGCCGCCGCGCGCGAATTTCGCGATCGCGTGCTGCTGCGCCGCACCGTCCGTGAGTTTTCGAACGAGCCGGTGCCGGACGAGGTCATCGACCTCGCGATCGAAGCCGCCGCGTCGGCGCCATCGGGCGCGAACATGCAGCCCTGGACGTTCGTGGTCGTGAAATCGCCTGAAGTGAAGCGGCAGATCCGCGTCGCGGCAGAAAAAGAGGAGTACGAGAACTACCACGGCCGCATGACCGACGAGTGGCTGCATGCGCTCGCGCCGCTGCAGACCGACTGGCACAAGGAGTTCCTCGAGATCGCGCCGCTGCTGATCGTCGTGTTCAAGCAGGACTACGGTCTTGACGCAGCCGGGCGCCGCATCACGCACTACTACGTCAACGAGTCGGTCGGCATCGCATGCGGCCTTCTGCTCGCCGCGTTGAATGCCGCGGGTCTTGCCACGCTCACGCACACACCCAGTCCCATGGGCTTCCTTCGCGACATCCTCGGCCGCCCGAAAAACGAGAAGGCGTATCTGCTGATCCCGGTCGGTTATCCGGCCGCCGGTTGTCGCGTGCCCGACATTGCGAAGAAGTCGCTCGACGACGTTCGCAAGTTTTTTTGACGGGTGTTTCGCGAGGCGACTCTCGACGAAGCCGCGGAATGGCGCGTGAACTCAGCGGCATCCGGAGGTATTCGGATGCAGAACCTGCCCGAGTTCGTACGCGACGACGATGCGGGGCCGGCCGTCGTGAGGCCCACCGCCAAGGTGAACCTCACCGGCTGGGAGACCGTGATCTTTCAGCTGGGCGAGGAAGGGCCGGAGTCGGACTCTTCGACCGCTTTGCTGGCTCCCTGAAAGCCGATCTTCGAGTGCGTGCTGTCGCAGAACGGCTTCATGGTCGAGCCGCCGCAGCGGCACAGCGCCCGCTTGACGATGGGCACTTCATTGCCATTGTGATCGACGAGCGTGAACTCGCCGTCCACCACGAATGGACCATTTTCGCGGATCTTGATCGTGACCGTCATTCGCAATCCTCAGAAAATCGGGTTCTCGGTGTGGTGGTGGAAGTCCCAGTTGAAGTTGTAGCCCGGGAGATCGATGGGCACGCTGTACTTCACGTCGATGGTGACGTATGTGCTGCTGCGCTTGATCTTCACATTGTCTTCAGTGACCGGGAAGTCGAGCTCGTCGGCCTTCCGAAGGATGTTCTTCATGATCACTTTTTCGTCGTGCTGTCCGGCGGACTTCGCCTCGTCCACGACCGTGTCGCGCAGGTCTGCCGCCTTCACCTTCACCGGAATCAGTTTGTAGGCGAGCACGCCTGCGATCAGCAGGATGACCAGGCCGACGAGGCAACCGAACTGACCCTCTCCACGCTCACGACGGTTCCGCATGACTTTCCTCCGTAACGGGGGTGAGGTTAGCAGTTCAGTCGATCCATTTGAAGAGACTGCCGCGCAAGTGCACACGACGCACACTTGCCGGATGCGATCCCGACGCGCGAGCGGCTTCCCGGCCGGATGTCGACGAGGACCACAGCACCATCCGCGCGCGGCCGACCACCCGCGAGCGCGGCACGGCGCCCCAGGAGCGGCTGTCGCTGGAGTCGTCGCGATTGTCGCCCATCACGAAGTACGACTCGGCCGGCACGAGCTGCGCTTCGACGGCGCCGGTTGCAGCCTGTCGCAGCAGATACGGCTCTGGCAGCGTGTAGCCGCTGATGCGGACGCGGCCGAGCCGGCTGTCGATGAGGTCGCCGGGAATGGCGATGACGCGCTTGACCATCAGCTCGTCCGGCGCCGTGAGCGACTCGAACACGATCACGTCGCCGCGTTGCGGCATCGTGCGCAGATAGCGGGTCACGACGATCTGATCGCCGGTCTGCAGCGTGGGCGCCATCGAATCCGAGGGGATCGCGTAGATGTGCACGGCGCTCCGCACGAGCAGGCCGAGCGCGACCGCAACGGCCAGCGGCTCGGTAATCGTGCGAAAAAGAGACTTCGATCGCATCGCTGGATGGAACGAATGAGGCGCGTTGAAAGTTCCTCGGAGTACCTCGGAGTACCTCGGAGGGGATCGGACGACGGTTCCCCCGAGGAACCCGAGGTACCCCGAGGTACTCCGAGGTACCCGAGGTACTCCGAGGTACTCAGCCAGGCCGCACAGCGTGAAACGTATCGCTCGCTTTCGTCTTGCGCATGTTGACGGCGCTCTTGACGGCGTACACCGGCATCTTCTGCTGCAAGCCCTTCAGCGCAAACTCGCCGAGCGACTCCGTGTTGAAGCTGCCGATCAGACGGTCGAGCGTGTTCTGCGAGACGACGAGCTGTCCCGGTTTCGCCACGCCGCTCTCCAGCCGCGACGCGATGTTGACCGAGCTGCCGAGGACCGTATAGTCGACGCGCTTCTCGGTGCCGACGTTGCCGACCACCGCGGGGCCGCTGTTGATCCCGACGCGGATACGCACGAGCGGCAGCCCTTCTTTCTCGCGTTGCAGGTTCCACTGCTCGATGCGCTCCATCATCATCAGCCCGGCCATGATGGCGCGGTCCGCATGATCGTCCTGCACGATCGGCGCGCCGAAGAACGCCATCACCGCGTCGCCGATGAATTTATCGAGCGTCCCGCCGTACGCGAAGATCGCGTCCACTGCGGCGGAGAAAAAGTTCGAGAGGAATTCCGCCACTTCTTCCGGTTTCTTCGTTTCCGAGACGGTGGTGAAGCCGGAGATGTCCGCGAAGAGGATCGAGACGTCGGCGGTGCGGATGTCGGTCTCGTCCGCGGCGACGACGCCTTTGACGATCTCGTCGATGACGGCGGGCGAGTGATACCGCTCCATCTTCGAACGGATCTTGCGCTCCTGCTCGATCTTCTCCGAGAGCTGCGCGCGCTCGACCGCGACCGCGGCGAAGTTCGCCAGCGCCGTGATCAGGTCGAGGTCTTCTTCCGTGAAGCGGCCGATGTGAATCGGCGAGTCCACCTGCACGGCGCCGATGACGCGGTTGCGATTCCAGAGCGGCACGCACATCGCCGAGCGGATGCCGTGAATGGCGATCGACTTTCCGCCGAGCAGGCGCGCGTCCTCGAGCGCGTTCGAGGTCATGAGCGCGACCTGCTGCTCGGCCACCATCTTCAGGATCGTGCGCGAGATCGGGATGTCCTGCGCGTCCGCGCCTTCGATGAACTTGGTCAGCTTCGGCACCGGATTGCCGTCCTCGTCGAAGAGCAGGATCAGCCCGCGCTCCACCGGGAGGTACTTGAAGATCATGTCCATCACGGTGTTGAGCAGCGACTGCAGGTCATCCGATTCGAGGAGCGCGCGCGCGACCTGCACCAGCACCTGGAAGATCTTTTCGCGCGTCACCGCCGGCTCGACGCGCGCGCCGGGCTCTGACGCGGGCCGCGCCGCTGCCGCCTGGATCTCGCCGAGGTCGAGACCGAACTCGGAATTGAAATCGGAGATGCGGCGGATGACCGTGCCGGACGGGTTGTCGAACATCGACTCGCCGGAGAAATCGACCGACGGCATGGCCTTGATGTCGAGCTGAACGGAGCCGACCAGGATCTTGTCGCCGGCATTCACCGCTGCTTCGCTGACGAGATTGCCGTTGACTTTCACGCCGTTCGTTGACTTCAGGTCGACCAGCCACCAGCGGCCGTCGCGCCCTTCGATGCGCGCATGTTTGCGCGACACCGACGGGTGATTCAGCACCAGGTCGTTTCCTTCGGTTCGCCCGATCGAGAGATCCGACTTCAGATCGGTGATGCGCGGTACGCCGAGATCGACGTAATGGATCTGGAGCTGGTCCATGCGAGGCGACGATTATACGGTGCGAGAAGGTAGCCCCTCACCCGCCTTCGGCGCGCGCCGCAACTAGCCTTCTCCCCTCCACCGAGGGGAGAAGGTGCCGAAGGCGGATGAGGGGTGTACTGCCCAAGCTATAATGCCGTCTCCTCGTACAGGTAGCTCCATGAGCGAGCAAGCATCGTCCGAAGCCGTGCCGCAGCATCACCTTACCGTCCGTGCGGTTCTGCGCACCGATGTGGGACTCGTCCGTTCAGAGAATCAGGACTTCGGCACGTACACCACCGAGTCGGAAGAGAGCGGCAGTCATCCGGGCGGACGATTGCTGATCGTTGCCGACGGCATGGGCGGACATCGCGGCGGCGCCACTGCATCGCGTCTGGCCGGCGAGACGGTCAAGATGCAGTACCTCGACAGCGAAACCACCGACATCCCGACGGCGCTGCGCCAGTCGCTCACGCGTGCGAACTCGCGCATCTTCACCGAGGCGCAGTCGAACCCGGATTTGCGCGGGATGGGCACGACCACCTCGGTGCTTGCGGTGCGCGATCATCAGGGCTGGCTCGCACACGTCGGCGACTCGCGCATCTACCTCGTGCGCAACGGCACGATCAAACAGCTCACCGACGATCACTCGCTGGTCGCCACCATGGTCCGCGAGGGATTGCTCACCAGCCAGGAAGCGGAAACGCATCCCCGCCGCAATGTGCTGCAGCGCTCGATGGGTGTGTCGGAAGAAGTCGAGATCGACGTGCGCGGCCCGATCGAGCTGCAGGAGGGCGACACGTTCATCCTCTGCAGCGACGGACTGCACGGCGTCGTGAAAGAGCACGAGCTGCAGGAGATCGCCGCCGGTACGATCGAAGAAGCGGCGGACGAGTTTCTTCGTCGCGCGCTCGAGCGCGGCGCGCCGGACAACGTCACCGTGATCGTTGCGCGCATCGAAGTCGCGCCCGGACCGCCGCCGGTGCTCGACCGCATCGAGGACACGCAGCCGCTCGACGATCTCCAGCGGCAAAGCGCGCTCGACGAAACCGTCAAGGAAACGCAGAAGCTGAAAGCGGTGACCGACGACGACATCCACGTACGCACGACCGACAAGATCGCGGTCGTCGATGTCCACGACGAGACCATTCCCATTCGGGAGAGGCCGGTCGTGCCCGCGCCCATACCGCAGCCGGTCGCGCCGCCTGCGCGCTCCGGCAATCCCGCGCTCCGCTGGGCGCTCGTCCTCATCCTCGCCCTCGGCGCCGCGGGCGCCTGGTTCTACTGGAACCAGCAACACGCGGTCACGTCACCATCCCGGTAAGCCCATGCGCCGCGCCCGGCTCCTCGCCATCGCAGTCGTCATCGCGAGCGCGGCCTGCCGCCGCGAAGAAGCGCGTGTCGACGATGCGCAGAAGTTCGTCGCGTACGCCGTCAAGCCGGCGGTCGTGCGCATCAACGCATTCGCGACCGCCGACTTTCGTTATCCGACCAGCGCGATAGCATCACTCGAAACGCAGCTTCAAGAGGATGGCCATGCAGTTCGCGCGCGCGGCGTGAGCGGCGAAGAATCCGCGGTCGAGACCGGAGCAGGCGGCTCCGGCACGGGATTCCTCATTCATCCTGATGGACTCATTCTCACCAGTGGCCATGTCGTCGCGCCGACGCGCGATCCCGCTGCGCTCGAGCGCGATCTGCATCGCAACGGCGCGATCGCCGCGCTCGTGCGCCATTTTCCGATCGACACGCTGCGCACGATCTATCGCGATGAGGCGCTCGATCGCTATGTCGATCACCTCATCGCCGCCGGCGAAATCGACAACGTCCGTGCGTCGAGTCAGGTCGAGCTGTCGAACGGCGAGACGCTGCCGTTCCGCATCCGCCGCTGGTCGCCCGCGCTCAATCAACGCGGGACCGATCTCGCGCTGCTGCAAATCGATCGCAAGGGTCTTCCCTCGCTGCCCCTCGGCGATTCGGAACAGACGCGCATCGGAGAGACGATCTTCTCCGTCGGCTACCCCGCGGTCGCGAGCAGCACGGATGAAGTGATCGGCGGCTGGCTCTCGCGCGACAGCGATCTCGAGGCCACGTTCAACCCGGGCACGATCACCGCGATCAAACGCGACGTCGCGAACACGCCCGTGTTGCAATCGAACGTGGCCATCTATCGCGGCAACTCCGGCGGACCGGCAGTGAATCTCGACGGCGAAGTGATCGGCGTTTCGTCGTGGGGTCACACGAATGCCGAGCAGATCAAGTTCCTCGTCCCGATCAACGTCGCGAAGCAATTTCTCGCCGACGCGAAGGTGACTCCCGCGAGCGGCGGCGCGTTCAACACGCACTATCGCGCCGCGATCGAAGCGGCGCGCGAGGGGAAATGGGTCGACGCGCAGCAGGAGCTCGCGCGCGCCTCGGTGCTCTTCCCGAAGTCACCCGACCTCATCCGTTTCACGCACGACGCCGAGCGCGCCGTGCGCACGCTGCCGCTGTGGCGCCGCCATCCGATCATCGCTCTTGTGACCGGCACGCTTGCGCTGATCGGCCTCGCGGTGGCAACGTTGCTCCTGGCGCGCTCGCGGACGCCGCGCATCGAGCAGGATGTGCTGAACGCGCCGACGGTAGAGACGGTGGTTGCGCCGACCGGACTGGCCGCGTCCGCGCAGGGAATCCTCGGCAGGTTTACGTTCCTCAACGGGACGCGTGCGGGAGAGAAACTGGGACTGGGCGGCTCGGGAATCCGGATCGGACGGGAGTCGACGATTTGTGAGATCGTATTGGAAAATCCGAAGGTATCGCGGCTTCACGCCGAGGTCGTGTCGATCGATGGCAAAGTGCTGTTGATCGATCGGAATTCATCGAACGGCACCTACGTCAACGATCACAAGATCGATAAGCGATTCCTGCAGGACGGCGACATCATTTACTTCGGCGGCCGCAATGCCGTCGCGGTGGCATTTCACGCGTGAGGAACATTCGTGGCCGACAAGCGGTGTGACAACGGGCATTTCATCGACGAAGCCTGGGACATCTGTCCGTACTGTCCGCAGGACGAGAGTGAGCCGGAGATCCCGGTCGTGCGCCCGCGCGCGATCGAGGCGAAGCCCGCCGAGAAGCCGCCGGTCGCAGCGCCGATGCCGCGTGCTATCCCATCTGGAGCGGCGGGCTCTCAGCCCGCCGACCGGGCGAACGACACCGGCGGGCTGAGAGCCCGCCACTCCAGTCCAGGCGGCGTCGCCATCGCACCTGTACCGCAGGTGGAGCGCACTGTCGCCGCGCAACGCCTCGACGCAGGACAACAACAGAAGCGCTATGTCGTCGGCTGGCTGGTCGGCCTCAACGGCCCCACGCGCGGCGAGGCGTTCGCCGTCCGCATGGGGCGCAACGTCATCGGCCGGGATCGCAAATCGGACATCGTCGTGAACGACGATCAGGCCTCGTCGCATCACGCCGACCTCGTCTTTCGTCCCGAGGAGCGGCGGTTCATCCTGATGGACCACAACTCGACGAACGGCACGTACGTCAACGAAATGGAGATCGAGCCGCGGCGCGATCTGGTCGAGAAAGACGTCGTGCGCATCGGCGGCCATCGCTTCCTCTTCTCGCCGCTCTGCCACGATGGATTTCACTGGGACGATGAAGGACCGCTGAAATGACGCAGGCGGCCACACTCATCGGCACGACGCTCGGCAACTACCACATCGAGCGCGAGATCGGCGAAGGCGGGATGAGCCACGTCTACGTCGGCCGCACGAACTCCGCGACCGATGTGCTGCCTGCCGGATTCCCGGTCGTGCTCAAGGTGATGACCGACGAGCTGGCGGGGGACATCACCGCGCGCAAGCGTTTCATCAAGGAAGCGTCGATTCTCTCGAAGCTGCGCCATCGCTACATCACGCGCTTCTACGAGTTCATCAACAACGAGCGCGGCGCCGTGCTGGTCATGGAATTCGTGGAAGGCACGCCGGTCGACATCCTGCTCACCGAGCGCGGGGCGTTGCCGCTCAACGACGCCATCGTCATCTGCCAGTGCCTGCTCGAAGCGTTGGTCTACGCGCACGGCAAAGGCATCGTGCATCGCGACATCAAGCCGGCCAACCTGATCAAGGAAAAGAGCGGCGTGGTGAAGGTCACCGACTTCGGCATCGCCAAAATCAAGGAAGGCGCCGGCACGAGCGGACAGACCGTGCTCACGAAATCCGGTTTCCTCCTCGGCACGCCGCACTACATGTCGCCCGAACAGATCCGCGAGCCGAAAGACGCCGGCGCGAAGAGCGACATCTATTCATCCGGCGTCGTGCTGTACGAGATGCTCACCGGGTCGCTGCCGTTCAACAGCCGCTCGCTGCCGAAGCTGATCGACGCGATCTATCGCGGCGAGAAGCAGACACCGAGCGCGCTGCGTCCCGATGTGAACAAAGAGCTCGAGGACATCGTTGTGAAGGCGATGCATCCGCGCATGGATCAGCGCTTCGAGACTGCGCGTGAGTTCTTCGAGGCCCTCGAGGAGTACACCGCGCGCCAGCCGATCGCACCGACCGGAAGGCAGCAGCAGGTCATCGCGCCGGACATGCCGACGCCGCGCGAGATGCCGGCGGTGCAGGACCCCCGGCATTGGGCGCTCGTCAACGTGAAGCCGGAAACGGGCGAGAAGCACTCGCTCAGCGGCGACAACGTGATGGTCGGCCGCGACCGCACCTGTTCGATCGTGCTCGCGCATCCGGCCGTCTCGCGCCGCCACGCGCGCATCACCGTCGGCGGCGGCAAGGAGCCGGTGCTCGAGGACCTGCAGTCCGCGAATGGCACTTATGTGAACAACACGCGCATCGACCGCGTCGTATTGAAGGCCGGCGACGTCGTCCGCTTCGGCGCCGACCCGGCCTGCAGTTACGTTCTGAAGGATCGTTGAGAGAGATCCGGGAGCCCGCGATGAGTCAAATCAACTGCCTCAAATGCAAGCAGTCGATCGACGCGCAATACGATCAGTGTCCGCATTGCAGCGAGAAGGTTACGAACTTCCAGCGGACCTATTCGACGCGTCTCCTCGACGGCAAGTACCAGATCATCGACCGCCTCGGCGTGGGCGGCATGGGCGAGATCTTCAAGGTCCGCCACATCCACCTCAACGAGCTGCGCGTGATCAAGATCATGCGTCCGAACGTGGCCGCGGACGATCAGGGACTGCAGCGTTTCCTCCAGGAAGCGCGCACGTCCACGATGATCAAGCACAAGAACCTGGCCATGCTGTACGACTTCGCGCAGCTCGACGACGGCTCGTACTACATGGTCTGGGAGTTCATCGACGGCACGAACATCCAGCGTTGGATCGGACAGAGCGGCGCGCTGCCGCCGCGGCTCACCATCGAGATCGCGGTGCAGGCGCTGCAGGGACTCGATCACCTCCACGAGATGGGCCTCATCCATCGCGACATCTCGCCCGAGAACATCATGTTGTCGCAGGACCATCACGGAAAACTGCTCGTGAAGGTCATCGACTTCGGCATCGCCAAGCAGCTCGGTGAAGGCGAAGGCGGCCAGGGCCTCACGCAGACCGGCATGTTCCTCGGCAAGCTGAAATACGCTTCGCCCGAGCAGGCGGGCTTCCTCAAGGAAGGCGAACATCTCGATCCGCGCAGCGATCTCTACTCGTTCGGCATCCTCATGTACGAGATGCTCGCGGGGCGCGCGCCGTTCCAGGCCACCAATCCGCACGGCTACATCCTCAAGCACGTCACCGAGAAGCCGCCGGCGATCGGCGAGCTGAATCCGGGCGCGCAGGTGCCGCCGCAACTCGAAGCGATCATCATGAAATCGCTCGAGAAGAATCGCGATCAGCGTTACGCGACCGCGGCTGATTTCGCGCACGCGCTCGAAGCGATCCGCGCGTCGATCCCCCCCGATCCGAAGTACGGACTCGGCGAGCGCATGGTCACGTTGTCCGGCGCGCAGACACTCGCTGATCTGAAGATGACGGCGAGCTCGCCGCAGGTCACCGCGAGCGGCGCGCAAGCAACGCAGCAGACGTACGCGGGCGGCACGATGCCGGGCGGCACGATGCCCGGAACCCGCGGTCCCACCGGTACGCGCGCGGCCAGTGATGAAGCGACGATGATGGAGCGCAACATCACCACGACGCCGACGCGCCCCGGCAGCGACGAAGCGACGGTGATGGAGCGCTTCGGCGCAGCAGGCGCAGCGCCGACCGCGCTCGAAGCGAAGATGAAGTTCGGTGAAGGCGGCGCGAATGCGGAAGCGACCGTGCTCGAACGCCAGCTCGATCCGTCGACGCTGACACCGAAGCGCAACGTGGGTTTGATGGCCGCCGTCGCTGCAATCGTGGTCGTGCTCGCGATCGCCGGGATCTGGTACGCGACGCGCGAAGAGCCGGCACCGGTTGCGACGACGACCGCGGTACCGGCCGGCACGGATGTCACGACCACGGCGCCTGCACCGATGCCGCCGGATCAGGGCATGTTGTTGTTATCGGCTTCGCCATGGGGCGATATCGAGCGCATCGTCAACAAGAGCGACAACCAGGAAGTCGACATCGGCGAAAACCGCTCGACGCCCGCGCGGATCCAGCTCGCGCCGGGCAACTACGACGTCACATTGCGCGATCAAAGCGGTCGTGCGAAGACCGTCGCGGTGAAAGTGGACGGCGGCAAGCCGACGAAGAAAGTCATCGACCTCACGCCCGTCAACTACGACGAGCTCTATCGGGAAGTCACGAAGCCATGACCCGGAAAACACTGGCAGTCACGCTCCTCACTCTGGCCATCGCATCCGCCGCGCATGCGTCGTGGTACGACGATTACGACGCTGGCCTCATCGCCGCGCGCAAAGGTCAGTGGAGCACGGTCGTGTCGAAGATGACCGCCGCGATCAAAGGCAATGCGAAGGAAGGCGATCGCGTGCGCACGTACGGCGTGATCACCATCAACTATCACCCGTACTACTACCGGGGCGCCGCGAACCTGCAGCTCGGGAACTACGACGCCGCGATCGCGGACCTCGAGAAGACCAGCGGACCGGGGCCGGAAAACCTCGGCTCGATCGAAACGCTGATGGATCGCGCGAAGAAAATGGCCGCCACGGCGAGCGAGCCCGAGCCTGCACCAGCGCCCGTTCGTGTCGATCCCCCGCGTCCCACGCCGGCCGTCATCACGCCGCCCGTGGTCACTCCCGCGCCCGTAACGCCGCAGATCGATCCCGCATTGCGGCAGCGCGCAACGTCCGCGCTCGCATCTGCCAAGCAGAAGTTGCAGGGCGCGCAATCGCGTCGCGCGACTTCATCGCCGCAGTATTCGCAGGCGATGTCGACGTACACCGACGCGCTCACGCGCAACGCGAGCGCGCGCAACAACGACGATCTCAACACCGTCATCACCATGGCCGGCAACGCGGGCGACTTTGCCGATCTGGCGATGCCGCCCGCGATCGCGACTCCCGTACCCGCTCCGACACCTGCGCCGATCGTTCCGCGTCCCGACGCAGCGACGACCGTGGTCATCGACGAGCACGCCGATGACGTGAAACGCGCGCTGGAGCTCTACTTCGCCGGTGAGTTCGAGGACGCGGCCGAGCGCTTCGAGAAGCTCACCGAGGTCATGCCGAACAACGGCTGGATCCACGCGTTTCTCGGCGCGTCGTTGTATTCGCGCTGGGCGTTCGAAGCGGATGAAAGCTATCGCCGCGCGGCGCTCAACTCGTTCCGCAAGGCCAAGCAGTTGCGCACGTGGCGCGACGGATTGCCGCAGAAGTACTTCTCGAAGCGGATCCGCGATGCCTTCCGCGACGTGAGCTGACGCCCCTCATCCGCGCTTCGCGCACCTTCTCCCCTCGCCGAGGGGAGAAGGCTACTCGCCGCGCGCCAGCCTCGTAGCCGCCTCGGGAAGAGGGTGGCCGAAGGCCGGGTGAGGGGCGCCGTATCTCACTTACAGAACCGGTCCGCCGCCGCCAGTATTGGTGCTGCCGTCGCCGCCGCCGCTGTAGTCGTCGCCGTTGCCGCCGCCGAGAGCCGGAACGGCAGCCGTCGCGGCTTCGACCGCGCGAGCCACACCGCTGCGTACCTTCGACTTCGCCGCTGCCGTCGCGCGACGGCCTGCCGGCGTGCGCGCGGCCGCTACGGCACCCGCCGCTGCTGCCACTGCGCCGGCCGCGCCCGCGACCTTGCGAACGGTGGCCTTGCGACGGCGCGTCGCAGCCGCTTTCTTCGCACCGGCGCTTCTCGCCGGAGACGGACGTGCGGAGCTACGCTTCGCCGCCGAGGCTTTGCTGGCGCTGCTGCGCTTCGCGGATGCGCCGCCTTTGCGTGCCGTGGCCTTGCGGGACGCCGAGGCCTTCGAACCGCCACCGCGTTTCGCGGCGGAGGACTTCGTGGCCTTCGACGACTTCGAGGCTTTGGCCGACGACTTCTTCGAGGATGACGACTTGCTGCTGCCGCCGCCGCCCTTCGACGACTTCTTCGACGACTTCGACGACTTTGCGGAGGCCTTGCTGCCGCCGCCCTTCGACGACTTCTTCGAGCCGCCGCCGCCGCCCTTCTTACCGCCCTTCTTCGATGCCATCTGATTTCTCCTGTTCAAAAAATTTCGGGTGGGGAGCCGTACTTTTTTGATGAGAGATCGAGTCGTGCGCTCGCAACCCGGTGTACGAGTTGCACGAATCGAATGTAGACGAACATGGATCGATTGTCACGCGAAGCACGGCTGTTGCGCATCACTCTTCCGTTGTTCATCGTGCTTTTTGCGGCGATGTTCGTGTTGTCGATCTACGTTTTCACGCTCGACCGCCGCATCGCGCGCGAACTCGCGCCGCGCAGTTGGCGCGTGCCCACCGTCATTTCGTCCGAGTACACCGGCCGCACGCGCGAGATCGCGCGCGTGTACGGAACCGACTGGCGTCCGACGCCGCCGGTGCTGCTCGAACAATTGCCGCCACACGTCGCCGACGCGTTTCTCGCCGCAGAAGACGTGCGCTTCCGCCGCCACATCGGCGTCGATCCGATCGGCATCCTGCGCGCGTTGTTCGTGAATGTGCGTGCCCGCGGCATCGCGCAGGGCGGCAGCACCATCCCGCAGCAGATCGTGAAGCAGCGCTTCCTCACGAACGAGCGCACGTGGCGGCGCAAGATCGTCGAAGGGGTGTTGGCGATCGCACTCGACCGCCGTCTGTCCAAAGACGATCTTCTCGAGCTCTACCTCAACGACGTTTACCTCGGCCATCACGCCGGCAACCCCATCCTCGGCATCGACGAAGCGTCGCGGCTGTACTTCGACAAGACGCCGCGGGCACTGCGGCTCGATGAAGCGGCGTTGCTCGCGGCGATGATTCGCGCGCCGAATCGCGACACGCCGGAGAAGCGTCCCGATCTCGCACGCATGCGCCGCGACGCGATCCTGAACGTCATGCGCAACCGCCGCTGGATCGACGACAACGAGCTGCGCACGGCGAGCGCGCATCCGGTCGACGTTTCGCGCGGTGCGTTGCCGGAGCGTCCCTATCCGTTCTACCTGCGTGCGCTGCGCGCGGAGGTGGTGGAGGAAGTCGGCGCGCGTACGGTGACCGCGGGCGGACTCACCATCGTGTGCGAGATGAATGCGGACGCGCAACGCGCCGCCGAGCGCGAAGCACGTCTCGGAGCGCAGCGCCTGCGCGCGCGCTATCGCTGGATCCGGCAGCAATCGGCGCGCGATCCGCTGCAGGTGGCGATCCTTTCCATCGATCCACGCAGCGGCGGCGTGCGCGCGCTGGTCGGCGGCACCGACTACGACCGCTCGCCGTTCGACCGCACCTCGCAGATGCGCCGCCAGCCCGGTTCGGCGTTCAAGACGTTCGCGTATCTCGCGGCCATCGCGTCGAAGAAGGCCACGACGTCGTCGCTGCTGCTCGACTCGCCGGTGAAGATCGAGCTCTCGAGCAATGAAGTGTGGGAGCCGCAGAACTACGACGAGCGTTTTCGCGGGCGCGTGACGTTGCGCGAATCGTTCGAGCGCTCGCTGAACGTACCGACTGTGCGGATGACGCGCGACATCGGCATCCGCCGCGTGGCCAATGTCGCGAAAGACTTTGGCTTCACGCGCGTCGAAACCGTGCCCGCCATGTCGCTCGGCGTCGGGGAAGTCTCGATGCGCGAGCTCACCACCGCGTACACCGCCTTCCCCAACCTCGGCGAACGCGTCGAGCCGTTTCTGCTGCGCCGCGTCGTCGATCGCAAAGGCAAGCAACTGTTCGAGCGCAAGCCGAAGCCGAAGAAGCGCGTGGTCGATGCGAGCGCCGCGTATGTGATGCACACGCTGCTCCGCGGCGTGGTGCGCCGCGGCACCGCCACACGCCTCAAACGCTACGACCTCGGATACGTCGCCGGAAAGACAGGCACCACGAACGACTATCGCGATGCGTGGTTCGTCGGCTACACGCAGGACGTCGTGACGACGGTGTGGGTGGGTTTCGATCGCGGCGCGCCGCTGCGTTTGTCATCATCGGAAGCCGCATTGCCGGTGTGGGGTGCGTACATGAGTGCGACACCGCACACTGCATCGAATCCGAAACCGCCGCCCGGCGTGACGTTCCGCGACATCGATCCCGAGTCCGGCATGCTCTGGCGCCGCGGCTGTCCCGGCCCGATCCGCGAGGTGTACCTCGACGGCACCGCGCCCACGCGCCACTGTCCGGCCGGCATCTTCGGCCGCATCGTGCGGCGCGTGCTCTTCGATGAGGAACACTTCGACGAGCCCGCCGCGATCACCTTCGAAAAGTTCCGGAAGTGGGCCAATGATGCGGACCGCAATCGGCAGAACGTCGAAAGCGTGCTGGAGAAGTTGAAGAGGATCTTCGATTAGATACTGGAGCGACAGCCCGCCCTGCAGTCTAATGCCGCGCGCTGCGCGCCTTCGGTAACGGCACCTTCACATTCGCCCACCACGTCTCCCACGAGTTGCGCGTGGCGCGGATCTGGCCGATCCAAAAATCGTGGCCGTTGAGCGGATCTTCGACGACGGTCGTGTAATCACCCCAGCGATCGGTGCCGGCGACGCGTGAGTCGCCCGTCGCGATGACGCGCGGCGTGCTGACGCGGCCCGCGGGATCGCGATAGACGAATGACGCGGACGGAAACGTCGTCGCCGAGAACGTGCAGAAGCCGATGACCATCCCACCCTTGCGGTTCACGGCGAGCGACGGATACGCGTACACCGTGCCGTTCGGACTATTGATGACGCCCAGTTCGTGCGGCCGCGCGCCTGTCGGATCGATTTTCCACCAGAGCAGCGCGTTGCCGTCCGGAGTGTGGTTACTGGTGCCGATGCGATGCACTGCGTACAGCCAGCCATCGCGGAGGACGGCGGCCTGCACGTCGCCGAAGCCGATCGACAACGCGCGCGTCACGCCGGCGGGCGAGTAGTCGTCGAACGGGTACTCCCAGAGAAAGCCGGAGTCAAAGGACGCGAATTGTTGCGTATCGAGGCGGAACAAGATCATGTGCGAGTCGCCCGACGACACGACGTATTCGACGTTCGACTCCGGTGCATGGACCGGCACGGCGTCGCCGTCGAGGAATTCGTTGCCGATGCTGAGGTCCTCCTCGCCGGCGTAGAGCTCCGCTTTCTGAAACGACAGAATGGCAGAGGCGTTCGCGTCATCGATCAACGTCGACACGAGGATCGTGTCGCGCGTCAACGCCAGGCGTGTGAAATCACAGCCGTTGACCGGAATCTCGTAACGAATCCACTCGCCCGTCGGATCGCCGGACTTCGACACGCCGAGCAGCACCGCGGCGGCATCGTCGATCGCCACGGTGACCCAGCGATTCGCCGCGGCGTCGTACAAGACGCGCGGATCGTAGACCTCGTCCAGGATGCCGCCGCCGGCACCGTGCCAGAACTGACCGAGTGTCGCGCTCACCAGCCGCGTGCCGGTGCGCGAGAGCACGGTGATGCCGATGTTCGACGCCGCGACCACGTGCGTCTTGCTCACTGCGCCGCTCGCGTCGGCGGGGCTGAGGATGCCGGTCGAATCGGCAGGGAATCCGGTGGCGATCGGCGGCGGAGCGATCGTCGCGGCAGTCGTAAGGCGCGGCGGATCCGCTTCGGTGCTGACGCCGCGGCGGCCGTCGCGCGTGTGCTCGCCGAAGACACGCGGCTCTTCGTGACGCCGCTCGCGCGCTTGCGGCGGAGGCACCTCCAGCGCGGCGAGCTCGCGCAGCGTCGCGCGCGGCAGCTTCCTGACGCGAGCTTTTTCTTCGCCGCCGAGAGAACCGGCGACAACGCAAAGCACGAGTAGAGAGGAAAGGAAGGACGTTTTTTGCATGGGAATCCCGAAGGGAACTTATACCGGATACGGCTGGTTTCGCTAGAGCGTTTGACAAGCCGTTACGGCGAACCTACCCTCGATTTTCTTTATGGACTTCATCCAGGCAGTGGCCGACGAGCACGTCTACCTCTTCGATGGCGCGATGGGGACGATGCTCTACTCGAAGGGCGTCTTCATCAACAAGT
>DASPNA010000086.1:0-10009 GCA_035626775.1 Thermoanaerobaculia bacterium
CGCATCCTCCTCCGCCACGGCGATGGTGATGTTCAGTTCCGATGAGCCCTGCGCAATCGCGGCGACGTTCACGCGCGCGCCGCTCAGCGCGGAGAAGGTGCGCGCGGCGATGCCGGGACGGCCGCGCATGCCGAGGCCGACGACGGCGATGAGCGCGACGTCGTTCTCGGCGCGGATGCGATCGATGAGCTTCGACTTCCGCTCGAGCAGGAACGCTTCTTCGAGCGCCGCGACCGCGTGCGCGGCTTCGGCGTGCGGCAACACGAAGCAGATGCTCGCTTCGCTCGACGCCTGGCTGATCATCGAGACAGAGTGTCCGGCCTGCGACAGCGCCGTGAATGCGCGACCCGCGACCCCGGGCACGCCGATCATGCCCGAGCCTTCGATGGAGATGAGCGACTGCCGATGCACCGCGGTGAGCGCTTTGACCGGATACGCGCCGGGCCTGACGTCGTCGGCGATGCGCGTGCCGGTGGCGTTCTCGCGGAAGGTGTTGCGCACGAACAGCGGGATCTTGCGATCGAGCAGCGGGATCATCGTGCGCGGATGCAGCACTTTCGCGCCGTAGAACGCGAGCTCCGCGGCCTCGCGGTAGTGCAGCTCCGCGAGCAGCCGCGCCGACGGAACGCTCTTCGGGTCGGCGGTCATGAGGCCATCGACTTCCTTGAAGAGCGTGACGGCACGCGCGCCGACGCTGCGCGCGAGGATGGCCGCGGAAAAGTCCGACCCGCCGCGGCCGAGCGTCACCACCTCGCCATCGGGACCGCTGCCGAGATAGCCGGGCATGATCACGACGCGTTCGCTTTCGAGGATCGGCAGCACGTGCTTCTTCGCGGCGCGCTCGCAGCGATTGAAGTTGGGCCAGAGACTGCCGAGGCGGCGCTCGGTGATGATGACGTGAGGGGCATCGACGTATTCGGCGGCGACGCCATGCTCGCGCAGCGCGACGCAGAAGATGCGCGCCATCATCCGCTCGCCGCGTGCGACCAGGGCGTCCTGGGCGCGCGGGGTGAGCTCGCGCAGGACGGCGATGCTGTCGGCCATCGACCGCATCTCATTCGCCGATTCCTCCACCATTCTCCGCAGCTCTTCGGCGCGTTTGCGATTGGTGATGACGCCCGCGATCAGCTCGTGGTGCCGCGTCTCGAAACGATGCGCGGCGGCGAGGTACGCATCGCGATCGCCGCGCAACGCCGACTGCGCGGTGTCCAGGAGGGAATCGGTGATGCCATTCGCGGCGGACACGATGACCGCGACGCGCGGCGCCGCACGGCGCACGTGCTCGATTGCGGCGCGGACGGCGTCCGGAGAGCCGACCGCGACACCGCCGAATTTGAAGACGTCGATTTGCATAGTTCCTCGGGTTCCTCGGGTTCCTCGGAGCGCGCTATCCCAGGTACCGGTCGGACGGGAGTATATCCACTTGCATCTATTTCAGCATTTTGTTAATTTACGAATCGTGAAAATGGACTCGAAGATTTTCTCGGCGCTGGCCGACCCCACCCGGCGGCAGATTCTGCAGGACCTCAAGGAAGGCGAGCTGCCGGCCGGCGAGATCGCGTCGCGCTTCACGCTGTCGGCGCCGGCGATTTCTCGGCACCTGTCCATCCTCGAGACCGCCGGGCTGGTGACGTCGCGCCGCGAAGCGAACCGCATCTACTACAGCGTCGAGCACGAACCGCTCGCCGGCGCGCTGGGCGATTTCCTCAGCGCCGTCTGTCCGACTCAGACCGTCCATCGCACGAAGAAACGGAGGAGCTGATGCGCGTCGCCATCACCGGAGGCACGGGATGCTTTCTGCGCGCGCGGCCTGATGCGGCTCGGCGTACCACGAGTCGAAGTGGGCGTCGGAAGAGCTCGTGCGTGGTTCGGGACTCGACTACACGGTGGTGAAGGCGGGGATGACGTACGGCCGCGGCGATCACATGCTCGATCACCTCAGCCATGCGCTGTACACGTTTCCGATCTTCCTGAAAGTGGGCATGCGCGAACGGCCGGTGCGGGGCGCTGGCGGTCGACGATCTCGTCGAGGTGCTGCGTGCGGCGCTCGTCGATGACAGACTCTCCCGCCAGACGGTCGCAATCACGGGCGCGGAAGAGTTGCAATTATCCGAGGCGGCGCGCCGTGTTGCGCGGGTGATCGGTGCGCGCGCGGGTGTGGGAATGGACGATGAAGGTGCCGCTCGCCGTGGTCGCGCAGGTGCGCATTCTCGCTCCAGATGGTCTTATCGCTTCACGCCGCGATAGAGATACGCGATGCCGAACGTGAGCGGCACGACGTCGATCGACGAGAACTCGCCCGCCTCGCGCATCAGCGCCACGAACTCTTCGCCGCACGGAAAGTGTCCGGCCGAGCGCTCGAGATATTCGTACGCATCCTGTTCGCCAGTCACCGCGCCGCCGAGCTTCGGCATCACGCGCACGCGATAGAAGTCGTACAGCGCACGTACGATGCGCGAGCGCGGTTGCCCGAACTCGAGCACGATCAGCCGTCCACCGCTGCGCAGCGCGCGCGTCATCTCCGCCAGGCCTTTGCGGGGGTCGTTCACGTTGCGGATGCCGAAGGAGATGCTGGCCACGTCGAATGAGCCATCGCCGTACGGCAGCCGCGTGACGTCCGCGACTTCGAACGCGATGTCCGGCGCTTTCTCGCGCGCGACGCCGAGCATCTCGGGAACGAAGTCGGTGCCGATCACGCGTCCGCTCGGTCGCACTGCTTTCTGAAACGCGATGGCAAGGTCGCCCGTGCCGGTCGCGCAGTCGAGCACGCGGTCGCCGTCTTTCGCCCCCGACCAGCGCACCGCCTTCCTCCGCCACAGATGATGGATGCCGCCGGAGAGAATGGTGTTCGCGCGGTCGTAGCGCGTCGAGATCGACGCGAACATCGAGCGGATGCGGTTGGGGTCGGGGCCCGTGTAGTTGGACATACAATCTCGCGCGGATGTCCCGTGACTTTGCATTCGTCCAAACCGATCCCGACCGTGTGTTCGTGGGGTGGGGACCGTTCGAGCAGTTGCCGTTCCGGCGCGCCGAGCGGCCGGCATTCTACGTCACCGACTTCTTCCTCGATGACGTGCACCCGTGGCGCCATCCGGCCGCCTGGGAAGAGCTGACGTTCGAGGAGCTGGCGTCGCGTTTTCCCGAGCACGACGTGCCGGAGATCGAGTGGGAGCAGCCGTTGCTCGAAGACTTCACGCGGCTCTTCGATTCCGCCCAGGCAGCGATGCATCGCGGCGACTTCCACAAGATCGTCCCCGTGCTGTTCGAGAACGGCCGCTTCACGAAGCGTGGCGACTGGTGGCGCTATCTGTTCTCGCGGCTGATCGCGATGCCGCCCGGACTGCGTGCGTACGGGTATTCGCACAATCGCCACGGCATGATCGGCGCGACGCCGG
This sequence comes from Thermoanaerobaculia bacterium, assembly GCA_035626775.1. Lineage (GTDB taxonomy): Bacteria > Acidobacteriota > Thermoanaerobaculia > Gp7-AA8 > Gp7-AA8 > QHVT01. The sequence continues at coordinate 3,396 of DASPNA010000086.1, forward strand.
AGGTGTTGTTCCAGGCGGAGGCGCACGGCTATCGCACGATGGCGCTCGCGGGAACGCGTTCAGTTTCGCGCGCCACCGAGCTGCTCAACGATCCGAAAGAGCGCCGCGAGCACCGCCTCGTCGTCGACGACATCGTCCGCCGCCTGGGCCCCTTCGGCAACATCGAGATCGGCCCACTCGGGCTGCTGCGGCTGCCGCATATCGCACATCTCATGACGCCGATCTTCTTCGCCGAAAGCGGAGGCAGCGAGAAGATGTCGTTCGCGGAAATGGTGCGCCGCCTTCATCCGACGGCGGCGCTCGGCGTCTCTCCGCGCACGCCGGCGGGCGAGCGCTGGTTGCGCGAAGCGGACCGGGGCGTGAAGCGCCGTACGTTTGGTGCGCCGTTCGGGATCGAGCGCGAAGATCGATCGGCACTCGCGCTGGTCGCGATTCGCAACGTGCAGTGGCACGGCGATGAGGTGCGCGTCGGATCGGGCGCGGGCATGCTCCCGGAGAGCCACCTCGAACGCGAGTTCGAGGAATTGCGGCAGAAGCGCGATCAGGTCAAGTCGCTGTTCCACCTCGAGTCATGGACAACGTCCATCGCGCAACGCGCCTGATCGACGACGTCCGCGCGGCGGGTGCGACGGAGTTCTGCGTCTGCGCCGGCTCGCGCAACAGTCCTTTGCTTTTCGTCCTCGGCAATCGCAACGACGTGCGGCTTTTCTCGTTCGTCGATGAGCGCTCCGCCGCGTTCTTCGCCATCGGCCGCGCGAAGTTGCACGGCGCGCCGGTCGCTGTGGTCACGACGTCAGGAACGGCGGTCGCGGAACTGCTGCCTGCGACAGTCGAGGCGTACTACTCCGGCATTCCGTTGATTCTCATCTCCGCCGATCGCCCGGCGCGTTTTCGCGGAACGGGCGCGCCGCAATCGATCGAGCAGGTGGGGATGTTCGGCGCATACGCGGAAACATCGCTGGCAACGTGGTCCTGCAAGCGGCCGCTGCACATCAACATCGAATTCGACGAGCCGCTGTTATGAGTGCGCTCGTCATCATCGGCGGCCTGGCAGCGAAGCATCGCGATCGCGTGCGCGAATTCGTTCGCGCACTGAATACTCCGACGTACGCGGAGCCGCTCTCCGGTTTGCGCGAAGACTCTTCGCTTCCGCTCATTACGGCCGGCGAACGGATGATCGCGCACGCCCACTTCGATTCCGTCATTCGCATCGGCAACGTTCCGACCTTGCGTTACTGGCGCGATCTCGAATCGCTCGAGATTCCGATCACGCACTTTTCCGACTTGCCATTCATCGGCTGCACTCGCGGTGACATTCATCCGATCGAAGCGCTGCCATCGCTTGAAGGCGCGCGCGACGAAGCATTCTTTACGCTCGATCGCGAATACGCCACGCGGTTCGCGAAGATCGTCGATGACGAGCCGGAGTCGGAGCTGGCGATGATCCGCGCGCTGTCCCGCGAGCTCGCGCCGCATACGCGCGTTTACCTCGGCAACAGTCTGCCGATCCGCGAGTGGGATCTCGCGGCGTCGCGCGAACCGCGCGGCTTCGAGTACGAGGCGAACCGCGGCGCGAACGGCATCGATGGCCAGCTCTCCACCTTCTTTGGCTGGTGCAATTCCGCGCGCGACAACGTTTGCGTCATTGGCGATCTCACCGCGCTCTACGACCTCAACGCGCCGTGGATCGTGCCGCAGCTCGGCGACGTGAGGTTCCGCATCGTGATCGTCAACAACGGCGGCGGGCGCATTTTCTCGCGCGTGGCGTCGCTGCGCTCGGTCGAACCGGCGATACGCGAGCGGATCATCGAGAATGCGCACGACGTCCGCTTCGAGCATTGGGCAGCGATGTGGAACATCGACGTGACCGAGCTGCGGCCCGACGCGGAGGCATCGCGGCGCGTCTGGGAAAAGTACGACGAACTATGGTCGTAATTCGCACCCTCTCCGGCTTCCTCGGTCTGCCTTCGGACTGGGACTTTCTCCCCTGGCCTCATGCCGATCTGGAGCGACGGGCTCTCAGCCCGTCGGCCCCGGACGACATCCTCCTCGGCTATTCGATGGGCGGCCGTCTCGCGCTGCAGTTGCTCGAACGCGAGCGGTTCGCGAAAGCGATCATCGTGTCGGCCAATCTCAACGCACCCGACGAGGACCGCCGCGCCCATGACGAAGAATGGGCGCGGCGATTCGAGTCGGAGGACTGGGCATCGCTGATGAACGCGTGGAACGCGCAGCCTGTGTTCGGTGGCCATCGGCTCGAGCGGGCCGAAGCGGACTACGACCGCTCCGAGCTCGCACGACAGTTGCGCGAATGGTCGCCGGCCGTGCTGCCATCGCCACGGCTCGAGCAGATCGAGACACCGATCCTCTGGATCGCCGGCGAGCGCGATGCAAAGTACGTCGACATCGCGCGGCGCGCCGTCGCGCGTCTGCCGCGCGCCGCGTTATGGATCTGCCCGGATGCCGGGCATCGCGTGCCGTGGCAGCAGCCGGATGCGTTCGTGGAACGATTGCGCGTGTTCCTCGACATGCAATAACGTGCGTGGCCATGGCTGAGACCTGGCACAAACTGCACGATTTCGAAGACATCAAGTACGAGCGCACGGATGATGGCATCGCGAAGATCACGATCAATCGTCCCGAGGTGCGGAACTCGTTTCGCCCGAAGACGGTGGGTGAGCTGAAGCTGGCCTTCGACATGGCGCGGGACGACGGCGAGATCGGCGTCGTCATCCTCACTGGCGAAGGGCCGGACGCGTTCTGCGCAGGCGGCGATCAGAAGGTGCGCGGCAAGGGCGGCTACGTCGACCCGAAGGAGAAGATCCCGCGGCTGAACATCCTCGACGTGCAGAAGCAGATCCGCAGTCTGCCCAAGCCGGTCGTAGCCATGGTGGCCGGCTACGCGATCGGGGGCGGTCATGTGCTGCACGTCGTGTGCGACCTCACGATCGCGGCGGAAAACGCGCGCTTCGGACAGACCGGGCCGAAAGTCGGCTCGTTCGACGCAGGCCTCGGCTCCTCGTATCTCGCGCGCATCATCGGGCAGAAGAAAGCGCGCGAGATCTGGTTCCTGTGCCGGCAATACGATGCGAAACAGGCGCTGGAGATGGGCCTCGTCAATACCGTGGTTCCGCTGGAGCGCCTGGAAGAAGAAACACTGCAATGGTGCCGGGAGATGCTGGCGCTGTCGCCGATGGCGCTGCGGTTCCTCAAGGCGGCCATGAACGCGGATTGTGACGGCCAGATGGGACTGCTCGATTTCGGCGGGAGCGCGACGCTCCTCTATTACCTCTCGGAAGAGGCGCAGGAAGGGCGGGACGCGTTCGTCGAGAAGCGCAAACCGGATTTCAAGAAGTTCAAGAGATTTCCGTGAACCCGTGGCTGGTCGCTTCTCGTCCGAAGACGCTCTCCGCAGCGGTCGTGCCGGTGCTCATGGGCTCGGCGCTTGCGGCGCACGAGCCGACGGCGATCACGTGGTGGGTGTTCTTCTGTGCGCTGGCCGGCGCGCTGCTGATTCAGATCGCCACGAATTTCATCAATGACGCGCTCGATTTCAAGCGTGGCGCGGATACAGGCGAGCGGCTCGGGCCGATCCGCGTGACTGCCGCGGGCTTGTTGAGCGCCGGGGCGGTGATGCGTGGGGCGTGGGTGTGCTTGATTCTGGCGGCATTGTGCGGGATTCCGCTGCTCTACCGCGGCGGGTGGCCGATGCTGATCATCGGGCTTGCATCGATTGCGGCCGCGTATGCGTATACAGGCGGTCCTTATCCGCTCGCGTATCACGGCCTGGGCGAATTGTTCGTGATCATATTTTTCGGCGTCGTTGCTGTAGGCGGGACGTTTTATGCGCACTCGCTGCAATGGACGCAATCGGCTTTACTGGCGGGACTCGCGGCTGGATCGCTCGCGGTGGTACTGCTCGTGATCAACAACCTCCGCGATGTCGACGGGGACCGACGCAGCAATAAGAAGACGCTGGCGGTCCGATTCGGAGAAGGCTTTGCGCGGGCTGAAGTGGTGGTATTCACGCTCACGCCTTTTGCGCTCGTGGCTTTGATTGCATGGATCAGGGAGATGCCGGGCCTGTTGCTCACGCTCGGAGCGTTGCCTGCGGCGATCCTGGTCATTGCGCGGGCGAACGGCACGGCGGGCGTCGCGCTGAATCGTGCGCTCGCGATTGCCGGCGCGCTGCAGTGGATATTCGGGATCCTCTTTGTCGCGGGCTCGATGATCTGATGCGATTGTGGGTGTATCGCTATGAGCTCGTGCCGCGGCGGCGGCTGCGCGGCGTTGCGGCCGAAGGAGTGCGGAGGGGGGCGTTGCTGCGGGTGGACGGCGGGTTTGCGGACTTGCATCCGTGGCCCGAGTTGGGTGATTTGCCGCTCGAGGTGCAACTCGAGATGCTTGCACGCGGCGAGACGACGGCGCAGAGTGCGGCGTCGTTACACATGGCCGCATTGGATGCCGACGCGCGTACGCGCGGTGTGTCGCTGTTCGAGGGACTGACGATTCCCGAGAGTCATTGGCCGGGGAACGATCCGCCGGACGGATTCGACACGGTCAAGATCAAAGGGGTTCTGCACGTTCCCGAGCATTTGCGCATCCGCATCGACTTCAACGCGACGCTGGCGCGAGAGGAGTTCCTGTCGATTGCAGCGACGTTGCCGCGGGAGCAGATCGATTTCATTGAAGATCCTTGTCCTTATGATCCGCATGTGTGGGCCGGGTTGCGCGAGGCAACGGGACTGCGGCTGGCGCTCGACCGCACATCAGGCAGAGAAGGTTTCGATGTGCTGGTGCACAAGCCCGCACTGCAGCACGAATGGCCGGTGATGGATCGTGAGGTCGTAGTGACGTCGTATATGGACCATTCCGTCGGGCAGTTCGGAGCGGCGTACGTGGCGGCGACGCACGCTACGAGCTTGCGGTGTGGTCTCATGACGCACGTGCTCTATGAGCCGGATGCGTTCATGGAGCGGATCGAGCGCGACGGTGCACGTCTGATTGCGCCTGTGGGCACGGGCGTCGGCTTCGATGATCTCCTGGAGAATCTGCCGTGGATGACGCTGGCGTAATCGACTGGAGCAGTGTGCAGTCGTACATGTTGCTCAATCCGCGCATGCCGGCCCGCGAGCAGGAGCGGTTGCGGGCGCTTGCAATCGACTTACCGCGTCATTTATGGCTGGCGACCTCGGGCACGACCGGCTCCTTGAAGCTGACCGCATTATCGAAGGAAGCGATGCTGGCTTCGGCCGCGGCCGTCAATCGGCGGCTGCAGGCGAGCGCGAGCGACGTCTGGTGCTGTGTGCTGCCATCGTTTCACGTCGGCGGCCTGGGGATTTACGCACGCGCGTATTTGGCGGGCTCGCGCGTGCAACGGATGGATTGGGATCCGCGGGCGTTTGCAGCGCAACAGGAGATGACGCTGGCGTCGCTCGTGCCCGCACAAGTGAGCGATCTCCTCGAACTGCGACTCATGCCGCCGCCTGCATTACGGGCGATTGTCGTGGGTGGAGGAGCGCTGACGGAGTCGTTGTATCGGCAAGGATGTGAGCGCGGCTGGCCGCTGCTTCCGAGCTACGGCATGACCGAGACGTGTTCGCAGGTCGCGACCGCGACTTTGTCTGCGCCCGAGCTCGTCTTACTCGACCATGTTACGGCGCGCGTTGAGGACGGCCGGCTCGCCTTCCGAGGGGCGGCGCTGCTGACTGGATATGCGACCGAGCGCGGCTTTGTCGACCCGAAGCAAGACGGTTGGTTCATTACGGAAGACCTTGGTTCCGTTGAAGATGGGGTTGTTACGGTCGAAGGCAGACGCGGCGATTTCGTGAAGGTCGGGGGAGAATCGGTGGATCTCGGGCGTCTCGATGCGATTGTCGCGTCAGTTGCGGGGCAACGCGCAGCGGTGGTCGCCGTGCCCGATCAGCGCCTTGGGTACGTCATTCATCTCGCCGTAGAGACTTCGTACGACGGCGACGTCGCTAAGGCGTTCAACGCCCGCGTGCATCCCTTCGAGCGGGCTCGAGCCGTCCATCGCGTTGCCGAAATCCCTCGCTCTCCTCTCGGGAAACTCCTCCGCAAGCGGCTGCTGGAGCTGCTTCCGAAGACATTGGAATAGCGATGGCGGCGACCCCGTTAACAGCGGTCCCTGCGAGAGGAATCGCTCACTGAAAAACGAGCCGTAACTACCTGAGCCCGCAAAAACTTGCGAGCGGCAGAGTGGAACGGAAATAGGAACCGCGGTGGTTTAGTTATCGTGTGTCCGACCGCGACGCAGTTGACAAGGTTGCGAGCGGGTCCTACAATCCGCGTCTTCCTCACGGCAGTTCAGCAGTCCGATCTTTCCAAGTTCCACATTACAAAGGTAGTAGCGGTGTCCGCGTCAGCCGGAATGGGTTCGCGTCGCAAGCGCGATTCGGAAACATTCCGCTTGACACGGAACGAGAGGGTCTGGCAATCTAACGGCCCTTTCGGCGAAGGCCGGTTCTTTGACAACTGAATAGGAAAGCAACGAAGGCAAACGTGATTCCTTTGAGCGCGTGTCCGTGAAGGACGCGGCTCAACAGAAACAACAAAGCAGTATCCGAATCAACGACAGTCGTTAGACTGAAGTT
>DASPNA010000087.1:0-22873 GCA_035626775.1 Thermoanaerobaculia bacterium
GGCGCGCGCCGCTGGCTGGTGTATCCGTCGATCGCGGTCGTGCTCATGTTCGCGACAGGCTTGCTCATCATCGGGCCGCCGCTGCCGGTCATGGGCGCGGTATTCGACGACGACTTCGAGCAAATGCTCGACATCCCTCACACCCAGGCTGGCGAGATCCGTTTCGTGCTCGGCATGGGCGGAGTGGCGTTCGGATCGTGGTGGATCCTCGCGGCCGCTTTCTGCGCCGCGTTCCTGCGGCCGATCCGCTTCGTCTTCGCGCCGCTGCTCGATGGACTGCGACGGAAACACTTCGCGGTGCTCGCCGCGATCGGCGCGCTGGTCGCGGCGGTGGGCGCGGCGTTGATTTACTACAGGCACTGACGCGGCAGCCGCAGCTGCCGCTGCGGCTTTTGAAAGCGGCGGCTCTGCCGCCGCACTCCATAGCGAAATGCACCTCCCGAGGAGCGCGTTCCCCCACCCATGCGCCCCTTCCTGCGGTTCGCTTTCGCCATCGCGGTAGCAGTCCCGGCGTTTGGCGCCACCATCGAGTTCCGCGTGCAGAACGCGCGCGGCGGCGCAATTCGCGACGCGGTCGTGTATGCGGTGCCCGAGGGGCGGACGGTGGCGCTGGCGAATCGGGTGGCGGTGATGGATCAGAAGAACCGCATGTTCATCCCGCACGTGCTCCCGGTGCAGACCGGGACCTCCGTGCGCTTCCCGAACAGCGACGACATCCGCCATCACGTCTACTCCTTCTCGCCCGCGAAGAAGTTCCAGTTGCCGCTCTACAAGGGCACGCCCGCGAATCCGGTCGTGTTCGACGTCGCCGGCGTCGTCACGCTCGGCTGTAACATCCACGATCAGATGACCGCGTTCATCGTGATCGTCGATACGCCATACTTCGAGAAGACGCCCGCGAACGGACGGGTTGCGCTGCGCGACCTCGCCCCCGGCCGCTACACGCTGCGCGTCTGGTATCCCGACATGCGCGACGAGCCGCAGCCGCAAAGCATCACCGCGACGGGGAGCGAGCGCCTCACGGCGACGTTCGTTGCCAATGCCCGTCCGTAGCTTCCAGGCCAGACTCCTTTACCTTCTCATCGCGGTCCTCGTGTTGCTGCAAGCGGGGACGCTGATCTCGGTGCACTTTGCCGGACGGCGCACGCTGCGGAGCAGCGTCGCGAACGATCTGCGCGTCGGCAACAACGTCCTCGACCGCGTGATGCAAACCCGCGCGCGCAGTCTCTCCGACTCCCTGGGCCTCCTCGTGCGCGACTTCGCATTTCGCGAAGCGGTCGCATCGGCCGATCTGCCGACCGTCACGTCCGTGCTCGACAACCACGGCAGACGCATCGACGCCGACGTGGTCGCGTTGATCGCGCTCGATGGCACCGTCACCGCGGACACGATCGGCGATCGCCTTGTCGACAAGCGCTTTCCGTTCGACGCGATGCTCAAGGCCGCCGAAGCGAGCGAAGACGGACAGGCCTCCGCCACCGTTTCCTTCGCCGACCGGCCGTATCAGTTCGTCATCGTGCCCGTGCTCGCGCCGCGAACGATCGCATGGGTCTCCGCCGGTTTCGAGATCGACGAACAGGTGCTGCGCGACGTCGGCGAGCTCACCTCGCTCGAGGTCTCGATCTGGAGCAGCGCCGCGAACGCCACGCCGCTTTTGATCTCCACGCTGCATCCGAAAGAACGCGATGAGCTCCGCTCGGCGCTGGCGGCACTCGGCACTCCGCACCGCCACATCGAGACGACACTCAACTTAGGCGACGATGCATTCGCGACGCTCCTTCGTCCGCTGCCGACCGCCGATCGGTCGCGCGTGAATACACTCGTGCAGCGCTCACTCGACGAAGCGGGCCGTCCGTTCGTGACTCTCGAGCGGCAGGTGTTCGCGCTGTCGTTCGCGATTCTGTTGATCGCGGTGCTGGCCGCCGTGATGTTCGCGCGCACGGTCAGCCGCCCGCTGCAGGTGCTCGCCGACGGCGCGGGCCGCATCGAGCGCGGCGACTACGTCACGCCGATCGTCGTGAAGCAGAAGGACGAGATCGGACATCTCGCCACCGCGTTCAATGCCATGCAGGCGGCCATCGCGGCGCGCGAAGACCAGATCATGTTCCAGGCCACGCACGACGCGCTGACCGGACTGCCGAACCGCGCGCGTTTTCTCGGGCGCGTCGCGCACGCCATCGCCGCGGCGAAGCGGCTCTCCTCGTCGAAAGGCGAGGGCTCCACCCCTTCGGTCGGCATGATCGTGATGGACGTCGATCGCTTCAAGGACGTCAACGACACGCTCGGCCATCACTTCGGCGATCAACTGCTCATCGAGATCGGCCGGCGCCTGGCACAGACCGTTGGTTCGAACGACACGGTCGCGCGCCTCGGAGGCGACGAGTTCGCGGTGAAGTTCACCGCGCCTGATTCGCGTCACGCGACCAGCATCGCCGCGCGGGTGGCCACCGCGTTCGACGCGCCGTTCGTCCTCGGCGACGTCTCCATCGACGTCAACGCCAGCCTCGGTATCGCCGTCTATCCCGATCACGCCGACGACGCCGAAACGCTGATCAAACGCGCCGACATCGCCATGTACGACGCGAAGAAAGATCAGAGCGGCATGGCCGTGTACGAGGCAGGACGCGATCAGCACAGCATGCACCGCCTCTCGCTGATGATGGAGTTGCGCCAGGCCATCGCCGGCGATCAGCTCGAGCTCTATTACCAGCCGAAAATCGACGTCGCCACAGAGCGCGTGATGCACGTCGAGGCGCTGGTGCGCTGGAATCATCCCCGGCACGGCGTGATGACGCCCGACGAGTTCATTCCGCTCGCCGAGCAGTCTGGAAAGATCAGCCTGATCACGAAGTGGGTGATCCGCAAAGCGATCGCGCAGTGCGCGGCGTGGCGCGCCGATGGATTGGATCTGATGATCGCGGTGAACTTGTCGGCGCTCGATCTGTTCGATTCCGAGCTGCCGACGTTCATCAGCGGTCTGCTGTCCGACACAGGGTTGCCGCCGGGAAAGATCGTGCTCGAGATCACCGAAAGTGCGGTCATGAGAGACGCAACGTACGCGCAGAAGATCCTCGCCGATCTCAAACGGCGCGGACTCTGCCTCGCAATCGATGACTTCGGCACGGGCTACTCATCGCTCGCACATCTCAAGCGTCTGCCGGTGGACGAGCTGAAGATCGACAAGTCGTTCGTGCTGAATCTCACCGAAAGCGCGACGGACGACCTGGTGATCGTGCGCTCGACCATCGAGCTCGGACACAACATGGGGCTGATCGTGATCGCGGAAGGGGTCGAGAGCGCGGAGTCGTGGCACATCCTCAAACGCCTCGGCTGCGACATGGCGCAGGGCTACTACATGAGTCCTCCGCTTCGCGTCGACGCAATGCGCGTGTGGGTTCGTTCCTCGGTGTGGGGCGTCGCGAACGCCTAAACCATCTGGAGCGACCGTCGCTCCCAATCGGGGCGCGTCGCGTACGATACAGGCGAGGAGGCAACACGATGGGGAAGCCGGTCGTTCTCCGGTCGCGCGGATCGTTTCGCACGGAAGTCGAGGCGGGGCCGCATCAGTGGGTGCTCGATGAGCCGGTCGATGCCGGCGGAGGAGGCGAGGGGCCGACGCCGTACGACATGCTCGCCGCGGCGCTCGGCAGTTGCACCGCAATGACGCTGCACTTCTACGCGAAGCGCGAGAAACTTCCCCTCGAAGGCGTCGATCTATCCGTTACGCATGATCGCCAGAACGCGAAAGACTGCTCCGACTGTTCGACGCAGAACGGTTACATCCATCGCTTCCGCGTCGAGATCCAGCTCCTCGGACCACTCGACGTTGCGCAGCGCGCGAAGCTGCTGACAATTGCAGCGCGTTGCCCGGTCGCGAAGACGCTGCAGTCGGAGATCCGCATCGAAGAAGTGCTCGCTACCGCGCCCATTTGATGCGCGTGTACGCGATCCGGAATCCCTGCCGCTCCGCGTTGCGCTGCGATGCGCTGCCCGGAGCGGCACACATCATCGCCAGATCGCAGCCCTGCTCCGCCGCGTAACGCAGCCGCGTCTCGAGCAACGCGCGTTGAGCGCCTTGCCTGCGTGCGGAAGGAATGGTGCTCGCGCCCGCGAGAAGCGCAACGCCGTCGTGAATCGCGAGCGCGCCGGTGCCGACTGCGCGGCCGTCGACCTCCGCGAAGAACGACGTCGTCCCTTCGCTCCTCGCGGCGATGCGACCCATCTCCCGCACGAACGGCATGAGCTCCGCAAACTCGCTCCATCCTTCGGTCGCGACGTCGCACCAGAGGTCGATCTCGTGCGGCTGCGCGACACGGGCGCATAGGGAGTACCTCGGAGTTCCTCGGGTTCCTCGGGTTCCTCGGGGTTCCTCGGGGAAGCCGGCATCCATCCCCTCCGAGGAACCCCGAGGGACCGAGGAACCCGAGGAACCAATCGGTTTGTGCATCACCGACGTCAGCTCGATCGGATGGTATCCGCGCGCGACGAGCAACTGGATCGTTTCCATCGACGCCAGCGGCGACACTTCGTGTGCGGGCGCGACACTCTCGATGACTTCCATGTCCTCGGCGGTCGGCGTTTCGAAAATGCCGAGGGCGAAGGATTGGGTGAGAGGGGAGCCGGGACCGTCGAACTGCACATACGCGCCCGCGTGCTGGATCGATCGCGCGCCGACTTCCGGTTGCAACTTCGCGCGCGCCGCTACGAAGGCGGCGTTCGATTTTCCCTCGCAACGCTCGAGGCGTTGCGAGAGCGCCGGATCGGAGAGCGCGTAATTCAAATCGGACATGCGCGGCGAAGCATAATCGCTCCATGCATCCGACCTTTCTCTACGGCACCGCGTGGAAAGAAGACGAGACCGAGCGGCTGACGCGACTCGCGATCGACGCGGGGTTCCGCGGCATCGACAGCGCGAACCAGCGCAAGCATTACTTCGAAGCCGGCGTCGGTGCGGCCATCGCCAGTGCAATCGCGGAGCGAGTCGTGCGTCGCGATGATCTCTTCGTACAGACGAAGTTCACGTACCGCCGCGGCCAGGATCATCGTCTCCCGTACGATCCGAGAGCGGATTACGCGACGCAGGTGCGGCAGTCGTTCGCAAGCTCGCTGGAGCATCTCGGCGTCGAAGCGATTGATTCGTACGTGCTGCACGGCCCCTCGCGCGGCCGCGGCCTCGGCGCCGAAGACTTCGAAGTGTGGCGCGCGATGGAAGAGCTGCGCGCCGCGAAGAAGACGCGCTTCCTCGGCATCAGCAACGTCGCGCTCGAACAGCTCGAAACGTTGTGCGAGCGCGTGAATGTGCGTCCCGCGTTCGTGCAGAACCGCTGCTACGCGCGGACGCGCTGGGATGCCGCGGTGCGCGCGTTCTGCAAAGACAGCGGCATCGTGTATCAGGGATTTTCGCTGCTCACGGCAAACGTCGCGGAGCTGCGTTCCGCGCGCTTTCGCGAGATCGTGGCGCGCGTCGGCAGAACGCCCGCGCAGATCGTGTTCCGCTTCGCGCGGCAGGTAGGAATGCTGCCGCTGACCGGCACGACCAACCCCGCACACATGCGCGAAGACCTGGCCATCGAGGATTTTGTACTGTCGGATGAGGAAGTGGCGAAGATCGAAGGATGAGTTCCTCGGGTTCCTCGGTTCCTCGGGTCCCTCGGGGGGACGCTGCCGGGAAAAACCCCTCCGAGGAACCCGAGGTACTCCGAGGAACCCGAGGAACTGTCTCTAAATCTTCTTCGCGCTCTCGATCACCAGCTCCTCGCCTTCGCCGCAGCTCACGAGCTTGCCCTTGATCTGCAGCGTGCCGGTGTTGCTGAGTTTGAGCACCGACTTCTTCGTCTTCTCGCAGACCTTGTAACTCTGGTCGCTGTCGTTCAGACGGAAGACGTTGTCGGCGAGCGTGCCGGTCAGCTCGACGTTCTTCGCGCTCTTCGTGTTGCACTCTTTGCCGCCCGCGAACAGCGAAGCGGCGGTGAACAGGACGATGAGAACCATGGCCAGTCGTTTCATTTGGTATGTCTCCTTGGCGCACAACTTACGCGCGGAGGCGCGGCGAGTCTTGTCAGATCGGTCAACGATCGCCGACCGCGCGTGGCAGCGGCGTTACGGCTCCAGTCCCGGCTCATAGTTCGTGGCGAACGAGAGAAAGCGCGCCACCTCGATGATGTCCTTGCCGACGAAGCGCACCGCGTGCGCGTCGACGCGTTCGACGTTCGGCAGGAACGCGAGGATCTCCGCCGGCCGGTAATTCTTGAAGCGCAGCTCGAGCGTGACCGGATTTTTCACGGCGATCGGCTTGAACCGCGCGCGATTCTGCAGCGCGCGCTTGACCGTTTCGCGAATGCGCTCGCGCGACGCTTCAGGCGTGATGAGTTTGGCGGAGTGGAAGCCGATCGCTTCCTTCACGATCGCAGCTTCCAGGTCGCCGACCACCTTGCGCGCCTCCGCGACCGCGGCATCGTCGCCCGAGATCATCACCACCGGCACGCCGAAATGCCCCGCGATCCACGCGTTCAATCCCGCCTCGGGCATCGAAACGCCGTTGAGGCGCACGTCGGCGAGCCGCGCGCTGGAGATCGTGTGCGCGCGCACGCCGGCCGGATTGGTCGTGCCGCTGTGATAGCCGATGAACAACACCGCGTCGAACGTCGCGTCGATGCCGTGCATCATCGACAGCGGACGCGGTCCGCCACGAATGATCGAGATGTCTTTCGGCAGACGGTCGATGAGCAGGTTCTGAAAGTTGCCGTGCGAGTCGCTGACCACGATGTCGGTTGCGCCGGCGTCGCGCGCACCCGCGATGGCCGCGAGGACCTCCTCGGTCATCAGCTCGCGCGCCTTCGCGTACTCGAAGCCGGTCGGCGAGAGCTGCTCGCCGGTCACCACGCCGCCGACGCCTTCCATGTCCGCGGAGATGTAGACGCGCAGTCCCTGTGTTTGCGCGGCGAGCGGCATGGCGAGCAGCAAGGTGAATGCAAGCGTTTTCATGGGTGCGGATGATACGTTCTCAGCCGTGAAACGCTGGCTGTTCGGCGCGTTAGTCGTTGTCGCCGCGATCGTCGTGGGGTTGGCCCTGTTGCGGCGGGACAGGTGTTCACCGTTCGATCGGCGCTATCCATTCGCCGACGCGGGCGGCGAGATCATCGACGTCGCCGTGCGTTTCGATTTCACGGCTACCGATCGCGTTCCGTGTGCGTCACTTGCTTTGCGCGTCGAACAGTTCACGCGATCGTGGATCGCGAACGCTCCCGTCGACGAGTTGCGACGCGATCCGCGCGGCACCGGAGAGGCCGCCGCGGCATCGCTCAAACGAGAGCTCACCGCGTTCCATCCGCAAGCGCTCACGGTGCGATTGCGCGTCCCTCATAGCGCGCGTGTGACGCTGCCCGTCGCGGGAATCGCATCGCTTTCAACCAAAACGAAGCCGGTCATCTTCATCGGACTCGATGGCGCCGACTGGCAGTTGCTCGACGCATTCATGCGCGCGGGCTCGATGCCGAACCTTCAGTCGCTCGTCCGCGAGGGCATCGCCGGAGAGTTGCTCACGGAACATCCGCCGCTCTCGCCGCTGCTGTGGACGACGATGATGACCGGCGCGTCACCGCTCGAGCACGAGATCCTCGATTTCACGCGCTTTCATCCCGTCACAGGCGCGAAGGAGCCGATCACGAGCGATGAGCGAAAGCTGCCGGCGATCTGGAACATGGCCACACAGGCCGGCAAAAGTGTCGCGGTGTTTGGCTTGTGGGCGACGTATCCGCCCGAGCCGGTGCGCGGCGTCGTCGTTTCGGATCGCTTCTTCACCGCAACCGAGACCGTCTATCCATCATCGCGCCAGGCGTGGGCGCGCAAGGTACGCGCCGATGTCGAGAAACAAACCGATCTCGCGAAGTATGGGTTGGCGCACGCTGCAGGCGGCGATCCTTACTCGGATCCCGTGAGTGCGCTGCGGCGCATTCTCATCGACACCGCGACGTACGACCGTCTTGCGCGCGAATATTTCGCGGAGACGCGGCCCGACCTCACCATTCTCTACGTGCAGGGCACCGACAGCATCGGCCACATCTTCGCGCCTTACACGCCGCCGCGGCAGGCGCATATCAGCGAAGCCGATTTCGCGCGCTACTCGAACATCCCCGCCCTCTACTTTCGCGAAATCGATCGCCTCCTCGGCGAATACAAAGCGCTCGCGCAAAAGTACGGTGCGCGCTTGATGATCGCATCCGATCACGGCTTTCACTGGTTCGAGGACCGCCCGGCAGAGTTGTCGAGCTTCGCCGCGGGCACGGCCGCGAAGTGGCATCGCAATGCGGGCGTGTACGTGTTGTGGGGCGAAGGGATCGTGGCGCGCGGACGCACTGGTCCGCAACAGCACATCGCGCAGGTTGCGCCGACGCTGCTCGCGCTGGCAGGAATGCCGAACAGCGCGGACCTCACCGCGTCGCCGATCTTCGTACCTGGATCGAAGCTGCAGGTCGACTATCGCAAGCACTTCGTGCCGATGAAACCTGTCGCCACGCAGCCAGCGAACGAAGAGCTGGCGAAGCTCAAAGCGCTCGGCTACATCGGCGCGGACGAGGCCACTTCTGCTCCGGCCGGATCGACGCGCACGTCAGGTTGGTACAGCAACCGCGGACTGATCCTGAAAGAGCGCAAGCAGTACGACGATGCCATCGCCGCGTTCGAGCAGGCCGTCGCCATCGATCCCAATCACGCTTCGGCGTTGTGGAACTACAGCGACCTGCTTCTCGGACGCGATCGCGATCGCTCCGACGACCTGCTTGTGCGTGCGCTTGCGGGCGGATTGGCGGAAGGTCGCAAGCACGTCATCGGGCGCGCGATCACATATCAGCGCAAGGGCGACGCCGCGCGCAGCCTGCGATTGCTCGAACAGGCGGTTGCCGCGAAGCCGGGTGATCCCGAACTGCGCCTGTTCCGCGGCCGCTATCGCCTCGAAGCGAAAGATTGCGCGGGCGCGCTCGAAGACTTTCGCGCCGTGAACAGCCCATTGGCGCGCGAATTCGCGGCCGCGGCAGAAGCATGCCCTTCATCCGGCCTTCGGCCACCTTCCGCCCACTGACGTGGGGCGAAGGCTACTTCGGGCAGCGTGTTATGTAGCCTTCTCCCCTCGGCGAGGGGAGAAGGTGGCCGAAGGCCGGATGAGGGGTGCGTTGTGCGCTACGGAAACAACGACGGCGGCACTCTTCGCTTCGTCGCCTGCTCGAATGCGTACCCGATCCGCAGCAGTGTCGGCTCGCTGCATGCGCGTCCGGTGAAGCTCACGCCGAACGGCGTCGGTTTCGCGGTGAACGTCTCCGGAAACGCCGGCGTCGGCGCATTCGGTACCATCGCGAAGGGCACCGTCACCGTCGGATATCCCGGCCGCGCCGAAATGAATGCGCCGAACCCCGCGGGAAACAGCAGCGCGTCGAGCTTATGCGTATCCATCGCCGCATCGATCCCGTTGGTCGCGCTCAGACGAACGTCCTTCGCGCGGTCCGCCTCATAGCGCGCCTTGAACAGCTCCAGATCCATCGCGTTCGAGATGTCGAGCAGCGACTGGCCGTACTTGATCGCGCCCATCTTCTGATGCGCCGTGTTCCACGCGCGCAGTTCCGCGAGTGACTTCACCGGCGCCGCGTTGCCAAGGGACCGAAGCCAGGTGTGGAAGTCGCGTTCCATGCCGTAGGCGAAGACGATCGAACAGCGCTTCTCCTTGACCGCGTCCATCGTGGTGCAGTTGGTCCAGTGCAGCAGGCTCTCGTTCGGATCCTTCGCGACGACGCTCGGGATGTCGGCCGGATCGACGATCACCGCGCCCTGCGCGCGCAGCGCCTCGATCGCTTCGTTCATCACCTTGAGCTGCTCGGGATTGAGTCCGCCGCGCGGATTCTCTGCTTTCTCGCCGAGCTGCGGCGGCGTGAACTTGTCGTAGTAGAACGCGCGTGGGATGCCGATGCGCGCCCCTTTCAAGCCATCGCGTTTGAGGTATTGCGTGTAGTCGCGATTCGGCGGAGCAGTGCAGCCGTCGCCGACCGGATCGTGCGGATCGTCGCTTTCGAGGACGCCGAGGAGGATCGCCGCGTCGGTGACGGTGCGGGCCATCGGACCGGCGGTGTCCTGATCGGCGGTGATCGGAATGATGCCGTAGCGCGAGATGCGGCCGACGGTCGGCTTCACCGCGGCGAGCATGTTCGCGTTCGCCGGACTGAGGATCGAGCCGGAGGTCTCGGTTCCGACGTTCGCGGCCCAGAAATTTGCGGCGGTGCCGGTGCCTGAGCTCGAGCCGCCGGTGGCGAGCGCGGGGCGTCCGTCCGACGTCGCGTCGCGCGGGTCGCGGCGCGGATCGTAGGGATTGAAGCCGTAGCCGGTCAGCGCGTTGTAGTTCGTCGGCATCGGTGTCGGCGAGCCCGCGACCCAGTTCGCGAGCTCGGTGAGCTGCGTTTTCGCGAGGATGATCGCGCCCGCGTCGCGCAAATTCTTCGTGACGGTCGCGTCGTATGGCGGGGTCAGCTCCGCAAACGCCAGTGCGCCGCCGGTAGTGGGCATGTCGGTCGTGTGGATGTTGTCCTTCAGCGCGATCGGGATGCCGTGTAGCGGCCCGCGCACTTTGCCCGCCTTGCGCTCGCGATCGCGAGCGTCCGCTTCCTCGAGCGCTTTCGGGTTGACGGTGACGATCGCGTTCAGCTTGTCTTCGTACGTGGCGATGCGCACGAGGTACTGCAGCACGAGGTCGCGCGAGGTGACGCGGCCGTCTTTGAGCGCGGCCTGCATCTCGGGGATGGTGGCCTCGACGACGGAGAACGGCTTCGATGCAGCGGACGCGGTCAATGCAAATAGTGCAATCGCGAGAAGGCGTTTCATGCGCGCATTGTATGGAACGCCGCGGCGGCTTACACGCTCGCCACAAACGCCGGCGCCTTGCGCGCCTTCGTCGCCTGCTCGAACGCATACGCATACTTCAGCAACTTCCCTTCGCTCCACGCGCCCGCGAAGAATGAGATCCCCACCGGCAATCCGCGCACGAACCAGCCGGCACCGTGATGTGCGGATATCCCGCGACCGCCGACGCGCTCGAGTAGCCGCCGGTGTAGTGATCGCCGTTGATGAGATCCGTCGTCCACGCCGGTCCGCCGGTCGGCGCGATCACCGCGTCGAGCTTGTCCTTCCTCAGCGTCGCGTCGATCCCTTCCGTCCGCGCGAGGCGATGATTCTTCGCCAGCGCCTTGCGATATTCGGCGCTGGTGAGCGGCCCTTTCTTTTCGGCCATCTCGAAAATCTCCTGGCCAAAGTACGGCATCTCCAACTCGCGATGTTCCTCGTTGAACTTGATGAGATCGGCGAGCGTGCGCGTTTTCACATTCGGCCCAAGCGCGGCGAGATAGGCGTTGAGATCGGCCTTGAATTCGTAGAGCAGCACTTCGAACTCGCTGTCGTTGAACTTGCCGTCGGTCGCGAGATTCGCCGGATCCACGATGGTCGCGCCCAGTCCGCGGATCGCTTCGATCGCTTCGTTCATGACTTTGTCGACCGCGTCGTTGAATCCGAACGATTGCCGCGCGACACCGATGCGCGCGCCGCGCAAGCCGTTCGCGTCGAGGAACTGCGTGTAATCCGCGGCGGCGTGACCGCGGCTCCGCAGCGTGATCGCGTCGAGTGAGTCGACGCCGGTCATCGCGCCCAGGAGGATCGCGGCGTCGGTGACGGTGCGGGTCATCGGGCCGGCGGTGTCCTGGCTGTGCGAGATCGGGATGATGCCGCTGCGACTCACCAATCCGACCGTCGGCTTCAATCCGACCAGGCCACTCGATGACGACGGACACACGACCGAGCCGTCCGTTTCCGTGCCGACGCCAACCGCGGCGAAATTCGCCGCGATCGCCGCGCCTGTGCCCGTGCTCGAGCCGCACGCGTTGCGATTGAGGCCGTACGGATTCCTCGTCAGGCCGCCGCGCGCGCTCCAGCCGCTCGTCGAGTGCGTGGAACGGAAGTTCGCCCATTCGCTGAGATTCGTTTTGCCGAGGATCACGGCGCCGGCTTCGCGCAGGCGCTTGACGACGTGCGCATCGCGCGCCGCGATCGAATCGGCGAGCGCGAGCGATCCGGCGCTCGTACGCATCGCGTCGGCGGTGTCGATGTTGTCTTTGATGAGGATCGGGATGCCGTGCATCGGACCGCGCACGCGGCCGGCGGCACGTTCGCGATCGAGTGCGTCCGCGATGCGCAACGCGTCGGCGTTCAATTCGATGATGGAGTTGATGGCAGGCCCGCGCTTGTCCATCGCGGCGATGCGGCCGAGGTATTGCTCGGCGAGCGTGCGGGCGGTGAGGCGATGGTTGCGCATGCCGTCCTGCATCGCGGAGATCGTGAGCTCCTCGAGCTCGGGCTGCGGCTGCCCGAACAACTCCAGCGGGCGCGCGAACGACGCGGCGGTAGCCATGCCGGCCAGCGTGAGGAACGTGCGGCGGTCGAGGTCGTTTTTCACGCGCGGTAGTGTACGCCGGGCGCGGAACATGAAAACGGCCGAAGTATGAGACGCCTCGTTCTGCTGCTGTTTCTCGCGTTGCCCCTGGCCGCGCAGGACCTCTTCCCGCGCTTCAGCATCACCGGCGGAGCATCCGCCGCTTCATTCGAGACGAACGTGCGGTTCGATCCCGACGACACCGGCACGGGCACCACCGTCAGCTTCGAGCGCGACCTCGGCCTCGAAGACTCCAAGACGCTGCAACGATTCGGCGTGCAGTGGCGGCCGTTCGCACGACACGAGCTTGCCGCGACGTATTTCTCGGCACCGCGCAGCGGCTTCGAGCAGATCGATCGCGAGATCGTGTTCCGCGACGAGGTCTATCCCGTGCGCGCGCTCGTGACCACCGAGCTCGACCTCGATTACAGGAGCGCGACGTACACATACTGGATGCGGCGCACGGAACGCGACGGCATCGGCATCGGCATCGGCGCGGCGGCGCTGTCGTTCAACGCGAGCATCATCGCAGAGACCGAGGATCAGACCGTGACGTTGAGCGAGCGCGCCGAGACGGACGTGCCGGTCGCGCTCGCGGGTCTGCAGGGACGCATCGCGCTCACGCGGCGGTTGCATGCCGAGGGCAGCGTGTCCATGCTGCCGCGCGTGACGATCGAGGGCTATACCGGCGATGCGCTGACGGCGAACGCGCGGCTCGAATATCGTCCGCTGTCGTGGCTGGGCATCGGCGCGGCGTACAGTTACTTCCGGCTGAACGTCGACGTCGCGCAGGAGACGCTCAACGGCTCGCTGGACATGCAGATCCGCGGACCCGAGGGATACTTGCGGCTGGCTTTCTGAAGTAAATCTGGAGCGACGGGCTCTTAGCCCGTCGGCCCGGCCGGTCGCGAGGTCCGACGGGCTAAGAGCCCGTCGCTCCAGAACATCTAAACTCGCGATGACCATGTACGAGCGTTACGTAGCCATCGGCGACAGCACGAGCGAAGGGCTCGACGATCCGGACGGGCAGGGCGGCTATCGCGGCTGGGCCAACCGGCTCGCGGAGCGCATCGCGGCGGGGCAGGGGAGTTTGCTTTACGCGAATCTCGCCATTCGTGGGCGGACGACGCGTGAGATTCGCGAGGAGCAACTCGCGCCCGCGCTGGCGATGCGTCCCGATCTGGCGACTGTCGTTGCCGGGACCAACGACGTGCTGCGGCGGCGTTTCGATGCGGCCGCGTTCGGCGCGGATCTCGAGGCGATGCAATCCGCGCTGGTCGGCATCGGCGCGACGGTGATCACGTTCACGCTCCCCGATCTCCGCGACGTCATGCCCTTCGCCCGCATCCTCGGCGCACGCGTGCTGCTGCTCAACGAAACGATTCGCTCCGCGTGCGCGCGTACCGGCGCGATTCTTTGTGACCTGGCCGCGTATCCGGTGGCGTCCGATCCGCGCGTGTGGTCGGACGATCGCCTGCATGCGAACTCGATCGGCCACGCCCGCATCGCCGACGCGCTTGCGTATCACATCGGCCTGCCGGGAACGGACAAATCGTGGGCCGAGCCGCTGCCGGAGCGGCCGCGGACGACGGCGATGGATCTCGTGCGCGCGGAGCTGGCGTGGGGGCGGCGCCATCTGCTGCCGTGGGTGTGGCGGCATCTGCAGGGAAAGTCGTCCGGCGACGGGCGCCACGCGAAACGGCCCGAGCTCGCGCCCGTGATCGTGCCACAATGACGCATGGCACGCGGATGGGAGAGTAAGTCCGTCGAGTCGCAGCAGTCGGAGCCGGACCCGGTCAACGCGAAGGCGCCGCGCACCGCGGAAGAACTGGAGCGCGCGCGCAAGCGTGAAGGGCTGGAGCTTTCGAAGGCGCGTATTACGCGCGAGCTCGAGACCGCCACCTCGGAAGTGCATCGCACCGCACTCGAGAACGCGCTGGAGTACCTCGAAGCGGAGCTGGCAAAACTGGGCTGACGTGGAACTGATCGTCACCGAGACGCGGATTCACGCGCCATTACAGCAATGTTTCGACGCCGCCCGCGATCTCGACCTGCACGTTCGCTCGCTTGCCCATACCAATGAACGGGCGGTCGCCGGTCGCACGACGGGCTTGATCGAATCGGGCGAAGAAGTGACCTGGCGCGGACGCCATTTCGGCATTTACCAGCACTTCACCTCGAAAATCACCGCCTTCGACCCGCCCAATTACTTTCAGGATTCGATGGTGCGCGGCGCCTTCCGCTCTTTTGTGCACGACCATTTCTTCGTGCGCGATGCGAATGTGACTGTCATGAAGGACGTGCTCGGGTTTTCGGCGCCGTTCGGATTCATTGGACGTATTGCGGAGAAACTTCTATTGCGCCGATATCTCGAACGACTGTTGATCTCGCGCGGAGCGGTCATCAAAGAGGCAGCGGAACGGTAGGCGAAATCACCCGATCACCTGATGCACACACAGAATGTTTCCTTCTGTGTCCTTGAACCAGGCCGCCTTTTCGGAACCGAGAATGCAGACTTTGTCGACTGTCTTCAGATTCGGAAAGTCGTAATCCTCGAACGTGACGCCGCGACTCGTCAGCTCTTGCACGGCGCGTGTTGCGTCCGCGACCTCGAAGCTCAACGCGGTGTGCTCCGCTTTCGTCCCCTCGGGCTTCTGCATCAGTGCGAGAGTTCCACTGCCGATGGCGAAGAGGTGCTTGCCGTCACCGCTCTGGCCGGCGTAACGCAATCCGAGGACGTCCTGGTAGAAGTCACGGGCGCGCTCGGCGTCGATGACGGGAAGAATCGTCGTGACAGGAGAAGAAGTGAGCATAGGTCCTCCTGGAGGTGCAGCATACTCCGGCACGCGGGAGTAGACTCGTCGGCGGTGCCGCGATGACGATCGACTACCAACACTTCCGCGGAATGGGCTGGTCCGACCGGCTCGCCATCTTCAATGCACTGCCTGCAACCGAGAAAGCGGCGCTCGTGCAGACGCACATCTCGCGATGGCTCGACGCGCATCGCGCGGAGCTGGCGCCCGCGCAGATCGAAATCCTCGAAGCGAACATCCGCGTGGTGCGTGCTGAGCTCTACGAGGACACGGTGCCCGACGAACTGCTTCGCGCGGCGAAACAACTCGAGTCTCGCACCGCCGCGCTCCTCTCGCGCGAACAGATGCGCGAGGCGCTGACCATGCACTGGTGATGCACGACGACGAACCGGTTGGCCACTTGTTCTCCCGCCGCGAGGTCGTGGCGCTCCTCGGCGTCGCAGGTGTGGCCTGGCTCACCCACGGCACCGGGAACGCTGCAACTCCGAGCGCGCCGGCGTGTGTCGTCCGGCCGCA
This sequence comes from Thermoanaerobaculia bacterium, assembly GCA_035626775.1. Lineage (GTDB taxonomy): Bacteria > Acidobacteriota > Thermoanaerobaculia > Gp7-AA8 > Gp7-AA8 > QHVT01. The sequence goes on from DASPNA010000087.1 coordinate 15,787, forward strand.
GCAAACCGAAGGTCCGTTCTTCGTCGATGGTGACCTGAACCGGAGTGACATCCGCGACGGCAAGGGCGGTACGCCGCTCGCGCTCGCGCTCACGATCTCGCGATTGAACAAGGACCGCTGCGAGCCGCTGCCGGACGCTCAGGTCGACCTCTGGCATTGCGATGCGGCGGGCGTCTATTCGGGAGTCGGCGATCGCGAGTCATTCCTGCGGGGATATCAGGCGACGGACGATCGTGGCGCGGCGCGCTTCGTCACGATTTATCCGGGATGGTATCCCGGCCGTACCGTGCACATTCACTTCAAGGTGCGCGCGAATAAATATGAGTTCACCTCGCAGCTCTATTTCGACGACGCGATGACCGATCGCGTGCATGCAGCGGCGCGTTACAGCGCGGCGGCACGCCGTACGCGCAATGACAGCGACGGAATCTTCCGGCGCGGCGGCGAACAGCTCCAGCTCGAGGCCATCAAGAGCGCCGGCATGCTCAGGGCATCGTTCGCAATGGCGATGCAGTTCTGAAGCGATGATCACAAACGTCTCGCGTGGGTTCCGTGGATCGCAGTCACTGGCGTTGAGCTGCGCATCTGCGCGTGTTGCGTCACCGGCGCCGCCGCTGTTCGCAATCCAGAGCGACCTGTGGGTGAACCTTCATCACTTCCTGCGCGTCGTCGCGCGGGGCGAGCCGGCGCGTGCAACATTGACCGCGGACGAACAAGTGATCTGGGACGCCGCGGTCGCGACGTACAAAGCGAAGTACGCGAATCGCGATCTGCTGCGCGACGAGGGGATGCTTGCCGTCATTCGGCGCAGGTCGAGAGCTACGGCGGCAGGTTCGATCTCGTCGCGCGTCCGACTGTGCTCGCCACCGTTCCGAAAGTGGGAGGCGTCGTGAAGGGCACCTTCTGGCTCACCGGTCACGTGCTCGAGTTGCAGTCCGCGTAAACTCTCCGCCACGCATGAACACGTTTCTCCTGATCGGCGCGGTGCTGCTCGTCATCGGCGCGGTCGCGCTCGTGTTCGGCAAGCGGCACGCGCGGCGGTTCCAGCGCGCGCGGCGCATCCACGTCGACAAGTTCAAGCTCAAACGGCGGCATGCGGAGATCGAGCTGGAGGTCTTTGGCAGCCGCGAGATCGTGCAGGCCGTGCAGAACTACGCGCGCGATCATCACGTCTCGGTCGAGCAGGCCCGCAAGCAGGCGCGCGCGTACCTGAAGGAGATCGTCCCGAAGTTCAACATCCTCGCGTATTACCGCATCGGCGCGCCGGTCGCACGCGCAATCATGCATTTCCTCTATCGCGTCGTCGTCGAGCGCAAACCGATCCGCGACTTCAACGATCGCGCCGTGAAAGGCGCGGCCGTGGTGTACATCATCAACCACCGCTCGAACGCCGACTACGTGCTCGTCGCGCACATGCTCTTCAAGTTCATCTCGCTCTCGTACGCAATCGGCGAGTGGGCGCGCGTGTGGCCGCTCAACCACGTCTTCAAATGGTTCGGCGGCTATTTCGTGCGGCGCCGCTATCGCGAGCCGCTGTATCACGCGATCCTTTCGAAGTTCGTGCAGACCATCACCCGGCATGGCGTGACACAGGGCGTGTTCATCGAAGGCGGCCTGACGCGCGACGGCGCGTTCCAGAAACCGAAGCTGGGAATGCTCGATTACCTCGTCTCGGCGAAACGCGATCCGGAGTTCAGCGCGCCATTGTTCATCATCCCGACGGCCGTGAATTACGACCGCGTCCTCGAAGATCGCAACCTGACCGAGGAACTCCTGGGGCGCGAGGAACGGTCGACGAAAGGGGAGAAGCTCAAGACTACGTTCGACTATCTCTTCAAGAGCTTCTTCCGCGGCCTCTTCCATCGCTTCAAGCGCTATGGCTACGCGATCGTTTCGTTCGGCACGCCGATCAGCGTCGATGATTTCGCGCGCGAGCATCCCGGGCTACTCGCGGCAACATACGACGAGCGCAAGCCGGACCTGCAGCAGCTCGCCGAACTGGTGATGAGCGAGATCTCCAACGCTCTGCCCGTGACGCCGGTGACGATGGTGGCGTCGATCTTCACGAAGCATCCGGTGCTGACCGAGGAAGCGATGCTGCGCGAGATCGAGCGAGCGCGCGACGAATGGGGCGCGCGCGCGTGGTTGCTGCGCGAGAAAACGCCGAAGGAGCTGTGGAAGGCGGCCAGGCAGGTGCTCGAGCTGCGACATCTCATCGTACCGGTCGACCAGTGGCGCGACGAGCTCTTCGAGGATCGCGGCGGAATGCCGGAGATCGAAGACGCGTGGCAGTGGAACCCGGACCAGCACCTGCTTCGCGACTACTACGCGAACGCGCTTCTGACGTTCGACGAGGTGAAACGGAGAGGCTGGCCCGAGCGGCGGGCCGGAGCGGCGTAGTTATGGAGTGCGGCAGCGCAGCTGCCGCTTTCCAATGCGGCGGCTCTGCCGCCGCACTCCATATCAACGTCAGTCGGGAATCGGGCGCAGCGGTGTCGTCGTATCGATGAAGATGGCCGCGTCGTACTGCAGCGGCAACGAGCCGACGATGCCCGGCAGGCCATTCACGCCCGCGGCGTTGTAGAGCTTCGGCGTCGCCAGCCATTCCGGCAACGCCTTGCGGAATGGGATCAGCAGGAACGGCTCGCCGCGCAGGCGAAAGAACGATTCGTAGGAGCCCGGCGCAACCGACGGAAGCGCGGTTGTTTTCGCGACGAAGTTGCGCGTGTGCGTCGGGTCCTCCCATTGCAGAAAGGTTCCGGCCGCGGTCATCGTGGTGATGGTGAAGAAGTCGCCGCCGATGCTCTCTTCGAGGACTTTGCCCATCGGGCGCCGGCCGGTCCACGCGTGCTCCGATTGCGCGAAATGTGCGCTGTGTCCCCAGAGAATCATCTTCCCGGTTTCTCCGCGCCGGTCGCGCAGCCAGATTGCGTTCGCGGCCATCGCTTGATCGCGGTCCGAACCGAACGGGAAGCGGCTCTGCACCACCACGCGCGCCTGATGCTGCGCATCGTCGTACGCCGTCCGCGACGATTTCGCGATCAGCTCGGCCTCGCGTTCCGTGAGCGCGTCGAGAATCCGTTTCGCCCTGGTCTGGCAATCCTTGTCGATGATCAGGTTCGACTCCCGCGCGCACGCGTACTGCTGCTCCGCTTCGACCGCGTACACGGGATCGACGCTGCGCAAATACGTGACCACGGCGTTCGATGAGGCGTCGGGCTGCGTGACGTCGAAGCCGGCGACGAAGACCGGACGGCGGGCGCCGCGATGGGCGTTGTACTCACGCATCCACTCCACCAGCGCCGCAATCTCCTCGGCATCCCAGAAGAAGTACGTGATCGGCGACATCTCGTTGAGCAGCGCGCGGGCGTTACCCGGTCCGCCCTGCACGTATTGATTGATGCGCTCGACGAGCGGGAACGGCGCCTCGAAGGCGACCACGTCGAAGTCGAGCTCGCGCACGAGGAAGTCCACCACGCGCAACTTGACCGTGTAGAACTCGTGCGTGCCGTGCGTGACATCGCCGAGGGCGACCATTTCGCTGGAGCCGATCATGGAGCGGAGCGGGCGGAGGTCGCTGGAGTCGGGAACAAGGTCGATGCTGTGGAGCACGTGCGCGTTTGCGGCGAGCCAGCCGGCAGGTGTTGATTCGGAGGGACGCGTGCCGGGCTGTGCGACGGCGCGGCGACGCGGACCGGCGTCGGCGCTGAGGGCGACGAGAACGAGAACCAATGCTGCCGAGGAGAGCCGTTTCATGGAGTACCTCGGGAAACGGCGCGCGATGCACGCGCTATTTCGGCTCGGTAAAGACGACGGAGCGTGGCGAATGCCGGACCGGGCCGTGTACATGCGAGTGTGTTGATGGTCACGATCGGCGCGAGCAGCGTCAGACTGCTGGTCAGGAACGAGCCGCCGCGCAGCTCGTCGATCGTGGGCCGGCGTTCGATGACGCGCAGACCGGCGCGTCTGGCGTTGGCGAGGACCCATGAGCGGACGATGCCGGGGAGAACGCGATCGCGTGCTGTGATGAGCGTCGAGCCATCGGTCGCGAAGACGTTCGTGGTCAATCCTTCGAGAACGCGGCCGCGGCGATCGATGAACAGCGCTTCGTCGGCTTCGATGGTCTGATCGCGCAACCATTCCGCGTAGGACGTCAGCTTGTGCTCGGGCTGCTCGCGGACGATGCTGCGATCGAGGGTAACCACGCGAGCGCCTTTGCGGCGGCGCAATGTTCGCGCGGGGATCTGTCCTGAGGAGAACGAGAACGCACCGTCGTACACGCAGCGCAGGGCGATCTGGAACGACGGGCTCTTCGCCCGTCGAACGGGGCCGACGGGGTGAGAGCCCGCCGCTCCAGATCGGAATGCGCTTTCATCGGGCGGAGGCAAACCCAGCGCGAGCGCGGACGTGCGCAGTCGCTCGAAGTGCTCCTCCAACTGCACGATCCGTCCATCGATGGCAAGCATCGTTTCGAAGATCACGTCTCCGCTCCGGCGAACCGGAGGAACGCCGCCGACTTCGCGCGCGTCTCGTCGTCTTCGGCGGCGGGATCGGAGTCCCATACGATGCCGCCGCCGGCGTGATAGCGGACGGAGGCGTTGGTGGCCACCGCCGTGCGAATGGCCACGCTGAGCTCCGCGTGACCGCGCGCGTCGATGTAGCCGATCGAGCCGCAATACACACCGCGCGGCACCGGCTCGAGGTCGCGGATGATCTGCACCGCGGCGCGTTTCGGCGCACCGGTGATCGACGCGGCCGGAGAGATCGCGGCGAGGACGTCGCAGAGGTCGAGTCCGTGCAGACCCCTCGCGCGCACGGTCGATTCGAGGTGATGCACATGCTCGAGCGTGCGCACGGTGCGGAAGTCGGAGACCGACACCGCGCCCGGCGGCGCGATCTTGCCGAAGTCGTTGCGCACGACGTCGACGATCATCAGATGTTCGGACGCGTCCTTGTCGGAGGCGACGAGCGATGCGATGGCGGCGGCGTCATCGTCCGCGCGGCGCACGGTGCCTTTGATCGGGCGCGACTCCGCGATGCCGCGATTGCGATCGAAGCGCAGCAACACTTCCGGGGACGCGCTGCAGATCGTCCACCCGTTCCCGCGCAGGAACGCGGACGAGCGCGGTGGCTGCGGCGCGGTGAGCGCACGATAGAGCGCGGCTGCGTCGCAGCGCTGGGGGAGCGTGAAGGAGCGCGTGAGGTTGACCTGGTAGACGTCCCCATCGCGGATGGATTCGCGGATGCGCTCGACGGCGCGCGCGTAAGCGCCGTCGTCGAAGGAATCCTGCAATCTGGAGCGACGGGCTCTCAGCCCGTCGGATGTCGTCTTGTCGCCGGGCTGAGAGCCCGTCGCTCCAGAGGCTGACGGACCGAACGCGTGCGCGTTCCCCTGCGGGTCGATCGCGATCCCTGATCGATGCCGCGCAAAAAACGCGGCCGGCTCCGGCGGATGCTCCTCGCGCGGACGCGCTCCCTCGTCGCACGCGGTCGCCTCGTACGACAGATACCCAACCCACCCGCCAGCAAACGGCGACGGATGCTCATCGACAACCGCCTCGAGCTCCAGCTCGCGCAAAAACGATTTCCACTCGCATGCGCGCTCCCACGGCAACTCGCGCGTCTCCTCCGGCCACGGCAGCACGATCTGCCACGTCCCGTCGTCGCTCCATCCTTCGAGCAATGCCGCGCCCGGCGCCACGAGCTCAGCGATCAAATTCTCAATTCCCAATTCTCAATTCTCAATTCGAGGTTATAGACTCCCGCCGAAATGCCGCACAACACCTTCGACACGCTCGATTCCTTCACTCTCGCGAACGGTCATTCTGGCCAGTTCTACTCGCTCCCGAAGCTCGAACAGGGCGGCATCGGTCCGGTCTCGAAGCTGCCGGTCAGCATCCGCGTGGTGCTCGAGTCGGTGCTGCGCAACGTCGACGGGAAGAAGATCACGGAAAACGACGTGCGCACGCTTGCGAACTGGGGCGCGACCGCCGAGCGCACCGACGAGATCCCGTTCATGGTCGCCCGCGTGCTGCTGCAGGACTTCACCGGCGTGCCGCTGCTCGTCGATCTCGCGGCCATGCGCACGGCCGCGCAACGCGCGAACAAGGACCCGAAGATCATCGAGCCGCTGGTGCCCGTCGATCTCGTCATCGATCACTCCGTGCAGGTCGACTTCTCGAACCGTCCCGATGCGCTGACGTTGAACATGGAGATCGAGTTCAAGCGCAACCAGCAGCGCTATCAGTTCCTCAAGTGGGGCATGCAGGCGTTCAGCGGTTTCCAGGTCGTGCCTCCCGGCATCGGCATCGTGCACCAGGTGAACCTCGAGTACCTCGCGCGCGGCGTGCTGGAGAAGGACGGAGTCTGGTATCCGGATTCGCTCGTCGGCACCGATTCGCACACGACCATGATCAACGGCCTGGGCATCGTGGCCTGGGGAGTGGGAGGCATCGAGGCGGAAGCGGGGATGCTTGGTCAACCTGTTTACTTCCTGACGCCAGACGTCGTCGGCGTACACCTCACCGGTCAGCTGCGCGAAGGCGTCATCGCGACCGATCTGGTGTTGACCATCACGCAGCTCCTCCGCCATGCGAAAGTGGTCGGCAAGTTCGTCGAGTACTTCGGCGAAGGGGCGGAGTCGCTGAACGTCGCCGACCGCGCCACGATCGCCAACATGGCGCCCGAATACGGCGCGACGATGGGCTACTTCCCGATCGACGAGGAGACGTGCCGCTACCTCGCGCTCACCGGACGCTCGCAGGAGCAGATCGACACGTTCCGCAGCTACTACCAGGCGCAGGGGATGTTCGGGATCCCGAAGAAGGGTCAGGTCGAGTACACGAAGGTGCTCGAGCTCGACCTCGGCTCCGTTCGCGCGAGCGTGGCCGGACCGAAGCGTCCGCAGGATCGCATCGAGCTCGACGTGTTGAAGCCGACGTTCGTGAACATGCTCCAGGCCGAGCCGCCCAACGGCTACGGCAAGACCGCCGCGGAGATCGAGCGGAAGATCAAGACCATCGTCGGTGCCGACACGAAGGCGTCGCACGTGGCCGGAGGCGGCGAGCAGGAGATGGAGACCGTCCCC
>DASPNA010000088.1:0-9409 GCA_035626775.1 Thermoanaerobaculia bacterium
ACGTGCAGATGATGCTCGTTCACTATCTTCCGCGCCGCGACCGCACACCGGAGGACCTGATCGACCTCCTCCGCAGACGCTTCAAACGGCGAGGACAATACTTTCCCGATGACCTAATGGAAAAGTGACAAAGTAGAATTAACCCGTCGGCGGCATGCGACGATTCGACGGGCTGAGAGCCCGCGCTGCCTCGCGAAGATTCTCCCTCGCTTCCGCCAGGACCTGTTGCGCTCATTCGTACCGCAGCGCCTCGATCGGGTCGAGCTTGGACGCCTTCGCAGCGGGATAGATCCCGAAGATGATCCCGATGACGGCGCAGAACGCGAACGCACCGGCGATGGCGAAGATCGGCGTGTGCACCGGCGGGATGTCGGTCCATTGGCTGATGATCAGGCGGGCGGCATTCGCGAGCAACGCCCCGCCGATGATGCCCACGAGGCCGCCGAGTCCCGACAGCGCCACCGCCTCGATGAGAAACTGAATGAGGATGTCGCGGCGGCGCGCGCCGAGCGATTTTCGGATGCCGATCTCGCGCGTTCGCTCCGTCACGGACACGAGCATGATGTTCATGATCCCGATGCCGCCGACGAGCAATGCGATGCCGACGATGCCGCCCATGGTCATGGTCACGCCGCCCAGGATGCTCGAGGTCATCTTCAGGATCTCTTCCTGCGCCAGGATGCGGAAGTCATCCTTCTGATCCTTGCGCAGACGATGACGCGCGCGCAGAACATTGCGCACCTGTTCTTTCGCCAGGTCGAGGTCGGCACCTTCCTCGAGCTGGAAGGCGAGCACGAGCTTGCGCATGTTCTCGCTGCCGTAGAGCACGGCCGCCGTTGAAAACGGGATCAGGATCAAGTCGTCCTGGTTGTTGCCGAATGAGCCGCCCTTCTTCTCCATCACGCCGACGATCGTGAAGGCGTTGCTGTCGAGCTGAATCATCTTCCCGATCGGGTTGTCGCCAAGGTTGAGGTCGCGGGCGGCGTCGATGCCGATGGTGGCCACGCGCTTGCGCTGCTCCTCGTCGACCGCTGTGAAGAAACGGCCGCGCTCGACCCAGTGATTCACGACTTCCTGGTACGACGGCCCGACCGCATAGACCTGCACGCGATGCAGCGAGTCGCGATATTTCGACTGGCCGTTGGTCATGAAGAGCGGCGTGTAGTCGGCGATGCCCGGCGTGGCGCGCCGCACCGCGAGCGCATCGTCAATGGTGAGATCGGGCATCTTCTGCAGGAACGGATTGCGCTCTTCGCCGGCGTCAGGAAAGACCTCGAAGAAATTCGAGCCGATGTCCTGCAGGTCGTTCGAGATCTTGTGCTGCAGTCCCTGCACGATCGACACGACCGCGATGACCGCCGCCACGCCGATCATGACGCCGAGGACGGTGAGGATCGAGCGCATCTTGTTCGCGCGGATTGCGCGCAGGGCGATCTTCAGATTCTCGACAAACACGCGGTGAGTGTACCAACGGAGTACCTCGGAGTTCCTCGGCGTACCTCGGAGTTCCTCGGCGGGGTCATGACGCGACAGGCTCATCCCCTCCGAGGAACTCCGAGGAACCCGAGGTACTCCGAGGTACTGCTCCTTGGCATACCTTGAGAAATGAACCCGTCAGGGGGGTGGTTACACCGCACGTGCTCAGCCGAAAATCTCTCGCAGCAGCCGCGTTCGCTCTCGCCGCATCGATCTCCGTGCACGCGGCAGAGCGCATGCCGCTCGCCGACGTTCAGAAGGGGATGAAGGGCTACGGCCTGACCGTCTTCGAAGGCACGAAGGTCGAGAAATTCGACGTCGAGATCCTCGGCGTCCTGCACAACATCGGACCCGACCAGAACCTCATCCTCGCGCGCGTCGATCATCCGGTCGTCGCACGCGCCGGCGTCATCGCCGGCATGAGCGGCTCGCCGATTTTCATCGATGGCAAAGTCATCGGTGCACTCGCATACGCGTGGCAGTTTGCGAAGGAACCGGTCGCCGGCATCACGCCGATCGAAGAGATGCTGAAGATTGGCCGCGTGGCCGCGCCGCAGGGCGCATCGCCCGCGGGTGCGACGCCGCGCATGAGCGCGGTCGAGATGCTCGGCGCACTGTCGAACAATGATTCGACCGCTGCGTTCGAGAAGCTGATGAAGAACATGGGCGCGGCTCCGGTCAACACCACCGGCGGCGTGCGCAGAATCGCATTGCCGGTCGCGATGTCGAGCTTCTCCGCGGAGACCGTGCAGCGTTTCTCGCCGTACCTCGAGCAGTTTGGCTTCGTCGCTGTTCCGAGCGGCACCGCCTCGACCTCGACGTCGACCAACACCAAGAACACGTTCGAGCCCGGCGATCCCGTCGGCGCCGTGCTGCTCAAAGGCGACTTCAACGTCGCGGCCAGCGGCACCGTCACCTACATCGACGGCAATCACGTCTACGCGTTCGGCCACCCGTTCCTCGACATGGGGGAGATCAACTTCCCGATGGCGACTTCGGACGTCGTGACCGTGCTGCCGAGCGTGGCCAGCTCGTTCAAGTTCTCGAACACCGGCCCGATCGTCGGCGTGCTGCAGCAGGATCGCGCTGCCGGCATCATGGGCACGCTCGGCGCGAAGCCGGACATGATTCCGGTCGAAGTCGTCCTGCATGGCTCCGGCGCGCAGCAGACGTATCGCGTCAGCGTCGTCCGTCACTCGCATCTCTCGCCGCTCATGCTGGCGATGGTCACCGACTCAGTCGTCGCCAACGCGCAGCGCGCGGCCGGCGAACGGACCGTGATGATGGACGGCGAGATCAACCTCAAAGGCTTCGCACCGATCAAGCTGCGCGAAGGTTGGGCCGGCCAGCAGGCGCGCCAATCAATTCCGCAGTACCTGGCGCTCGTCTCCGGCTATCTGATGTCGAACGAGTTCAGCTCGACCGAGATCGAAGGCATCAAGATCAACATTCATCACAACGATGAGCTGCGCATCGCGAAGTTGATGGAAGCGTCGCTGGTGACACCGGAGAAGGGCCGCATCACTGCCGGCGACACGGTCAAGGTCCGCACCGTGCTCAAGCCGTTCCGCGGCGAGCCATTCGTCGAGATGTTCGACGTGCGCATTCCGGACGATCAGCCGCTCGGCAGCGCGTATCTGCTCGTCGGCAGCGGCTCGGTGATGAACGCGATCGACTTTACGCTCGTCCCGCCCGACCCGCGCACGCTCGCGCAGGTCCTCGGCGTCATCGGCCGTCTGCGTCCGTCCACCGATCTCACCGTCGCGCTCTACTCGACCGGCGAAGGTGCGGTCACCTCGGGCGTCTATCTGCCGAACCTGCCGCCGTCGATGCGCGCTGTCGTCGCGGCTGATACTTCGAATGGCGCGCAGGCCGCCGTGAAGTACCATCCCGCCGGACAGAACGCGAAGCCGCTTGGCTACATCGTCGACGGCGCTCTCAAGATCGACATCGACGTGCAGCCCGAAATCTGATCCAACGTTTCACGATTTGTTGTGCCGCGACGAGCCCTGGCCCGTCGATGATGACGGCGGCCGCAAGGCCGCCGCTTCAATTTGCTGTCCCCTCGCGGGAGGGGATCGAAAGGGACATCCATTTCATGCGTCGTTTTCTGATTCTGATTGCGACACTTCTTTGCGCAGTGAACGCCGTTGCAGTCGCGCCGCAATTCTGGCGATTGACCGCGGCCGAGGAGTTTCTGGCCGGAGAGCTGGAAGGATTTGCGGTGACGTCGCGCGGAGAGTTGCGCGTTGCGCCGGCGATGAAGAAGGTCGCAACGTTCACGGATCCGTTCGTGCTTTCGCAAACCAGCGCGCCGAATGGCGATCGCTTCTTCGGCACCGGCAACGACGGCAAGGTCTATCGCTTGCGCGGCGAGGAGTTGAAGCTGCTCTTCACGGCGCCCGAGCCTGAAGTGTACGCGATGACGTTCGCGAACGGCGTGCTGCTCGCGGGCACTTCGCCGAATGGCAAGGTCTATCGCGTCGATCCGGAGAGTGGGAAAGAAGCCATCTGGTTCGATCCGAAACAGGCGTACATCTGGGATCTCGAGCCGTCCGGCAGCGATGTTCTCGTCGCGACGGGTGTCGAAGGAAAACTGTTCCGCGTCAACGCGAAAGGTGAAGGCACGGTGCTGTACGACGCGGCGGACACGCACATCCGTACGGTCGCGGTTCGCAAAGACGGGACGCTGTTCGCGGGCGCGTCGGGCAAAGGTCGCATCTATCAGATCGCGCGCGACGGTTCGGCGATCGCGCTGTTCGATTCACCGTTGAGCGAAGTGTCTTCGATCTACATCGATGCGACGGGCACCGCGTGGGCCGCGGCCGCGAGCAATGTGCTGCCATCGTCCGCGCCGGCGAAAACGCAGACGAAACCGGCCACGCAACAGCAGCAGCAGCAACAGCAATCGAGCACGACGCAATCGGGCGAAACGAAGAAGGAAGGGGAGGCAACGGTCGAAGTCTCGTTCTCCTTCGACGACAGCTCTGCGACGGCGGCCGCGCAGTCGGGGGCTTCCGAGGTGTATCGGATCGATGCGGATGGCTTCGTGGAGACGGTGCGCAAGTTCGAGCGTGAAATGGTCTACGGAGTGAGCGGCGGCAGCGACGGCGCGGTGCTCCTCGCGACCGGCCCGAACGGACGCGTCTACGAGCTGCGCGGCAGCGAGCTCGCGCTCCTCGGCGCCGTTCCGGAGAAGCAGATCGTGTCCGTTTCCGGCAGCGGCGACGGCGCGGTGATCACCACGACGAACTCCGGCGCGGTCTACCGCATGGAGTCGCGTCCGTCGACGACTGCGGAGTTCCGTTCGGCAGCGAAAGACGTCGAGCGCTTCTCGAAATTCGGCCACTATCGTGTGGAAGGCCGCAACCTCACCCCCGGCAGCGTGGCAGTGGCGTTCCGCAGCGGCAACACGCGCACGCCGGATACGACGTGGAGCAACTGGAGCACCGCGCAGAACGCGCTGGAAGGCAACATCTCGACGCCGGCCGCGCGATACATCCAGTGGAAGTTGACAATGCCCAAGCCGACCGGTGACGCCGCGATCGACGGCGTGACTGTCGCCTTCATGAACCGCAACGTCGCTCCGACCATCGAAGCGCTGGGCGTGCAGGATCCGGCGGTGATCTTCGTCAGCACCGCGTATCCCTCCGCGCCGCAGGTGGTCGAGGCGACGAACCCCGACGAGTACGGCATCTTCACGAGTCTCGACAACCCGCGCGAGCGCGCCGGTGCCGATCCCGGCAAGCGCATGTTCCGCAAGGGATTTCGCACCGTGTCATGGCGCGCATCGGATGACAACGGCGACACGCTGCGGTACTCGGTTGCATTCCGCACGAAGGGGAGCGGCAACTGGCTGCGCCTGCGCGACAACATCGAAGAGAATCAGATCAACTTCGATACGTCGCAACTGCCGGACGGCATCTACGAATTGCGCCTGACAGTCACGGATGCGAGCGACAATCCAGACTCGCCGCTGACCGACACGAAGGAAGGCGTCGAGTTCCAGGTCGACAACACGGTGCCGAAGATCGCCGTCGCGAATGAAGGCGATGAGGTTGTCGTGCGCATCAGCGACGACCTGTCGCCCGTCGGCCGCGTCGAGTATTCAGCGGATGCGGAGAAGTGGATTCGCATCACACCCGTCGACGGCATCGCCGACTCGCGCAGCGAAACGTTCCGGCTGAGCCGTAAGGATGTGAATGGCAAGTTCGTGGTGGTGCGCGCGGTCGATGCGCACTACAACGTCGCCACCGCCTCCGCGAAATAACTCCCCAATCAGCATCTGGAGCGACGGCTCTCAGCCCGTCGGCCCCCCGTCGGAGTTCTCGACGGGCTAAGAGCCCGTCGCTCCAGACGGCCGTATCGCCGAGAGCATAGCTTTCGTCCTCTGCGAGCGCCTGCTCGAGCAACTCCATCACCTGGCGCTCCGCGCGCACGAATCTCTCGAGACCTCGCGTTCGGGCCATGAGCTCCTTTGCCCCGATGGCGCCATCGCGCCGGTGAGGTCGGCCAGTCGCTCCGGCAGCGTCGATTTCTCGCCAGCCCTTTGCCGCACGTCATCTCTTCGGACACGGTGGCCGTTCTAAATCCGCGCAACTGCCTCATCTGTATAATCGGCCGCGTGAGATTCCGCCTTCTCGCCGTACTTCTGCTGCTGCTGGTCTGCCTGGGATGCAGGAGGGATGAGAAACGGATCGCGACGTCCTCGGCGACGGAAACCGCCGTGGACGAGGCGCTGCCACAGGACGGCGGAACGCTCGTGCGGCGCCTGCCGCTCGACGTCTCCACCCTCAATCCGCTCATGCTGTCTTCCCGGTACGATCGTTATGTCGCGAACTACCTCTTCACGCCCGTCGTGTATCTCGACCGCAGCCTGCAGCCGATTCCCGGCCTCGCGGATTCGTGGGAGATCTCGCCGGACGGACTCACATACCGCTTCGAGCTGAACAAAAAAGCCACCTTTACCAACGGCAAGCCGGTACGCGCGTCGGACGTCGTCTATACGCTCCGGAAAATCGCCGACCCCAAAACGAAAGCCGTGCAGGCGTATGACGCATTCGTGAATATGGAGCTCAATGGCACACGCGCTGTCGATGACGACACGCTCGAGGTCAAATTCAGGCAGCGCCTGGCGGCGCAGCTCCTGCGCTTCAACGACGTTCTCGTCGTCCCGGAGGAAGCCTATTCGGCCGGTAATTTCGAAAAAGACTTCGTAACTCAGGCCGTCGGCAGTGGTCCGTATGAATTGGTACGCCGCCAACCAGGCACCGAGGTCGTGTTGCGGAGACGTAAGGATTACTGGAGTGAGCGGCCGCACATCGACCAGATCGTATTCAAAGTCGTCGATGATCATGCCACGGCCTACAATGCCCTCAAGCGCGGCGACCTCGATGAATCCCTCATTCCATCCGACACCTGGCTGCGCGAGCGCAATAATCCGCAGATTACCCGTACGATCAACTTCCAGCGCTTCTATGCGCTCAATTACAACTACATCGCCTGGAACAATCGCCATCCGATCCTGAAGGACAAACGCGTGCGGCGCGCGATGTCGATGTGCGTGCCGATCGACGCGGTCATTCAGAATCTCTATCAGGGAACCGCCCGCGCGATGACCGGGCCGTTCACTCCGGACGATTGGGCGTACAACCCCACTGTGCCTGTGGTCCGGTATGACCCACAGGGCGCACAGGAATTGCTCGGCGCGGCCGGCTGGAAAGACACGAACGGCGACGGTGTGCTCGACAAGGGCGGCAAGCCGTTCGCCTTCGACCTTTTCATCATGACCGGCGCCGCGACCTCACAGCAGGTCGGTCAGCTCGTGCAGTCGGAGCTCAAGAAGATCGGCGTCAACGTCAATGTGGTGCTGATCGAGGGCGCGACCGCCATCCAGCGGATGTTCGGCGGGAATTACGACGCCGCTTATCTGTCCTGGGACATGGATCCCGATCCCGATCCGTATGCGCTCTTCCATTCTTCTCAGGTCCCTGAGCGCGGACAGAATTTCGTCTTCTATTCGAATGCCGAGGCGGATCGGTTGATGGACGAGGCGCGGCGCGAGCTCGACGTGTCGAAGCGCAAAGACATGTACTGGCGGCTGCACGAAATTCTCGCGGAAGACCAGCCGTACACGTGGGTCGTGCAGGTGTCGTACAAGTGGGGATTGAACCGGCGCGTGCATGGCGTGCTTTCCAGCCGCGGCTTCGGATTCTTCCAGTGGTATCCCGGTGAGCTCGGCTGGTGGATCGCGCAGCCGGACCCCGGTGGCCGCACGGCGGTTCCAGCCGGTTCATGACCACGTACGTCATACGCCGGCTGCTGTATGCCGTCCTGACGTTCTTCGGCATTACCGTCGCCACCTTCGCGCTGATCCATAGCGTGCCCGGCGACCCGATCTCGTTTTTCGCCGGCCGCGCTGGCATCTCCACTCTGCCGCCCGAGATCGCCGACGCGGTTCGCCGTGAGTTTCATCTCGACAAACCATTGCCGGTGCAATACGCGTATTGGCTGCGCGGCGCCGTGACCATGGACTTCGGCACCTCCATTCTCGATCGGCGTCCGGTGCGCACTCGCATCCTCGAGAAACTCCCGGCCACGTTCCAATTGAACTTCGTCGCGTTTCTCCTTGCGGCGCTGATCGGAATCCCGATCGGACTGTGGAGCGCGAACCGTTCGGGTCGTCTCAGTGAACGCGCATCCGCCGTCGGATTTTTTCTGCTGTACTCATTGCCGAGTTTCTGGGTTGCGCTGTTGCTGATGCAATGGCTGGCCGTGAAGCTCGACGTATTGCCGCTGTTCGGCATGGCGTCGAACGATTATCTCGAAATGACGCCGGCGCAGCAGTTGGCCGATCGTATGCGCCATATGGTGCTGCCGGTCCTCACGCTGACATATGCACAATTGGCAATCTTCGCGCGTTTCACGAAGTCGGCGGCGACCGAGGTGATTCGACAGGATTTCATTACGGCGGCGCGAGCGAAAGGCGTCAGCAACAGGGCCGTACTGTGGCATCACGCGTTCCGCAACGCGCTGATGCCGCTGATCACGCTCCTCGGCATCACCATCCCGTATCTGCTCTCCGGCAGCGTCATCGTCGAGCAGATCTTCCAGTGGGACGGCATCGGCCTGCTGTACTACGACGCGATCCTCTCGCGCGATTACCCGACGGTGATGGGATTGACGGTGGTCACGGCGGTGATGACGTTGCTCGCCGGTCTTTTCGCGGATGTGCTTTACGCGGTTGCGGATCCGCGCGTGAGACTGGGGGAGAGCGCATGAAGCGCGACTCGCTCTCCGCCCCGACCTGGCAGCGGTTCCGCCGCAGCAAGCTCGCGTCGTTCGCGCTCGCCTATGTCGTATTCATGGCGCTGCTCGCGGTGCTCGCGCCGTTGCTTGCGAATCGCAAGCCGCTGCTCGAGCGCACTGCGAACGGCTGGAGCTCGCCCGCGCTGGCCGACTATTGGCTTGACGATCCCGATCTCGATCGTCCGCCATCCGCCGCGACATTCACGCTGGCGGCGCCCGTGGCGTATTCGCCGAACACGATCGATCTCGGCGGACGCCTCACCGCGCCGTCGCGCCAGCATTTTCTCGGTACCGACGACCTTGGCCGCGACATCCTCGCGCGCATGATCCATGGCGCGCGCCTCTCGCTCGCCGTCGGATTCCTGGCCACGCTCATCGCCCTCGTGGTCGGGTCATTTCTCGGCGCGATCGCCGGCTACTACGGCGGCGCCGCCGACTGGATCGTCTCGCGCACGATCGAGATCGTGCTCTGCTTTCCTTTCCTCTTTCTCGTTCTCGGGATCGTCGCGCTCTTCAAACCGTCGATGGGGACGTTGATGATTGCGCTCGGGCTGACGTCGTGGACGAGCGAGGCGCGATACGTGCGCGGCGAGTTCCTGCGCATCCGCGAGCTCGAGTTCGCGCA
>DASPNA010000089.1:0-97148 GCA_035626775.1 Thermoanaerobaculia bacterium
TGCGCTCGCCGCAAAAATCGGAAAGCTCAACAACGAACAGATCCCCAACGGCCGCATGGCCGGCAAGCCGCGCTTCGAGAGCGCCGGCGACATGGTCGGCAACATGTTCTATTCGGCGCGCGACATCATCCGCGCGCAGGCGTCGACCGAGCTCGGCTCCATCCAGCAGCATCGCCTCACGCTCGAGGAAGCGCCGACCGACCAGATGAAGATGGCCGTCCTGCGCATCATGGCCGAGGAGCTGCGGCACGGGTATCAGATGTTCTGGGTGCTCGATCACGATCAGTCGTGGAAGAAACCTGGTCATCCCGACATCGCCAGGGAAACGATGGACGAGCTGCTCTCGATGGAGCTCGGCGATCACGTGCTCGACGCCTTCAACATCCCATTCGTGAACTTCCTCGACAACGTCGTGTTCGCGACCGTGATCGATCTCGTCGGCAAGTACCAGCTCGAGATGCAGAAGGTGTTCTCGTACGCGCCGATGGCGCGCTCGATGGGGCCGATGCTTTCCGAGGAGGGATTCCACATCGGGTCGGGACGCGGGTTCCTCAAGGAGATGGCGATCGGCGCGACGAACGACACCGGCCGCTATTCGATCGAGGACATCCAGCGCGTGCTCAACGCGTGGGTCCCGCGCGGCGTGGAGATGTTCGGCAACGAGCGCGGCGGCGGTACGGCCGTGCAGTTCGGCTTCAAGGATCGCGACAACGGCACGGCGCAGGGCGAGTACTACAACGAGGTACGCGAGCTGATCGAGTTGATCAACGTCGAGATCGTGAAGACGAAGCTCGGCGACATCAGCGCACCCGACGCGCGCGTGCTGGTCCGCGAGATCCAGGACACCGCCGAAGCCGTGCGCGGCGTGAAGCCGGAGGAACTGCTGTTCGTTCCGGACCTGAAGTTCTTCCGCAAGCGCGGCGCCGAGGAGATCGCGCTGATGCCGTTCGACGTCAACGGCAACCTGCTCACGAACGACGGCAAGCCGTACACCGGCGACGAGTACCTCCAGTACCTCGGCACCGTGCTGCCGGACTACTACATGAAGTCCGGCGAGTTTCTCAAATACAAGGACGCGCTCCTCGGCCATCACGCGCCGCAGGGAAGTTACGGCTGGTGAAGTGTTTGGAGTGCGGCAGCGCTAGCTGCCGCTTTCCATAGCTGTCCAGCGAATACGCCGGCGCTCCGTCACTGGCCGCGACGTGATAGGCGCCCTACAATCGCGCGCGATGAAGAAGATCGTTGCGCTCCTGCTTCTCTGCTCGTCGTTCGCACTCGCACAGGAAAAACAGCAGGCCTACGCACCCGACCGCGGCCCCAATGAAGGGGAAGGTCCGTTCAAGCGCCTCATCGTCCGCGGCGTCACGGTCGTCGACGGCTCCGGCGCGCCCGCGATCGGTCCGATGGACGTGGTCATCGAAGGCAATCGCATCAAGGACATCGTCGGCGTCGGTTATCCGAAGCTACCCATCGATCCGAAACGGCGTCCCGGCGATGCGACCAAAGAGATTGACGGCTCGAAGATGTACCTCCTGCCCGGATTCGTCGACATGCACGGCCACGCCGGCGGTTTGCAGCAGGGCACCACGGCCGAATACGTGTTCAAGCTCTGGCTCGCGCACGGCATCACCACGATCCGCGAGCCGGGCTCCGGCAACGGACTGGCCTGGACCATTCACGAACGCGATCGCAGCGCACGCAATGAGATCGTCGCGCCGCGCATCGTGCCGTATGCGTTCACCGGCAGCAGCATGTGGGAAGGCGGCGAGATCAACACGCCCGAACAGGCGCGCAAGTTCGCGCAATGGGTGGCGAAGAGTGGCGGCGCCGGCATCAAGGTCATCGGCGGGGGCGACATCTACGATCCCGACGTCCTCGGCGCCCTCCTCGATGAAGCGAAGAAGCTGAAGCTCGGCACGACCACGCACGTCGCGCAGATGGGCGTCGCCCGCATGAACATCGTCCAGGCCGCGCGCCTGGGCATGCAGGGCATGGAACACTGGTATGGCCTGCCCGAGGCGCTGTTCGATGCGCGGACGGTGCAGGACTATCCGCCGGACTACAACTATCTCGATGAGTCGCATCGCTTCGGCCAGGCGGGACGCCTGTGGAAGCAGGCCGCGCCTCCGGGTAGCGCGAAGTGGAACGCGACCATGGACGAGTTGGTCAAGCTCGACTTCAACCTCGATCCGACGTTCACCATCTACGAAGCCAGCCGCGATCTGATGCGCGCGATGCGCGCGGAATGGCACGACCGATACACGCTGCCGTCGCTGTGGAAGTGGTACGAACCGAGTCGCGCGGCGCATGGCTCGTACTGGTTCGACTGGACGACAGCGGATGAGATCGAGTGGAAGCACAACTATCGGCTGTGGATGACGTTCGTCAATGAGTACAAGAACCGCGGCGGCCGCGTCACGACCGGTTCCGACTCGGGTTACATCTACAAGCTCTATGGCTTCGATTACATCCGCGAGCTGGAGTTGTTGCAGGAGGCGGGGTTCCATCCGCTGGAAGTGATCCGCGCCGCGACATTCCATGGCGCGGAGGCGTTGCACAAGGCCAGTGGAAAACGTCCGGAGTACGGCCTCGTTCGCGCGGGCATGCTGGCCGATCTCGTACTCGTCGAGGCGAACCCGCTCGCCAATCTCAAGGTGCTCTACGGAACCGGCGCGATCCGCGTGAACGACGACACCGGCAAAGTGGAGCGCCACGGCGGCGTGCGGTACGTGATCAAGGACGGCATCGTTTATGACGCGAAGAAACTGCTCGCGGATGTTGAGCGGATGGTGAGCGCCGCGAAAAAGAATTAGCGCGACCCCTCATCCGCCTTCGGCACCTTCTCCCCTCGCGGAGGGGAGAAGGCTACTCGCGGCGCTGCTGCCTGTGTAGCCCTCGCCCCGCGCGAGCGGGGAGAGGGTGGCCGAAGGCCGGGTGAGGGGCCGGCCCGCGCTACCGCGGCGCAACCGTCTCCGTCGACGCATCCTTTGAATCGAGCCGCGCGAGCTTCACTGCCACCTCACCAATCACCACTTCGCACCTCGCGAACAATTCCGCGGGCCCGGTGATCTTCTGCCCGCCGACATACGTGCCGTTCTTGCTGTTGAGGTCTTCGATGCGCATGCCGTCGCGCGTGATCTCGAGGCGCGCATGAACGCGCGATACGGAATTCGCATCGATGACCACCGCACAATCGGGCCGGCGGCCGATCAGATGCGCGCCATACGGCAACAGCACGGAGCGCTCGTCCCATCGCACGGACAACACGCCCGGCTTCGGCTCTCCGTCCTCCTCTTCTTCGACGTCGCCCGCAAACGCATAGCCGAATCCATAAACGGTGCGCACGACCTCCGGCCGCCCGCCGCGCTCTTCGAGCGCCGTGCGGATTTCCAGGACCAGCGTCTTGAGATTCGCTTCTTCGACGATCGCGCCCGACCAGACGTAATCGAGCAGATCGCGTTTACTGACCGCTTTCGGCCGGCGCATCAGCAGCAGCTCCAGCAGACGAAACGCGCGCGGCGTGAGCCGCACCGGCTCGCCGCCGCGCAGCAGCGCTTTCCGGTCGGTGTCGAAACAGAACTGGTCGAAACGGAACCGGGCCATACGAGAAACCACCAGATCGCTACCGGGCGCTCACGACTTCCGTAACTCCATTGACGACAATCGGACCATGCACGCGGTCGAATTCAGGAGAGACGTCACCACCACCGGCGCGCATCTTCCGTCTCTACGGCCAGTGAGCGTACCATCCGAGGATCGCTTCAGCACGGAGGATCGCGTGATCGGTGCCCGCGTCGGGCATCTGCGCGTTACCGGCATCCTCGGATCCGGTGGCATGGGCGAGGTGTATCGCGCGTACGACGAACGTCTCAATCGCACCGTCGCATTGAAGATGATCCGCGCCGACCGCCGCATGAGCGTCGATGCGCGCGGGCGTTTCCTGCGCGAAGCGCGCACGCTCTCGTCGCTCGATCATCCGAACATCTGCCGCATCCACGAATACATCGAAGCGGAAGAGGGCGACTTCCTCGTTCTCGAATTGATCGACGGACTGACGCTGCAGATGGCCATCGAGCTGGGCATGAGCCGCCAGCGCAAACTGAGGATCGCGCGCGAGATCTGCGACGCGCTCGCGGCCGCGCATCGCAAGGGCGTCGTGCATCGCGACCTCAAGGAAGAGAACGTGATGATCGCCGCCGACGGCCGCGCGAAGGTGCTCGACTTCGGCATCGCGCGGCGCAACGAAGAAGACGAAACGCCGATGCCCGGGCCGGCGGCGGACGAGCCGATCGAGACCGCCAAGACCGTGATCTTCCGCGTCGGCGCGTCGAACCCGACACCGGAGGTGCCGCGTCCCGTCACCGAACAGGGCATCGCCGTCGGCACGCCGGCCATGATGAGTCCCGAGCAGGCCGTGGGCGGAGTGGCAACGGCGGCGAGCGACATGTACTCGTTCGGCCTGCTGCTGCAGGTGCTCTTCACGGAAAAGCCGGTCCATCCGCAATACCTCGGCGCGCGCGAACTGATGCTGCGCGCGGCAAGCGGAACGACCGAGCCGATGACCGGGCAGCCGCGCGACATCACCACGCTCGTCGAACGTCTGAAGCAGAAAGCGCCCGCCGATCGTCCGACGGCAAACGAAGCGTTGCGCGTGCTCGACCGGATCATCGCCGCGCCGAAACGCCGTGCGCGCATCGCCGCGATGGTCGTCCTCGGCATCGCACTCGCGGCGCTCGTCGCAAAATATGTCGTCGACGTGACGAGCGCGCGCCGCGAGGCCGAGGCCAACCGGAGACGCGCGGAAGAACTGGTGGCGTTCATGGTCACCGACCTCCCCGCGAAGCTCGAGGCGGTCGGTCGTCTCGACGTGCTCGACGGCGCAGCCTCCCGCGCACTCGCGTACTTCGCGTCGCTCGATCCCGGAAAGCAGAGCGGCAGCGATCTGCACAAGAACGCGCTGGCGCTGGCGCGCCTCGGCGAAGTGCGCGTCAACGAAGGAAAGCTCGACGAAGCGGTGAAGTTGTTCGGCGAGTCGGTGCGGTTCGCGCAGGCTGCGGTGTCGCGCGATGCGAAGAATGACGAGTGGAAGCTGGCGCTGTCGAACGCGCACTTCTGGCTCGGCGATTCGCTGCGCAGGAAAGGCGATCGCGCCGGCACGCTGCGCCACTTCCGCCGCTATCTCGACATTTCCGTCGAGCTCGCGGAAGCGCATCCAGGCAACGCAAAGTACGAGGCCGAAGTCAGCTACGGTCACGGCAATCTCGGCGCCGCGTACGAGGCCATGGGCGATATCCCGGGCGCGCTGGCCGAGTACCGCGTCGCGGCCGATCTCGATCGGCGCCGCCTGCTGCGCGAGCCGCAGTCGGTGCAATGGCGCGAGGACCTGGCGACATCGCTGAACAAAGTCGGCGTCGCGCTGCAGAACATGGGACAACTGGCCGGCGCGCACGGCGCGTACGCGGAAGAGATCGCGTTGCGCCGCCAGCTCGCGGCGGCGGCACCCGGAGATGCGCGGCGGATGCGCGAGCTGGCGGCCGGTCTCGCCTTCAGCGGCAACCTGCAGCAGATGATGGGCGAGAAGGACAACGCCATCGCGTCGTTCACCGAAGAGCTGCGTTTGTCGTCCGAGCTCGCGGAGCGCGATCCCGCCAACGTGAATGCACGCCGCAATCGTGCGGCCGCGCAATCGCGGCTGGCGATGCTGCTCGTCAACGACCTGCCGCGCGCCATCGCCATGATCGACCAGGCCGAACAGGTGCTGCGCGATATCGTGAAGAAGGACGCGCGTCCCGCGTGGGAACGCGATCTGGCCGTGGCGATCGCGCGAGAGGGGGCGGTTCGCATGCAGGCCGGCGACCAGCAACGCGCGCGCGCGGCCGCGCAGGAGGCGCTGGCCATCGCCGAGCGTCTAGCAGCGGCCGAGCCGGAGAACGTGCAAACGACTCGCGCGCTCTGCTACGCCCTTCTCTTCGCCGCAAAGGCCGCGTCACCCGGAAGCGAGGAAGCCACTCGCTATCGCGCACGCGTGGCGGAGCTGCCGATGATTACCGCTGCGCACGACCCGCGGTCGATCGCATTTCGCGTCGAGGCCCTGAGTGGTCTCGGCCGGCGAAGCGAGGCCGCTCTGCTCGTGGCCGCGCTCGAGCGTGCGGGCTATCGAGACTTCGAGCTCCCCGCACGGCCGTAGCTTCACACCATTCGCTTCCCGAGGGCCGCGTACACGAGTACGCGGATAGAGAGACGCCGTTCAAACAAGGAGAGCAGCCATGATCGCCGAAGCCACGTTGTCCCCCGAAACCGCCGCCTTCACTCAGCTCAGGAACCCTTCGATCGACGCTGCCGTGACCATTCCGATCACGCTCAACGTCGCTGAAATGAGACTCGAACTGCCGATCCAGAGCCGATACCTGAGCGTGGTCGAGAACTACGACCACCCGATCATTTTCACGCTCCACGGGGGCGGTTCGGAAGCGTTCTTCGACAATCCCGGAATCGTGTTTCTCAACCCGCCCTCCTTCTTCACGTCCGGATCGCTGCAGCGGGTGACGAGCACGCGGTTGGAGCTCCACTGGTCGAACGTCCACCTCGCCGACCGCGGACGATCGTTCGACTACCGGATCTTCGTCGTGGTTCGGGTCAACGGCTTCCTGGTTCCGGTCACCCACGATCCCACGGTCCACAACGACCCGCCGACGATCTGAAGGCGCCGGCGAGTGCGGCAGCCGCAGATGCCGTGTCTCACTCGTATTTCACTCACTCGCAGAGCGGCGGTTGCGGCTGCCGCTCTGCACTCAGAGCCGCGCGCGGCAACGCGTGATGAGCGTCTTGAGGCCCATCGCGTCGCCGGCGGCATCGCGTGCTTTGAGGAGCTCGGTGAGCATGTCGGGCGCGGTGATCTCGTCCGCCGCTTCCTCGATCTCGGGATCGGCCAGTTCCACCGCTTCGGCGATGTACGGAATCGCGCGCGCGTCGCGGCGGCGCGCGAGACCCAATGCTGCTTCGTTCGCGACGGCACGGTCTTCATCGCGCAAACGTTCCGCGAGCGCGGCGCGGATGCGCGGCGTGTCGTGATCCGAAAGACTGCCCACCGCGAACGTCGCACGATCGCGCACGGCCGTGTCGCCGTCGCGCATCAGCGTCAACAGCACCCGCTCCGCGCGCTCGTCGCCGATGAGATCTTCGAGCGCCGTCGCAACCGCCCAACGCACATTCGTCGCATCATGCTGCGCCACGCGCGATAGCGCATCGATCGTTCGCGCATCCTGCTTCTGACTGAGCGCGTGGACCGCCGCTTCGATCACGCACGACTCGGAATCGCCGAGCAACGACATGAGCGTCGGCGCCGCGTCTTCCGAGAATGAACTCAGTTGTCCCAGGACATCCGCGCCGGCGACACGCTCTTCCGCACGGGATGAAGTGCAAAGTTGCGCCGCGCGGTCGAACACTTCGCGCGTGCCGAGGGCATGCAGCTCCTGGATCGCGGTCCAGCGTGCGTCATCGTCCTGCTCCCGAACGACGACATCGAGCAGCTCATCGACGGAATGCACGGTGCGATGCTACCTTAAGCACCGCCAATGCGTGCCCGTGCGATTTTGTCCGCGATCACCCTTCTCCTGATGTCGACGGCTTGTGGCGAGCTGAGGTCTCCGACGTCTCCACTTGGTGGAGGCGAAGAGCCGATCGATCAGTCCGCGACGTTCACGAGAGTACAGAACGAAGTCTTCACGCCGACATGCGCGACGCTCGGCTGTCACGACCCGCTCGGGCAGCAATCGCAGATGGTGCTCACCGCGGGCCGCGCGTACGCGAACATCGTCAACGTGAACAGCGTCGAGATGCCGCAGCTCGCGCGCATTCGTCCGAACGACGTCTCGAATTCGTATCTGTATCGCAAGATCACCGGCGCGGGCATCACCGGCGAGCGCATGCCGCTCCAACTGCCGCCGCTGTCGGACGACAAGATCGCGCTGGTTCGCAACTGGATTCGCAGAGGAGCGCCGAATGACTAAGTGGTTTGCGGCGGCGATCGTCGTGATCGCGATGCCGCTGTTCGCACAGGACGATCCGTATCGTCCGATCGGAAAATTGCCGGTCGGCGATCAACTGCTCACGCTCCCCTCCTCGCACATGGCGGCGGACGGAACGTGGGAAGTGAAGTTCACACATCGTTTCAATCAGTCGCTCTCCGACGGCAGTTTCACCGACCAACTGCATTCGCTGTTCGGACTGGACACGAATGCGGACGTGATGTTCGGAGTCTCGTACGCGATGCGCCCGCATCTCCAACTTTCCCTCGGACGCACGAACACGAACGACACGCTCGAGGCGGCCGCGAAGTACATCGTGTTGCAGCAGGCGCCGTCGGTGCCGTTGACGCTCGCGGTGCGCGGCGGCGTGGACTGGCGCACGGAGCGCGACCTCAAAGACCGCAGCTCGTTCTTCGTACAGGGAATCGTGTCGCGCCGCTTCGGCAAGGCCGAGGTGTTCGTGCTGCCGACGTTCGTCACGAACGCCGGCCGTGCGATCGACGGCGACAACTCTGTGGCGCTCTTCGAACACGCGTTCAACGCGCCGGTGGGCATCACCTACTTCATGCGTCCGCCGCTCGCGCTCGTGGCCGAGATCATCCCGCCGAATGGCGATCTGCCGAATACCACGAGCGGTGACGTCGGCTGGTCGATCGGCATCAAGCGCGCGATCGGCGGTCACTGGTTCGAAGTGCTGCTGACAAATAGTCAGGGGACGACGGTCGATCAGTACACGACGTCGACGTTCCAGGGCACAGGACTGGACGCAGGCGAAGTGAAGCTCGGGTTCAATATTGAACGAAGGTTCGGACGCCGTCGGCGTTAGCGATGGAGAGCGGCAGCAAAGCTGCCGCTTTCCCAGGCGGTGGCGGAGCCACCGCGGCAGCTATTCGCTGCCGCTTTTGAACGCGGTGGCTGTGCCACCGCACTCCAAAGAGCGCCGGAAGCAGACCAGCCGTTCCACCTCTTGGTAGCCGAGCGCACGATGCGCGCTCAAACTCGTCTCGTTCTCCAGCTCCACATCGCTCGCGATCTCGCGATACCCCTGCTGGCGCGCCCACTCCTCCGCGGCGCGAACGAGCGCTGCACCAACACCTGTCCGACGCACATCCGCGTCGACGTACCACCCCTCGATGAATGGCACTGGCGACGAGTCGCAGCCTTCCGCATACGTCCGCAGGCCGAGCTCGATGAACCCGGCCAGGCCTCGCGATGGCCGTTCCGCGACGAGCACGCGTGTGAGGAGCACCGATCCGCCCGATTCGAAGTACTCGGCGATCTCGGCCTCATGACCCTCGACGGGCCAGAGTGCCGTGCGCATCCGCAGCCACTCGGCAGCATCGGACGGGGCGGCGGGCCGGAGGTTCATGGCTTCTGATGTTAGCAGCGCGCAAAACGCGTCTCGTTGGACAGGTGTGCCGAAGGCTCGCCCAACCAGCGCACCGGACCGTGTCCGGTGGCAGCCGCGTTGCACTTCCTCGGCGCATGCGATGCCCGGAGTGCAAGGCGTTGAATCAAGCGGACGCGGCGGCCTGTGAGAGTTGCGGGCTGCTGCTGATCGCCGCGCCGCGGCCTGCCGACATGATTCCCATCATGGCCGAGGCACCGAAGCGGCGTGCGGAAGACCTCGCCGTGCAGCGGCGCCGCGCCAGCGACGTCGAACGGCGCCATCGCCGCGAGACCGACGGCGAGACCACGCAGTGTCAGTTCTGCAACGGAACCGTCAGTACGAAATCGGTGCGTTGCAAGCACTGCAGCGAAGTCCTCGACGAGGATTTCTATCGCGAGCGCGCCCAGCGAGTGCGTTCGCGTATGAACTACGCGAGCTGGGTCATGTACCTCTTCGGTCTCGGCGCGCTGCTCGTGTTCCGCCCTGTCGGCGTGCTGTCGATCGCCGCAGGACTGCTGCTCTCGATCGCCTATTACGCCGTGCCGGTTGAGCCGCCGAGCTCACCGCGTTCCAAAAGACAAACGGGGCTCGGCACGCTGATCCGCCGCCAGTTGAAGATGGAGCGCGTGGCGATTCCCATTCCGGCGCTGCGCAACAAGAAACTGATCTTCGTCGGCACCCCGCTCGTGGCCGCGCTGATCGGCTACTCCGCGAACCTCTTCCTGCTGCAGGAACCGGTCAACGACATCCTCGCGGAAAACGCCGCGTTCTCCGGAATGAAAGTCTCGGCGCACTACCAGTACTACGTCATCCCCGGCGTGGTCGTGTACGACCTCGAAGGATTGAGCGTACGCCAGACGCCGCTCGACGTGCAGACCGCGCTGCTCGAGTTCGCCAAGCGCGTGAAGGAGAAACGCTACTCGCGCATCGATCTCGCCTATCGCGGCGAGCACAAGTTCTCGATCGACGGCGCCTCGTTCATGAAGCTCGGCCAGGAGTACGCGAACCGCAACTTCGACTACGTGCTCTACAAGCTCCCGCGCCTGCTGCGCGGTGAGAACGGCACGGCCATCGACGGCGCCGACCGCGACGCGCTCCTGGAGTTCCACCGCAAGTGGTACGGCGAGGATCAGCTCACGAAAACCGTCGCAAACGGGCTCTGAGTCTCACTCTGAGTCACACAGCCTGCGAATCTCATTCATCACGTTCGCGACCACGCGATCGCAGCGCTGCGCGCCGAACGTGAAGATGGTCTGCAATCCGGCGCCGGCGCGGCGATAGAGCGCGTCGCGCAGCATCCCGCGCGCGCGATGCAGCCGCGTCTTCACCACGTCCGCGCTCACCTCGAGACACGCCGCCGTCTCCTCGGTGCTCAGCCCCTCCACTTCGCGCAGCAGCAGCACGGACCGATACGCCTCGGGTAGCGCGGCCACCTCCGCCTCGACGTGCTGCATCAGGTCGGTGGCGACCGCACGCTGCTCTGGATCCGGACCGGGCTCGAGAAATTCGCTCATCGTGTTCTCTCCGTGCAACTCGGGCACGACCTGCATGTGGGCTCCTGCTTTTCGGTTACGCGCGAATGCTTCGCGCATCGCGATCTTCGTCATCCACGTCGCGAAGCCGGAGCGGCCTTCGAACTGGTGCAGATGCCGGTACGCGTTGATGTAGGCCTGCTGCATGACGTCTTCGACGTCATCAGGATTGCGAAGGATCGCGCGCACGGCGCGATAGACCCGCTGGTTGTAGCGGCGCAGGAGCAGCTCGAACAGCTCGCGCTCGCCGTCGACGATGCGACGGACGACGTCTTCATCCGAGATTTCGTGCGGAACGATCGGTACCGATTCCACGGCAGTCATGGTGGTCATTCTCCTCCATCCATCGATTAGAGGCGGCCATTCTCAAAACGTGACGCCGTTACCGATCGCGAGCCATCGCCCTCTAACTCGGGTGGAGGCAAACCGATGGAATTGTTGCGACCCGTGGAGAAGACGGAGGCGAGTCTGGCTGAAGAGGCGGTGGAGGTTCTGCTGCGCGTGATGGGCGAAGATCCGGAGCGCGACGGCCTGCGCGAGACCCCGCGACGCGTCGTGAAGGCATTGCTGGAGATGACCGTCGGCTACGACGAGTCTCCGGCGGACATCCTTTCGAAGACTTTCGCCGAGCACTCCGACGAGCTGATCGTGTTGCGCGGCATCGACTTCCACTCGATGTGCGAGCACCACCTGCTTCCTTTCCACGGAGTCGCGCACGTCGGATACCTGCCCGGCAAAGTGGTCGGTATCAGCAAGCTCGCGCGTCTGGTCCATTGTTTCGCGCGGCGGCTGCAGATCCAGGAGCGGATGACGCAGCAGATCGCCGACGCCGTGGCCACGCATCTCGAGGCGCGCGGCGTCGGAGTGATCATCGCCGCACATCACCTCTGCATGGGCTGCCGCGGCGTGAAGCTGCCGGCCACGCAACTGATCACGTCCTCGATGCTCGGCACGTTGCGCAGCGATCCGAACACGCGTTCGGAGTTCCTGCGCCTGTGCGGCAACGCCTAAAGGAGGTCATTCATGAACAAACGTCTCGGTTTCTTCTCCGGTGCCGGCGTTGCGCTGCTGTCCATCACGCTGCTCGCGACGTACGGACGCGCCGATCTCGTCGAGCGCGTGAAGCAACGCCTGCTCGACGAGCGCATCGAAACGAACGCGCACTCGATGCTCGTCTCCGGCCGGTCGACCTTTCGCGACGACACGTTCGGCAGCGAGTCGTTCTGGGGCGACAAGCTGAAGCTGCATCAGGCCATCGCCGCGGGCGTTTCGCCGAAGACGGCATTGGCTGTCGGCCTCAAGGTCGACGTCGACGCGATTCCCGCCGCGGTCGTGCAGGCGCTGCAGCGCGGCGAGGTGAATCTCGACGATCCCGCCACGACGGTCACGCTCCTGAAGCTGAACTCCGTCGTCGGCGTGAAGGGCTTCTTCAATGAAGACGGCTCGCTGCGTTCGATGGGTATCACGTGTGCGCTCTGTCATTCGACGGTCGACGATTCGTTCGCGCCCGGCATCGGGCATCGGCTCGACGGCTATGCGAATCGCGATCTGAACGTCGGCGCGATCGTTTCCCTCGCTCCCGATCTCTCCGCCGTCACCTCCCTCCTCGGCGTCGACGAGCCGACGCTGAAGGCCGTGCTCGCGAGTTGGGGACCGGGCAAATTCGACGCGGAGATCTTCCTCGACGGCAAGGCTTTCCGTCCCGATGGCAAGACCGCGGCGACGCTGATTCCGCCCGCGCACGGCCTCGCCGGCGTGAGCCTGCACACGTCGACGGGCTGGGGCTCGGTCACGCACTGGAACGCGTTCGTCGCGAACCTCGAGATGCATGGCCGCGGCACGTTCTACGATCCGCGCCTCAACGATCCGGTGAAGTTCCCGATCGCGGCGCGGGAGCGGATGTGGGACGTGCGCACCGACGACGATCGGATCACGTCGAAGCTCGCGGCGCTGCATTTCTATCAGCTCGCGATTCCGGCGCCCGCACCGCCGCGCGGCAGCTTCGACGCCGCGGGCGCGCAACGCGGCGAGACATTGTTCGCGGGGAAGGCGGACTGTGCGCGCTGTCACGTTCCGCCGATCTTCACCGAGCCCGGATGGCCGATGCACACGGCCGAAGAGATCGGCATCGATGACTTCCAGTCCAAGCGTTCTCCGGACGAGCGTTATCGCACGACGCCGCTGAAAGGCTTGTGGGCGCGGACGAAGGGCGGCTTCTACCACGACGGTCGCTTCGCGACGTACCGCGACGTGGTCAATCACTACGACGGCTTCTTCGAGCTCCAGCTCACCGAGCAGGAGAAGTCCGACCTCATCGAGTACCTCAAGTCGCTGTGAGAAGGAGTGAAGCCATGCGCAACCTGATCGTCGCCGTCTCGATCCTCTTCGCATCCACCGCGTTTGCAGCCGAATACTCCGATCTCTACGTGATCCCGATCGCCGGTCACGCGCATGGCGCTCACGGCACGGAGTGGCGCAGCGATGTCGTGCTGCATAACTTTCAACTCGTTCCGATTACCGTCGAGATGGCGTTCATCGAAGGAACCCGCACCTCGGACATCGGCTCGCCGTTCCAACTTTTCCCCGGTGAGACACGCACCATCACCGACGTCCTCGGCGACCATGGACGTGACGTCATCGGCGCGATCGTGATCGGCGGCGACAAGCCGTTCGTCGTCACGAGCCGCACGTACAACGGGAACACGCTCGGCCAGACCGTGCGCCCGATCGCGATCGCAGGCGCCGCCGATGCCGTGAACGAAGTCGCGGTGCTCGCCGGTCTCTCGCGCGATGCGAATCAGCGTGCGAACGTCGGCCTGGTCGCGATCGCATCGCACGTGCCGTTCATCGCGGAGATCGAGCTCGTGTCGGCGGAAGGCGCGCACCTCGGATCGCAGCTCATCATGCTGGAAGGAGAAGGCTTCGCGCATCGCCAGTTCCGGGTCACCGGCGGCGCATCAGCCGTCGTGCGCGTGCTTCAAGGCGACGGCATCATCGTGCCGTACGCGTCGGTGATCGACAACCGCAGCGGAGAAGCGCTGTTCGTGTCGACGGAGCCGGCCGCGAGCGCCGGTGCTAACGCACTCCTGATGCTCGACAGCATGGTCAGTCGCTCGACGACGGAGTGACCACGGCAGGTTCCGGCTCAGGTCATCGCTCGGATGACCTGAGCGCGCCTGTCACAAGTCATCAGGCTTCAGGCCTGTTCGCTTCGCGATCCGCGCGAGCATGCGCGGCCCAGTCTCCTCCTGATCATGAAACGCGAAGACGAAATCAGGCCAGCCAGCACGTTGCAGAATGCGACGTGCCGGAGTGGCGCTTTATCGACCAACCGATCCGAAGCAGCGCGGCCAGGACGCCGCCATACGCAAGAACGCCGGGCAGATCGACCACCTCACCGATCCCGACCATCGCTCTCGCGCTCGACCTCGACTGTCAAATCACTCATGCCGATACGTACAACTCTCTCATAGCAACTGCTCTTGCTCGAGCTGCCGGATCAGCGACTGCGTGTCGATGAATTGAAACGCCTGCATGCCCAGCGCCCGCGCGGCAGCGACGTTCTCCATCAGGTCGTCGATGAAGACGACCTGATGCGGGGTCGCGCCGATCGTGTCGAGCGCGCGGCGGAACATCTCCGGATCGGGTTTCGCCACCTTGAACCGGTGCGAGAAGATGAAGCGGTCGTCCTTCTCGAACAGCGATGAGAACTTGCGCGGGATCAGCTCCGCGTGCACTTCATTCGAGTTCGACAAGAACGCCACGCGATACTTCGCCCGCACGCGCTCGAGCAGTTCTTCCGCGCCCGCGATCGCGCCGTCGAAGAAGTCGCTCCAGAGTTCGTGAAACTCGCGGATCGAGCCGCGGTACCCGCTCTTGTCGCACACGTTCTCGT
Organism: Thermoanaerobaculia bacterium; assembly: GCA_035626775.1. Classification (GTDB taxonomy): domain Bacteria; phylum Acidobacteriota; class Thermoanaerobaculia; order Gp7-AA8; family Gp7-AA8; genus QHVT01. The sequence continues at coordinate 14,845 of DASPNA010000089.1, forward strand.
AGAACTCCCAGAACGAGATCGCGCCGCGTTCCATGTCGCGATACAAACCCGGTTCTTCGAGGATCTCCACCAGCTCGTCGCGCGTGATCGTCGCGTCGCGGCAGATGTTCTCCAGCACGCGCTCGTACGCCAGCTTGATGAGCGTGTTGCCGAGGTCGAAGAGGAACCAGGTGATGGTCACGCGTCACATTCTAAACACGCCGAACTTCGGCTCTTCGATGCGCGTGTTGTACGCGATCGATAGTCCGAGGCCGAGGTAGATGCGCGTGTCGGCGGGATCGATGACGCCGTCGTCCCACAAGCGCGCGGTCGAATAGTACGGGCTCCCCTCTTCCTCATACTTCGCGAGCACCGGACCGGCGATGCTCCGCTCCTCCTCGGCCGAGAGCTCCTGACCGGCGCGCGCGAGCTGATCGCGTTTCACGGTCGTCAGCACGCCCGCCGCCTGCTCGCCGCCCATCACGGAGATGCGCGCGTTCGGCCACATCCACAGGAAGCGCGGCGAATACGCGCGGCCGCACATGCCGTAGTTGCCCGCGCCGAAGGAGCCGCCGAGGATGACGGTGAACTTCGGGACGGTGGAGTTGGCGACGGCGTGCACCATCTTCGCGCCGTCTTTCGCGATGCCGCCGCGCTCGTACTGCTTGCCCACCATGAAGCCGGTGATGTTCTGCAGGAACACGAGCGGAATGCGCCGCTGGTTGCACAGCTCGATGAAGTGCGTCGCCTTGAGCGCGGACTCGGAGAACAGCACGCCGTTGTTCGCGAGGATGCCGACCTTGTAGCCGAAGATGCGCGCGAAGCCGGTCACGAGCGTCGTCGCGTAGCGTTCCTTGAACTCCTGGAACTTCGAGCCGTCGGCGATCCGCGCGATCACTTCGCGCACGTCGTACGGCTTGCGCAGATCGCGCGGGATCACGCCGTACAGTTCTTTCGGATCGTAGAGCGGGTCCTGCGGCGCGACTCGCGTCGGCGGCTCGTTCTTTTCGGAGCGGAGGTTTTCGACGATGTTGCGCACGATCGCGATCGCGTGCTCATCGTCTTCCGCGAAGTGATCGGCCACACCGCTGATGCGCGTGTGCACATCCGCGCCGCCCAGCTCCTCGGCCGTCACTTCTTCGCCCGTGGCAGCCTTCACGAGCGGCGGACCGCCGAGGAAGATCGTGCCGGTGCCTTTGACGATCACGGCTTCGTCGGACATCGCCGGCACGTACGCGCCACCAGCCGTGCATGACCCCATGACCGCGGAGATCTGCGGGATCTCCTGCGCGGACATCACGGCCTGGTTGTAAAAGATCCGTCCGAAGTGCTCGCGATCCGGAAACACCTCCGCCTGCAGCGGCAGGAACGCACCGCCCGAATCGACGAGATAGACGCACGGCAGGTGGTTCTGCAGCGCCACTTCCTGCGCGCGCAGATGCTTCTTCACGGTCATCGGGAAATACGTGCCGCCTTTGACGGTGGCGTCGTTCGCGATGATCAGGCACTCGCGCTGATGGATGCGGCCGACGCCGGTGATGATGCCCGCGGCGGGCGCTTCGTCGTCGTACATCCCATTCGCCGCGAGCGGCGAGAGCTCGAGAAACGGCGTGTCGGGATCGAGCAGCGCGGCGATGCGCTCGCGCGGCGGCATCTTGCCTTGCTCCTTGTGTCGCGCCAGATACTTCGGCCCGCCGCCCTGCCGCGCCGTCTCGAGCCGCTTCTTCAGATCGTCTGCCAACCCCTGCATCCGCTCGGCGTTCGCGATGAACTCGGCGGACGAGGAATCGAGGTGTGTGTCGAGTGCTTCCATGCGGCGCGGAGTCTATCTGAGGTGCGTTAAGATGCGTGGTGTGATCGAGGCTGCAGACATCGTCCTCTATGACGAATTCGGGCAGATTTTGCTCTTGGCAGAAGTGAAAACGCCGCCGACCCCGACATCGCCGGAATGGGCTGCCGAGATCCGCAGTCACACCGCGAATCAGCTCAAAGGTTTCGTGCCGCGGTACTTTCTCGTCGCAGCACGCGACTACAGCTATTTCTGGAGCTCAGCCACTCCGGACGTAGCCCCGAACGCCCGGATTCGGACCGAAGAACTGCTCGGCCCTTACCTCCGTGACGCTGATTTGACCATTGAAACGATTGCCAGTTCTGCGTTGGATCTCGTCGTCGGCATTTGGCTGAGAGACCTGACGCACGGCAATCCCCGAGCCACAGAGTTGTTGCCGCAAGAGCTCGGCCTCCCAGCCGCGGCGTCAAATGGCCGCATCGAATTTGCTGCGGCTGCATGATTGTCATTCTCGAGACGAACTTCATCCTCGAACTCGTCGGGCAGCAGGACCAGTCGGCTGCGTGTGAGGAGCTTCTCGCGCTTGCTGATTCCGCCGCCATTCAACTCTCGATCCCCGCGTTCTCTGTGATTGAGGCGGGTATGAAGCTCGAGAGAAACCGCCGAGAGCGCCGCAATTTCGTCCAGCAGGATGTGACGAAGCATGCGCGCGACAGTGGCAACCGAGGGATCCTCCGGCGTTTCGAGACAGCGATCCATGGACTGGAAACAGAATTCGCCCGGGCCGACAGTGACGAGGCGTCCCGATGCTCGATTTTCGTGTAAGCACGTTGGACTCGATATACGTCATCCCGTTGACTGACACCGTTCTCGATGAAACCGTCGCCCTGCAGATCCCTGCTCCACGATGCGCGCCGCGGCGGCGGCGATGCGACCGTCCGTGTCGTACGCAGGATCGAACGACGCCAACTCGAGCGCGGCGATTGGAAATCGTTCGGAGCAGATGCGAATCGCGCGGATGACGTCGTCCGGTGAAAGCCCGCCCGGGGCGGCGTATCCGTTGGCGGTGCCGAACGCGGGATCGATGACGTCGAGATCGACGTGCACGAGCAGACGCGTGACGCGTGGCTTGAACGCGTCGAGCGCCACGATCAGCTCCGCGTCGCGGAGCGGCGGTTCGACCAGCGCGAGGCCAGCAGCGGTCATCGTGTCGCGCTCGCCTTCGTTGTGATCGCGGCCGCCGATGTGAATCACGTGCTCGATCGGAACAGGCGCAAAGTTCGGAATCGACGCGGCCAGCGTCGTCCAGCACCGGCCGGTGAGGATCGAGATCGCTTGCGCGTCGAGAAAGCCGGTAGCGGTCGTTTCGGGCGTCATGAAGTCGCCGTGCGCGTCGAACCAGATCACGCCAAGCCCTTCGGCGCCGATGCCCGACGCCAGGCCGCTCACCGCGCCGCAGTTGCCAGCCAGCACGATCGGAAACGCTGAGCGTCCCGCCTCGCGCACCGCGTCTGCGAGCGAACGATAGAGCTCGAACGTCGTCTTGATCTCGGCCGGAAACAAATCGCGCGACACGATCTCCTGCGCCGGCAGTTCCGAGAGCAACTCGCGCAGCCGCAACGGACCCGCACCCATGCGCACGTTGTAGGCGCCGGAGTCGTACGGCACGAGAAAAAGGTGGGGTCGATTCATCGCTCCGCCAGTCGCAAAAGATCGTATCGCGACAGCCGTTCCGCGCGATTCGTCAACTCCTTGACCATCGGATCGAGGGCCGGCAGCGTGCCGACGTCGTTACCGATGCGATCGATGAGTCCGAGCTCGAGCGCTTCACTCGCGCCGAACGTGCGATTCGCGAGGAACAGCTGGTTCGCGGCCGGGCGCGTGAGCACTTTGCGCCAGCGCGAAGTGCCGCCGAAGCCGGTGACGATGCCGATGCGCGCACCGGGATGAGCGAATCGCGAGCGCGGCGTGGCGATGCGCAGGTCGAATGCGAGCACGAGGTCGAGCGCGCCACCGAAGCAGTCGCCGTCGATGAATGCAACCGTCAGGTGCGGCAGACGCTCGATCGAGGCGAACACTTCCTGTCCCAGCCGCGCGAACTGGCAGGCTTCAACCCCGGTGAAGCGTTCCATCTCCGCCATGTCGGCACCCGCCGCGAAGAGTCGTGGCTGGCCGGATCGAAAGATGACGGTGCGGTCGCACGAGTCGACAGTGTCGTGCAGCTCACGTAGCGCGTCGCTCGACAACAGATTCATGCCGCCGTCGTCGAACGCGATCTCGATCGCATCCGCCATCCGCGCGACACGGAACCGCGGCATCAGCGCTGTACGGCGTCGCGGATCGCGTTGACGGCCGCGGACGTCGGCGTACCGGGCAAAAAGATTTCGCGGATGCCGAGGGCCTTGAGCTTGGGGACGTCCTGCTCGGGGATGATGCCGCCGGCGAAGACCACGATCGCTTCCGCGTTTTCTTCCTTCAACAAACGCATGATCTCGGGAAAGAGCACGTTGTGCGCGCCCGACAGAATGGAAAGGCCGATCGCGTCGACGTCTTCCTGCACCGCGGCGGCGACGATCTGTTCCGGGGTCTGGCGCAGACCGGTGTAGATCACTTCCATTCCCGAGTCGCGCAGCGCGCGCGCGATCACTTTCGCGCCGCGATCGTGGCCGTCGAGGCCGGGCTTGGCGATCAGCACGCGGATTTTTCGTTCAGTCATGATCAGGTCTCCTGAGCCGGCGCGCCGTCGCGAAATGTCGAGTAGATCACGATGTCGTGGTACATCCCCTCGCGAAAGAACTCGCGGCGCAGCCGCCCTTCCTGCACGAAGCCGTGCGTTTCCAGCACATGCTTCGCGCGGTCGTTGTAGTCGAACACGTTGATGCGCAGCTTCTGCAGGTTCATCTCGTCGAATGCGAACCGCACCAGCGTGCTGATGGCGTCGCTGCCGAAGCCGCGGTTCCACGCGGTCGGCTCGCCGATGAACAACCCGAACGAGGCGATGCGCGAGACCCAGTCGATGTCGTGGATGGACGCGTTGCCGACATGCGTGCGGTCGTCCTTCCGCTCGATGGCGAAGTGGCGCTCGGAGCCATCGGGATGCATGGCCCGCTCGAGCCACTCGATCTCGTTCTGAAACGCGATCGGGTAACGCGACTTCAGCGTGCGCACGATGTTCGGATCGTTCATCCAGCGATAGCAGCGCTCGCCATCCTCGCGCTCGAACGCGCGCAGGATGACGTGCTCGCCCGCGATCATGAAACGGCGCCGCGATTCGCGAGGATCGGGCGCGAACGCGCGCTCGGTACGGTCGGACATTCGGCGCGGGATTATATAGAGGGGGCGGAGTCTCAGACTCTCAGAGGGTATTCGGCAGGAGCGCCTCTGAGACTCTGAGACTCTGAGGACTCCCCACCCGTTGCGACTTTGCGACGTCCCCCGCGACCAGCCATCCCTATACTCCGCCAATGCGCCTGACACCGCTGGCCTCCCTCCTCCTGTCCGCCGCCCTCCTCGCCCAGCCCGCACCGCAGCGCGGGGTGTTCACCGAGGACATCGATCGCACCGTCGATGCGTGCACGAACTTCTTCGACTACGCGAACGGCGCGTGGCGGAAGGCCAATCCCATCCCCGCGTCGATGCAGAGGTGGAGCCGGCGCTGGGCTTCGGGTGAGTTGAGCAAGGAACAATTGCGCACGATCCTCGACGATCTCTCGCAGCGCAAAGAGTGGCCAACGGGCTCGGTCGATCAGCAGATCACGGACTTTTACGGCTCGTGCATGGACGAGCAGCGCATCAACGAGCTCGGCATCAAGCCGATCCAGCCGCTGCTCGGCGAGATCGACAAAATTCGAACGCGCGCGCAACTGCAGCAGATGATCGCGCGGCTCAATGACCTATCGGTGTCGGCACCGTTCATCGTCGGTCCCTCGTACGACAATCACAATCCGACGCAGGTCATCGCCTTCGTCGTCGCCGGCGGCCTCGGGCTCCCCGACCGCGATTACTACATCTCGACCGAAAAACGCTTCGTCGAGACGCGCGCGAAGTATCTCGAGCATGTCGCCGCGATGTTCGAGCTCGCGGGGCAGAGCAAAGACGCTGCGCAGAAATCCGCGCGCGATGTGTTCGCGCTCGAGTCACGCCTCGCCGTCGCGCATCTCACGAACGTCGAGCGCCGCAATCCGAAGCTCACCGACAACATGATGTCCATCGCGCAGTTGCAGGAAGCGACGCCGCATTTCGACTGGACGTCGTACTTCCGCCGCACCGGCATCCAGCGCGCCGACGTCAACGTCATGCAGCCGAAGTTCATGGCCGCGGCCGACCGCGAGCTCGCTGAAGCGCCGGTCTCGACGTGGCGCGAGTATCTGAAGTGGCGCCTGCTGCAGAACGCGGCCGAACATCTCTCGCAGCCGTTCGTCGAAGAGAACTTCCGCTTCTATCAGGCGCATTTGCGAGGCTCGAAAGAGATGAAGCCCCGCTGGAAGCGCTGCGTCGAAAACACCGACTCGCTCCTCGGCGAAGCGCTCGGGCAGCGGTATGTCGAACGGTACTTCCCGGCCGAGGCGAAGGCGCGGATGCAGGAGATGGTGAAGAACCTGCTGGCGGCGATGGACGACACCATCCGCGGCCTCGAGTGGATGGGACCGGAGACGAAACAGCAGGCGCTCGCGAAGCTGGCAACGTTCAATCCGAAAGTCGGCTATCCCGATCGCTGGAAGGACTACAGCCGAGTCGCGATCAAGCCGGGTGCGTATTTTCAGAACCTGCTCGCGGCGACGAAGTTCGGAACGACTGACGATCGCGCTCGCATCGGGAAGCCGACCGATCGCGGACGGTGGGAAATGACGCCGCCGACTTCGAACGCGTACTACAACCCGCCTCTGAACGAGATCGTCTTCCCAGCGGGCATCCTGCAGCCGCCGGCGTTCGACGTGAACGCGACCGACGCGGTGAACTACGGCGCGATCGGCGTCGTCATCGGCCACGAGATCAGCCATGGCTTCGACGATCAGGGCTCGCAATACGACGCGCAGGGACGCCTGCGCAACTGGTGGACCGACGACGATCGCAAGCGCTTTCTGGAGCGCGCCGAGTGTGTGGTGAATCAGTTCGAGGGCTACTTCATCGAGCCCGGCATCCATCACAACGGCAAGCTCGTCCTCGGCGAATCGATCGGCGATCTCGCCGGCGCGAAGATCGCCTACCTCGGCCTGCAGAAAGCGCAGGCGAAGAACCCCGGCCGCGCCATCGACGGCTTCTCGCCCGACCAGCAGTTCTTCATCGCCTGGGGCCAGTTCCGCGGCGATGAGATCCGGCCGGAAACGCAGCGCATCATGGTGCAGGGCGGGCCGCATCCGACCGGCGAGTACCGCGTGATCGGACCGGTGTCGAACATGCCGGAGTTCGCGAGCGCGTTCGGATGCAAACAGGACGCATTGATGGTGCGGCCCGTAGAAAAGCGGTGCGAGGTCTGGTGACGACGCCTGTTCGTGCGCTGCTGGTGGTGTTGCTCGCGCCGTTTGCGTTCGCCAACACGCCTCCCGCGACGCCGTCGATCGTCGAGCCGGGCATGGAGCTGCAGGCGCTGAACGGCGCGGACGTGCACATGGTCGCGTCGCAGTTCATCGACCTCGACGGTGACGACCATCGCTGCACTGACTGGGAAATCCGCGACGCGGAAGAGCTGATCTGGTCGGCACCGTGCGCCGCGGGGCCGCTCAAACTGCACATTCACCTCGGCGACGGTGTTTTCACGGGCAACCACACCAACGTCCAGGAAGTGCGTGCGGATTCGCGTTTCTCGTTGCGCGTGCGATACCGCGACGACAGCGGCGACGAAGAAACGGAATGGAGCGGCTGGACGACGCGCACGTTTCAGACGGTGAAACCGTCGCCGGTCGAGCCGATGCGTCTCTTCGAGGTATTGCCGGATCCGGCGCCGCGATGGACCGTCGATGGCGATGATGTCGTCGTGCCGCCCGGTGCTGCGCTCGAACTGCAGACCGTCGACGGTCAGTCGCTGTTGCGCATGAACGCATCCGGAAACGCGTACGCACCGCAATCGATCCGCGCGGTCATCCGGCTGCGCATCGCGAGCGGTGCAACGGAATGGAACGTGCCGAGGAGTGAGCTGTTGCTGCACGGCGCTCGCGGCCAGTCGCACACGATTTATCTGCCGGCGATGACGCTCGCGCCGAACACCGAATCGTTCTACTGGATCTCGTCGAACGGAGGCACGCACGCCGCGGCGGACGTCGATCGAACGCCCGATTTTTCGGAGATCGCACGTGGTGCGCCGGTGCCGTGGACCTTCGAGACCGGCTATCGCGGCGAGGTCTTCGCGACAGGATTCGCGTTACCGGTCAGCCTCGTCGCCGTGCCGAACCCCGGCGCCGCACCCGACAGCCCGCTGCTGTACGTCGCGGAGTTGTACGGCTCGGTGAAAGTGGTGACGCGCAGCGGTGAAGTGCGTACCTTCGCGAGCGGCCTGCTCAACTTCGATCCGCTCGCCCCGATCCCCGGCAACGGCGAGCGCGGCCTCGGCGGCATCACCATCGACCCTGCAAACGGTGACGTGATCGTCACGGCCATCTTTCAGGTCGACCCGACCTCGCCCTGGACCTCGCCGCGCGTCTTGCGATTGCAAAGCGACGATGGCGGATTCACAGCCGCCCGCGTGATCACGGTCGTCGATTTTCCGGGCGAAGCGATGGCGCCGTCGCATCAGATCTCGAATGTCACGTTCGGACCGGACGACAAGATGTACGTTCACATCGGCAGCAGCTTCGCGTGGATCGCGCAGGAACTGAACAATCTCGACGGCAAGATTATCCGCATCAATCGCGACGGTTCGGTGCCCACGGACAATCCCTTCTACGACGCGAGCGACGGCATCACCGCGAAGGACTACGTCTTCGCGTACGGATTCCGCAATCCGTTCGGCGGCGCGTGGCGCATCGCTGATGGATCGCTGTACGAAGTGGAGAACGGACCGGCCACCGATCGCCTGGCCATCGTCGTCGCGGGTCGCAACTACTTGTGGGACGGCAGCGATCCGAGCATGAAGAACTTCGCGATCTACAACTGGACCTTCCCGGTGGCGCCGATTCAGATCGCGTTCACCGAAGCGGAACGCTTCGGCGGCAGTGGATTCCCGATCGACAGGATGCGCTCCGCGTTCGTGACCGAGTCGGGCGCGACGTGGGCATCGGGACCACAGGAGCATGGCAAACGGATCAGCGAGTTCGTGTTCGATCCCGACGGTGCGCTGGTCAGCGGACCGAAGCGCTTCGCCGAATACAACGGCAGCGGCAAAGCGACGGCCGCGGGCTTGGTCGCTGGGCCCGATGGTCTCTACTTCACCGATCTTTACCGCGACTTCGGGCAGAGCACTCCGGCTGATGCCGGCGCGAACGTCATTCGCGTCCGCTGGATCGGCATCGCCGCATTCGACGCGCGATTTCTGCACTCGTCCGCGGTTGCGCTCACCGACTTCTCCGATGTGCCGGATGCGACGTCGATCGAATGGGATTTCGGCGACGGCACCACGAGCAACGAACGCAACCCCGTGCACCGCTATCAGCGTCCCGGTACGTATCTCATTCAGCAGACCGTGACCGGACCGCGTGGCAGCGTGACGGAGACGCGGCGCGTCTCGGCCGGCGGCAGCGCGGGAACCGTTGAAGCGCAGTATTTCGAGAATGCGGGAGAGACCGAGCCTGTGGTGGTGCGGCCCGAACATTCGATGCATTTCGACTGGCGCAAGGCTTCGCCCGATCCCGATCTCGGCAACGGATTCGCCGCGCAGTTCGTCGTGCGCGTCAAGCCACGTTTTTCAGAGACGTATCGCTTCGTCGTGCAGACTCACGATCGAGTGCGCCTGGAGCTCGATGGGAAGCTGCTGATCGATGCGTGGGAACCGGACGCCAGCGGCGAATCGAGAGAATCGATCGGGCTCATCGCCGGCCGCACGTACGAGCTCAGGATCGATTACGAAGATCACTCGGAACAGCCGTCGCTGCGCGTGCTGTGGGAGAGCGAGAGTCAGCCGCTGCTCGTGGTGCCGCAGTCGGTGAGCAACGGGAAACGACGCGCCGTCGGGCATTGAACCCCTCATCCGCCTTCGGCACCACCTCATGACGTGCCTTACGTAGCCTTCTTCCCTCGGCAGAGGGGAGAAGGTGGCCGAAGGCCGGATGAGGGGGGGCCGTTCACCCCAACGACACCAGCTCCAGGTGCTCGATCTCCTGCTCGAGAAACTCGCCCGCGATTCTGCGGAACCGCTCCTCGGCATCCGTCACCAGGAACTGCCGCGCCGGTTCGCGCGTCGTTTCGGCGGACGCGCCGAGCGCCTGCTTCACGCTGATCGCCGTGGTCTCCGCGCTGTCGACGATCGACACCGCATCGCCCACGACCTGCTCGATCGTGCCGCGCAGAATCGGATAGTGCGTGCAGCCCAGAACGAGAGTGTCGATGCCGGCGTCGATGAGTGGCTCGAGGTAAATCTCGGCGACTTCGCGCGCGACGTGTGTATTCGCCCACCCTTCTTCAGCGAGTGGCACGAAGAGCGGCGCGGCGGATTCGATGACGTCGATGTCCGGATCGAGCGCATGAATCGCGGCCGTGTAGGCTTTCGAGCGCACGGTGCCTTCGGTGGCGATGACCCCGACGACACCCGAAGTCGTCGCCACCGCCGCGCGCGCGCCCGGCTCGACGACGCCGATCACCGGAATCGGGAGTTGCTCGCGCAATACCGGCAACGCCGCCGCTGTGGCCGTGTTGCACGCGACGACGAGCATCTTGATGTCGCGGCTCAGCAGATGTTTCGCGGCCTCGAGCGAATAACGAACGACCGTCGCGGGAGACTTCGTTCCGTACGGCACGCGAGCCGAGTCGCCGAGGTAGATGAGGGGTTCGCCGGGGAGCGCGCGGGCGATCTCGCGGAAGACCGTCAGGCCGCCGACGCCGGAGTCGAACACTCCGATGGCGCGCGCGCTCCGCTTCACTGCGCCTCGCCCAGCTCGGGCGTCACTCCCGCTCCCGCCTCACGCTTGATGTTGTACTGCTCGATTTTCTTGTAGAGATTCGAGCGTGGCGTGTCGATCGCTTCCGCGGTCTTCGACACGTTCCAGCCATGCTCGCGCAGCTTCGCGACGATGAACGCCTTCTCGGCCTCGTCCTTGAAGTCCTGCAGCGTCGAGAGGCGCATGGCAGTGCTGATGATGTCCGTCGGCGTGCGGAAGAACTCCGACGGCAGATCGGTCACGTCGATCGACTCCGCCGGCACCATGATCACCAGCCGCTCGATCATGTTGCGCAGCTCGCGCACGTTGCCGCGCCATGGCGCGTCGCCCAGCGCCTTCTGCGCCGCCGGCGTGAATTTCTTCGGATGGTAGTTGTGCTCCTCGGAGAACAACTTCGCGAAATGCTGCGCCAGCACGGCGATGTCGTCGCGGCGCTCGCGCAGCGGCGGCGTGCGGATGGGAATGACGTTCAGTCGATAGTAGAGATCTTCGCGAAAGCGACCGTTGCGGATCTCTTCGGTCAGCTCTTTGTTCGTCGCCGCGATCACGCGCACATCGACCTTCACCACCGTCGCGGAGCCGACCGGCTCGACTTCACCTTCCTGCAGCACGCGCAGCACCTTCGCCTGCGTGCGCAGCGACATGTCGCCGATCTCGTCGAGGAAGATCGTGCCGCCGTCGGCCGCGACGAACTTGCCGGTCTGCTTGCGGACGGCGCCGGTGAAGGAGCCCTTCTCGTGGCCGAACAGTTCCGACTCGATCAGCTCTTCGGGAATCGCGGCGCAGTTCACCTGGATGAACGGCATGTTGGAGCGCGAGGAACGGCGATGGATCTCGCGCGCGACGAGTTCCTTGCCGGTGCCGGACTCGCCGGTGATCAGCACGGTCGCGCGCGTGGGCGCGGCGCGCTCGATCTGCGACTTCAGCTCCGACATCACCGTCGACTGGCCGACGAGCTGATACTCCTTCTCCGCTTTCTCCTTGAGCTCCGTGTTCTCTTCTTCGAGTGAGCGCTGGCGCACTGCGTTGCGCACCGTGAGCAGCAGCTTGTCGCGATTGAGCGGCTTCTCGAGGAAGTCGAACGCGCCGCGCTTCGTGCACTCGACCGCGGTGTGCACGTCGCCGTGGCCGGAGACCATCACCACGGGAGTGAAGATGCGTTGCTCGCGCAGGTTCTCGAGCACTTCGATTCCGTCGAGCACCGGCATCTTGATGTCGAGCAGGATCGCGTCGTACGGAACGCGCGCGGCCTTGTCGAGCCCTTCCTGTCCCGAGCGCGCTTCGTCGATCTTGTAGCCCTCGTACTCGAGCGTCATCCGGATCGCTTCCCGGATGCCTGTTTCATCGTCGATGACCAGAATTCGAAACGGCATTCAATTCCTCGCTGCCCCCTCACCCAACCCTTTCCCCCGCGAGGGAGAGAGCAGGGTGAGGGGGCTGGGACTGCATGAGTCCGGCCAGTTTAGCCGAGGTATCCTCGGGTCATGCAGTTCGAGGAAGTGCTGCGGACGTTCACCGAGTGGTTCGAGCGAGAAGGGATTCGCTTCGCGATTGCCGGCGGTCTCGCGATTCATGCGTGGGGCCGTTCGCGAACCACGCAGGACATCGACTTCGCGATCGATGGCACCGCACGCGATCGCGCTATCGCCTTCGCCGAATCAATTGGATACGTCACGTTGTACGTGTCCGACGGCTATTCGAATCACGAACACCCCGACCAGGCATTCGGTCGCGTCGATCTGATGTACCTGTACGGCTCGACCGCGGATCGAGTATTCAACGATGCCGCGCGCAGGCTGGTTGCCGGCGACAGTGAAGCGCCGGTCCCCAAGCCCGAGCATCTCATCGCGATGAAGGTGCAGGCGATGAAGAACGCGCCGCGCCGCGTTTCGATCGATGTACCCGACATCGAGTACCTGCTGACGCTGCCGGGGATCGATCGCGCGGCGGTTCGGGACTACTTTCAGCGCGCCGGACTGTTGCGCATTCTGGATGTCATCGAAAAAGATGCTCGACGTTGATTTCGAACGCGACATGCCGCTGACCGCGGATGACATCGCCGCGCTCGAGCGCGCGCGCCATCATCGGCCGGTCCCGACCGCCGAGTACCTGAAGTGGCTCACGCTGATGTACAAGCCATCGGCCGACCGCCGCCTCAACACGCCCACCGACGAGCCCTTCGAGCTGTAACCTCCCTCGCCGTACAATCCGCCGCGCATGCAAGTCGACATCAGCCGCGACGTGAAACTCTCGAAGATCGATCACCTGTTCGTGCTCCTCGCCGAAGGAAAAATCGACGTCGAACTGCCGGCCGCGGTTGCGAAGGCGGTACGCGACGCAAAGTTCGAGGGACGCGGCGATGAGGCGCTCACGATCCTCAGCAGCGAGCCGCGCAAGATCACCCTCATCGGTCTCGGCAAACACGAAACGCTCACCCTCCGCTGCGCGCGCGCTGGCGTCACCGCTGCCGGCCGCACCGCGAAGAAGCATCGCGACGCGAAAATCGCGATGATCTTCCCCTACGCGCTCCCCGATCTCGACGCGAATGAGACCGCGCTCGCGATCGCGGACATGCTCGCGCAGAGCGATTACAAGTACGACCAGTTCATCACCGTCAAGAAAGACAAAGAACCGAAGATCACCATCAGCGGCACGGTCATCGCGCCGGATGCCGACGCGAAACGCCTCGCGCCGCGCGCTCGCGCGATGGCCGCCGCCGTCACCACCGTGCGCGATCTCGGCAACGGCCCGTCCAACATCGTCACGCCCACGCGCCTCGCCGATCGCGCCGCGGAAGTCTGCAAAGAAGTCGGCGTGAAGTGCACCGTCTACGGCAAACGCGACATCGAGCGGATGAAGATGGGCGGGCTCCTCGCTGTGAATCGCGGCTCGAGCGAAGAGCCGCGCTTCGTGGTCATGGAGTACACGCCGCGCAAAGCGAAGACGCACGTTGCGCTGGTCGGCAAAGGGATCACCTTCGACTCCGGCGGCATCTCGATCAAGCCGGCCGAGAAGATGGACGAGATGAAGTTCGACATGTGCGGCGCCGCCGCCGTGATCGGCATCGTCGAAGCAGCCGCGCGTCTCGAGCTGCCGGTCCAGCTCACGGCCGTGTTCGGCGCAAGCGACAACCTCCCCAGCGGTAGTTCCTACAAGCCCGGCGAGATCATCACCATGATGAGCGGCAAAACGGTCGAGATCATCAACACCGACGCCGAAGGGCGCATGCTCCTGGCCGACGCGCTGCACTATGTCTCGCAACGCAATCCCGACCACCTCATCGACTACGCCACGCTCACCGGCGCGTGCGTGGTCGCCCTCGGCAGCGAAGCCGCCGGCCTCTTCTCGAACAACGATGAGCTGGCCCGGAAGTTGATTCAGTCGGGAGAGCGCACGGGCGAGCGCCTCTGGCGAATGCCTGTCTGGGACGAGTACAAGGAACTGATTCGCAGCGAATGGGCAGACATCAAGAATACGGGCGGGCGGTGGGGTGGTGCGATCACCGCGGCCGTCTTCCTCAAGGAGTTCGTGACTTGTCCTTCGTGGGCACACCTCGACATCGCCGGAACGGCGTACGCGGACAGCGAGAACGCGCGCGAAGCACGCGGCGCGAATGGCGCGGGCGTACGCGTCACGCTCGATTTCCTGCAGTCGCTCTCGCGCTGATCGCACTGTTCATCGCATCCGGCTGCCGTTCGAAGAAGGCCGTCGCCGCGCCGCCGCCGCCACCGCCGCAGATCGACTTCACACTCATCGACTCGCCGAGCCTGCAGTTCCTCCCTCGCCATCAGGAAGCGCAGGGCTGGCGTCTCGAAGAAGATCCGCTCGTCGTCCCCGGTGAGCGCCTCGGCACATACATGGGCGCGATGGCCACGGACTTCACGCGCTACGAGCTCATCGACGTGACCGCGGGCAAATACGCCGCACAGAGCGGACCCGGCTTCGCCACCGTGGAGATCTTCCGCTTTCCCGATTTCGTCAAAGCGTTCGGCGCGTATTCGATGCGCAAGGAAGCTGCGCGCGGTTTCCTGCCGATCAGCAACGAGGGCTACGTCAGCAAGTACGCGGTGCATGTGTGGCGCGGTCCGTTCTACATCCGCGTCACCGGCGGCGCGCCGAACGCGTTCGAGGCACTCAGCGGACTGGCGTCTTTCGTCGCCGAGCGCATGCCTGCCGCACCCGCCAAGCCGGCAGTCTTCGGCTTCTTCCCCGTCGACACTCGCGTGCCGAACAGCGAACGCTACGCCGCCGACCGCGGCTTCGGCCAGCTCCTCCTCGGCAACTCGTTTCAGGCGAGCTTCAACGTCGGCGGCGACATCATGGAAGGGCTGATCATCCCGTCCGCGAACAAGGCGTCTGCGACGAAGATCCTCGATGCGTACCGCCAGCTTTACGTCCGCAACGGCAAGCTACTCGACCCGATCCAGAACCTCGGCGAAGACAACTTCACCGCGGAAGACCGCTACCTCGGCCGCGCCGTCGCGTTCCGCATCGACCGGTTCGTGATCGCGTTCAACGGCTACAAAGATCGGCAGAAGCTGATCGAGCTGGCTGCAGCGACGGACGCGCGCATCCTCGGCTCGATCCGCAAGCAGCTCGTGCGCGCGGACGAAGAAGCGGAAGGAACGGCACGGCCGTCGAACGATCGTCAGCCGCCGTGGGCGGGACGCAATTGAGATCTGGACGACGGGCTCTCAGCCCGTCGTAGCGCCGATGTCGACGGGCTGAGAGCCCGTCGCTCCAGATGGCGTTAGCGTTCCCAGAGCCCGCTCTTGCCGCCCGTCTTGCGAACGAGTTGCAGGCCGTCGATGGTGATGCCTTTCTCCGCGCTCTTGCACATGTCGTAAATCGTGAGCGCGGCGACGGCGCAGGCGGTCATGGCTTCCATCTCCACACCCGTCTTGCCATCGCAGCGGACGATGGCGCGCACTTCGATCGACCCCGCGGAGGGATCGAGATCGAACGTGATGTCGACCGATTCGATCGCGAGCGGATGCGCGAGCGGAATCAGCGTCGGAGTCTGTTTCGCCGCAAGCACGCCCGCAACTTTCGCCGTCGTGAGCACGTCGCCTTTCGGCAACGCGCGCTCGACGAGTTTCGTCAGCGTCTCCGGCTTCATCCGCACTGTGGCCGCGGCCACGGCCTCGCGATGCGTATGGCGCTTCGCGCCGACGTCCACCATCGAGATGCCGCCCGTCTCGTCGAGATGCGAGAAATCCCTATTGGCCATGCCACTCCTCGGGTGTGTTGACGTTCCGCAGCGGTTCGCCTTCGAAGCGCGCGCGCAACTCGGATTCGGGGATCATCTCCCGATCGATGAGACCGTGCAAATCGAGCGCGCCGCGTGCGATGCGCTCTTCGATCACCGGCAGCGCGTTCGTGTCCCACGCCGCGCACAACGGCTGCGCCCGTCCGTCCCACATCGGCACTCGGCCGTCCTCGCGCAGGAAACGGAGGATGTCCGCGGTGATGAATGGATAGTCGACGGCGAGGATGAACGCGCGATCGTTCGCGTCGCGCAGCGCACGGGCCACTCCGAAAACCGCACCTTCACCTTCGTGTTCCTCTTCGAAGATGGTCTGGATGTTTGCGGATGGTCCGGCGAATCGTTGCACCGCGAGCACCTGATCGAATACGAGCGTCGCCGCGGCGACCACGCGATGGAGGAACAACTCTGATTTCGACGTGCCCATGCGTCGCGAACGGCCGCCGATCAGGATGTACGCGTTCATCGTGAGCGCCTACGTTAGCATCCGCGCCGTGGCCGTCAGCGTCATCATCCCCACGCTCAATGAGCAGGAGACGATCGCCGCGTCGATTGATGCGGCGCGCGCGGCGGGTGCGGCGGAAGTGATCGTCACGGATGGCGGCAGCAACGACGATACGATCTCGATCGCGACAAGTCGCGGCGCGCGGGTAATCACCGGCGAACGACTTCGCGCCGCGCAGATCAATCGCGGCATCGGGGCCGCGGCACATGACACGATCATCGTCGTGCACGCCGATACGCGGCTGCCCGAGGGCGCCGCCGATGCGGTCGAACAGGCGCTCTCCGGCGGCGCGATCTTCGGCGGATTTCGCGCCGCATTCATCGAGGGCGGCCCGCGCCTCGCGTATGTCGCGTTCATGATCAACGCACGCACGCGGCTCACGCGCAAACCGTGGGGCGACCAGGCGCAGTTCGCACGCCGCGAGACGCTCCTGCGCGCGGGCGGCTATCCACCGTTCCCGATCATGGAAGACTACGAGCTTGCGCGGCGCATGAAACGGATGGGGCGCGTCGCCTGTCTCCCGCTCACCGTACGTACGTCAGGCCGGCGATTTCTCGCGCGGGGCGTGATCCGCACCTCGATCGTCAACTGGTTGATCATCGGCGCGTACCACCTCGGCGTCTCGCCGGAAAAGCTCGCACGCTGGTACCGCGCGTAAGCGGTTCCTCGGGTTCCTTGGAGTTTCTCGGGTTCCTCGGAGGGTCGAACCCGGATCCCCAAGGAACTCCGAGCTACCCGAGGAACTGCCTCACCCCTTCCTCTTCTTCTCCTTCTCCGCGATCTGCTTTGCGTGGCGCGATTGGCCGAGGGAGACGTTGATGGGGTTCTGGCGGGTGAGGAAGGGGACATAGGGCGCGGCGCGCACGCCGAACGATTTGCGCACGTGGATCAGGTATTCGTGGTCGGGGACGAGCTTCATCCCCTGCTCCGCGGTGTCGATCGCTTTGCGGCGGTTTCCCGCCAGCGAATACACGCGCGCCAGGTTCGCGTAGTGATCGCCGTTGTAAAACTCGAGCTCGATCGCGCGGCGGCAGAGATCGATGGCGGGCTTCATCTCCTTGCGCACCAGAGCGAGCGACAGGCCGAACCACGACAGGCCGGTCGCGTCTTTCGGCGCCTGAACGCGCGGCGCGTTTTCCGACACGTACACGTCGAGGAACGTCGTCAGCGCAAGCAGGAAGTCCTCTTCCCGCGCGGCCTGGATCGCCTCGTCGAGCCTGCGCGAGTGCGAGGGTGAAGTCGGAGGCATTTCAGATCGTCTCTCGGGAGCGCAACCGGTGCACGAAACGCGAGATGCGATCGCGATCGGACTCCGATGGTTCGAGGAAACGGAGTCCGTACTTCGACATCGCCCCGGAAAACTCCGCGCGCAACACCTGCGCGAGCATCTGCAGCGGCCGCGGATCGCCCGGCAGATAGAAGTGCAGCCGCACCGGCCCGTCCTGCGGCAGCACGCGATCGACTTCGACGAGCATGCCGGTCGCGGAGATGTTCAGGCTGCGGCCGAGGAGGAAGCGGCCGTTTTTCTCGAGCGAGACTTCGATCTTCGTGATCGTGCGCAGTTGACGGCGCACGGGGATGCGCGTGAGGCGCTCCACCTTTTCGTCGAGCTCGGGCTTGTGCAGCGGACGGAAGATCACGTCGTTGCAGCCGGCGGAAAGACAGAGGTCGCCGTGCTCGTGATGATCGCGGTCGCAGACGAGCAGCAGCGAGATCGGCCGCGTGACCGCGTCGCCGCGGATCTCGCGGCAGAACTCGGGCGCGGTCATGTCGAAGAGGTCGTAGCCGAAGATGATCAGGTGCGGCCGCTCGGCGCGCGCCTTGTCGAGGCCTTCCGAGCCGGCCAGCGAGGTCATGACGATCATGTCGCGGCGGCGCAGGATCGTTTCCTGGAACAGCAGCGCGCCGCGTGAGTGATCGACGAGCAGGATCCGGCCGGGCGCCCCGGAATCGATTTCCTCTGTCATGGAGCCGAAATCTCCCGCAGTCTGCGCACGACGCGCTTCAAGTCGTCGATCAGCATCTCGATGTGTTCCGCGGTGTTCGATTTGCCGAGGCCGAAACGGATGGAGCCCATGGCTGCGGCGTCGGTGACGCCGATCGCCCGCAGCACGGTCGACGGTCCTTTGTCGCCGGAACTGCACGCCGAGCCCGATGAAAGTGAGAACCGCCGCATGTTCAGGATGAGAGAGTCTGCCTCGACCCGTTCGAAGCTCATGTTCAGGTTGCCCGGCAATCTTAACTCGCTCGATCCATTCGCCGAAACGTCTTCGATCTCCGTGGTGATGCGCTCGCGCAGCGCGTCGCGCAGTTGCGCGAGGCGCACCGCCTCGTCCGCCATTTCCGTACGGCGCAACTCGATGGCCGCCGCGAAGCCCGCTGCGCCGGGCACGTTGACGGTGCCGGCGCGTAGCCCGCGCTCCTGTCCGCCGCCGGCGACGAGCGCCGGAACGCGCACGCCGCGCCGCACGAACAGTGCGCCGATCCCTTTCGGCCCGTAGAGCTTGTGCGCGGAAAACGAAGCCAGGTCGACGTTCGAAAGATCGAGTGGAATCTTGCCCGCGGCCTGCGTCGCGTCGGTGTGAAACCGAATGCCGCGCTCGCGACAGATCGCGGCCAGTTCCGCGATCGGCTGGATCGTACCGATCTCGCCGTTCGCGGATTCGATGGAGACGAGGCGCGTGTTCGGCCGCAACGCGTCGCGCAACGCCTCGGGATGAATGAAACCTTGGCGATCGGGCTGGACGATGGTGACGTCAAACCGCTGCGCCGGCGCGAGGATCGACTTGTGCTCGGTCGCCCCGACGACGAGATGCTCGCTGGGCTGGAGAAGATTGAGCGCGATGTTGTTCGACTCCGTTGCGCCGGCCGTGAAGTAGATCTCCGGCGGCAGCACACCAAAGAAGCGTGCGATGGTTGCGCGTGCATCTTCCAGCGCGAGCGATGCCTTGCGTCCGTGCTGATGCGTGATCGAAGCGGGATTGCCGAAGTGCTCGGTGAAGAAGGGGAGCATCTTCTCGACCACGCCGGGATCGCAGGGGGTGGTGGCGTGGTGGTCGAGGTAGATGGGCTGCGTCATCGCGAGTGAAAATTGAAAATTGAAAATTGAAAAAACGGGGGTGCAAGTCGCGTAACTTGCACGTCCGATTTTTCAATTTTCAATTCCGCTTCCTCCGCCGCCTCCGCTTCTTCACCGTCCCCTCCACCTCCTCCTGCGCGCGTTTCACGCGCACGGCGAAGGCCTGCCACTGGCGGAAAACGTCGACGTAGCGGCCGGAGGAAAGCGCGAAGAGCTCGAGCAGCGCGAGCGCGTCATTGAACGGATCGCGATAGACGGCGCGGAACTGCGCGCGACGATCGGACGGCGGCTCGAGCAGACGCCAGAACGTTTCGAGCGCCTGTTCCATCTGATGGCGCGTGCCGGCGGCGAGTGCAAGGCGCGCACAGAGCGGCTGAATCAGTTCGCGGATGAAGACGATCACTTCGCCGATGCGCATCCGCGAGGCCTCATCGGGCTCGTCGCCCCCGCGTCGTTTCGCTTCTTCGCGTTCGATCTCGTCGACCACCCACGGCATGACCAGCACCGACAGCAGCACGGCGTCGGAGATCTTGCGCCCCGCCTGCACCGTGCGGTCGAGCACTTCCAGCATTTTCCAGAAGTACGGCGCGCGCTCGCCTTTGATCGAGTTGTAGATCTCGGGCAGGAGCGGCTCGAGCAACCCCGTGTCGACCATCAACCGGATTGCGCCGCGCGACCATCCGCGCCGCAACAACTCCAGGATCTCTTCCGACACACGCGGCGCGGACGCCTTCAGGATTTCATTGCGATGGCGCAGGATGCCCTGATACGTCTCGGCCTCGATCTCGAAGCCAAGACGGGAGGCGAATTCGATCGCGCGCATCATGCGTACGGGATCTTCGCGAAAACGCACATCGGGGTCGCCGATCACACGCACGCGCCCCTCGGCGATGTCTTCGAGTCCGCCGACGTAATCGATCACGGAGAAATCAGCGATGTTGTAAAACATCGCATTGATCGTGAAATCGCGGCGCCGTGCGTCCTGTAAGGGCGATCCGAACGTGTTGTCGTCCGTAATCAGGAAATCCTCTTCGACTTCACTGTCCGGCGGCGGCGCGTTGCGGTCCGGCTCGCGGCGGAACGTGGCCACTTCGACCACCTGATCCTGAAAGATGATGTGCACGAGGCGGAAGCGGCGCCCGATGATCCGGCTGTTGCGGAAGAGGCGGCGCACGTCGCCGGGATGGGCGTCCGTGACCACATCGAAATCTTTCGGCGTGCGTCCCATGATCAGATCGCGCACGCTCCCGCCGCACAAGTATGCGCGGTAGCCGCTGCGGTGCAGGCGATAAAGGACCTTGAGGACGTTCTCGGGGATGCTGCGGCGCGAGATGGAGTGATCGCCGCGGTCGATTACGTTGCCTGCTTCGACGACAGACGGCTCTTCGGCGGACATTTCGTCCGTCGAGTGTTCATCCCTAGTCGGAGCCAGCACTTCCTCCGGATTACTCGTTTCCATAGGAGCTGACGCCGGGCGTGTAGTGATATTTGCTGTCCACAATGAAAAAGGTGCGCTTCCAGCGCGTCTTCGTAAAGAAATGCAATGCGACGTTGCCGAGCTCGCGGACGCGGTCGCGGATCGAGCTGCCGCCGGGCAACGGCTCCCAGTCGAACGACCAATAGACCATGAACGCGCGGCCTTTGATCATCGTGCGCGGCACCGTGCCCCAATAACGCGAGTCACTGGAGTGATCGCGATTGTCGCCCATGACGAAGTACTGTCCCGCCGGTACGCGGAACGGCTTCATCTGATCGCGCGAACGTTGGGGCTCGGGCAGAAATTCACCTGCGGGATAAACCTGCTCGTCCTCGTGCAGCGTGTACGGCTCGTCGAGCACGCGACCATCGATCGAGACTTTCTTGTCATCGATGGAGATGGTCTCGCCCGGCAATGCGACCACGCGTTTCACGAAATCGACTTCCGGCTGGCGAGGATAACGAAAGACGACGATGTCCCCGCGCCGCACTTCGCGCAGCGGCACGAGACCCTGCAGCGTGCCGGCCGGACCGTAAATGAATTTATTGACGATGATGTGATCGCCGATCTTCAGGTTGTCCTCCATCGACCCGCTGGGGATCTTGAAGGCCTGAAAGACGAAGATGCGGGCGAAGTTGACGAAGATGATCGCGATCAGCAGCGCTTCGTAATATTCACGGGCCGTCGACTTGGTTTGGGACTCAGCGGCTGCTGCCATTCGTCGGGGGATCCCTCTCGAGCTCGTCGGCGATGTAGCCGGCTGCAAACGATTGTACGACAGCGGGTGCGACCGTCACGAAGGTCCCGTCGTGCGAGTACATGTCCGCCGGTAACGACGATCCTGGAACGATGTAACGCGCTCCCGGCGTCGCTTCGACGCCGAAGAACGGCTCAGGAGAGACGATCCAGGGACGCGACGAATCGATCCATGCGATCTCTCGCGTCGCGCGCCAGAAGGCCTCATCGAGGATGTCCGTCGCAACCACGATGGCCACGCGCGCCCGCGCCAGCAATGCCGCGCGCGCATCACTCCATGAGAAATCGTCGGCCATCCAGACGACGAGCGGCAGTTTCTCGTCATAGCGAATCTCGCGCGGGCGCATCACGATCGCGTTCGCTGCGAACGACGCGACTTCGACGTCCAACTGCCGCGCCGGGGGTATGGCGGTGCGGCGTTTTTCGCCTTTGTAATCGAGCACCTCGACGCGATCGGAACTGTCGGGCGTCGAATACGCGACCGCGAAATGCTCGGCCTGCGGATCCCACGCGAGCGCATGAATCGTCGCGTTCGTAAACGGCACCGCGAACTGAAAGGCCGTCGGGATGTGCAACGTGCGCACGACGTCGCCGCCGTGCGCACGGATGACGTAGCTGATCTTGTTGCCGCGCGGCGCCCACTGCACCGCCAGCTCATCCGCGGGATCGTTGGGCATCCAGTGAATCGCGCCGCCGTCGGTGGAGATGAGCGCGATGTCGAAGTTGTTCTCGCGCTTGGCCGAGAACGCGACTTCGCCGCGTGATTCGGAGAGATCGAGTGATTCGACCGTCACGTTTTCGGCCAGGATCTTGTCGCCGTTCAGCAGCGCCGCGCCCATTACGCGAATCGCTCCGTCGCTCAGCCTGGCCGGCGTCGGCGCCGCACTCGGCGTCACGGTCCCATCCTCGGCCAGCGTCACCGAGCCGATCTGCGCCGCCATCGGCACGCTCATGTATTCGGCCGGGATTTTCCGCGAGCCGGTGGAGCATGCGGCGACCGTCAGGGAAGCGAGCAGGAGCGCGGTCGCGCGACGGAGGTCCGGAGCCATGGCGGCGCATTGTAAACCATTGATTCAAAAGCGCAAATAGTTGGTCGCACGATTGCAAATAACCTTCGATTATGGACTTGAAAGACAACCTCATCGAGTCGAGCAACCACTCGAGAAAACGCGGCGGCTGGAAGGCCTCCGTCACCTCCATGGTCCTCCACGGAATGCTCGTCGCCGGGATCGTCTACGCCGGCCAGAACGTCACCCACAAGGTCGATTCCGAGAAGCCGATTGCGGCTTTCATCAGCGAAGGCGCGGCCCCACCGCCGCCTCCTCCGCCTCCCCCGCCGCCGCCCGCCAAGAGCAGCGGCGCTCCGAAAGTGCAGCCGCGCGTGCAGCAGCGGCCGCAACCGATCCCTGTCACTCCGAATCCGCTTACTCCTCCGGTCGAGATCCCGAAGGAGGTTCCGAAGGTCGAAGTCCCTCTCGTGAAGGACCTGCCGATCGTCGACACGCCGTTGCCCGAAGCGACAGGCGGCATTGACGAAGGCCCTGGTGACGCAGTCGCCGGTGTGGTTGGTGGCGTCGAAGGCGGCGTCGCAGGTGGTGTCGTCGGTGGTGAGATCGGCGGCGTGCAAGGCGGCCAGGTCGGCGGTGTGGTCGGCGGTACCGTCGGCGGCGTCCTCGGCGGCACGGTCGGCGGTACGGGCACCGGCGACGAAGGCACCGGCACCGGCGGCAACGAAGCTCCGCCTGCGCCTGAGCCTCCACCGCCACCACCTCCCGGACCGATGCGCGTCGGCGGCGACGTCAAAGCGCCCGTCATCGTGAATCGCGCGGAGCCGAGCTACACCGAAAGCGCGCGCAAAGCCCGCGTCGCAGGCGTCGTCATCGTCGAAGCCGTCATCGACAAGAGCGGCAACGTCGATGAGGTGCGCGTCGTGCGAGGATTGCCGATGGGACTTTCGGAAGAAGCGGAGCGTGCCGTGCGCAAGTGGAAGTTCAAGCCCGGGACGCACAACGGGAAGGCGGTCGCGACGATCTTCAATCTGACGGTGAACTTCAAGCTGGACTGATGACGACCGCGAGGCCTCCGGCGGTCCGGGGCCACCGGAGGCCTCCCGTCGTCTTCGCCCGGCTAGAACGCTTTCGCTTCTGCCACGGTCTTCGGCTGCGACTTCACTTTGCGCGCGATCGACTTCGCCTGCAGGAACAGGCCGAGATAATCGCGGCCGCCGGCTTTGGAATCGGTTCCGGACATATTGAACCCGCCGAACGGGTGCACGCCCACGAGCGCGCCGGTGCACTTCCGATTCAGATACAGATTGCCGACGAAGAACTCCTCGCGCGCGCGCTCGAGCTTCTCCTCGTTATCGGTGAAGACCGCGCCGGTGAGACCGAACTCCGTGTTGTTCGCGATGCGCAGCGCGTCGTCAAAATCTTTCGCCTTGATCACCGCGAGCACCGGCCCGAAGATCTCTTCCTGCGCGATCGTTGCGTCCGGCGCAACATCGGCGATGACGGTCGGCTCGACGAAAAAGCCGTTCTTCGGATCGGTGGAGCCGCCCGCGACCAGGCGACCGCCTTCCTTCGTCCCCTTGTCGATGTACTCCTTGATCTTCTTCATCGCCTTTTCGTTGACGACCGGGCCAACCGCGTTTTCGAGCGCCGAGGGATCGCCGATGCGCAGCTTCTTCGTCTTCTCCACGATCATCGGCAGCAGTTGATCGTAGACCGCTTCGTCGATGATCGCGCGCGAACATGCGGAGCACTTCTGTCCCTGGAACCCGAACGCTGATGCGACGACCGCGGACGCGGCTTCATCGAGATTGGCGGTCTCGCGATCGACGATGATCGCGTCCTTGCCGCCCATCTCCGCGACCACGCGCTTGATCCAGAGCTGCCCGTCGCGATGCTTGGCCGCTTCCTCGACGATATGCAGGCCGACGCCCTTCGAGCCGGTGAAGGAGATGAATCGGATGCGCGGATGCTGCACGAGCGGCTCGCCCACCTCGGGGCCACCGCCGGTCACGAAGTTCACGATGCCCGCGGGCATGCCCGCTTCCTCGAGCAGCTCGAAGAAGCGATATGCGATCCACGGCGAGTCCGACGACGGCTTGAGCACGACCGTGTTGCCCGTCACGACCGCGGCCGTAGTCATGCCGGCCATGATCGCCAGCGGGAAGTTCCACGGCGGAATCACGGCGCCGACGCCGAGGGGGATGTAGACGAGATCGTTCTGCTCGGATTCGATCTCGGTGATCGGCTGCCTGCCTGCGTAGCGATACGCCTCGCGCGCATAGAACTCCATGAAGTCGATCGCCTCGGCCGTATCCGCATCCGCCTCCGCCCACGTCTTGCCGACTTCGAGGATCATCGCGGCGGAGAACTCGTGTTTGCGCTCGCGCATCAGCTTCGCGGCCGTGAGCAGCAGGCCCGCGCGCGTTTCGACAGACGCGCGCTTCCAGTTCTCGAACGCGTTCCATGCCGCTTCCACGGCGCGCTCGGCGTGTTCCGCGGCGCCTTCCTGAAACGTTCCGACCACCTGCTCCTTCTTCGCGGGATTGAGCGATTCGAATGTTTTCAGACCTGTGATGCGCTCGCCTCCGATGACGATCGGATGCTCGCGCCCAACCTCGGCGCTGACCTTCGCCAGCGCGAGATTGATGGCCGATTGATTCTCAGGCGTGGTGAAATCGGAGAGCGGTTCGTTGCGGAACTCGGGCAGGTTGGACATCGTGATTCCTTTCGGGCGTCGGGATTGCTTTGCGAACGGTGATCCCCCTCACCCAACCCTCTCCCCTCGGGGGAGAGGGCAGGGTGAGGGGGTTGCGAAGGATGCGCATCTTATCGAAAACACACATCACGGCAACCGCGCTCGCGCTGGCGTTGCTGAGCGGCGCGTGTGCACGTGTGCTGCCGTGGCGCGATGATGTCGTGGCACCCGAGGTGAACCTCGCGTTCACGCTGGAGCGGAACCTCGTGGAGCTGCAAACCGTGCGTCTCGACAACCGCGCCGGACGATTCCTTCTCGGCTCCGCGGCGCCGCGGACGGTGGTCGATCCGAGCTTTGCGACATCGGGGCGACACCTGCTGCAACTCACCGAGAAAGAAAGCGTGCGCATCTCTCCTTCGCAGCTCGACCTTGGCGGTGTCGCGGACGCGATCATCGGCATCGAGCCATGGCGCGCGCGCGCGATCACGATCGACTATCGCAGCGGCCTGGTGACGTATCAGAAGGACGGCATCCACACCGGCTACATGAAGATCTTCCGCTACGACGACGCGCCGATGATCAACGTCAACGTCAATGGCCGGGAGGTCGCCGCGATCGTCGACACCACCAGCCCCGACACGATCGTGTTGCCGCGCACGCAAGCGGGACGCGGCACCGCGCACATCGTCGTCGGCGATACGGACTTCGGCACGATCGACGTCGGCTACGCGAACATCGCGCGAGCGCGCGTCGGCAACCGCGTGCTGTCGCGGTTCATGGTCACGATCGATTACGGGAGGAAGGTCGTCGGGTTGTGGCGCGATCCGCGGATACCGCTTTGACGAGTACCTCGGAGTACCTCGGGTACCTCGGGGTACCTCGGAGGGGATGAATCAAAGCGCTTCTCTCTCCCCGAGGTACTCCGAGGAACTCCGAGGTACTCGTTGATAATGCGCACATGGTGCTCGCTGCAATCGTCTTCGCCGGCTACGTCGCGGCGCGCGGCGTCAACGCGACCGGCCCCGAGTCGTGGCTCGAACGCGGTTGGGGGCGGCTGGAGGCCGGCGGCGATCGCGATCATTTCTTCGGCACCGCGCAACTCGGCGTCGACTGGACACCGAACGAACATTTCGATCTGCACATCAGCGGCGTCGGACGTCGCGATGCACTCGGCACGGATGCCGGCATCGTCGAAGCGTATGCGGATGTGCGCACGTCGTTCGCGCTCGATGAAGTGCAACTGCGCGCGGGGCAGTTCTTCCTCCCGACGTCGCGTGAGAACAAGGACGAGCTGTGGACGTCGCCGTACACGATCAGCTTCTCCGCGCTGAACTCGTGGATTGGCGAGGAAGTGCGACCGATCGGTGTCGACCTGCAATATCGCCATACGACGTCGCGCGGTCACGCCATCACCACCGCGGCCACCGCGTTCCGCGGCAACGACTCCATGGGCGCGCTGCTCGCGTGGCGCGGGTGGGCGATCGGCAATCGCCTGTCGACATACAACGAAGTCTTGCCGCTCCCGCCACTGCCAACACTCGATGAGCTCTTTCCGCTTCAGCGCAAGGACGGGACGAAGCCGTTCGGCACCGATCTCGATGGACGCACCGGCTACTCGGCTCGCGTGCGTTACGCGGTGCCGCAGCGCGTGAACGTCCTCTACACATATCTCGACAATCGCGGCGACCGCGAGCTGCATCGCGGTGAATACGCCTGGGCCACGAAGTTCCACCTTTTCGGCATCGAGGCCGGCAATCCCGATCGCCTCGCCGTGGCCGGCGAATACATGCGCGGCTCGACCACGATGGGTCGCGGCGTTGCCTTCGTCGATGCCGACTTCTTCGCGGCATATTTGCTCGTGTCCGGCAAGGGCGGACGCAATCGCCTGACGGCGCGATACGAGCTTTTCAACACGGAAGAGCAGGATTTTTCCGTCGCGGAATTGAACGAAGAGAACGGCCGGTCGTGGACGCTCACCTGGATGTTCGACATCACTCCGCCGCTGCGCATCGGCGCGGAGCTGACGCAGGTGGTCGGCGATCGTGCCGACACGCCGGATCCCGATGCGCGTACGGTAACGCTCGAAGCGCGCTGGCGCTTCTGATCGCGCTGAGGGGAGAAGGCTACACGAGGTCGTAGCCTCTGTAACTCTCGCCCCGCCGTAGCGGGAGAGGGTGGCCGAAGGCCGGGTGAGGGGGATCGCTTTTCCTAGGCGACGTCGTCCGGAACTCGGCCGCGCGCATCGGTGAAGATCGGTGCGTGCGGGATCGGCATCGCCATCGCGGCGGCCGGCGGCAGTTCCGGCGGCGGTCCCTTGACGGCATGTTTGTTCGCGCAGACGCGATGCTCTTTCGCCAGTCGCGTGCGGCCCGCCGCTTCGTATGCGTCCGCCAGGCGGAAGTGCACATCGGCGAGGTACAGGTGCACTTCCGGCGTCGGCTCCACGTCACGCCCTGAGCTCGCGATCCACAACAGCACGCGGGCCCACGCAAGTTGCCAGTGCAGCCGCAGTCGCGAAACCATGAGATGAAGATGGGGCCATCGCGCGCGATGTGCAACCGCGGGCACGACGGACGCATCGCTCCGGCGACATGAAGGCGCTGTTGCTGATCGTTCTGGCTGTACTGGCCTGCACGCCCGACCCGTCATCCGCCCTTCGGGCACCTTCTCCCCGCCCGGCGGGGAGAAGGCTACAGGCGGTGCAGTTCGACATCGTCATCCGCGGAGGCGAAGTCATTGACGGCACCGGCGCCGCGCGCACTCGCGCGGATGTGGGCATTCGCGGGGACACCATCGCAGCGATCGCCGATCTTTCGAATGCCGCCGCTACCACGACGCTCGACGCCACGAACCAGATCGTCGCACCCGGCTTCATCGACCTGCTCGGCAACTCGCAAGCCGCCGTGCTCATCGATCCGAAGCTCGAAGGAAAGATCCGGCAGGGCGTGACGACGGAGGTGACGGGCGAAGGGCATTCGCCCGGGCCGCAGAACGATGTGATGCTCGCGGAGATGGAACGCACGAAGCCGAAGGGCTGGCCGCGCGTCACGTGGCACACGCTCGGTGAGTTCATGAGCGTCGTCGACCAACGCGGCTCGGCCCTGAACTTCGCGTTCTACGTCGGTGCCGCCAACCCGCGCGAAATGGTCCTCGGCCACGCCGACCGCGCGCCGAATGCCGAGGAGCTCGAGCGGATGGAGGCGATCGTGAAGCAGGCGGTCGACGAAGGCGCGGTCGGCTTGTCGAGCGCGTTGATCTATCCGCCCGGCCGCTTCGCACGCACCGAAGAGCTCATCGCCATGGCTCGCATCGCCGGCTCGTACTGGACGCACATGCGCAACGAGGCGACCGTCATCGATGCATCGATCGATGAAGCCGTCCGCATCGGCCGCGAGGCGAAGGTGCCGGTCAACATCTTTCACCTCAAGATCGGCGGGCAGCACAACTGGGGGCGGATGCCGTTCATCGTGAAGATGATCGAGAACGCGCGGAAGAGTGGCGTCGACGTCGCGGCGAACATCTATCCGTTCACGGCGACGTCGACCGAGCTCACGTCCATCGTGCCCGCATGGGCGCTCGAAGGCGGTTATCTGCCGTTCGTGCAGCGCGTGAAAGATCCGGCCACGCGAATGCGCATCGCCGCGGATTTGCGCGCGGGACGACTGCGCGAGGGCGGCGCGTCGTCCATCGTCGTACGCGGCAATCCGAGCAAGCGGCTCGATGCGATCGCGAAGGAGATGAACGTCGACGCCGCGGAGGCGGCGCTGCGGTTGTTCGAGAGCGCGGAGAAGTCGCCGCTGGCGATCTTCTTCTCGCTCAGCGAGGAGGACATGAAAGTGGCGCTCGTGCAGCCTTGGGTGGCGTTCGGATCCGACTCCGGCGCGGTGGTCGGCGAGATGCGCAACAGCGGCGCGCATCCACGCGCGTACGCGACATTCTCGCGGGTGCTCGCAAAGTACGTGCGTAACGAAAAACTGCTCACGCTCGAAGAAGCGATCCGCAAGATGACGTCGCTCGCCGCATCACGCGCCGGACTGCGCGATCGCGGCATCCTGCGCGTCGGGATGAAAGCGGACGTGGTCGTGTTCGATCCGAAGACGGTGCAGGATCGGTCGACGTACGAGGATCCGCATCATTTCTCGGAAGGCGTCGCGCACGTGATCGTGAACGGCAAGGCGGTGCTGCGCGATGCGAAGATGACCGGCGAACTGCCCGGCCGCGTGCTGCGCGCTAATGCCGCGCGGCGCGGCGGCGCGTCATGAACGGACCGCGCAGGTAGGTGTCGAAAAAATCGTCGACCACCTTCTGATACTTCGCCCCGTTGAACGCATCGCCGCCGTGATCGCCGTTCGGAATCAGCACGAGCCAGTCGTGGTCGATCTGTCCGCCCGACTGACCTGCTGCGACTGGAAGCCGACAAGCTGCCGTGTATTCCGCTCAATGGCAACGCGGCGTTCATGCCGATCCGCGCTTCCTGATCATGCACGGTAAGCCGCCGGCGTCGATTCGCGGCTCGCGGGACCGCCGAAGCATTCATAACCATCTGGAACGACGGGCTCCAGAACCGGTCACACCTTGAGCACGATTCTCCTGCGGTACAGCATCCATAGGATCGCGAACCACACGCCGACGAACGCGAGCGCATACAGAAACGACGCGAGCTGCGGCGGAAAGTACGGTTTGAACAGCGTGCGATAGATGAGCGGCTGCAGCGCGACACCATCCACTTTGATGATGCCGAGGAGGCGGGCCACCAGGCCGCTGCCGAGAAATGCGATCAGCGGATTCACGCCGAAGACGACGAACGGCTTCGCCGGCAGTTTCCAGATCCACAACGCC
The DNA here is from genome assembly GCA_035626775.1 of Thermoanaerobaculia bacterium. Lineage (GTDB taxonomy): Bacteria > Acidobacteriota > Thermoanaerobaculia > Gp7-AA8 > Gp7-AA8 > QHVT01. The sequence continues at coordinate 45,266 of DASPNA010000089.1, forward strand.
AGCACGACGCACGCGCAACCGGCCGTGAAGATCACGTACGAGCTGGTCCAAAGGTTCTTGTTGATGGGCAGCAGCACGTGCCACGCGAGCCCGATTGCGATGCCCGTGATACCGGCGGTCGTCAACATCTTGACGTTCCGCGCGCGCACCCATGGAGTGACCAGCACGCCGAGCAGCGCCGTCGCGATTGCACCCGACGTCGACAGCGGTCCTTCCGGATCCCACGTCTTCGCCTGCTTCCAAAGATGCGACTCGGCGATCAGCGCGCGGTCGACCTGCGCAGCGATCGTCTCTTCCGGCGGTTGGAGTGGACCGAGCGAAAGCACGGCCCAGTAGCCGAGGAGCAGCGCGATCGTGATCGCAATCATCGTCCGCCGCGACGCCTTGTACGCGATCAGCGCGACCACGATGTACACGATGCCGATCCGCTGCAGTACGCCCATGTAGCGCAGCGTCTCCAAACGAAAGTACGGGAAGGCGTGCAGCAGCACGCCGCAAAAGATGATCAGCGCGCCGCGTCGCACGATGCGCAGCGGTTCTTTGCGCGAGAGCTCCGTGGTGATGCCGACGACGAAGAGAAAGAAAGGAAAGATCAGATCGGTCGGCGTCCAGCCGTGCCACTCCGCGTGCCGCAGTGGCGGCCAGATCGCGCTCCATGTGCCGGGGTTGTTGACGAGGAGCATGGCCGCGACAGTGAAGCCGCGGAACGCATCGAGCGACTCGATGCGTGTTGTCACAACGTCAGGGCCTTATAGACCTTCAGGTGCCGGATGGCGGCCTGCTTGTCGCCGCGCTGTTCGTAGATGCCGGCGAGGTTGTAGTGCGCGTCGGCATTGTCGGGATCGAGCTCGAGCGCGCTCGTGTACGCGCGGATCGCGTCGTTGATGCGGCCGAGGTCTTCGAGTGCGACGCCGAGGTTGAACGCGGCGGTCTCATGTTCCGGATCCGACTCCGCCGCCGCCCGATAATGCTCTTCGGCCGCCGCAGCATTGCCCTGCTCGTGCAGGATGCGGCCGAGATTCACATGCGCGTCGGCGTGCGTGGGATCGAGGGCGATGGCGCGCTCGTACGCATCTTTCGCGGAGTCGGTCGACGACATCTCCAGCTCGCAGGCGAGGTCGAACCACTGCTCGGCGGTGGTGTCCTGATCGCGCGCTTCCTGCGCGGCGCGATGAACCATGGGCGCTGCTTTCGCGGCAAGATCGGCGACGGAGAAATCGAAGAGAGACTGGCCCGACTCCGGATTCCAGACGGTGCCGCCGTCGCGCACGATGACCTGATCGCCATCGGCGGTGATGCGTACCGCCGTCAGCGAACGGCCTGAAGGGAGCTGCTCGCGCAGCCGCTCGAGCACGCGTTGCACCTTGCGTTGCGAGATGTTCGCCGCGGAAAGCTCGCCGGCGGTGCGCAGGAGGACGAGGTCGTGAAATCCGAAACGCAACTCGCCGCGCGGCCCGCGTTCCGGCTCGAGGAAGCCTTTCTCCGCGTACGTGCGGATCTGCGCGGGAGACAAACCGAGCAGCGCCGAGACCTCGCGAACGGAGTACGACATGCTGGCGGGCATTTTATGAGAATGCCCGTCAGCACATCAGCGTGATTTTCGTTCGCGGACAGTCTTCCCGGAGACGCGCGCGGAACGCGGCGCTTTGCGCTCCGTCTCCTTCGCTGCTTTCGCCTGCGCCGATTTCACCTCGCGCAACTTCGTCGGCGCGGACTTCGCCGAAGACTTCGGCGGCTTCGCCGCGGTCGCGCCACCGAGGGAGGCGCGCAGCGCTTCCATGAGATCGATCACCTGCGCCTTCGGCTCTTCGGCCAGAGCGCTCGTGATCTCCTCCCCTTCGATCTTCATCTGGATGAGACCGCGGATGCGCTCCTGCACTTCGTCGCGGTAATTTTCAGGATGGAACTCGTCGCTCGCGCTCATCTCGGCGAGCTGCACGGCCATCCGCAGCTCATTCTCTTTGACGTCGGCATCGCCGATGTCGATGTCATCGATGGAGCGGAGCTCGTTCGGGTAGTAGAGCTGCTGCATGACCAGCCCCTTGCCGAGCGGACGGATCACGACGAGGTAGCCCTTGCCGCGAGCGGCGTACTTCGCGACTGCCCAACGACCGGTTTCTTCGAGCGCGCGCGCGAGCAGCGTGTAGGCGCGCGAGCCATTCTTGTCGGGGCCGAGGTAGTACGGCTTGTTGAAGTAGATCGGGTCGATGAGATCGGACTTCACGAACTCCGTGATGTCGATCTGCTGAGTCGACTTCTCCTCCATCTGCTTCAGCTCCTCGTCAGAGAAGAGGACGTACTGGCCGCGCGAGAACTCGTAGCCTTTGACGACTTCCGTGCGGTCGATCGTGCGCTCGTCCTTGGGGCAGAAGAGCTGCTGCTGGATGCGGCTTCCGCAGTCGCCATGCAGCATGTTGAATGACACGCGCTCCGAAGATTCCGCGGCGGAGTACAGCTTCACCGGGATGGAGACGAGTCCGAAGGCGATCTGTCCGGTGGCAATGGCTCGTGGCATCGTTGACCTCTATCCGTGACTTTGGGGTGCCCTCAAACCTGTGCATCTTACAATGCCCGCGCCGTGAAACGCTACGAGCTGATCTGGTCCATCGTACGGAAGGTGCCCCGCGGACGCGTGGCTACTTATGGACAGATCGCGGGCCTGGCCGGTCTGGAGGGTCACGCCCGGCAGGTTGGCTACGCATTGCATAACCTTCCCGCGAGCAGCAACGTTCCCTGGCATCGCGTGGTGAACGCGAAAGCCGAGATCAGCGCGCGCACGGGCGGCGACTCGCACGAGCTGCAGCGATTGCTGCTCGAAGCGGAGGGAGTGGAGTTCGACGCGAAGGGACGGATGAAGCTCGACCACTATCGGTGGAGTCCGCGACGCCGAGGTAAGATTGTTCTCTCGTGAGCACGCAGGACATCCCTTGGTCGTTCGATACATTTGTCTCGAACTCCAAGACGAGAGCCGTGGTCGCGGCGGCCGTCGAGGTCGCCGATCACTCTGCGGTTGCGCCAAATCCACTCCTGCTGTGCGGCCCGACTGGTTCCGGTAAGTCGCACCTCCTTCACGCGATCGCGCGACGAGCGCGGTCGCGCAAGGTTCTTCGCATGTCCGCCGACGAGTTTGGCCACCTGCTCCTTCACGCAATTCGATGTGATGACATCGACGCGTTTCGCTGCCGGCTCGCAACATTCGACATCGTTTTGTTCGATGATTTCCCGATTTCGGATGGCAAAACCGAAACGCAGAAGGCCATTTCCGCTCATCTACAGCAGGCCAGAGCCACCGGTACCCGGGTCGTCGTCGCATTCCACACATCGTCGATCGAATTGCAGAGGACGAGGCGACGCTTGCGGTACCTGTTCGACTCTCCGGTCTTCGCGACGCTGACTTATCCGGACGTGGCCGGACGACGCGTACTCGTGCGCCGTGCGGCAGCAGACCGGAGCGTCAGCCTGGGATCGTCTGTCATCGAGGACCTCGCCCGACGTCTCGGCACGCCGCGGGAGATTCAGGCGGCGGTCGCGAGACTGGCGATCGAGACATGACCGGCCGCTACGTGCCGTAGCAGCCGCCGCCTCGCGGTCCGGCATTGAAGCATGCCGAGGTAAGATGATTTCGCGATGGATGAAGATGTGAAGGTCCTCCTGGAAGCAATGCGGCAGGAAAACGCCGCGGCGCATGCTGAAACGCGCCAGCACGTCGACGCTACGGCAGCGGAGACTCGCCACCGCGTCGAAATGGCGGCCGAGAACCAGCGCGAGGCGATCCAACAAGTCGCCGAAGGTATCGCGATGCTTGCGGAACGGATGGACCGTCGCGACGCACAGTTCGAACAAGTCACGACCGATCTCGATCGCCGCGTCACTCGACTGGAAGTGGAGTCATCTTCGCGGCGCTGAGACCTCCGCGATTCGATCGATCAGCGGCGCCAGCCATGGCAGTTCGGTCTCCTCGATGTTGCTGAGCACGACGATCGAGAGGTGCTCGTTCGGCAGCCGGAAGTTGAATGCGCGGAACCCTGCGCCGTGGCCATGGTGGAATTGGAGCGGACGTCCGCCAGCGGTCGTGCGGAGAAACCAGCCGTAGCCGAGCGACGCGCCGCGGGGGCCTTCGACGCGCGGCATGAGCATCTCATCGCGGAGTGGCTTTGGGAGAAAACGATCGCCGTCGAAAGCCGCATCGAAGCGCGCGAGATCGTCCACCGTCGAGACGACGTCGCCTGCACCGATGATGTCGATGGTCTCCTGTTCCTTCAGCTTCACTCCGTCGTTGGCGCGGATGTAGCCGCGCGCGCGTCCCGGAACGCGCACGCCGTTTCGTTCCGGCACAGTGTGCGCGAGGCGCAGAGGCCGCAGCACTTCGTCGCGCAGCAATTCGTCGAAGGGCCGCCCTGCCGCTTTCGCCGCGATCATCGTCAGCAGCGTGTAGCCGACGTTCGCGTAGATGTATTTCGTACCGGGCGCCGCGACGAGCGCGTGCGGCTCATATGCAGGCGGCTCCGCCGGCCATTCCGGCCAGTATTCGGGATGATGTTTCACCAGCCAGAAGTACGTCGTGTCGATGTGCAATCCCGACGAGTGCCCGAGCAGGTGGCGAATCTCGACGTCGTCCCATTCAGCGGGCCAGTGATCGAGATGCTTCGACACGCGATCGTCGAGTCGCAGTTTCCCGGCCACCGCAAGCCGCGCGATCAGCGCCGCGGTGAACTGCTTCGATACCGACATGATCATGAACCGTGTCGCGGGCGTGTGCGCGATGTGCTGTTCGCGATCGGCCAGACCGTACGCTTTGCGAAACAGCACACGGTCCCCGCGCGCGACGAGCACCACTCCGGCGAACCGATTCTCCGCGAGCGGTGCGGCAACAGCGCTGTCTACGACGCGTTGGAGTGGCGTTGCGCAGCCACCGAGCGCGACACACAACAGCGCGACAACGATCTTCACGGTGTCTCGGCCACGAGCAATTTCCAGTTCTCCAGCGGCGGCTTCGGCAACCCGTACGTCTGCGTGGTGTCGAAGTTCGTCACGATATAGAAGAGTCGCTGCGTGGCGGGCATATTACCGGCCTGTTCAAAACGCTGGTTCAGGTAGTACGGCGGCACCGATTGGTAATAGAGCTTCGCCGAGATGCGCAGTGAGTCCGTGTCCGTTCCCGCCGGCAAGGCCACCTGATAACGCACGACAGCTTGTCCATTCGCGCCGAGCGGATCGGCGTAATGCGAGTCCGCGCCGACGCCATCGGGGCGCGTTTCCTCGAGCGGCGCGCCGAAGAAGAGCTTCGGATCGGGACCGTCGTGCGTCCAGCCGCGCGGCAGGATGCGGTTGTCTTTGAAATGCACGTCCTGCCGCAGGAAGCTGGTCGTGAACTTTCCGTCCGCGTCCTTGAGCAGTTCCTCGTAGATCTGCACCTGATCGGGACGCGTGATCGGATTGCCGGGCGACCAGTAGTGCGGCTGATACGACATTCCGTTGGGGCCGCGCGAGCCGACATATTCGGATGGCAACGGCCGGTCGTTCATGTCGACGATCACGCCCGCCGCATTCGTGCGGCCCGACGCGAACAGCAACCTGCCGTCGCGATTGCGCACCGTGAACTCGACAAATGCGCGGCGGAAGCTGACACCGCTCGGAAATCGATGTCCTGTGAGATTCGTGACCGCGACATCGGACGTCATGGTGAGCGTTCCGTCCGCGTTCTTGGTGAATGCAGGCGCGCCCGCCGCGATGGTCGCGCTTTCGTTCATCGCCTGTTCGGTGAAGTTCGCCATCGCCGTGGGGATGTTCGAGAACCACGTTTTCTCCGAACAGCCGCTGGCCATGTAGCTGCAGGTCCGCACGCCGAGGAGGTTGCTGAACTGCGAGAAGAATCCGAGGAGGAAGGCGTTGAGGCCCTGGAACTGATGGCGCACGTAACCCGATGTGCGAACCGGCACATCGAGCTCGGCGTTCGGCACGCGATGTTCAGCCGCGGGATAGTTGTTGTCTTCGACCGCGGCGATCTTCGTCTGAATGACTTTGCCGTCAAACGTGCCCTTCATGTGGCAGTCCTGGCAGGTCTGCGCCTGCGGGCCTCCTTTGCCGATCTCGTTCTGGAACGCGCTGTTGAGCCATTCGAGATACGTCCCCTGCTCGAATGAGCAGCGGCCGTCGCCGAGCGGACAGTTGTCGTATGGATCGGGCCCGTGACCGGAGCGCGCGTCGACCGAGTGGTCCCCCTTCGCGTCGAGCACCGGCAGGTTGATCGCGTGGCACGTGCCGCAGATCCGCGAGTTCTTCATGTAGTCGTCGTGGACGGGCGTGATGCCGAGGCTGTTCTTCATCGGCGCGATGGACGGATTTTCGAACGGCCCGCCCAGCTCTTCGGCCGGCGTGTAGAGGAAGTGGCCGGTGATCGTGGTGCGCAGAAAATCGGGCAGCGGAGAATCATCGCGTTTGATGTGATGGCAGACCGCGCAACTGATGCCGTCTCGCGCGAGCGCGCCCAGCTCGAAGGTCTCGCTGTGTTTGTCCGTTTCGTAGACCCATTCGCGCTCGAATAGTTTCTTGCCGCCGCTCTCGAGTGCGAGCGTGCGTTGGCCCATCGCACCGTGGCAACTGAAACAGAGATCGACGACCTGCGCGGTCTTCTTCGGATCGCCGAGCGTATTCAGGAACGCGATCTCGCTGTCGAGCTGCGTGTAGAAGACGGGATCGCGTCCGGCCAGTCCCATCGGCGACCAGCGCCATTCGCCGTACGGTGAGATGTCGGCGGTCACTTTGCCGTTCGCATCGGTGACGAGCATGACGTTGCCGTACGTGTTGCCGGCGTGACAGCTCATGCATTGATCGGAGGTGATGAAGAGCCGCGGTGTTCCATGCGGCGAGACGACGTGATCGTAGTTCTCGCCCGGCAGCGCGCGCGGTTTCGCGTCCGGCGAGGTCGGATGCGTGGTCAGGAAATCGAGCAGCGCTTTCGTCGGCGCGGATGGCTCGACGGAGCGCGCGGCCATCTTCGCGGCTTCCGCGCGCGGATGATTGGCCTCGCCGGGGTCATCGGCATCGTGGTGCGGGGTCGTCTCACCTTGCGGCACGACAGGCGCGTTGGCGACCGGCTTCGGCGCGGACGTTTGCGTCTTGATCGCGGGCGGCCACGCGGGACGCCACGATTGATCGTCACGGAACGTCAGCGGGTCGCCGGGCAATCCCTTGATGTTCGACGCGGCGGTGAACGTCAGCTCTTTCTCGGCCGAGCCGTGACACCGCACGCAATAAAGGCCGAAGCCGGAGTTGAACACGGGGAACGGCGCGTCGTTCGTGCTGAACTGGTAGCCGGTCTGAAAGACCTCGCTCCAGAACCAGCCGTCCGCGGAGCCTTTCGAGTCGCGGACCATCACGGTCCAATCGCCGTTGCCGTTGAAGAACCAGTCGTCGATTTCCTTGTCGCTCTTTCCTTCGAACTGCGACGCGGGCGTATTGCTGAATTGCTCCTTGATGATCATCGCGCGATCGTCGATCGCACCTTTGCGGCCGTTCTGCAGCCAGCGCACCGCGGCCGGCGAGTACCAGATGCGAACGACGGGATGCGTGCCGTAGTAGTGGCCGTCGATGTACGGCCCGGTATCGCGCAGTCCCTTGTCGACGCACCAGCCCAGGTCGCGGTATTTGCGCTTGTTGAGGAACTCGGAGAGCAGGCGCTCGTACGCGGCCGGATCTTTGTCCTTCTCGAGTGTGCTCGGCAGCGGCAGATCGGCCTCTTTGCCGCCGGAGCATGGGAAGGACGGCGCCGGCTTCACACTCTTCTTCGCCGGCTGCGCATCCGCACTGGCGACGACCAACGACGAGGAGACGAGGAACAGGACGAGAAGACGTCGCATCGCACCTCCGGACTTGCGGACCGGGACGATGGTAACGCCGGAACCGGATGTGGTCTATGTCTTCGACTGCACCGCGAGCAGGAAGAGAATGGACACGAAGCCGATCATGCCGAACAGCAACAGCACACGCGCGACGTTCAACGTGGCCACGAAAGCATCCAGCCACGCGCCGAAGCGCGAATACGGCGCAAGCACGAACGCCGCGGCGATGCTCGCGATGACGCCGAGCGGCATCACCGCGGATGCGCCAAGGATCAGCGCCGGCAACGGTCCGCGGAGCGCGAGGAACACGGCCGCCGCGATGCAAATGGCGCCGGTGCAGAGAAAAACCGCGGCGAGCATCAGCCGCTCCGGCCGCGACGCACCGCCCACGCTCAGGTGCAATCCCGCGCTTCGCTTCATAGAGGCGTCATGGAGTGCGGCAGCAAACCGCCGCACTCCATAGCATTAACGATTCACCGTCACGTCCGGCACGACCGGGCGCTTGACCGGATTCCTGGCCAGCTCGTCGAGCAGCACTTTCACCGCTGCTTCGAGCGACGGATCCTGTCCGGCCGCAACGAGGTCGGGACGATCGACGACTTCGATGTCCGGCGTCACTCCCACCCCTTCCACCGCCCACAATCCTTCGGTGTCGAAGAAGCGGAACTGCGGCGCCGAAACCGATCCGCCATCCATCAGGCTCGGATTGCCGGAGATGCCGATCAGGCCTCCCCACGTACGCGTGCCGATGATCGGACCGAGGCCGCGCTTGCGGAAGTAGTACGGCAGCGCGTCGCCGCCGGAGGCGGAGTAGCCGTTGATCAACATCGCCTTCGGACCGACGTGCGCGTATGCCGGCGTTGCCGTCGGCTTCGTGCCGCGCCGCGCCCAGTAGTTGAGCACCGGCCGGTCGAGCAACTCGATCATGCGATCGGGGATGAAGCCGCCACCGTTGTAGCGGTCGTCGATGATCAGCGCTTCCTTGTTCACCTGCGGATAGAAGCTCTTGAAGAGCTCGCGGTTGCCTTCCTGTGCGGTGTTCGGCAGGTGCATGTAGCCGATGCGACCGCCCGAGGCCTTGTCGACATACGCGCGGCGCGACTGCACCCAGTCGAGGTAACGCAGGTTCGTCTCGCGCTTCACCGGCCGTACTTTTTCTTCACGCGCGCCGGCCGCGTTTGCACTGCCGTTCACCAGCAGTGTGACCACGCGATCCGCTTTGTTCTCGAGCAGACGATAGAAGTTGTCGACGCCTTTCGTGGAGACGCCATCGACCGCGAGGATGTAATCGCCCTCACGCACTTTCACGCCCGGTTCGGTCAGCGGCGAGCGGAAGCTCTCGTGCCAGTTCTCGCCGGGGAAAATGTGCCGGATGCGGAAGTAACCTCCGTCCGCGACGATCTCCGCGCCGAGCAGGCCGTTCTCGACGCGCGGCGTGTTGATGTCCGATGGCGAGCCGACGTACGCGTGTCCCGCGTTCATCTCACCGGCCAGTTCGCCGAGGATGTAATCGAGGTCGGCGCGATGCGCGACGTGCGGCACGAGCTGGCCGTACTTTTCGCGGATCGCGTTCCAGTCGAGGCCGTGCATGGCAGGGTCGTAGAACCAGTCGCGGAGAATGCGCCACGCGTCGGTGTACTCCTGCGCCCACTCCGCCTTCGGATCGATGCGCATCTGCATCGAGTCGAGGCGCAACACGGAGTCGGCGGTCTTCTGCGCCGGCTTCGGATTGACGATCGCGTAGTTGTTTCGGCCGAGGCTGACCAGGATCTTCTCGCCGTTGGCGGAGAGGTCGTAGCCGCGGAGTTCTTCGAGGATCGTCTCCTCCTTGCGATCTTCGACGTTGTAGAAGCGGAGCGACTGTGCGTCACCATCGGATTTGATGTACAGCACGCCGTTCGGCAACGCGCTCAGCGTTCCGTAGTTGCCCGGAGGTCCGGGAATCGCGCGCACGCGGCGCTCGAACGTGGCCGGATCGATCTTCACGATCACCGAAGGTTTCTTCGCGGCGTCCGGCTTCTTTTCGTCCGTTGTCGCGGGCTGAGAGCCGGCGGCTCCAGATGGGGGCGCTGCAGCCGCGGCGGCCGCTTTTTCCTCGTCGCTCTGCGGCAGGAACAGGGCCGGACCATCTTCGGCAAGCACGCCGACGTAGACGCGCGTCGGATCGGTGTAGACGTAGTTGAACTCCCACGCGCTGAACGTGAGATTGAAGTCACGGTTCGAGGTGAAGTAGAGGTAGCGGCCCTTCGGATCGAACACCGGATCGGCGTCGTTGGTCATGCCGCTGGTCAGGCGATGCGCCCTGTTGTCGCCGAGGTTGTAGACGTAGATCGAGGAAAATTGCGCTTCGTTGTCTTTGGTGTAGGTGAGCCAGCGCGAGTCGGGCGACCAGCGGTAGTCGGTGATGTCGCCGTAATCGTCCTTGTCGACGGCGGTGAGTTTGCCGCTGGCGATGTCGACGTAGTGCAGCGCGTGGTCCTTGTCGGAGAACGCGAGCAGTTTCGAGTCGGGAGACCAGCGCGGCTCGAAGCGCCAGGCCTTGCCGTTGCTCGTGATGCGGCGCTCCTCGCCGCCACCGTCGGCGGGTCGCACGTAGATCTCGTAATCTCCGCCGCGATCGCTGAGGTATGCGACCCAGCGTCCGTCGGGCGACCAGTTCGCGTCACGCTCGCGGATGCCCGGCGTCTGCGTGAGATTGCGGATCTCCCCTTCTTTCGCCGGGACGGTGAAGATGTCGCCGCGCGCGACGAACACCGCGCGTACTCCCGTGGGCGAGAGCGCGTAGTTTTCGATGTTGTCGCGAACGTTCTTGAAATACGGCAGCGTGTTGCGGAAGTCGCCGTAGACGCGGATCGGAATCATGGTCGAGCGGCCGTTCGCGAAGCGATACAGCGAGCCTCCCGCTTCGTAGACCACTTGCGTGCGATCGGAGCTCGGCCACAGCACGTCGTAGTCGGTGTGGTTCGTGACCTTGCGCGTTTGCTTGGTGCCGATGTCGTACGCGTACAGATTCAGCAGCGCCGCTTCTTTCGCGTTGCCTTCGGGACGGTCCGACGTGAAGTAGATCGTCTCGCCGATCCACACCGGTTGATTGTCGGTGTATGGATTGTTCGTGAGCTGCTCGGCCTTGTTCGCGGCGAGGTCGTAGATCCAGACGTCCTGCGCGCGTCCACCGCGATAGCGCTTCCACGTGCGGAACTCGCGCTCGATCGGCGTGTACACGAGCTTCGCCCCGTCCGGCGAATACGAGCCGCCGCCCCCCTCGGGGATCGCCAGCGGCGACTCCATGCCGCCCGCGGCGGGAACGATGTACGGACGTCCCATGCGCTCGGACCACGGCAGACGGTGCGGGAGGAAGAGGATGTTCTTGCCGTCCGGCGTCCAGTCCATGACGCGGTTGTCGATGCCGCCGCGCGGAGGCATCGCGCCGACGTCGTTGTACCAGGTCAACTGCCGCGGCTGCCCGCCGTCGACGCTGATGACGAACACCTGCCGGCTTCCGCTGTAGTCGCCGGTGAACGCGATCCAGCGGCCGTCGGGCGAGAACTTCGGGAAGTACTCCATGCCGGCGTCGGAGGTGAGACGACGCGCGTCGCCCCCGTTCGCGGAGGCGAGCCAGATGTCGCCGGCGTAGACGAACGCGACGGTGTCGCCGTGGATATCAGGCTGGCGCAAAAGCCGCGTGAGCTTCTCCTGCGCCACGACGCTCACAGAGAAGACGGCGAGCGCAAAAAAGAGGATGAGCTTCTTCATGTCCGCTGCATAACACGTTAAAGGAGACGCTTTCAATGATTCGCCGTGTGTCGTTACTGTTCCTTGTCTCCATGCTCGCGCTCGCATGTGGTTCCTCGAGCAGCGCGCGTCCGGGTGGAATTGCCGCTCCGGAGCTCGAGGCCGATCTGGTCGGGACGGTGTTCTTCGGGTCGGGCAACTCGGCGCCCGCGAACATCGATGTGGTCGCGACCAACCGCGCGACGGTGCCGATCGTGCTGCGGCGAGTGCAGATCGATTCGCCCGGGATGGCGACGTACGCCCTGATCCGCACCAGCCGCAACGTCCGCGAAACGATTCAGCCCGGACAATCGAGACGCGTGACCGTTTTCGCGACCGCCGTGACGAATGTGAGAAATCCCGGCGAGCCGCTGACGATCCGCGTGATCGCCGATTTCGAATCGGGAAAAGATCGGTGGAGAGAGATCGTCATGCGGTGAGGACCAGTGTTCCGTCCTCCTTCATTTCATTCGCGCGTACAACGTGCTCGGACTGATCTTCAGTTGCCTTGCGGCTTTCCGCACGTTGCCGTCGGTGGCGGCAACGGCCGCGGTCACGTAGGTCGAGATCACCTCTTCCAGCGGGCGGATGTCCCATTCGGCGACCGGCGTGAGCGCGGTACCCGAGACCGGCACGCTCGCGGCCGAATCGAGGATCAGGTCTTCGTTGCGGATCTCCGGACCGCGCAGCATGAGCATGGCGCGCTCGAGCACGTTGCGCAGCTCGCGCACATTGCCGGGCCAGCCGTAGCTCTCCAGCTTCTTCATCGCGTGCGCGCTCACCTTCGGCACTGGGCGACTGAGCTCCTTCGACAACGGCCGCAGGATCTCCTCGGTCAGAATCGGCAGATCCTCGGGGCGCTCGCGCAATGGCGGCATGCGCAGCCGCACGACATTCAGTCGATAGTAGAGATCGTTGCGAAACCGGCCGGCCGCGACTTCCGCCTGCAGATCGCGATTCGTCGCCGCAATCAAACGGAAATCCGCGCGCAGATCGCGCAAACCGCCGACACGTCGAAAGCGCTTCTCCTCGAGCGCCTTCAGCAGACGCGCCTGCACCGTGAGCTCCATCTCCCCCATCTCATCGAGGAACAACGTTCCGTCGCCCGCGATCTCGAAGAGGCCCGGCTTCGTGTTCATCGCATTCGTGAACGCGCCGCGCTCGTGGCCGAACAGCTCCGACTCGAGCAGCTCCTTCGACAACCCGGCGCAGTTCAGATCGACGAACGGCGCGCGCGCACGAGCGGAGCGGTTGTGAATCAGCCGCGCCATCACCCCTTTGCCCGTGCCCGACTCTCCTTCGATCAGCACCGGCGACGGCACGCGCGCGACGTTCGCGAGGATCTCGTTGAGATGCGTGATGGCGGGCGAGATCCCCGGCAGCCGCTCCGGATGCGCGGTTTCGTTGCGGCGCAACGCGATCAGCTCGCGCCGCGACACGAGCATGCGCTGGACCTGCTCGAGCACCGCGGTGAGCGTCTCGATGTCGAACGGTTTCTGCAGGAACGTCTCGGCGCCGAGCTTCATCGACTCGATCACGGGATCGAGCTGGCCGCCGCCCGACATCATGATCACCGCCGTCGACTCCGCGTACATCTTGAACTGGTGCAGCAGGTCGATGCCGGTGGTGTCGGGAAGCTGCACGTCGAGCAACACCACGTCCGGCGAGAACTCCCCGAACGCGACCACGGCCGTGCGGCCGTTCGCCGCCGTGCGCACCTCCCAGTCGTCGCTCAGCAGGGCTTCCAGCCCCGCCGAGATCTGCTCGTCGTCGTCCACGATCAGGATCCGATTGCGCAGCGTGTCCGTCATCTGTTCACTTTTCAAACACTCGTACGGTTTGAGGACTAAACCCGTTTTGTGTCCAAACGGTTTAAGTCCAATACTGCACGAAAGTTACTCCCTTTCTGGTATTTGGTACCGCGCTTGGACTAAGGGACGGCCAGGAGAAACAAGCAAATGTTACTTGCCGCAGCCATCCTGACCGCCTCGATGAACATCAATCTCGATCTCACTCCGATCATTCGTCGTGGGCAGGCAAAAGAGCCGAGCGTCACGTGCGGCATTGTAACCGTCGGTTACCGCTTTCGTGGAAAACCTGGACAGGAGTTCCGCTACGCCGGCGACTCGTATCAGATTCCGGACGACGGTGTCGTCGAACTGATCGCCGACAAGCGCCGCACGACATACGCCATCGGCGGCCGTTCCCTTCCTCTCGAAGTCTGGCCGCGCGACCCGTTCGGGTTCCGCGACATTCCCCTCCCCTCGCCCGCGCAGTGATTGAAAAAAAAGGAGCCATGTCATGAGCCGCTTTCTCAACGCAACGATGTCCGATCTCCGCAATGGCCGCGAAACCTGGCGCGTGTTCGTCGCCCTCGGCGGACCCGCCTTCGCCCTCGCCGTCGTGCTGTCCGCGATTCAGTTCGGTTGATCCCATGACCGACCACGAACATCGCATCACGCTCATCGCACGCCAGGCGAACAAGCCCGACGTCGACTGGAACTACGCGCGCTGCCACTGCACGAACGTCGCGTTTCTCGAGTCGATCGCCGCGCTGAAGTTCGCCGTCCGCACCTCCGTCCTCGGCGCAGGCCTCGACATCGAGCGCGTCATCGTCGATCGCGCCGGCTCGGCGGAGGACTTTCTCGACCTGCTCGCCTCGATGCCCGCGGAACTGGCCGCCGACATCATGTTCATCCGCGACGACGGCAGCGGCTTTCTCAGCGCCACCGGCCGCGGCGGCGATCGCGTGTTGTACGCGCTGGCCGCCCAGGACGTACGCTTCTATCTCGAAGCGCAGGACCTGGTCACTGGACGAGCGGCACTATCGCTCACCGCGTGAGGAAACGCCGATGACTGCAACGGAACAGTGCATCCTGCTGGTCGACGACGACGCCGCGATCACCGAAGGCCTGTCGTACAGCCTCGAAGCGGCCGGACGAAAGATCGTCATCTGCTCGGACGTCGATGCCGCGGAAGTGGCGCTGTCGCACTTCCCCGTCACGCATCTCGTCACCGACGTGCAGTTCACCGGCGATTTCGGTTTCGAAGGCCTGCACTTCCTCGGCCGCGTGCGCACCGTCGCGCCGCAATGCCGTGTGGTGCTCATGACCGGTCAGGCCACGGACGCGCTACGCAGAGCAGCCATCGCCAACGGAGCGTCCGCAGTTCTGGCCAAGCCCTTCAGCACCGCCGAGATCGAAGCGATCATCGGCCGTCCCGAAAGCACCGTTCCGTCCGAGATCATCCGCATCCCTTCCATCGACGACATCCTCGCCGGCGACCACCTCTGCGCCAAGTTCCAGCCGATCGTGCGTCTGACGCCGGATGGGATATCGACGGTCGCGTTCGAAGCGTTGATGCGCGTACGCGGATCTTGGCTGCCCGGCGGACCGGCCATGCTGTTCGAGTACGCGCAGCGGCGCGGCAAACTCGCGGAGCTGAACATCCTGGCGATGACGCGCTCGTTCGAAGAAGCGACGACGCTGCCCACGAACGCCGCGATCTTCATCAACATCGATCCGCTCACCTTCACTACGCCGCGGCTCGCGTCGACGCTGTTCGAAGTCGCCGCGCGGAGCGGCGTGGCGCTCGATCGAGTCGTGCTCGAGATCACCGAGCGCTCCGGTTTCGTCGACGACAAAATCGCTGGCGCCGCGTTCGACGCGCTGCGCGAAGCCGGAGTGCGGTTCGCGCTCGACGATCACGGCTCCGCGTATTCGCATCTCTCGCAGATCAACCGCATCCGTCCCTCGTTCATCAAGATCAGCAACACCTTCGGCACCGGGTTCGAGCAGGACGAAACGAAGGAGCGCATCGTGCGGCACACCCTCGCGCTGGCGCGCGATTTCGGCTGCGAGACGATCCTGGAAGGGATCGAGAGCGGCGAGACCGTACGTGCGGCCGTCGACGCGGGAGTGCCGCTCGCGCAGGGATTTCATTTCAGCCGCGCACGCGCGGCTTCGCACTGGGGGCAGCCGGCTGCCTGAAAGGACGATCCATGATCACAGTCCTCGCACTGTCCCTGTTCGTCATCGTCGCCTGCGCCGCGGTCCTCGTCGATTGGTGGCGGGCGGAGGCGACCCGGTTTCGGCTGCTGGTCGACTTGAGCGAGCGACTCCAGCTCAGTCCCACGATCGGCGAGGCCACCCGGCTCCTGCCGACGTTCGCAGCACGACTGTTTCCGCGGCTCGAGGGCGTCGTCTACATCAGCGATCCGCACACGCGCGTCGTCAAGCTCGCGGTTGCCTGGAGCGGGTCGGCGGAAGAAGACACGATCGCTGCGGCCGACTGCAACGCCTTGCTTCTCGGCGCCACCCACGTCGCGACGGCGCAGGGCGAATCGATCTGCGAGCACGCGGCGGATGATTCCGATGCGGAGACCATCTGCATTCCGATCATGGACGCGGGCGAGCCGGCGGGCGTGATGATGCTGCGGGCGCGCAACCGCACACCGCTGCCGAACGGCATCGACGGGCTCGCGAAACCATTCGCGCATCAGATCGCACTCGCGCTGTCGAACCTGCGTCTGCAGGAGACGCTGCGCGCCGCGGCGGTGCGGGACTCGCTGACCGGTCTCTACAACCGCCGCTGCATTTCCGAGTCGGTGACGCTGGAGTTGCTGAGCGGCGGTGACGCCAATGCGCGCGTCGGCGTGATCCTCGTCGACGTCGATCACTTCAAACGCTTCAACGACACGTGGGGCCACGGCGGCGGCGACGCGCTGCTGCAGCAGTTTGCGCGGCTGATGCAGGACATCTTCCGCGGCGAGCAGGACATCATCTGCCGCTACGGCGGCGAGGAGTTCGTCATCGTGCTGCCGGGCATCACGCCGGATGTGCTCCGCTCGCGCGCCGAGCAACTGCTCGTGCGCGTACGCGAATTGCGCGTGAACTGCGACGGCCACGTCACCCGCATCACCGCATCGGCCGGCATCGCCATCTCGCCGATGAACGCGAACACGATCGACGCCCTGATCGCCGCTGCCGACCGCGCGCTGTACGCCGCGAAGAGCGCCGGCCGCGATCGCGTCGCGACTCCACCGCCACAGGTCGCCGGTCGCAACGCGGCCGCCGCATGAACGGGAAAGGACACCGAGCGGATGAGTGCGCTCGAACAATCAGGTTCGCATCGACGGCGTGATCGCCGTGATCTTCGGACGCGGCGAAGGGATCCTCATCGACCTGAGCCAGAGCGGCGCGCGCATTCGCCATCATGCGGCCGTCCGCCGCGGCATGGCTGCGGTCTCACATTCGCGTGGAACGTCGGGCGATTTCCGGCGAACGCCGAGGCGCTTGCGCGTCGCGCGTGATTGCGATCAGCGGCGGCCCGTCGTATGAAACGCGCGTCCGCTTCACCAGCTTCGAGTCCGATGGCACGTTGCTGCTCACCTCGTCGCTCGCTGTCGTCCGATACCGCCGAGTCCGAGATCGCGACTCTCTGTGACACTTATTCGCGCGCGGATGACGAAGAACGTCAGGTCATTCGCCTGATTGCTTCGCCGGCGGTGGAGCAAGCGAGCGGCGCGAGTACATCACGCAGGGTGTAAGTGTCCACTGGCGTGATGCACGTCACGTCGGCGAGCTCGTCTGGCGCGAACGTTGAACGCACCCGCGCTCAACAGTGTCCGCACTGACTCAGGAACCTGACCGAAGACGTCCGAGCTCCTCGGGCGACGCGGAATCGTTGCGCCTGCTCGTCGTCGACGACGATGACAACTATTGCGTATGGCTCGCGGCGATGACGCGGAGGATGGGATTCCTCGTCGAGATCGCGCGGGACGGCGAAGCCGCACTCGAGCTCCTCGCCGCAAAGCCGTTCGACGTCGCAGTCATCGACCTCGAGATGCCGCGCCTTACCGGCCTCGAGGTGATCGCACGCATCCGCGCGCAGGAACAGACGCGCACGCTGTTCACGGTCATGCTCACCGGCCGCGGCGGGATGGAGACAAAGCTCAACGCGCTCGCCGCCGGTTTCGATGATTTCCTGAACAAGAGCTCCCCCGAGGAAGAGATCGTGGCGAAGCTGGTCGTGGCGCGGCGGATTGCGGCGCGGCAGCGCACACTCGATGCAACGGTGCGCGAGTTGTATGGCCTGGCCACCCGCGATGAGCTGACGGGGGTCTTCAATCGCCGTTTCTTTCTCGCAGAGACCGAGCGCCTGCTCGCGGCCCGCTGCATCGTCAACGTCGTGCTGTTCGACCTCGACGAGTTCAAGAACGTGAACGACACGTACGGACATCTCGCCGGCGACCGCGTGCTGCGCGACGTCGGCGCGCTCTTCCATGGCCACACGCGGCCGCAGGACCTGATCGCACGTTACGGTGGCGACGAGTTCGTGCTGGTCGTACCGCACGTGATGCCCGACGAGATGGAGCGCATTACCGAGCGTCTCGCCGCCGACGTACGCGCCTTGCAGTGGTCGACCGGCGAGCAGCCGTTTTCGCTCGAAGTCACCGTGGGCATGGCGTCGTCGCGCCTCCTCGTCGAGCCGACGGTCCCGCAGTTGCTCGATGCCGCCGATCGCGATCTGTACAAGAACAAATGGGTGCGCCGCAATCCGACCACACGCCCGGAGCTTTACGCGTACCCGTCGCGCGACCAGCGCGTCGATCTGTTGATTCCATTACGGGAGCCGGTGGTGTCGGACGCGGCGCCGGAAACGACCCCTCATCCGCCTTCGGCACCTTCTCCCCTCGCGGAGGGGAGGAGGCCGCTCGAATAAACTTTCCGTATTACCATCCGTTGAATCCGGATGGAATGAGATACGGAAAGGCGTCTGGCCGTTGAGAATCGCTGTTGCAGATCGTTGGGTCATCGTCCGGCGAGGGATGCAGCTTCTGATCAGCAGGCGTCCGGATTGGACGATCGCGGTCGAAGCGGCGACCGTCGAGGAGTTGGTCGAGGGACTCCGCGGCGAGCGCGTGGACGTGCTGGTGCTCGACCCGCAACTCCGCGGCGGCGGCGGCCTGGACCTCATCGCGCAGCTTCGCCACGAATATCCGGCCATCCCCATCCTGATCCTCAGTTCCGCGCCCGAAGAACAGAGCGCGCTCGCCGCGATTCGCGCCGGCGCGCGCGGCTTTGTCGAGAAGGACAGCAGCGCCGATGCGATCCTCGACGCCATCGCGCAGGTCGCCGCCGGCCGAACGCGCGTCAGCGACCGCGTTGCACATGAGATGGCGACGCAGATCATGGAGCCCGCGCGCAAAGAGCCGCACGAGTTGCTCTCGCGCCGCGAGTCGGAGGTCTTTCATCTCATCGCGCATGGCAAAACCATGACCGAGATCGCGTTCGAGCTCGGCATCAGCGTGAAGACAGCGAGCACGTATCGCACGCGCATCCTCGAGAAAACCGGCTTCCGCTCGAACGCGGACATCGTGGTTTACGCGGTGCGTGCCAGGTTGATCTGACCCCCTCACCCCGCCCTCTCCCCGCGGGGAGAGGGCAGCGTGAGGGGCGGTCAGAATCGTCCGACGATCTTTTGCCGATCGTCTGATACCGCCGGTCTTGCAAGCTCGCTAGTCTTCCACTGGGCTACCACAAATAACATGAAGATGCTCCTCATCGAGGACAGCGCCGCCGACGCGGAACTGACCATCGCGGAACTGCGCCGTTTCGGCTTCGAGCCGGAGTGCCTGCGCGTCGAGTCGGCCGAGGCCATCCACGCCGCGATGCGCGGAGTCACGTGGTCTTTCGTCTTCTCCGACTTCCACCTCCGCGAGCTCCATGGCCACGCAGCGCTCGAGATCGTCCGTCGATACGACGCCGAGCTGCCATTCGTGATCGTCTCGAACAGCATGGGCGAGGAACACGCGGCGGAGATCATCCGTGCCGGCGCGAGCGACTACGTGATGAAGGACCGGCTCTATCGGCTCGGTCCCATCGTCGAGCGCGAGCTGCGCGACGTGCAACTGCGCCACGAGCGGCGCATGTTCTTCGACGCATTGCGCCGTTCCGAAGATCGCTATCGGCGCATTTTCGAGAAAGCGCCGATCGGCGTCGCCACTACCACCACGCACGGAGATCTGATCGCGGTCAACGAGCGGTTCGCGTCGATGCTCGAGCACCGGCCGCACGAGATGATCGGACGGCCGCTCGCGGCGTTCGTGCATCCCGGCGACGCGCCCGTCACCGCGGCGCAGCAACGTGCAGAACAACGCTATCGAACGAAAAGCGGAGACATCGTCTGGACCACGGTCACCGCGGCCGAGGTCTACGACGGCGAAGCGGTGCTCGAGCAGATCGTCTGGCTGATCGAGGACATCTCGGATCAGAAACGACAGAAGCTCGAGCTCGAACGGCGCGCGCGGCAGCAGACCATGGTCGCGAATTTCGGCCACGCGGCGCTGCGCGGCGAACCGATCGAAGTGCTGCTCGAGCAGATCACGGAAGCGGTCGTGGACGTCCTCGGCGTCGACTACTGCGGCGTCCTGCGCGAATCGGACGGCCGGTTCCGCCGCGTCAACGGCATCGGCTGGCAGGAGGGAGTGGTGATCGAGGCGGATGACATGGCGATGGCGAGATACGCGCTCGACAGCGCGGCGCCGGTGGTCGTGCGCAATCTTGCCGAGGAAACGCGCTTCACGCCGCCGCCGGCGCTGCTCGAGAACGGGATCGTCAGCGGCGTCAACGTGCCGATCGCCATGAACCAGGTCGCCGCATGGGGAGTCCTCGGCGTGTACTCGCGCACGGAGCGGTCCTTCACCATTCACGACGTCGGCTTCATCCGCGCCATGGCCACCGTGCTCGCGCAGGCCATCGAACGCGATCGCGTCAATCAGGAGCTCGTGCTCCACGCCGCACAGCAGAGCGCCATCGCCGCGCTCACGCGCGTGGCGCTCAACTCCATCGACGAGGCAATCGAGACCGCGTGCAACTTCGTGCAGGACGTGCTCGACGTCGAACGTGTCGCCTTCCTCCCTCCCTCGCAGCCCGCTGGCATTTTCGGAGCCCGGGACTTGTGGGAGCCGGTCTCGAGCACATCCGAGCACTTCGGAGTGCTCGTCGCGCACGGCAAACGCAACGGCGCCTTCACCGAACCCGATTTCGAGTTCCTGCGCGCCATCGCAAACATCCTCGCCGACGCGATGGAGCGCGAACGTGCGGCGCGTGCGTTGTCGATCTCGCGCGAGCGCTATCGCGAAGTCGTCGAAGGCGCGTCGGAGATCATCTTCACACTGGCGCCCGAGGACGGAACGTTCCTCTCGCTCAACGCCGCGTTCGAACAGATCACGGGCTGGCCAACCTCGGAATGGATCGGGAAGTCGTGCCTGGAGATCATCGCCGCCACCCATCGCGATCAGGCACGCAACCTCATCGAACAACTCGTGAATGCGCAGGAGCCGGCCAGCGGCGAGCTGCGCATCAAAGGCCGGCATGGCGACGTGCTGCTCGACATCAACTCGTTCCCGAAGGTGGAGGACGGCCGCACGCTCGAGATCTACGGCTTCGCGCGCAACGTCACGGAAGCGCGCCGCGCGGAGAACGAGCGCAATGAAGTGACGCGCCGCCTGCAGTTGGTGCTCGCGTCGACGGTCGAAGGAATCGTCACGATCGACCTCGCCGGCTGCTGCACGATGTGGAACGCCGCGGCCACCCAGATCCTCGGCCGCTCCAACGACGAAATGGACGGCGAAACGATCCACTCGCTGCTGCACGGACAGTATTGCGCGAACGCGACCTGCGACCTCACCAGCACCGCCGCGAACGGCGATGTCCAGCCGGTGCGCAAGGATGTGTTCTCACGCGCCGACGGCACGGTCGTGCCGGTCGAGTTCTCCGCGGCTCCCGTCGTCGATGACGGCGTCACGGTCGGCGTCGTCCTCAACTTCAGCGACATCACCGAACGGCGCAACCTGGAGATGAAGCTCGATCAGGCCGATCGCCTCACCAGCCTCGGACGCATGGCTGCGACGATCGCGCACGAGTTCAACAACGTGCTGATGGGCATCTCGCCGTTCGTCGAAGTGATCCGGCGCGGGAAGAGCGTCGAGACATCGCTCGATCACATCGCACGCGCCGTCAAACGCGGCAAGCGCATCACCGACGAGATCCTGCGCTTCACGCGGCACGAACAGCCGCAGCGCATCGCGTTCGACATCAAGCCGTGGATCGACAGCATCGCGCTCGAGGCTTCATCGCTCGTGCCTGCGAACTGCAGGATCGAGACGATCCTCCACACGCCGAACCTCGTCATCGACGGCGATGCGAATCAGTTGCAGCAGATCTTCACGAACCTGATTCTCAACGCGCGCGACGCGATGCCGAACGGCGGCCAGCTGACTATCGAAGCGTGCCGCGAGCCGCACGGCGCGCGGCTTCCCTTCGGCATCGTCGATCACCCGGAGCGCTTCGCGCATTGCATCGTGCGCGACACCGGCATCGGCATGTCCGAAGAAACGCTGCGCCACCTCTATGAGCCGTTGTACACCACGAAGAAAAACGGCACCGGCCTCGGGCTGCCGCTCGCGCGTCAGGTCGTGCAACGGCACGGCGGCGACATCTTCGTGGAGAGTCAGCTTGGCGTCGGAACGACGTTCCACATCTTCCTGCCGCTCGCGAGCGAAGCGGCGGCCGCCGCGGTGCTCGAGCCGGTCGTCGCGAGCAACGCGCTTCACGTGCTGCTGGTGGAAGACGATCCTTCCGTCGCCAGCGGTCTCGCGGCATTGCTCGAGATGGAGGGACTGCATGTCGATATCGTCGAAACAGGCGAAGCAGCGATCGCGGCAATCGCCACCAATACGCCCGACGTAGTGGTGCTCGACGTCGGACTGCCCGACATGCAGGGCACAAAGGTGTACGCCGTCATCGCTGAAACGATGCCCGATCTCCCGGTCGTCTTTTCCACGGGCCACGCCGATCGTGCAATCCTCGACGGCCTGCTCGAGCTGCCGAATGTCAGCTATCTGCTCAAGCCGTATGAAGGAAACGCGCTCCTGAAGGCGATCCAGGAAGTGCTGCCGAATTAGAGCGCCGCCCCTCACCCGGCCTTCGGCCACCGTCGCCCCGCTCCGCGGGGCGAGGGCTACAAGGCGCGAGCATGGCGAGCAGCTTCTCCCCTCGTGAGGGGAGGATGAGGGTCGCGCTACAACCACCGCACCGTGAAGTCGATCAGGAACTCTTTCAGCTTTCCCTTGTATGGCGGAAAGAGCAATTCGATCGCGCTGAACGGCAGCCGCTGATCGAGCACGCCTCGCGGATTCGAGAACGCTTCGAAGCCCGCAAAGCCGTGCGATCTGCCAACCCCACTGTGGCCGACGCCGCCGAACGGCAGGTCGAGCTCGTAGAAGTGAATCATGGTGTGATTGATGGCCGTGCCGCCCGCGCGCGTGCGGCGCAGGATGTCGCGCGCCACTTTGCGATCGCGGCTGAAGATGTAGAGCACGAGCGGATGTTCTCTGTCTTCGATGACCGCAAACGCGTCCTCGAGTTTGCGATAGGTGAGCACCGGCAGCACCGGGCCGAAGATCTCTTCGCGCATCACCGCCGCATCCGGAGACACATCCGTGAGCACGGTCGCCTGGATCGCGCGGCCATCGACGGAGCCACCGAGGGCGACGTGCGCACCCTGCGCGATGGCCTGATCGATGAGCCGCTTCACACGACCGGCGTGGCGCTCGTTCACGAGCACCCCGCGCGACGCATCGCCCATGGCATCCACTGCCACGCGTAGCTTGTCGAGGAACTCGTCGCTCACGCTTTCGTGCACCAGCGCGTAGTCGGGCGCGATGCACACCTGTCCGCTGTTGAAGAACTTGCCCCACGCAATCTTCTTTGCGGCCTCGCCGACGTTCGCCGTCGCGTCGACGATGGCGGGAGACTTCCCTCCCAGCTCGAGCGTCACCGACGTGAGATGCTCGGCTGCCGCTTTCATGACGATCTTTCCCACCGCGGGACTGCCGGTGAAGAAGATGTGATCGAACTTCCTGCGCAGCAGTTCCTCGGCGACCGGCGCGTCGCCTTCGATGACCGCGACCTCGTTTTCGTCGAACGACTCCTCGACGATGCGCCGGATGCATGCCGTCGACGCGGCCGTCATCTCCGACGGCTTCACCATCACGCAGTTCCCCGCGGCGATCGCGGAGACGAGCGGTCCGAGCGTCAGATTGAAGGGAAAGTTCCACGGCGCGATGATCAGCACCACGCCTTTCGGCTCGTAGACGATCGACGATCGCGAGCCGAGCAGCGCGAGGCGAGTGGACACTCGCTTCGGTTTCATCCAGCGGCGCAGATGGCGCACCGCATGACGCGCTTCGCTGACGACGGGATAGATTTCGGAGAGATCGACCTCGGCCGCAGGCTTGCGATAGTCGTCCCACATCGCGGCGCGGATCTCGTCGCGCCGCTCCAGCATCAGCCGCTCGAAGCGCCGCAACTTCTCGATGCGCTGTGCGGCAGTGGTCGCGGCGACGGCGGCGCGGTTCCGCTGCTGGAGCTCGTAGATGCGCTCGATCTCACTCAGCGCGGGCGAAACAATGCGCGGCGCGATGCTGGTCACGCCGCGCATTGTAGTCCCCCCCCTTCACCTGCTCTCCCCTCCAGGGGGAAGAGGGTTGGGTGAGGGGGAGATCCGTTTCACTACGGGAAGACGATCTCGGCGATGTCGGCGAACTTCGTGTACTCGATCTTCGCCGTCACGTGATTGCGCGCGATGAACTCGATCCCCGGGATGCCCTGGCAGGTGTCGACGAAGAAGAGGTCCGTCGTTTCACCGCTTCTCAGCTCGGCGGTGATCTTCTGCACCTGCCGCTCCGCGCAGCACGACGACTGCGTGACCATCGTGGCTGGCCCGATGATGCGGCGGATCTGTGTGCGGTCGAGGGTGACCGCGGTGCCGTTCGACTTGCAGAACTCGTCGTACGTGGCGGAGTTGTAGCCGCTGAACACGACCGGATAGCCGAACTCCGCGGACTCGTAGTCGAGCTCGAGCGTGGTGCCGTTCGTCTTGCGCAGGTGGACGGTCGGTGTCGGCGCGACGCGGATCGTGATGGTCTGCACGCCGCCCGTGGTGAGCTCGATGCGCCTGGTTGCGTAGCCGGTGCGCTCCGCCTCGACGATGATCTTGCCCTGGTAGCTGGTGACGTTCTTGACCTTGAACGCGCCGTTGCTCTCCGAGGTGTCCTGTTTGTTGCCGACCCGCACCTTGACGCCCGCGACGGGCTGCCCCGTCACTTCGTCGAGGACGGTCCCGGTGATCTCCGGCGCGCTGATCGGATTGGACGCGCTCGGATGTGCTGCGGCGCGCCGGCGGCCCGCTGCTTCAGCGGGGATGACGATGACGACCATCGCGACGAGCGCGGCAGTAACGAAACGGCGGGTGAAGTTCGATGACATGGATCTCCTCGAGAACATTTTGAAGTGGACGTTGCGGCCACGGCCGAGGTTTCGATAATAACACTCGCGTTTACTGATACGTGGTGACGAAGCAGAACGTTGTACCCTGCTGGCCGCACGCTTGCTTCCCGCATGTCCCCGCGTGCTCGAACGCCCCAGAAAATTCGTATCGGAGGTGCTATGCGCAATCTCTCGCTCAGTGTGACGGGCGCGGCCGCGTTGCTGTTCGCCGCCTGCACGACCACCACAACCCCCGTCGCCGCGCCCGCCGGCGCGTCAATGTCCATGCCGTCGGAAACAGCGGCTGAGACGGAGTCGACCACGATGCAGACCACGACCCCAGACCCGACGACGGCAGCGCCTGCCGCTCCCACAGCCGCCGAGGCCGCGGAGTTCGTGAACGAAGCGGAGGCGAAGCTCGCGGCGATGAACGTCGATGCCCAACGCGCGTCGTGGGTGCAGTCGACCTACATCACCCACGACACGCAGATCCTCGCCGCGCGCGAGAACGAACGCCTGATCAACGCCGGCGTGGAGCTCGCGAAACGCGCCGCGCGCTATGACAATCTCGAGCTGCCGTACGACGTGCGCCGCAAGCTCGAGATCATCAAGCTCGCGCTCACCTCTCCCGGTCCCGCCGACCCGGCGCTGACCGCGGAAATGACCCGCCTCGCCTCGGAGCTCGAAGCGACATATGGCTCGGGCAAGTACTGCCCGCCGGGCAAAGGCGGCGACGATTGTCTCGACATCAACGAGATCACCAACGTCATGCGCACCAGCCGCGACCCGAAGAAATTGCTGGAGGTCTGGGAGGGCTGGCACACGGTGTCGCCGCCGATGCGCGACAAGTACACCCGCTTCGTCGAGCTCATGAACCAGGGCGCCCGCGACCTCGGCTACTCCGACGTCGGCGCGATGTGGCGCTCGAAGTACGACATGCCACCCGATGCGTTTGCGGCCGAGGTGGACCGGCTGTGGGGTCAGGTCAAGCCGCTGTACGACTCGGTGCACTGCTACGTGCGCTCGAACCTCAACAAGAAATACGGCGACAAAGTCGTTCCGCTCGATCAACCGATCCCAGCCCATCTTCTCGGCAACATCTGGGCGCAGGAATGGGGCAATGTTTATGACCTGGTCGCGCCGCCGAAAGCGGATCGCGGCTACGACCTCACGAAGATCCTCGAGAAGCGCAAAGACATCGACGCCGTCGGCATGGTCAGGATCGGCGAGCGCTTCTTCACCTCACTCGGCTTCGACAAGCTTCCGCAGACCTTCTGGGAACGCTCGATGTTCACGCAGCCGCGCGACCGCGATGCGGTCTGTCACGCGAGCGCGTGGGACGTCGACGACGTCGACGATCTGCGCATCAAGATGTGCATCGAGAAAAACGCCGACGACTTCAATACCATCCACCACGAGCTCGGCCACAACTTCTATCAGCGCGCGTACAACACCCAGCCGTTCCTTTATAAGAACAGCGCGAACGACGGCTTCCACGAGGCGGTCGGCGACACGATCGCGCTGTCGGTGACGCCGGCGTACCTCGTCAAAATCGGCATGCTCGACAAGGAGCCGCCCGCGTCGGCAGACATCCCGCTGTTGCTGCGCGACGCCCTCGACAAGATCGCGTTCTTCCCGTTCGGCATCCTCATGGACAAGTGGCGCTGGGGCGTCTTCTCCGGACAAATCACGCCTGCGAATTACAACAACGCCTGGTGGGATCTGCGCCGGCAATATCAGGGCATTGCGCCGGCGGGAACGCGCGGCGAAGAGTCGTTCGATCCGGGCGCGAAGTACCACATCCCTGCGAACGTGCCGTACGCGCGGTATTTCCTCGCGCGCATTCTTCAGTTCCAGTTCCACCGTTCGTTGTGCCAGTCCGCGGGCTACAAAGGACCGCTCAATCGCTGCTCGATCTACGACAATAAAGAGGCGGGCGCGCGGCTGGAGAGGATGCTGGCGATGGGCATGAGCCGCCCATGGCCGGACGCGCTGGAAGCACTGACTGGACAGCGCGAGATGGATGCGACCGCGGTCGTCGATTACTTCCGCCCGCTGCTCGACTGGCTGGAGGTACAGAACAAAGGGAAGCAGTGCGGCTGGTAGCCGTCGTCTTCGCGGAGGATTTTTCCGCGGACCTCGAGCGGCTCTCGTTTCACACGCCGGTGTGGCTCGCCGACACACCGGCGAACCACACCGCGGCCGAGATCGCCTGGCAACGCGCGATCGAATGGCCGCACATCAGCGTGACCTTGTTTCGCCCGTCGGACGACTGGAGCGCGCTATTGCACCAGATTGCGCTACAGGAGAAATCGGTCGATGCCATTGATGTGATCGGAGCGCCGCTCGCGAACGCGCGAGCGGCGCTGATTGAGGCGGGGTTTGGGAGGGTGGAAGAGACAGCGCAGGGATTTCGGGCTCGGCGCTAACGCTATCGCGGGTTTTGCAGCACCGACATAATTGGGTTGTTTGGTTGCGAGCACCAGCGGCTCAATGGTGGCACTTGCGCCCGAATGCCTTGACGGCTTGCCATCTTGGGTATGCTTTACACCCCGGGCGACATCGGATGACACACCTTTGGGCAGTTCCGATATTGCGATTGCCGGTTGCGCGGCGCCCGGCGCTTGATGGCGCGCGACGACTACAGCGATGATCGCAAGCCGATCATGCCGAAAAGCGTCGGAGCGCTGAAGATCAGAGACTACGACTGTCCCCATAACCTGCGGCCAGGCCCGGCTCAGAAGCGCGTAAACGATGTTCACAAGAGTCCAGGTCAGGATTCCGCCTCCGACTGCGGCGAAGATCAGTGCGATGACGGCTTCAAATGTCACTGTGCAGCAAGTCAAAGTCTCGCGCGCGGCGGTAAGGGGGCCGCTACAACTTTTACGGCTACGAACGTATACGTAGACATGAAGATCCTCCTCCGCCTCGCAGCCGTTCCGCTGCTCGCCGCTTGCGCGACGACGCCCGCCTCCGCTCCCGTCCCGCCGCGCGCGGCACCGATCGTCGACTATCACCAGCATCTGGTCAGTCCCGGGTTCGCGCCGATTGTGAAACTTCCGGAACGAGACGGCGCTGCGCTCGTCAAGGAACTCGATGCGGCAGGAATCGAGAAGGCAGTCGTGCTCTCGGTCGGCTACAGCTTCGCCGACGAGCGCAAAGCGTTGCCTGACCCCGACCGACTGACGCGCGAACAGAACGACTGGACCTCGGCCGAGGTGGTGAAGAACGCGCCGCGGCTGATCGGCTTCTGCAGCGCCAATCCGCTGCGCCCCGTCGCCTTGGAAGAGCTCGAGCGATGCCTCGGACTCCCCGCCATGACCGGCATCAAGCTCCACCTCGGCAACGCCGGCATCACCCTGCGCGACCCTGCTCATCTCGCGCGCATCCAGGAAGTGTTCGCGCTCGCGCAGCGACGCCGCGCGCCAGTGCTGGTGCACATGCGCGCGCGCGGCGGTACGAACTACGGCGCCGAGGATGCAAACATCTTCCTCGACAAGGTCGTGGCGCAGGCACCAGACATCGAGATCGTCGTCGCACACTTCGGCGCATCCGGCCCCGGGTATCCGCCGCAGAACGATGAAGTGATGGCGGTGTTCGGTGCCGCAGCGGAGCGCAACGACCCGCGGATGGCGAACGTCTACTTCGATATCTCGTCGAACGTCACGGACGAAATCACACCCGCCGACGCCGCTCTCGTGGCGCAGCGCATCCGCCAGGTCGGCACCAAACGCGTGCTCTACGGATCCGACCTCGTCCCCCCCGGCGGAAGCATCCGCCGGGGATGGGAGATCTTCCGCACGAAGCTACCGCTGACCGCCGCCGAGCTCGAGCAAATCGCGAACAACCAGCCCGGCTTCGCGCGTTAGTGCGGCTCCGGGCAGTACTCGAACCCGCGCGCTTTCTCGCGCCGGTGTAACGGAGCACGCGATTTCGGGAACACGCCGAGCTTCACGAGTTGCGGGCGGAACTCGTAACGGAGGCGCACCGACAGGATCGGCGTTCGCTCCAGCTCGATGTGCACGCGATCGACGTCGTGGCGCGTGCGATGGCCCATGCCGGTCGCGGCGTAGTCGTCCGAGGGTGGCGCTGCCTCCTGCGCGGCGGCACCTTCGCGCGATGACGGAGCGGGCGCCGGCGAATGCTGGCGTCGCTCGCTGTACTCGCGACGCCGTTCGCGCTCGCGAAAGAACACCGCTTCGATGACGCCGAGGTTTTCGGTCTCGCCAATGGCGGCGCCGTACGAGCTACGCTCGCCGGTGAAGAAGAAACGCCGCGCGCTGTGATCGCTCACCTGCCACCCTTCGATCTCTGCGCTCTCGTATGGCTCGAGCACCCACTTCGCGGCGTTCCAGCCGCTGGTGTGTTTCGCGTCGATCGTGTTCAGTCCATCGACCGCAAGCGCGACGGCCACCCGATATGGATACGGGTTGGTGATGCGCAGCGCATATTCGCGTCCGCGGATGGCCTCGATGTACGTCGCGCCGCGATGGTGATACGTCGGGCGGCTCTCGCCATCGACGACGACCTGCAATCCGCCGAGCGCCGCGGGAGCGACAGCGAGAACAATCAGCAGCAATGTGTTGCGCATATCCGGTCTCCTCGACAAGATGAGACGCATGCGACGCGCGAAAGAAAACCGATGCTCCCCTGGACGCTGATCGATTCCTCCGAGATTCCCGGGGACGGCGGCGAGATGCGGCTCTATCGGCGCGGACCCGCCGAGTACTCGATCCGCGTCGGCAACTACGAGCTGATGAACAACCGCTTGTACGGTTCCGAGGATGCGATGGCGCAGTTCGCGGTCGAACGGCTCGAGAAACGTCCCGTGCGCGTCCTCATCGGCGGCCTCGGCATGGGCTTCACGCTCGCGCGCGTGCTCGAGGTCGTCGACGCGAAGAGCGAAGTCGTCGTCGCGGAGCTCGTGCCGGCGGTCGTGAAGTGGAATCGCGGACCGCTCGCGGAGTTTGCCGGACGGCCGCTCGACGATCCGCGCGTGAGCGTTCGCGAGGAGGATGTCGGCAAGGTGATCCGTTCCGAGCGCGCAGGGTTCGACGCGATCCTGCTCGACGTCGACAACGGCCCGACCGCGCTCACGTCGAAGTCGAATGACGCGCTGTATGGCATGCGCGGATTGCAGGCAACGGCGGCGGCCTTGCGCCCTGGCGGCGTGCTGGCGGTGTGGTCGGCCGGTCCCGATGCCGCGTTCACGAAACGGCTCGAGCACGCGGGCTTCGACGCGGAACAAATCCCGGCGCGCGGCCGCGGCAAGAAAGGCGGGCCGCGTTATCTCATCTGGATTGCGCGGCGGAAGAAGTGAGGTAGCGGTCGCGGAGGTGCCGCACGACCGATTCGATCATCGCGTCGCGCGAGCGCTTCGCTTCGAAGGTGTGATCGGCATCGGAGATCCGCCACAACGCCATGCGATGCCGCGAGCACAGTTGCCTCACCTCGGATGCCGCGCTGTGCATCAGCAGGTCGTATCCGGGATCGAAGCGCGAGAAGACGAAGGTGACGTAACGGCCGGATTCGACGATGCGGTGCAGGTCGCGGCCGAGGTTGTCGGAGTTGCGTGCGATGCCGGCGCGGAAGCGGCGGAATGCGACGCGCGCGATGTCTGCAATGCGCACCTCGCCGCGTAAGAGTTTCGCCCAGCGGTCGCGGCGGCGCATCGAGCGCATGTACCACTGCCACTCGCCGAATTGTTTGAGCGGTTGCTCGAGCGACATCCCGCGTTTGTAATAGAACGTCAGCGGATTGATGAGGATGCTCTCGACGATCGGCGCGTTGGGAAGCTCCAATGCCGCGTGAAACGCCGCGTGGGCGCCCGAGCAGAGTCCGGCCACGATTGCTTTCTCGTCGCCGATCACGGATTGAATGACGAACGTCGTCGACGGGAGATACGCGTCGTTCTCCTGCTCGACGTCGTCGATGACGCTGTCGCCGAGGCCGGGGAGGTCGAAGCGCAAGACGCGAAAACCGGCGTCGGCGAGGGCGCGCGCGAGAAATACGTAGAGGCGGTTGGGGCCTACGTGATGGGTTGCGCCGGCGTTGGGGAGGACGATGAGTGGGGCGTCGCTGCGGCCATGGGTAAGGATGCCGAAGATGCCGTTGGTGTGTTGGATCGATTCTTTTGGGGTGCGGCGGCTGTGGCCGCCGCTTGGAAAGCGGCGGCTCCGTCCGCGGCACTCCATAGTTTCGACGATACGGGAGATGACGTCGAAGGGCACTACCGCGGCGTGCGGTGGCGCGAACATCTCTGGCGGTGCTGGCACGGTGAACACGTTGTCGACCTTCAGTGCGAGACCTGCGAAGTCGAGACGCGTGACATCCTGTTGCGTCGCGTCGCCCATGAAGAAGCCGCCTGGCTCGAAGACGTCCGACGCGCCGCCGCCGACGAGTTGCAATGCTTTCAGCTCGCGGAGGTATTGGCGGCCGCGCACCGGACCCCATAGAACGAGACACGCCACCTCTTCCTCGGCGGCGACCGTCGCGGCGAGCGTTGCGCCGAGGCGGATGCCGGCGAGGCCGATACGCGTACAGCCGGTGGTTTCGCGCAAGGTGCGCATTGCGGTGCGAATGGACTCGCGCCACGCCGCGACGCGATCGGGATCGTGGTCGGAGCCGGCGGAGTCGCCGGTACCGTCGTAATCGAAGCGCATTGCGGGTACACCGTTCCGTGCCAACGCGTCCGCGAGATGCCGCACGGAGCGATGCGAGCTCACATACTCGTGACCGAACGGCGGACAGATCACGACGGCCAGGTCGCCGTACGTCTCGGCCGTATGAATCCATCCGAACAACGAGCGATCGTCGCGGCCGAAGAACAGCGGCGTGCGCGCGATCGTCATCGCGTCACGCCGATCCGCACCGCCTCACTGAGGTTCACCGCTTCGACGAAGCCATCGACCCTCGCCCCTTGCAATGCGACGGTCTTCGGCCTATTCGGTACGAGGTGAAAGTAGTCATTGCCGGCGACTGCTCCGTCTACGTCGATGTGGACCGCGTACAGAAAGCGATCGCTCTGCAGTGTCAGGTCCCAGGTACCATCGGCGGTCTGTTTTGCGTCCGCGATCACGTTTGCGGTCGTGCGCTGCGGGGGTTGGATGAAATGGAATGCTTCCGCGATAACCGACGGGCCGAGAGCCCGTCGTTCCAGAGTTAAGGTGGCGATGGCGACGTCGTGGGGCGGCGGGCCGAAGCGGTATGCGTACGCGGTGTCGTGGAACGCGCCTAGGATCGCGTCGGCTTCGTACGTCGAAACGGAACGAGGCTCGACGTGGAATGGTGTCGTGGCCTGTGCAGTGACGATGTGACCATCGCGCAGCAGCGCGATTTCGAGCGTGCCGTCGAACGCTTCGTTTCGATCATTGATGATGTGCGCGTGCAGACCATTCAATCCTTCGTCCGTAAAGACGACGGTCCGCGGCTGCCATACCCGGCGCAGTTCATAAAAGCACGCCTTCGGCATGCCGCGGCTGTCGAGAATTCCCCAACCCGCACCCGGCCACAGGTCGCGCAGAAACCACACCAGCGCGCCGTTGCACGTGCTGCGCGCGCTGCGCCATTCGGAGTACACCTGTGCCATGACCTGTCCGGTCACGACGCGACTCAATTCGACATAGCGGCGCGGGTTGAAACTGCGCAATTGCAGCGGATCGACGCCGAAAGTTTCACGCAGATAGTGATCGCGCACATCTTCGAAATCCCACGGCGAGCCGGTATCGCGGGGCGTGCGCCGCTTCCAGCGCGGGTCGTGCGCGGCGAACGCATCGCCCTCCATGACTTCGTCCACCACTGCCTGCGCGGGGACATTGGCGAAGCCGAGACATTCGGCCGCAAAGCGAACGCCGGCATGGCGGACGTCTGTGATCGGGCGGCGATACGCGCCGACGCCGTAATAGTGCGTGACACCAGTGCTCGGATGAAACGGCAGCGCGCCGCCGCTCGGCGTCGAGGGGACGTACACCGTTTCGGGATGCAATTCGCCGCACAACGCCGGCAGAACTTCGCCGAACAATTCATTGCGCCACAGCTCGCGCGGCGCGCCGAGCATGGCGGCCTGCTGCTCCACCTCACTGTTGCCGCAATAGACGACCACGCACGGATGCGCACGCAATCGCTGCAATTGCTGTGTGGTCTCGATGCGAACTGATTCGACGAAGGCAGCATCACCGGCCGGATAGTCCATGTTCGCGAACATGAAGTCCTGCCAGACCAGGAGCCCGAGCTCGTCGCAGCGGCGATAGAACGCGTCCTCTTCGTAATAGAACGTTCCGCCGACGCGCACCATGTTCGCGCCGGCGTCGTGCAGAAGCTCCAGTGCGTCGAGGTCGCCGGGAGTCCAGCATGCCCCGCGGCAGAAGATCGGTAGGCCATTTATGCGTAAGCCGAATTCGCCGTACTGGTCCACGGTCCGAAACCCGACAGAGCCGCAATGGATGGTTTCACCGCCGATCGTCACGCTGCACGCATACAGGTGTGGCTCACCGTGTGTGTGCGGCCACCAGAGCGCCGGGTTCTCAATGACCGCGGTCGCGGACCCACCATGCAATTCGACCGACATGTCGCCGACGGAGAAGGTCCCCGCATCGGCGCCGCACGAGATTTCGACGATGCCTTTGGAGCCATCGAGCCGCGAACGGAGATCCCATCCGGAGTCGAATTCGATCGAGCGCCACGGCCCCACCATCGGCGTGGGCGGCGTCCAGCCCGGAATGCGCCCCATCAGCGAGGTGCGAAACCAGCGAAGCTGTTGATGCCGCACGAGCCGCGTTTTCCATCGTGGCCGCGGGCGCCGTCGCGCGAGCGCGGCGTCGAGCGAGCGAAAGCAAATCACCAGTTCATTTTGCTCGCGCAACTCGACGCCGACGCGGTACTGGCGGAACATGTTGTCCGATTCGAGAATCAGCTCGCCGTTGAGCCACACCTGCGCGAGCGTGGCCAGGCCATCGAAGCGCAATGTCTTCTTGTGCGCTTGCGCCTCGAAGGCACAGCGATACCACCAGTCGCGATCGTCCGCGTTCTCCGCGAGAACCGTTCCCGGCACGCGGGCCTCGCTCCACGACAACGCATGTCCGTCGAGCTGCCACGGATCGGCGACCGCATTCGGCGGCGTCGACGCGAGCAGCCACGGACACTCTTCGAGCATGTCAGCGGTACCGTGCTTTCAAGCCGCCGATCGCGCGCTCCCACCGCTCCCCCATCGCATCGAGCGGCGAGAGATCGAGCGGCTTGCGGCGCGCCATCGCACGCGCCAGTTGAAACTGAAACGCCTTGGCGCTCTCCGAGATCTCCAGCAGCGCGCGCGTCGGCTCCTCGAGCTCCGCCTGGCCATTCGCGGACAGCCATTGCAGATAGGTCGCGGACAGTTCGTAGCACGCGCCCAATTGCCGCAATGTCGCGAATGAATATTGATGAAACGTATCGAGGCTCTCGCGCAACAGGCCCTCGAGGTCGCGCGCAAAGCGCTCCTTGAAGCTTGCGAATGGATTCGATTCCGGCGCGAGCTGCAAATGCTTGCGCAGGTGCTGCAGCGAGGTCCGCACCGCATCGCCGCCTACCTCGCGCACCTTCACGAATTCGACATACGGCGGCAATCCCGGCGGTTGCAGCACCGCTGAGAAATCGTCGCCTTGCAATTCGTAATAGCCGGCATTGTGAAAATAGCCCAGGCGTTGCTGCTCGACGTCGATCTTGACCGCGGCGACCGTCGTCTTCACATGCGCGAGCTGGTATGCCGTCCCCGCCGTATCCGGCAGATAGTACGAGTCGAGCTCGACGAGCACCGGACGTCCGCGCCCGATCTGCTCTTCGAGATGCGCCGTCAATGGCCGCCAGATCGCCAGTTCCTGCACGTCGACGCCATACAGCTCATACAAGTCCGATAGCGGAAACTTGAAGAAAGTCCATTGATCGCCCTCGAAGTCGATCGCCAGCGTGAACGGCAGCGCCGCGATCGGCTCCCGGCCGAGCGCATGCAGCAGCTCGACCCACAGGTCGACATAGCAATTCGTCTCCGCCCAGATGCGCTCCTGGCCATGAATGGCGTGCCGCCGATACGTGGCCGGGGCGAGGTCGAGCACCTGCTTCGTCATAGCTCGAGCACGTTGCGCACGGACGCGGGCCATTGCGCCGTCTCGAATCCGTGCTTGCGGAACAGCGCCATCGCCACGCGCTCCAGCCCGAATCCCACGCACGCCGAATGCGCGACGTTGCCGTCATGCGTCTTGATGCCGAACGAGTGGCCGAAGTGATCGAGGTGGTAATTGCACGACGCCACTGCGGTAGGATGCTCCTGCGATGCGATCGGCGCGACGAGCTCATATTTCAATTCCTGTTCGCGCTGCGTCGCCGCCATGACGCGTCCGCCGCGGCCGAAGAATGGATCGTTCGCCAATACCGGCTGCACGTCCAGCCCCACGTCGCGCAACATTTCCTCACTACGCCGCAACCATAGATCGCGATGGCTCAACGCCTCGCCGGGTGTCCCGATACGCACGAATTCGCGCATACGGAAGATCTGCAGTCGTGCCGGATCGTCGGACGGCTCGTGCCTGAAGACGAACGACCGCAAATCCACAATGCGCCCCTCGGGCCGCAACGTTCCCGTGACAGTTGGATACAGCGGATAGCACGCAGCCGGCGTCATCATCACATCCGTCGCCGACAAATCACCGCTCCAGTCCTCCCCCGCCGCTTTCTTGGACGCCAGCTGCAACGACTGGCGCTCGTTTCCCATGAAGCTGTGCACGGAGCCCATGAGGTTGGGAAATGTATCGAGATGATCGGTGCGCTGATAGCTCGCCCGCGGCAACAGCGGCGGAAAACGGATCACCTCCGCCCCCATGTCCGCCCCCGCGCGCGTCGCATACGCATCGAAGCGCTCGATCACGTCCTCGAACGCGTGCGCGAAGCCATAAACGCCGCGCACTCCCGTCGGGATCAAAAGCTGCGCGTCGAACAGCGCGTTGAGGTCCGTGGTTACACCTCCTTGAGCGCGAGCAGCATGGTTGCGTTGTGGCCGAGGATGCGGTCGTTGTTGACCATGAGGGCGGCGCCGTAGGCATCGCGCAGATGACGCGCGAGCGTGAAGCGCGAGTCATTGCGATAACCTGCAATGCCACAGATCAACATGGCCTGGCTGACGATCTCCACCACCAGCTGCGAGCTCGAAACCTTCAGGTTGTTGATGCGTGTCGCGAATCCGAAACCGCGGAACGCGTCCGCGTCGCCATCATTGAGCATCGCAAAATATTCGGCGGTGACCGCATGCACGTTATTGCGCATGTTCTGCAGCACGATGTCCACCTCCGCCAGGCGCAGGCTCGACGCGGGCGGCAGTTGCGGGTTCTTGCGCGCCTCGGCTCGCACGAACGCGCGCGCACGTTGCACCGCTTCCGCCGCAATGCCGAGCCACAAGGACGACCAGACGATGTGCGAAACGGGATGCATCGTGCGGCTGAGGATTTCGTCGAACGGCACCGGCAGTACCTGCTCGGTGCCGCCGTCCGCGGTCAATGTGAATCCGAGGCTGCAGGTGCCGCGGAAGCCGAGGGTGTCCCACGAGGACAACGCTTCCAATTGATAAGTCGATTTACTGACCAGCACGTGTACCTGA
This sequence comes from Thermoanaerobaculia bacterium, assembly GCA_035626775.1. Taxonomy (GTDB): domain Bacteria; phylum Acidobacteriota; class Thermoanaerobaculia; order Gp7-AA8; family Gp7-AA8; genus QHVT01. Next base: position 81,832 of record DASPNA010000089.1, read on the forward strand.
TCACTTGACGAAGCGTCCGGCGCACGGCGCGATGTGACGAGAATTTGATCCGCCTGTTCGCCATACGAAATGACCGGCGCTTTCTTCACGAGATGAAAGCGGTCGCGATCGACTTCAATCGCGCAGATGCTGGATCGCAAATCGCCGCCGACGCCGAGCTCGGTCGTTGCCGACGCGATGAGCCACTGCCGATCGACGAGCTCGCGCAGATAGCGCGCAAAGTAATGTGAGTCGCCGGCATGATGGACGATGCAGGCGACCTGGATCTGATGCATCGCGAAAATCATCGCGGTCGACGCGCAGTAATGCGCGAGCGCCTCGCAGATACGGCCGAGCTGGACGATGTTGAGGCCGAGCCCGCCGTATTGCGCGGGCACGTAGGCGCTCAGCAGCTGCAGGTCGCGCAAGGCGTTGATCGCTTCAACGGGAAAACGCGCGGCAGCGTCAACGTCATGCGAGGCCGGCTCTATGGTCTCCCGCCCCAGCCGGTGAATTTCAGAGAGTAATGCACTGAAGTCGTACGCCGGCTTTGGGTGCGGCTGTGCGATCGTCATCGGGCACTCGCCTGCTGTGCCGACTGCTGTCCTGTGAGCGTCTCGACCGCGGCTGCGAGGGAGGCGATGCTGGAGAACGTCTTCCGGCTGAGCATCGCGTCGGGGAACTCGATGTCGAATGCCTCCTCGAGCGCGAGCATCAACCCGACTGTGGCGAGCGATGTGAGGCCGGCGCTGTAGAGATCGCCGTCGTCGTGCAATTCAGTGATGGGCACGCCGAGGCGGCCATGCTGCGCAACGATCTCGCGAACGCTTTCGACGTGCATTCCTCTCGTCCCCGAAGCGGGTTGGGCAAGACGCATGCCGTGGCGCCGGATTCAGCCGTTGAAACGCTGAGCGTATTTCCCTCACTATGGCTGCAAGAGGGGGGTAGGTCCATGGATGACACTGCGAAGCTGGTCGCGATCGTGGCTCTTGCCGCGTTCGCCACGGAGAGGATTCTGGCGGCAGTCAATTACCTCATGAACGCGGCGCGGCTGTCGCGCGTGCGGAGCGGTTCGGCGGTCAGGCTGCGCTCCAAAGAAAAGCGCAAGCTCATCCTCATGATCCTCGGTGGCGTCATCGCTGCGGTCATCGTCGATCGCGCCGACCTGCGCATCCTTCGCGTGCTCAAGCTGGGGGAAGTGCATGAGATGGTGGACATGGTGCTCACTTGGCTGATCGTCTTCGCGGGCGCGGACCGCGTTCACAGCTTCGTCAGTCCCGAAGGCGCCTCCGGTAGCGGCGGCAAAGATGAGGCACCGGTCGTGCGCGTGCAGATCGACGACGGCGAAGTGCGCGAACTGCAGCGCGTGAGCTGAGTCATGCGCACGATCTCGTTCTACCTCGGCGGCGGCGAATCCGAGCGCAAGCGTAAACGTTCGAAGTGGATCATTCCGCTCATCGTCGGCCTGATCGCGGCGTATGCGGTGGCGCAGACTGGAGCAACGGGCTCTCAGCCCGTCGTTGTGCCGCCCGTCGCACCGCCGCCGATTGACCCGCCTCGACGGGCTGAGAGCCCGTCGGTCCAGATGGCGCCGGTCGAAATCGCGCCCAATCCGATCGTCGTTCCTCCACCACCTCCCCCGCCTGCGCCGGCGCGACCGGTGTTCTCGCCGTCGCGCATCGACTTCGGCGATGGTGGACGCGCGGCCGCGCAACTCGCGACAGTGCGTAACGACGGCGGACAACCGATCACCCTCGTCTCGACGACGATCAGCGGCCCATTCCTCGCGACGAACGGCTGTGCGAACGGAGTCGCGCCCGGCGCGCAATGCGTCGTCGCGGTCGTCTTCGCGCCGCAAGAGCCGGGCATATCCAGCGGAGCGCTGACGATCGTCGCCGACGGCAAGCGCAGCCGCATTCCGTTGAGCGGCAGCTTGCCGCGTCCACCCGTCGTCGCGCCGCCCCCGCCGCCACCTACCGTGGTGCAGGCGCCGCCACCTATCGTGACGCCGGCGAGGCAGCTTTGCTTCGAGCCGTCGAAGATCCACTTCAGGAGCACCGGCAAGCAGTCGATCACGCTCACGAATCCGGAGCGGACGCCGCTGCGCGTCACGGGCGTCGCCATCACGACACACGCAGGCGTCAGCGCGACCGGCTACGAGGTCGACGCGGCGAGATGTTTGCGCGTCCTCGGGCCAGGGCAGCGGTGCAAGTTCACCGTGCGGGCGACCGAGCTCGCGATTCAGCGAGGCGAGCGCATCGACCTGACGGTGTTCTACGACGATCCGCTGACCGGTCAACGGAGAGGGGCGGTGGGATCGTCGGCCTGCGGACAGCGGTAAGGCGGCCTATGTAACCTTCTCCCCGCATCGCGGGGAGAAGGTGGCCAACGGCCGGATGAGGGGCTCTTTCGCTACCTTGGCGCGGTAGCCGCCACATTCCGGCCACATTCGCGCCGCGATCAATTCCCGGCACGATCTTCGCGATGTCGCAAGTGGAGCCCTCAATGATTCTGGTCATGGAACCCACTGCTGTCACCGACTACCGACTCGAACGCTGGATCGCGTTACTGCTCGCGCTGCTGTTCTTCCTGCCCTTCGTCGCGCAGGCGGAAGAAGCGCCGCTCGCGCTGCTGCACTCGACCGACGCACCGGTCTCGATCACACACAACGGCAACGACGCCACTCTCGCGTGGCGCTGCAAGAGCACCGGCATCGACGGCTTCGATCAATGCGGCCTCTTTCTCGATCGCAAAGTCCTGACGTGGCGCATGGTGCCGGAAGGACAAGCACTGCTCGCGCGCGTCGCTTACGGCAGCGGGGACGTGCGACTCGAAGTGTCGCGCATCGCGCTCCGCTCCTCGCGCAGCGAGCCGTAAAACGCGAGGTCGATCCGCTCGTCCCACTTCACGAGGTGGCGGCGCAGCGTTCCCTCGTACTGCATCCTCGCCTTCTGCAGCACGCGTCCCGATGCCGCGTTGCGCGTGAAGTGACAAGCGAAGACGCGATCGAGACCGCACTGCTCGAAGCCGTAGCGCACGATCGTACGCGCGGCATCGGAGGCGTAACCGCGGCCCCAGTAGGGCACGCCGATCCAGTAGCCGATCTCGCCGACGCCGTCGCCTTTCATGATCACCGCGATCGCGCCGACGAATTCGCCGTCGCTTCGACGGTGAAGTAATGGATGCGATCGTTCTGGGAATCGTCATCCTGCTTCGCGATCCATGCCGTCGCCGCACCTTCCGGATAGGGATGCGGAATCATGAGCGTGTGAACGGCCGGAGCCTTCTTCGCTCGCCGCGCAACGTCGGCTTCTATTTCATGGCCGCGATCGCGAGAGATACCGGACGTTTGCAAGCATCCCCGCGATGCCCCGTTTCGGTCGTGCGACGACGACCGTCATGTAGCTTTCGCCACCCGCCAGCAACCACTCCCGCTCCGCGATGATGAGATTGCGCTGGAACTCTTCGGGCGCAACAGACCAGTTGATGATCGGGATCAGGATTGAGAGTAGGGTTCCGCCATAGTCACGCCGCTGAACGATGTCGAATCCGACGGACATCTGCGGCAGGATCTCCGACGACCGAATCGCTTCCGATGGATCGTCGTATTCGATGGGAGCGGGAACGCGATCGTAATATCGCCACTCCGGCGGCAGGAATCCATAGATGATCTGGTGGATGGTGAGCCGATCGGGCGTCCATTGGTGACGTGACGGCCCGACGTACTCGTCCGCATACAACAGCCCGTCCGGCTTCAATGCGCGATGCACCTCCCGCAGCAGATACTCCAGTCGCGCGACGTGGTGCAGCGACTGGTTGAAGAACACGATGTCATACGTGTCGCGCGGCAGAGCGATCGTATTGAAATCGGCGGCGAAATAGCGAAGACGCTCGCTCCAACCGTGGGCGGCTGCCTGTTGCCGAGCATCGTCGAGCGACCCCACGGCGCCGTCGAACGCATCCACTCGCTCGCACACATCGAGTGTCATCAACGACCGCTCGAGCGCTCCGCTCCCGCAACCGATGCTCAGCCCGCGCCCGAACCGGGTCGGGTAAAGAGATTTGAGCCACTCCACCGGCCACAACAACCGTCCTGAACCAATCGTCTCAATTACATACTGACGGACATACGGTTTCGTGAGCCAGCACTGGTTGGCGCGCTGTTCCTGGATGCCTCCGGGCGTGTCCCAGAAGCTGGTCGCCGCTTGCAAGGAGGTTTGGGGCCGCTGTTCCATCGGGCGGCCATCTTACACGCTATCGAGAGCATGCTCGCAGTACACCCAAGCAGGCGCCATCTACCGGCACGCCCGACTTCCCGTAAGGCCGGAATACCATGGCAGCAAGGATTGCACTGCCAATAGAAAACAGTCCTGCAGACTGACATCCCTCGTCAATTGATTCACGAAATTGTCTCGAGCTCATCCTCGTCGCCAGCGACGAGCGGAACGGCTCGACGGCGATCCAACCATTCTCGGAGACTCTCATCGTTTCGTCGTTTTGCCATAATCAGTAGTACCGTTCTAGCGGTGTTTGGTTCGCAGCCAGCCCGAGGTTTCAGTTCGTGCGCACCAGGAACATTTACGCCCTCGGCGCCCGGCACCCGATCCTATCCGTGTTCCCGCTCCAATCGCCCGACCCGCTCACAAACACCGTCGTCGTGGGCTCGACCCAGAAAACCGTACAGGACAGTTGCCGTCCTGCACTGCAGAGCAATAGCCCGGATTTCAACGCGCTCATCCGGTCTCACATGAGGATTGTCTACAGTAGCGCGCCATCGACCGCGACCTATGAGATTCAGGCTTCCACAGTGAGTAACATGGGAGAGACACACTGCGTCGGCAGCCAATCTCGGCGGCGGCTCGGTTTCCGGCTACGGCGTCCGTACGAAGTCTATGTGCCGGCCGAATTGCCAGACGAAATCGCGGTGATGGACAGCCTTTCCGAATGAAGGCGTGGGCGATACGCTCTTCGCGACGAATACTTCCCACAGCGTCACGTTGTCGGCGAACACCGCAAGTGGCACCGTTACTCTCTCAAACGCCGACTCGTCGCTCATCGTGTACGCAACCGTGAGCAGTGAACACGATTTTGACTTATGCATCGCAGGTCAACGACGTCACAGTCTCTACGGCTACCAACGAGCCGGAGCGTCAAAACTGCTGGATGCTGGGTTCACCGATGCTACTCCGGGCGATCATACAGTCTGTCCGAACGCCTCGAATTCCACCTCCACGGCTGCCTGCGGTCGTTGGACGAAATTGCTCGAATACACCTTGCCGACGAACACGAGAACCAATTACGTCACAGGGAATGGCTATGTCGAGTCGGATCGTCGCAAATCTTTTTCTTTGCTGACACCATGAATCGGCCGGCTCGGCGTCGTTCACGGTCGGAAAAACATACCTGCAGCTTCGGCACTATCGCAACGCCAACAGCGGCCGTTACTTCTAAGAAGTTTTGCGAGACCGTTCGGTGCGATACCGGGTCGCACCGAACGGCTCTTCGTTCCAACTCGCCATATCAGGACAGCAGCACGACTCCCGCGACCGGTGACGCGGTCGTACAGGGCTTCGTCGAAGATGGCGAGAAAGCAGCGGGCGCCGGTGCAATGCGATCAGCGGTTCGGGGACGAGCACATTCGGCAGCACGCCCAATAGGCATGCCTTGCAGGAGGAGATGCCATGCCGGGCGCATGAATGGTCAACGTGCGGCGGGGTGAGAAATGGGCGCTTCGAGCACGTCCCGCACGCGGCGCGCGATCTCGCGGTCGGCATCGACCGCGAGATCGCGCTCGCGCTCGGCCGCATCGAGCAGCGACCGCAACGCGCGCCAGGCATCGCCGCGCTCCGACGCTTCACGCAGATCGATGCGCACTCGCGCTTCCATGCGCGCGCGGATCTCCGACGGGCTCGCATCGCGTGTGATCTCGCGGACTGCGCGCCGCAACGCCAGCTCGCGGCGCACGCGCGGAACCGCAATCAGGATCGCCAGCAACGACGCCAGCGCACCCGCAATCCACGGCCACGGCAGCGGTCGTGCGGATGCGGTAACCGCAGGCAGCGGCGCTTCGAGCCCCGGTCGGACGTCGACCGCGTTCACGAACGCAGTCGCGCATTGCAGCTCACGCCGCGCGCCAGCCTTCGGATCGAAAATGCGCATCGAAAGTGGCGGCAGTGTGAGCAGCCCTGATTCCTGCGGAAACACGAGATAGCGCCACTGGCGCGACATCGCGAATGAATTCAGCTCGCGCGACACCGTCACCTCGCCGCCTTCCATCTGCACCGTGCCCGGCACCGCGCCCTGGAACCGCGGCGCAGTCGCCGCGCGCAGATTTCCGACTCCGCTCAACGTCACGCGCACGACCACCGGTCCGCCGTTCTTCTGCACCGCCGGCTCGCACGCGAGCGTGAGATCGCCGATCGCGTCCACTGGCGGTCCGGGCGGAAGCGGCTTCACATCGACCGTCATCGGCGCCGACGTGAACGTGGCCTCGATCAAGTCGCCTTCGAACATCGCGAATGGCCCGCGCCGCGAGCGCCGCATGATCGCGGCCTGCACCGTCACGCCGTCGACGCGCAATCGCCCGCTTTGCAGCGGAAACAACACCACGCGCCGCACCGGCAACCGCTGCACCAGCATCTCATTCACGAACACCCGCTCCGGCGTATCGCTCCGCACCTGCTCCTCAGCCCAGAACTCGGAGAGCTTCGGCACGGCGACGATCTGCCACTGCTGAATCACCGCCGCGTTGTACAGCCACCAGGTGACGGTGATCGGCTCTCCCACGAACGCCGACTGCTTGTCGATCTCGCCGATCACGAACAGCGGATCGCGCCCCGCCGCAACGAGCTCGCGCAAGACCACTTCCGCATCGTTCGATTGCGACGTGCGGTCGGGCTGCACGTCGATGTCATGCGCGCGCAAGGTCTCGCGCTGTCCATCGCTCGACAGCAGCACGAGCGGACCGACGCGCGCGCGGCCCGGCGCGAGCGGACGGGCGCGATAACGAAAGACTTTGCGCCGCGTCACCCGTCCGTTGAGCCACGCGAACTCGGACGACACCGACGGCTCGCCGACAAACGCGAGGTTGCTGAGCGGCACGTTCACTTCATCGCCCGCAAAGTCATCTTCCAGCGTGAGCGTGATGGTGAGCAGATCGTTCATCTGCAGGCGGTACCGGTCGACGAGCAGTTCGTTCGCGGCCGCGGAAAGCGCGAGCAATGCAAACACCGCCACACCGAAACCCCTCACCACCCCACGCGTCCCTCGGCCGGTTGCGCCTTCATCCGCCGCAACTCTTCCTGCTCCTGCTGCTGCACGCTGCGCAACAAGGCCTCGAGGTCGGCCTGCCCGCGCTCCGGTTTCTGTCCCGGCGCGGGCGCCTGCGGCTGTTGCTGCTGTGGATTCCGGCCCTGCTGCCCCTGTTTGCCGCCGGGAGCAGGCCGCTGATTCTGCCGCCGCGCGAGCGCGATCTCGAGATTGCGCTTCGCCGCCGCGTGACTCGGATTTGCACGCAGCGCGTCCTGGTAATCGCGGATGGCGTGATCGACCGCTTTCGATTCGAGGGCGCTGTTGCCCCGATTGAAGAGCGCGTCGGCGCGCAACGCCGGATCCTGGATCGCATCCGCGAGATGCGCCGATCCCTGCTCGCGATTGCCCGCCGCGATTTCCGCGGTGCCGAGGTTGAAGGCGTTGCGCGCGGAGGGAGCGATTTGTTGTGCGCGATTGAATGCCTTCGCGGCGTTGTCATATCGCTTTTCCGCAAACGCACGCGAGCCGCGCGCACTGGACGCGTGCGAGTTCGTCTCGCGCCACCACGATGGCAGCGAGACCGCGAGCAGCAGCACCAGCCCGATTCTCACTCGGCACCTCGATGCAGCAGCGAGCCGCTCAGCAGCGCAGCGAATGCGAGGGCGAGCGGCCACTGGTAGCGATCGATCGGCACGCGTGCTTCGGTCTGCCGGTTCGTAGCCGCGCGCGCATTGCGCAACAGCGGATCGAGTGCGCGGGCGCCGAAAGGATTCTCGAGCAGCGTGCCGCCGGTGCCGCGCGCGATGTCGTTCATGACCCGCGTGCTCGCGTACGTCGTGACGACGTCGCCCGCCTCATCGCGCAATGGACCGCGACCTGTCGGGATCGTGCTGCCCGACGACGAGCCGACCACGATCGTCGATACTTCCACGCCGCGCGTTTTCGCGCGCTGGACCGCTTCGGCGACACGCAGGCCCTGGTCCTCGCCGTCGCTGATGACGACCATGTCCGCCTTCTGCGATGCATCCGCTTCGATGAGGCGCAACGCGGCGAGGATCGCGCTGCCGGCGTCGGAGCCGGGTTGCCCGGTCTCACCGGGCGCGATCGTGTCGATGAGCGCGGCCACGGCGTCGGTGTCGGTCGTGAGCGGCGAGACCACTTCCGGCTCCGCTTCGAAGATCACCAGCGCGATGCGGCCCTCCTGCGCGTTCGCGAGGCGGATGGCCAACGCTTTCGCCGCGGACAGACGCGAGGTGCCGACGTCTTCGGCGGCCATGCTGTTCGAGACGTCGATGACCACGACGCGGTTGGCCTCGCGCGCGATGATGGGGACGAGGGTGAAGCCGGCGTGTGGACCCGCTAACGCCAAAATCGCGAGTGCGATGGCGGCGGCAAGAAGCAATGGCCGAACCATCTGGCGCGACGGGCTCTTAGCCCGTCGAGGAACACTTCGAGGGGCTGAGAGCCCGTCGCTCCAGATGGCAAACCGTCGTGCAATTCGCTCGCGCGTGCGTTGACGCATCACGAGGAACGCCAGCACGAACGGCACGAGCGCCAGCAGCCAGAGCATCGTCGCAAAGCGGAAGCTCATGCGGGCACCTTCATCCACACTGTTTCCCCCGCGAGGAGCGCGACGAACAGCAATACCAGCCCGGCAGCGAGCGGATAGACGTACAGCTCGTCGATCTGTTCGCGCTTCGGCGACGTCAGGCGCGTCTTCTCGAGCGCGTCGATGCGTTGCAGCACGCGGCCGAGGGCGCGAGCATCGGTGGCGCGGAAGAATTCGCCGCCGGTGCTCTCCGCGATCGCAGTGAGCGTCGGCTCGTCGAGCTCACCGCGGATGTGCGTGTAAACCGTTTCGATCTGGCCGGTGAAGCGATTCTCGCGTTTGATGGGCAGCGGCACCGGACCTTCGCTGCCGACGCCGATCGTGTAAACCTTGATGCCGCTGCGCGCCGCGAGTTGCGCCGCCACGCGCGGATCGATCGAGCCGGAGTTGTTCACGCCGTCGGTCACGAGAATGATCACGCGGCTACGCGTTTTCGAATTGCGCAGGCGATTCACCGCGGTGGCGAGGCCGTGACCGATGGCCGTGCCGTTGCCATGCTCGCCGATCTCGAGACTGTCGAGGATGCCTTCAGTGATGCGGCGGTCGTACGTGATCGGCACGCGCGTGGCCGCCCGGCTGCCGAACGTGACCAGGCCGATGCGATCGTCCGTGCGGCCGCGGATGAAATCGCCGATCAGCTCCTTCGCCACCGTGAACCGATTGCGTGGCGTGAAGTCTTCGGCGGCCATGCTGCCCGAGGCGTCGAGGGCGATGACGATGTCGATGCCGAAGCGGTCGCTCGCGGCGAGGCGCACGACGCGTTGCGGACGCGCGAGCGCCGCGATGAGCAGCAGCAACGCGAGCACTTCCAGGAAGAACGGAATGCCCGACGTGCGTGCGCGCAATCCGCGCGCGGGCGAGATCAGCGAAAGCGAGGAGAAGCCGAAGGCGCCGACGCGCGCGCGTCGATCGCGGACGAGCAACGCGATGCGCGCGATCACGAGCGCGGCGAGCGCAAACCAGAGGGGGTTGGCGAACCGGGTCATGAGGACACACCAGTAACCCTCGCCCCGCCGCAGCGGGGAGAGGGTGGCCGAAGGCCGGGTGAGGGGTAACCCCTCATCCGCGCTTCGCGCACCCGATTGCAGCCCTCGCCCCGCTTGCGGGGAGAGGGTGGCCGAAGGCCGGGTGAGGGGTAACCCCTCATGCGCGCTTCGCGCACCCGATTGCAGAGTAGCCGAAGGCCGGGTGAGGGGTAACCCCTCATCCGCGCTTCGCGCACCCGATTGCAGAGTAGCCGAAGGCCGGGTGAGGGGTAACCCCTCATCCGCGCTTCGCGCACCTTCTCCCCTCGCCGAGGGGAGAAGGCTACCCGATAGCAGAGTGGCCGAAGGCCGGGTGAGGGGCGACCCCTCATCCGCGCTTCGCGCACCCGATTACAGAGTAGCCGAAGGCCGGGTGAGGGGTAACCCCTCATGCGCGCGCCTCCGTCAGCACCAGGGCGCGTTGCGCGACCTCTTCGAAATCCGCCTGCGGCTCTCCGGCCGGCGCGAACTTTTCGTAGTCACCATGACGAAGAATATCGACCACGACCGCGTCATGCTCGGACAACCGCGGCACGAGCTCGTATGTCGTCAACTCCTTGCCGAGCTGCCGCGTCGCCGCCAGAAACGCGCGCGTCTCATCGGCGAGCGCCGCCCACCGTCGCGGATGCGCGCCATTGCGCCGCAACGCAATCACGGCGTTGCGGAATCGTTCTTCAGCCGATAACTGCGGCGTGGCGACCGCAGGCAACGTCGCATGCTTCGCGCGCCACCCCACCGCGAGCCACGTCGCGAACGCGGCAAGTGCAGCGATGGCGATGGCGATGAACGGCGCGCGCGGATATGGCACCGAAAGCGGCGGCGCAAGCGGCGCGGGCGCGAGGGTGTCGTTCGGCGCGAGCACCGATCCCACAGGCACCACGAGATTCGTGAACCGCTCGTTACCGACCGCGCCGCTCATCACGAACGGCTTCGGCTCGAACGTGCGCACCACCACGCGCTTCCCCTGCCGCGACACGACCTCGTACTCCTGCGACGCCTCCAGCGTCACCGGCGCCGCGAAGTCGATGGTGATCAGGTCGCCGACTTTCGGCTGCGGCGGATTCACCGTGACCGTGACCGCCGCGAGGACAAGCGCCGAAAGGAGGCTCATGTCAGCCCTCCACTCTCCTCACGCGATGGGACGCCGCGCGCTGCTGGAAGAAGCGCAACAGCTCGCGGTCGTACGGGACCGCGGTCGAGATGGTCAGGTGATCGATACCGGCCGCTCGGAAGCGCCGCTCGAGATGCACGCGCCGCTGCGCCGCGCGACGCGCGACGTCGGCGCGGCCGAGGTCGATGAGGCGGGGCTCGTGGGTTTCGAGGTCGACGAGACGCATCAGACCGCGCTCGGGAAAACGCTCCTCGCGCGGATCGACGATCGGCAGCGCGATCACGTCATGCTTGCGATTGAGACGATTGAGCGGACGCTCGAAATGCAGATCGAGAAAATCCGACAGCACGAGCACCACGGATCGCTTCACGGCCACGCGCTCGAGAAATCGCGTCGCCTGCTCGAGGTTCGCATCGCCTCGCGGCCCGCGCATGGCAGCGTCGACCGCGGCACGCACCAGCACCTGCGCGTGCGCGCGTCCGCGGCGCGGCGGGATGTAAGTCTGCGTCTTGTCGGAGAAGAGCAGCAGACCCGCGCGATCGGAGTTTTCGACCGCGGAGAACGCGAACACCGACGCGAGCTCCGCGGCGATGTCGCACTTGCGCCAGTCGATGGAACCGAAACGCATCGAGCCCGAGACGTCGATCGCGATCATCACGGTGAGATCGCGCTCTTCCACGAACTGCTTGACGTGCGGCACGCCGCTGCGCGCGGTGACGTTCCAGTCGATGGTGCGGATGTCGTCGCCCGGCATGTACTCGCGCACCTGCGCGAACTCGATGCCCTGGCCGTGAAACGCGGAGTGATAGTCGCCGGCGAATCCTGCGCGGATCATGCGCGACGACAGGAGCTCGAGATCGCGTACGCGTCGCGCGACGGGAACGCGCGGATCGGGCGGAGGCTTGCGGCGGAAGAATCTCACGGGACGGGAACGCTCGCCAGGACCTGATCGATGATGCGGTCGCTCGTGACCTGCTCGGCGGCGGCTTCGTAGCTGAGCACGAGCCGGTGCCGCAGCACGTCGTGCGCGACGGCCTTCACATCCTCCGGCACGACGTACTCACGGCCTTCGATGAAGGCGTGCGCCTTGGCAACATGCGCGAGCGCGAGCGTCGCGCGCGGCGATGCGCCGAACGCGATCTGCGACGCCAGCGACGGCATTTTGTAATCCGCGGGTTTTCGCGTCGCCGTGACGAGCTGCACGATGTAGCGGCCGATGCGCTCATCCGCGTGCACGCGCGCGGCCATGTGGCCGATCGAGCGAATGTCTTCCGTGCTGAGGATGCGCTCGACGTTGACGCGCTCGCGCATCGGGTCGAGATAGAGCTGCAGCATGCGCAGCTCTTCGTCGGCGCGCGGGTAATCCACCCGCAGTTTCATCACGAACCGATCCACCTGCGCCTCGGGCAACGCATACGTGCCCTCGTGCTCGATCGGGTTCTGCGTGGCGATGACGACGAACGGATCGGGCAGCGCGTACGTGCTGTCGCCGATCGTGACCTGCCGCTCCTGCATTGCCTCGAGCAGCGCGCTTTGTACTTTCGCGGGCGCGCGATTGATCTCGTCCGCAAGCACGAGGTTCGCGAAGATCGGCCCGAGACGCGGATTGAACGTGCGGCCGGCGGGGTCGAAGATCTGCGTGCCGGTAATGTCGGCGGGCAGCAGGTCGGGCGTGAACTGAATGCGCTTGAACGTGGCTTCGATCGCGTCCGCGAGCGTCTTCACGAGCAGCGTCTTGGCGAGGCCGGGCAGTCCTTCGATGAGCACGTGGCCGCGGATGAGCAGCGCGATCACGAGCCGGTTCAACACGGCCTCCTGCCCGATGACGACACGCCCGATCTCCTTGCGCAGGCGGGCGATGGTCTGGTGTGCGGCTTCGGTGGCTTCCGTCGAGGGCGTGGTCATCGCGTGCAGTTTAGTCGGAGCGGTCCGCAGGAAGAGTCTCAGAGTCGCAAAGTCTCAGAGTCTCAGAGGCGTGCCTGCCGCGGCTCTGAGACTCGGTCTTGCACGGCGCGTGAGAATATCGAACTCGTGCGACCGAAAAAAAAGTGGGGCCAGAACTTCCTCCGCAATCGCGGTGCGGTGGAGAAGATCGTTGCCGCGGTCGAGCCCGCAGCCGATGACGTCATTGTCGAGATCGGTCCCGGCGAGGGCGTGCTGACCGCGAAACTGCTGGAGCTGCCGAATCGCGTCATCGCCATCGAGATCGATCCCGATCTCGCGCGGCAGCTGCGGTCGAAGTTCGGCGAACGGCTGGAGCTGCGCAACGAAGACGCGGTCGACGCGCCGCTGCCGCAAACGCCGTATCGCGCGGTCGGCAACCTCCCCTACAACGTCGGCACGCCGATCCTGCGGCGCGTGATCGCCGATCCGAACTGCAAACGGGCCGTGTTCATGCTGCAGAAGGAAGTGGCCGATCGCGTGACCGCGAAACCGGGCAGCGATCCGTACGGCTTCCTCACGCTCTACGTCGAGGCATACGCGTCGGCGCGGCAACTGATGACGCTCGACCCAAAGTCGTTCCATCCGCCGCCGAAAGTGCGCAGCGCGGTGGTGGTGCTCGATCCGCGCGATCCCGGATTGCAGTCGCCGCGCGAGGATGTGCTCGATCTCGTCAGCGCATCGTTCCGCATGCGTAGAAAAAAGTTGGTCAACAACTTGACCGGCTGGCGCGAGCTGACGCGGGAACAGGTGCTCGATGCGATGCGAGTCGCGGGCATCGATGACAACGCCCGCGCGGAAACACTGTCGCTACGCGACTTCGCAGCCATCTGGAGCGGCGCCCCTAGAACAACCACGCGTAGCTGAGTTTCACGAATACCGCGCGGTCCGTGCGCGACAAATCCGTCGCGCCTTCGTAGTTGTCCGAATAGCCCGCCAGCACCACCGTCTGCGCGTTCCAGCGATACGAGAACAACAGTTGCGTGAGCAGCGCGCGCGACTTCTCCGTCACCAAATCGACCGTCTCGTACTGCAGCACCGCGCGCACGAACGAGCGGCGGCTGAAGTGATAGAGCAGCTTCGCCTGCGGCAGGTGCACAGTGAAGATCCGCTCGCCGGTCTCGGTATCGAACCGCTGCCAGACGTAATCGATCTCGCCGCGCATGCGGCGGCCGATGTTGAACGTCGCGCCGGGATTGATCGTGGCGAAGTCGGCCGGCTGCGAGTTCGCGAAGTCGATGTTCTCGCCGGCGTTGAGGCTGAGATACGCCGACACGTCAGGCGAGACCTGCGTCGAGATGAAGAACGAATGACGGAAGTTGTGGTACGTGCGGCCGTCGAAGTACTCCTGATTCGGCGCGACGTTGATGCTGATCTCCGTTTGCCGCGGACCCTGGTAGGTGGCGCCGAGGTCGGCGCCCCATTCGGTCCAGTCGCCGTCGAATTGGCGAGTGCTGTCGACGCCGCTGGTGATGTAGAGGTTGCGGAACCAGCGATCCTCGCCGCCGCGGATGCGGCGCTGGACGAACACCTCGCCCTGCCGCACGCCGACCTGGGAGATGAACCCGCTGTCGGCGCGGAACTCGGGCGAGAGCTCCGCGTAATCGGCGCTCCAGTCCCACAGGCGATCGCTGTGGCTGTAGCTCGCGCGCAGCGCATGTCCGGTAAACGAGCCATCCGGCTGATCTTCGAACTCCGCGATGACCGCGGCCGGATACGATGTGCGCGAGCCCGCGAATTGCACGCGCACGTTGTCCTGCTCGGTCACGCGGCGGTATCCGTCGGCGGCCAGCACCGTGTTCTCGTAGTCATCGCCGCGACGCGATGCGAGCAATCCGCCGATCGTCGCGGATTTCCCAACCTCCGCGCGATAGCGTCCGAACGCCGACGTCGATGCAGTTTCGATGAACGCAAAGTCCGACGATTCATCGCCCGGGATGAGCACGTTCGTGATCTCGTCGCGCGCCACCAGCACGCCGTACAGATGCGGACCGCTCTTGCCCGTGACCTTCAATCCGCCGGCAGGATCGGCGATCGTGCGGGTGAAGACGAGCGGCAATCGCGTTTCGAAAAAGTCCGCAGCCTCGACGAAGAACGGCCGCTTCTCCGGAAAGAACAAGGCGAAGCGCGTGTTCACGTCGAGCTGCGCCGCATCGGCTTCGACCTGCGAGAAATCGGGATTGATCGTTGCCTGCAGCGACGTGCCGGGCGTGATGGCCCAGCGCGCCGAGACGCCGGCGTCAAACGCGTCTTCGTTCGTGCCGGTGAGCGTCGGCGTGATCTCGGCATTGCGGCCGCTCGTGCGCGTGTCGAAGCCATGCAGGTCCTGGAACTGGCACACCAGGCAGTTGCGATTCTGATCGGTCCGCACGGACCGCAGGCGATGCTGCACGTCGCGCGG
>DASPNA010000090.1:0-3198 GCA_035626775.1 Thermoanaerobaculia bacterium
TTCATATGAGTGATCCCGTGAATGGCTGCAATTGCTGCCTCAGTTTTCTGACCGCGCGAAAGACGGTGTTCTTGGTTGCGTTCAGCCGCGTGCCGAGGATCTGTCCGATCTCCTCGAGTGGCATCCCTTCGAAGTGGCGGAGGACGAACGCGGTGCGCTCGTTGCCGGTGAGCTGGGCCATGGCAGCTGCGATGGCGGTTTGCATTTCCGAACCGAGTGCCAGGCGATCGGGCGAGGCGTCGGTCGAAGCGAGGACGGAGAGGTCTTGGACGTCGTTGAAGCGATGCTCGCGGCGTTTGCGCGAGTCGATCAGGTCGAGCGAGCAGTTGATGGCGATGCGGTGCAGCCAGGTGGTGAAGGACGCGCGCGCGTCGAAGCTGCCCATGGCGCGATACGAACGGAGAAACGTTTCCTGCACGACGTCATCAGCGTCCGCGGCGTTGCCGGTGATCCGGTAGGCGGACCGGTAGATCGAGCGCGAGTGCCGCTCGACGAGCAGCCGGAACGCGTCGTCATCGCCGGCCCGTACGCGTTCCACCAGATCGTTGTCGGTCGCTTCCATCCGACCTCGTTAGACAGCAGTTCGGGAAAGAGGTTAGTGCGGTCGGGGCCGCCGTAAGTCAGTCCCTCGGGGTTCCTCGGAGTCCCTCGGAGTTCCTCGGGGGGATCGGAACCGTAGTGCGAACAGCAGCGTCGTCAGAGGAAGGAGCGCGAACCAGTATGCGCCGCCGAAGTCGCGAACGAGCACGAGCTGCTTCGGATTCTCCGGGTCGTACCAGCAAGGAGCGGTTGCGCCGCGCGTCACCATCTGGAGCGACGGGCTCTCAGCCCGTCGACGGCCGATCTGAATATGACTCGGCGACGCGTAACCGACCGAGACCATTTCGCCGGCGGTCGTCGGATACCGCACCGCGAAGAGCGGCGTCCATGTTCCGGTGCGCCGCGACGGCGCGGTCGCGCTCGCCGTCTGGCTCTCCGCGAAGCGCGCCATCGAGTCCACGACGGTGCATTGCGTTTCAACGTACTTGTTGCGGATGCGCGAGTCGCGGCGTGCGAGATCGACGAAGAAGAGCAAGAAGCCGATCGAGATCAGCACCAGCACGACGGCGCCTCGACGGAACATGAGCAAGATGAGCAACGCTGCGCCGAGATAGCCAAAGACGACCAGCTCGGTGGTGCGGTTGGTGCGCGGCGGCGTTTCAATCGGGAGATCGTGATCGAGGCCGTGATAGTGCCCGTCGAAATGGATGGCCGTTCGGTTCGCGAGCGTGAGTCCCGAGCTCTCCGGACGGGTCACGAGTGAGAAGGTCAGCACTTTCGCCGTACCCGGCTCGATCGTGCCGAGCCAGCTCAGCTCGCGATCCGCTTCGATGAATTTGAAGTCAGGCGATGCGCCGGCGAACATGGCGCTGGTGGGAATCGCGTTGGCGACGCGCAGGTAACTCGGCGCGCGGTCGCCGGTGTTGCGGATGGTGATGGTGTAGTCGATGGTCTCGAGCGGACGGATGGTCGCGCGCGACGCCGCAATCGTCGAAGTCTCGAACTGCGGCGCCGCGGCGAGAACCAGGACCGCGAGGATCACTTCTCGAACTGTTTGTTGTACTTCGCGAGGCTCGCTTCATTCTCGAAGTAGAAGACGCGGCCGTCTTCCTGCGCGGCGATGACCGCGGTGGCCTTGTCGACTTTCTTCCCGGTCACCGGATCGACCGCCGAGCGCTTCGTCTCATCCGCGGCGAGCGCCTTCTTGCACATCTCGCAGCAACCGTAATAGGTGCGGCCGTCGATCTCGATCGCGATCTGATCCTTGCCCATCGCATGTTCGTTGATCATGCAGACGGTCCTGGTCTCGACGCGCGTGAGCTTGCCGCTCGGTTTGACATCTTCCTGAGCGAAGGCGGCGACGGAGAGCAGCAGTGTGGCGAGCGCGAGAATGGCGGCGGTTTTACGCATGATGCGCAGTTTAGCGGATTCGGCGCGTCGTTAATTCCGGCCTCCGGTCGGGGTTACCACGGGTCCAGGCGAAACGCGCGTGATACGCCGAAATGCACGCCGCCGCCGACGATCTGGCCGTGCTCATTGATGCCGGTGGCCGACTTCAGCTCCCAGCCCGATCCGGGTGGTAGAAAGTCATTGAGGTCGTACATCACGCCGCCGGACCACATCACCGCGCGTTGCACCGACGTGCCGGTTTTCATCGAGAAGCCGACGATGGTTTTGCTGTGATTGATGTCGAGCGCACGCGACTGATCGTGGCCGGGCAGCACGCCGAGATCGGTCATGACGCCGGCGTTCCAGACCATCGCGTGCCAGTCGAGCGAGGGCAGTTCGGAATGGCCGACCACCCACACCGAACCGAACGAATAGTCGGGCCAGTAGGTCACGGCCAGCGCGTCCGCACCGCTGCGATCGCCGCCGAGGGTGCCGAGGTCGAGCATCGAGCCTTCGTACCAGAGGAAGGCGTGATTCATGGTGGGATACGACTGGTGAAACGAGCTCCAACCGCACGCAAGCGGGTATTCATGCAGGTCGCGCGTGGTGCTCGAGCCGCCGCCGAGATGGCCGAGATACCACGGTGAGGTCGCGCCGTACCAGATATACGCCGCGTTGTAGCTCGGGGAGGGGACAGTGTATCCGCCGATGTCGTTGTATTGATTGACCGAATACGCGCCGGTGTTCGGTCCGTACGACACGACCGATCCGCCGTACCACGTGTAGAAACCGGCGCCTTCCGCCTGACCGGCGACGAAGCCGGCGTCATTGACTTTGTTCGCGACCGCGCCGATGAAGCTGGCGGGTCCGGTCGGGATCTCGACCGCCCCTTTTCCTTTGAACCAGACTGCACGTTGCCGTCCGGCGGAGTTCTGCGCGTAGCCGACGATGTAGCCGCTGTTGCTGATCGACATGGCGGTGCTGTAACCGCCGCCGGGCAGCGTGCCGAGGTCGTGGACCGTCCAGTTGATCGAGAACAGAGCAAGGGCGAGCGCAAGAACGATTCGCAGTTTCATGGTGCCGTACAGAATGTGTCCCGCGCGGCATGGCGGCTGTGACGCGGAGCACGACCGGGAGGCCTCCGGACATCTGAGCCTCCGTGTCAAGTCATGCGGCAGCGGAGGCGAGGGGTGAGCCTCGCCTGGCGAGTTGCTGCAGGTAGCGCGCTTCGTCGTAGGCGGTGCGGCTCTTCCAGCAGGCGTACAGGAT